>NZ_CP180728.1:0-712500 GCF_049852135.1 Nitrobacter sp. TKz-YC02
ATGGCCGAAACGAAGCGCCTCGAAGGATCACAGCGAATGCGTGGCCTTCCAGAGAAGCAGCCGCATCCGAACATCATCAAACCAGAAAAGTCGTCACGAGAAATGTCAGACACAGAACAGGAACGCTGGTCGCGTGTGAAGGGTCGATTGCGCTCGACCGTTGGAGAGGACATCTATTCGAGCTGGTTCGCGAGAATGGATCTGGAGAGCGTCCATGCCGAGAGTGTCCGCCTGTCGGTGCCGACGCGGTTCCTGAAAAGCTGGATCCAGGCGCATTACGCCGAGCGTGTGCTGGCCTGCTGGCAGGCCGAACTGCCGGACGTTCACCGGATCGATCTTACCGTGCGCTCGGCCATGCGCTGCGCTGCGCCCGTCAGGGAAGCACCCGCAACCGATGTGCACCGTCTCGAACGCAGTGAGGGCCGGAACGGCAATGAGCTGAAAACGGTTGCGACCGCGCCGGCATCGGCCAACCACGACGCCCTCGGCGGTTCGCCCCTTGACCCGAGGCTGACGTTTCAAAGTTTCGTCACCGGCCGCTCCAATACGCTGGCCCACGCCGCGGCGCGTCAGGTGGCGGAAGGCCGGCGCGGCGACAGCGTGATGTTCAATCCGCTTTACATCCACGCCGGCGTCGGTCTCGGCAAAACCCATCTGCTGCAAGCCGTCACGTGGGCGGGCAATGCAGGCACCGAGCGCAGAGTGCTATACCTGACGGCGGAGAAGTTCATGTATGGCTTCGTCGCCGCTCTCAAGACGCAGACAGCGCTTGCTTTCAAGGAAGCACTCCGCGGCATCGACGTTCTCGTCATCGACGACTTGCAGTTCCTGCAAGGCAAATCGACACAGGCCGAATTCTGCCACACGTTGAATGCGCTCATCGATGCAGGCCGCCAAGTCGTCATTGCAGCCGACCGGCCACCGTCCGACCTGGAAAGCCTCGACGATCGCGTACGATCCCGACTCGCCGGCGGGCTCGTGGTCGAAATGGGTTCGCTCGGCGAGGAGCTTCGGCTTGGCATTTTGAGATCGCGCGTTGAAGCTGCGCGCACGCATCACGCCAGTTTCGACGTGCCTGAACAGGTTTTGGATTATCTAGCGAAAACGATCACGCACAACGGGCGCGACCTCGAGGGGGCGATCAACCGGCTTCTGGCGCATAGCAAGCTCAACGCCCAGCCGGTCACTCTCGAAATGGCAGAGCGCGAGGTCCGTGACCTGGTCCGTCCCCAAGAACCGAGGCGCATCAAGATCGAGGACATCCAGCGGGTCGTCGCGCGACAGTACAATGTCAGCCGCTCGGACCTTCTGTCTTCGCGCCGCACCGCCAATGTGGTGCGGCCGCGGCAGGTCGCAATGTATCTCGCTAAAACGCTGACGCTGCGTTCCCTGCCCGAGATCGGCCGCCGGTTCGGGGGGCGAGATCATACCACCGTGCTGCACGCCGTCCGCAAGATCGAGGCGCTGGTGTCGAAAGACGTGACGCTCTCCGACGAAGTCGAATTGCTGAAACGCCAGCTTCAGGAATAGGCGCGGCGCGGCGGGAATTTTCTGCCAAAATGCCGGGAAAAGGCCGGACCGGAGCGAGCCATAGGCTTGCGCCGGACGGGCTTCCGCGCCACCTTGCGGTCCCGCCGAATTTAAGCAAAATCGGCGTTGAACTCGGGGTTTACGTGCCGCGGTCCCGCGGCATTTTCAGCACATGACGGGAATTTGATCGGACGGATTTGCAATGAAGGTCACCGTCGAACGCGCGCAACTGCTGAAATCGCTTAGCCACGTGCATCGCGTGGTCGAACGGCGGAACACGATCCCGATCTTGGGAAACGTGCTGGTTCGCGCCGAAACCGCCAAATTGTCGCTAAAGGCCACCGATCTCGATCTAGAGGTAACGGAAACGCTGGTGGCGGAAACCGGAACCGGCGGCTCGACCACGGTTCCGGCGCACATGTTCTACGACATCGTCCGCAAGCTGCCCGACGGTGCGCAAATCGTGCTGGAAGGCGACGGCGACCGCTCGGTTTTAACCATCCGCGCCGGACGCTCTCGCTTCACCCTGCAGACGCTGCCGGAGAACGATTTCCCGGACCTCGCGGCTGGCGACATGACGCATGCCTTTTCGCTGGCTGCAGCGGACCTGAAACGACTGATCGATCGTACCCAATTCGCGATCTCGACCGAAGAGACCCGCTATTATCTCAACGGCATCTACCTGCATGGCGCGGGCAGCGCAAAGAGCGCGACGCTGCGCGGCGTTGCGACCGACGGTCACCGCCTGGCGCAACTCGATCTCGCGCTGCCCAAGGGTGCTGAGGGAATGCCCGGCGTCATCATCCCGCGCAAGACTGTCGGCGAGGTGCAGCGGTTGATCGAGGACAGCGAGGCCGAGATCGGGATCGAATTGTCGCAGGGCAAGATCCGCTTCACCATCGGCCACGTCGTGCTGACCTCCAAGTTGATCGACGGCACCTTCCCGGACTACGGCCGAGTAATCCCGCAGAACAACGATAAGGAACTGGTCGTCGACAAAAAAGACTTCGAGGCCGCGGTCGATCGCGTCTCGACGATTTCCAGTGAGCGCGGCCGCGCCGTGAAGCTGGCGTTATCAGCGGGCAAGCTGGTTCTGTCCGTGACCAATCCTGATTCCGGCAGCGCCACCGAGGAACTCGAAGTCGAATACACCTCCGACGCACTCGATATCGGATTCAATTCACGCTATCTCCTGGACATCGCCGCGCAAATCGAAGGCGAAGCTGCGGTGCTGAAGCTCGCCGACCCCGGGTCACCAACGCTGGTGCAGGACAGGGATTCCAAGGGCGCGCTCTATGTGCTGATGCCGATGCGGGTGTGATGGCCCTTTAGCCGCACCCGGCGACAACGAACCAACATCAAAGTCACGCCCACGAAGGCGTGGCATACAGTATTCCGTTGGACATCCATTACCCGCATCGCACCTTATGGACGACCGGATCATCGTGCCTTCGCGGATGATGACCGGGGATGTGATAATCGTTGCCCATGATCCCCTCCCGCATTCGCCGTTTGAGCCTCACCCGCTTCCGCAACTATCGCGCCGCGACGTTCGAGACGCGTAGCGAGATGGTCGTGCTGGTCGGGCCGAACGGCGCCGGCAAGACCAATTGCCTTGAGGCCGTATCGCTCCTATCGCCGGGACGCGGGTTGCGGCGTGCTACGCGCGAAGACATCGCTGACAACACGGACGACGGCTCCTGGGCGGTGTCGGCCGAGGTGCAGGGCGCGCTCGGTCTTGCGACGCTCGGCACCGGCATCGACGCGCCGAACAATGAAGCAGCTCCGAGCGGCCGGCGATGCCGGATCGACCGCGAGCCCGTCGCATCGGCAGCCGCTTTCGGCGACCATCTGCGCATGGTGTGGCTGACGCCTTCGATGGACGGCCTGTTCACCGGATCGGCGTCGGAAAGACGGCGCTTCCTCGACCGCCTGGTGCTGGCGATCGACAACGATCACTCCGGTCGCGTCGCGGCGCTGGAGCGCAGTCTGCGCTCGCGCAACCGCCTGCTTGAGATGCGCAACTACGACGATCTCTGGTGCAGCGCCGTCGAACGTGAAACCGCAGAGCTTGCCGTTGCGGTCGCAGCGATGCGCGCACAAACCGTCACTCGCCTTTCCACCGCATTGGAGGCGCGCGGCGGAGCCTCCTCATTCCCTTCGGCAAGAATCGGCATCGGCGGCTGGATGGAAAACGCGCTGCTCACCGCGCCGGCCACGACAGTGGAAGACCGCTACCGCGAGATCCTGCGCGCGAACCGCGCCCGCGATGCCGCCGCCGGCCGCACGCTCGATGGCCCGCACCTCACCGACCTCGAAGTGACCTATGCGCCCAAGAACATGCCCGCGAAGGACGCCTCCACCGGCGAGCAGAAAGCGCTCTTGATCGGGCTCGTGCTGGCCCATGCGGGCCTCGTGGCCGAGATGACGGGGATCACACCGCTGCTGCTGCTCGACGAGGTGGTGGCGCACCTCGATCCCGACCGCCGCAACGCGCTGTTCGGCGAACTCAAAGGTCTCGGAGCCCAGGTCTGGATGAGTGGAGCTGACCCGGCCGCGTTCGCCAACGTCGGCGCCGGCAGCGAGATTTTCGACGTCGACTCGGGACGGATCGCCCGCCGAGCACCGGCATCGCTTTGAACCAAAGGTTCATCCTGCACGACTAGAGTCTGTTCTACGGCGTTGAATCAGATTCAATGCTCGTCCTTTGAACGGGGATGATCCTATCCGAAAATCGGCTCTCATTTTTCGGGACCATGCTCCAGGCTTTGTACGACATCCTGACCGGCACACTTGCCGCCCGCCCCTTTTGGTGTTCTCCGGAGATATCAATCATGCCCGCACCGAAATGCCGACCTCACGCGCCGGCACGTCGATACGTTCTGGCTGCATTCTCGCTGGCGTGGATTGCCGGCGCATCGGCAGCGATGGCGGAGAGCGGCATGGTCGAGGTCAACCAGTTGCCGCGCCTTCCGGACGCGCAGGAAACCACGGACTCGCAAACCGACCGCGTGGTCTACACGGTGCAGGGCGTGGTGCCTTCCACAGTCCAGTCGGTGAAGGCTTTGATGACCGACAATGGCTGGATGCAATATGTGCGGCCACTCGAGGAGACGGCGACCGGTCTGCTGTTCAAGAAGGGCGTGCATGGCCTGTCGGTATCCTTCACACAGGCGCTCGGCCGCCCGGACCGATCCGCGGTCCATTACAGCGCCAACCGGATCTACGCCGACGTTCCGTTTCCACCGGGAGCAACGGATATCGTCTACGATGAGCGCAGGCCTTACTTCGGCTGCACAGCCCACGGCAACACCGACGCTAATCTTGATTTCTTCAATCGCGAACTCGCCGCAACCGGGTGGACGGCGTTATCCGCCGACGACGCCAAGACGCGCTGGCCGAATGCCGCAATCGACGACAAGATCGACAATGGTGCGCGCGCCTATTTCAGGCGTGACGATCGCGACAGGCAGTTACCGATCATGGTGTCGTTACGGCGACTCGATGACGACAAAACCGCTGTCGACATCAGGGTCGCGCCATTTGCCCTGCCGCAAGATCTCCAAGCGGGTCCCGATATGGACGGCCTGCCGCGACCGGACCGCATCATAAACGCCGGAACCACCGGCAACGCGACGTCGGATCACCGGGAGGCGCACGCCACGGTGACCGCCGAGATGCCTACCGTGCTCGCCTTCTATCGTCGCGAACTGGCCGCACGTAACTGGAAGGAAGAGGCCAAGGGAGCGATCATCACACCGGACGAGGTGTCGCTCAATTTCACCTCTCCTGAAGAGACCGGCACGCTCAAGCTCGGCCACAAATATGATCTGACCCTCGTCAGCTTCGTCATGCAGGTGACCCCGGCCGCACTGGCCGCCCGGGCGCGCGCGAAAAGGCCGACGATGATTTCATGAAGGACGCGATGTCGATGGCGACGGAGCTGATCGCAGCCGACAGTGCTCATCGCGCGCAACAATCCGCGAAGCTGTCGGACGCTCCCTTGCATGCGCAGTCCGGCAAGACCACGCCAATCCCGGTGCCGGAAGGCGCGGAGAATGTCGAGTTCGATGGCTCAGACGGCAAACTCGAGTTTGAATCACAGTCGAGCGTGAAGGCGCTTGCAGGTTTTTATCGTAACGCCCTGAAGCCGCTCGGCTGGAAGGCTCAGCCTTCAGTCATCAACAATCCCAACATGGCCGCGATGCAGTTCTCCAAGGGCGGCAAGGAGATTTCGATCACCGTCATGCAGATGGGCCCGAAAACCAATGTCAGCGCGAACGGGTCGGGTCTCGAGATGGCGAATGCCGGCTCCAGTGCCACCGATGATCAGCCGGCTGCGAAAGCGGCTCCCAAGCCGCTTGAAGCAGAGCCGGATTCCGCGTTGCCGGTCCCAAAAGAACATACCTTGAGTTCCCTCTCAACGGGCAAGCTGCCGGGCAGCGATGCTCCGTTCCGCCAGGAACTCGAGGCCAGTATTCCGGCCGATCTGGCTTCCGTGCTTGCCTTCTATCGCGACGAACTGGGCAAACGCGGATGGAAGGAGTTGCCGGACCGCGCGATCACCCAACCGGATCGCGTCCAACTGGCATTCACCTCTCCCGATGGCCCGGCCATGTTGAAGCTCGGCCGCCAGAACGCCGAGACCACAGTCAACCTCGCGCAGAAGATTCCGGCCGCCGCCGCCAAGGGCGAAGTGCTGCCTAAGCCCGGTCAGGCGAGGCTGATGCTGGGCAACATGGGACAATCGGACGCCACCATCACCATCAACAAGCAGACCATCAAGCTGGCGGCAGGCGCAGGCGGCCCGCAATCAAGCCAGCATCCCGCGCTCGATTTGCCGCCCGGCAAATACAAGTACGCAACGAAGGTGGCCGGACGCCCCGCCAAGTCGGGTCAAATTGAGCTCGGCGCCGACGATGCCTGGGACCTGATGCTCGGGCCCGATGGCGATGTGCTGGCGCTACAGGCTTACTGATAACGCGCATTTCTACGCCGAGGTTCAAACCAGCCAACTGACTTGCTCCTCGGCGACCATCAGCTCGATGTATCGGATCCGCTCCTGATGCGGTTGAGCGGGTTGTTATCCGCCGCAATCGGAATGCTGCCGGGCGGCTGTTTTCAGAGGCGCGAATCGCCGTTTTAAGGGCGCCGCGAATCGCCTTTTTCCGTCCTTGAAAAACCAGATAAAAATCACATCTATTCAATGACTTGAAGTGGGTCACTTTGCGCTAGGCGCGGTGCCGCTTTCATGCCAGAAATAGACTTCTCAGCCGCATGTACCGCATATGTCTCGGGACACCTTCTGAAGGCCTTTCATGATCGAACCTGCCCGGCAGCAAATTGCCGATACCGAACCTGGCACGCCAATCGAATATGGCGCGGAATCGATCAGGGTTCTCAAGGGCCTCGACGCCGTGCGCAAGCGGCCGGGTATGTATATCGGCGATACCGATGACGGCTCCGGTCTGCACCATATGGTCTATGAAGTGGTCGACAACGCCATCGACGAAGCGCTGGGAGGACATGCCACCGCCGTCGAGGTCATCCTCAACGCCGACAATTCGGTGACCGTACGCGACGACGGTCGCGGCATTCCCGTCGACATTCACAAGGGTGAAGGCGTTTCCGCGGCTGAAGTCATCATGACGCAACTGCACGCCGGCGGAAAATTCGATCAGAATTCCTACAAGGTCTCCGGTGGATTGCACGGCGTCGGCGTCTCTGTGGTCAACGCGCTCTCCAGCAAGCTGAGCCTGCGCATCTGGCGGAAGGACAAGGAACACTTGATCGAATTCGCCCATGGCGATGCGCTGGCGCCGTTGAAAGTCGTCGGCGACGCCGGCGGCAAGCGCGGCACCGAAGTTACCTTTCTGGCATCGACCGAGACTTTCACCAGCATCGAATATGATTTCGCCACACTGGAGCATCGCCTGCGCGAACTCGCGTTTCTGAACTCGGGCGTCAACATCCTGCTCTCGGACATGCGTCACGCCGTCGAGAAGCGCGAGCAGATGATGTACGACGGCGGCGTCACCGAATTCGTCAAGTATCTCGACCGCAACAAGAAAGCGATGGTGCCGGATCCGATCATGATCCGCGCCGACATGAACGGCATCAATGTCGAGGCGGCGTTGTGGTGGAACGACAGCTACCACGAGAATGTCCTGTGCTTCACCAATAACATTCCGCAGCGCGACGGCGGCACCCATCTGGCCGGATTCCGCGGCGCGCTGACGCGGCAGGTCAACGGCTATGCCGAAGCTATGGCCAAGAAGGAGAGAATCGCGCTGACCGGCGACGACTGCCGCGAGGGCCTCACCGCAGTGCTTTCGGTGAAAGTGCCGGACCCGAAGTTCTCGTCGCAGACCAAGGACAAACTGGTGTCGTCAGAAGTACGGCCCGTGGTCGAGAACGTCATCAATGAGGCGCTCGCCGCCTGGTTTGAGGAACATCCCACCGAGGCGAAGCTCATTGTCGGCAAGGTTGTCGAAGCCGCTGCCGCCCGCGAGGCCGCGCGCAAGGCGCGCGAACTGACGCGGCGTAAGGGTGCGCTCGACGTCGCTTCGCTCCCCGGCAAGCTCGCCGACTGCCAGGAACGCGACCCGGCGAAGTCGGAACTGTTTATCGTCGAGGGCGACTCGGCCGGCGGCAGCGCCAAGCAGGGACGCAACCGCGAATTCCAGGCGGTCCTGCCGTTGCGCGGCAAGATCCTGAACGTCGAACGCGCGCGCTTCGACAAGATGCTGTCGTCGGAGCAGATCGGCACGTTGATCACTGCGCTTGGCACCGGCATCGGCCGCGAGGATTTCGATCTCGCGAAACTGCGCTATCACAAGATCATCGTGATGACCGACGCCGATGTCGACGGCGCGCATATTCGCACGTTGCTGTTGACCTTCTTCTTCCGCCAGATGCCGGCGCTGATCGAGGCCGGCCATCTCTATATCGCACAGCCGCCGCTCTACAAGGTGACCCGCGGCAAGTCCGAACAGTACCTGAAGGACGAGCGGGCGCTGGAGGACTATCTGATCGAGACCGGCCTCGACGACTGCGTGTTCAAACTCGCCACCGGCGAAGACCGCAGCGGACGCGATCTGCTGGCGCTGGTGGAGGACGCCCGCGTGATCCGGAACGTGCTGCAGAATCTGCATAACCGTTACAACCGCGAGGTGATCGAGCAGGCGGCGATCGCCGGCGTGATGAATCCGAGGATCACCGAAAATCTGGCCACTGCCAACGCCGCCGCCGATTACATCGCGAAGCGGCTGGACGCGCTCGCCGACGAAGTCGAACGCGGGTGGATCGGCCGCTTTGCGGAAGGTCAGGGCTTTTTCTTCGAGCGCACCGTACGCGGCGTCAAGGACGTCGCCATCATTGACGACGCGTTGCTTGGCTCGGCCGATGCACGCAAGCTGGATGAATACGCCGCGAAGCTGCAGGACGCCTATCCGCGGCCCGGCCTCTTGCGCCGAAAGGATACGGAAACCGCGATCCATGGTCCGGTCAGTCTGTTCGAGGCGGTGACCGACTCAGGGCGCAAGGGCGTGGCGCTGCAACGCTACAAAGGTCTCGGCGAGATGAACCCGGACCAGCTCTGGGAAACCACGCTCGACACCGGCGAGCGTACCCTGCTGCAGGTGAAGATCAAGGAGGTCGACGAGGCCGACGACATCTTCACCAAGCTGATGGGCGATGTGGTTGAACCGCGCCGCGAGTTCATCCAGGACAACTCGCTCAGCGCCAATGTGGACGTGTGAGTCTGTGACGCCTCAAAAGTTATCCAAACTCAATTGTCTGATTTCAGCTGTCTGATTTCGGCGGTACTTTGCGCGTCCCGCCGATAGGAATCCATGATGGCGGTTAAATCTATCGCAGGCGTGTCCCGGCCCAGCACGGATAGCGATTGCGCGAGCTATCGCACGACACCGGACGTGAATCCGGGTCTACGATGCGGCGGTTTGATTTCCTTTTTCAGGAAGCATCGCGCGGCTTTGCCGGCGTATCCCGGCCGCGCATAGGTCCAGGCCCGGCACTTGCTATCGGCATCGCAGGCATGCTTGCAAATCTGATCGGTGTCGGCTCTGTCGTCTTTCTTGACTTCGAAATTGCGATAGTCGCCGCCAGAGCGGTCGGTGGAAGTTTCTACCGGGCCGATCCGTCGCTCGATCACGCCCGCGCCGCGAACGCCGGACACGCAACACCGATTCGCGATCCGCGGCGGTACGGCATTCTTGAGCCAGCACACCGCGGTTTCCGACCGTTCGGTGGGATAGCTGAAGCTCCAGGCTCGGCAGTGGCGGTCGCGTTCGCATGCCAAGCCGCAATCGGCCGGATCTCCCGAGCGCAGCGGCGCCCGCAGATAGTCAGCGCCCGGTCGATCGAAATTCGTCTGGGCATAGGCCGGACGCGTCGCCGGAACGGAGATCAACAACAGCCCTGCCAGCAGCGTCAGGCCGACCTTGAGTGCATAGACTTTCATCACGTGCCGCAAAACGACGTATCCCGAACAAGGACGTGCGCGGATGGGATTCATTAAATCCCGACCTCGATGTACGTCGGATGAACAATTGCCGCGAAACAACCCGCTGACCCAATGATCCCTCGATTCGGCAGAATCGAATCTCCCACACCCGCAAAGCAAACGGAACGGATTTGTATTTATCGCCCGTTCCGCCGCCTGTTCGCGACGCGACCCAAGGCTCCTCTAAAAAGCGTATTCGCTATAGGCGGGTTCCACGGACCCAGCCCACGCGCCGTTGAACTTCTCCAGCATCTCCTCTGCCGGAGAGCGGCCCGAATCCAGAATTTGATCGAGCGGCTCCAGATGCCGCGACTCATCGCGACCGAAATGGTCGATACGGCCGCGCCGGCGCAGGCCTCCATGCGCCAGCATAAGGCACTCCTTGGCAATTTCGAACAGATAGTGATTCTTGATCCGAGCCTTGAACCCCAAGCGCGAGACGTCATCGCGCCACGCCTGCCGTTCCTGCGCATTCCAGCGCTTCGCGATGTCCCACGCAGCATCGAGAGTGGCGTCGTCATAGAGCAACCCGACCCAGAACGCCGAAAGCGCCGGCAGACGCGTCCAAGGCACGCCGTCGGCGCCGCGCATTTCCAGATACCGCTTGAGCCGCACCTCCGGGAAAATTGTCGACAGATGATTGGCCCAGTCCGAAAGGGTCGGCCGCTCGCCGGGGATGGCGTTATTCCTGCCGTCAAAAAAATCACGAAACGAGGAGCCGGATACGTCGATATAATTTTCGCCGCGCTTGACAAAATACATGGGAACGTCGAGCGCGTAGTCGACCCAGCGTTCGAAACCCATGCCGCCCTCGAACGCCCAGGGGATCATTCCGGCGCGAGCGTTGTCTGTGTCGCGCCAGATTTCCGAACGATACGACAGGAAGCCATTCGGTTTGCCTTCGGTGAACGGAGAATTTGCGAACAGCGCCGTCGCAACCGGCTGCAACGCCACCGACACCCGCAGCTTCTTGACCATGTCGCTTTCGGATGAGAAGTCGAGATTGGTCTGCACCGTGCAGGTCCGAAACATCATGTCGAGGCCGTAGCGGCCGACCTTCGGCATGTAGTCGCGCATGATCCTATAGCGGCCCTTTGGCATCATCGGAATCTGCGCCAGCGACCAGGAGGGCGTCATGCCGAGGCCGAGAAATCCAATACCGAGCGGCGTCGCGATCTCCTTGACCTGCGCCAGATGCGCTGCAAGCTCGGCTTGGGTTTGATGCACTGTCTCGACCGGCGCACCCGACAGTTCGAACTGTCCTCCCGGCTCCAGTGAAATCGCACCGCCCCCGGTGACGTCATAAAGACCGATGATGTTGCCCTGCTCCATGATCGGCTCCCAGCCGAGCAGCAGTTGCATACCCTCGAGCAAGGCGCCGATGCCGCGCGACCCTTCGTAAGGCACCGGGTCGTGGCCCTGAAGCGTGAACGGAGTTTTCTCGTGCTCGGTGCCGATGCGGAATTCGGACGAAGGCTTCGCGCCTGCCTCCAGCCAAGCCACGAGTTCGTCGCGCGATTGCAGCGGCGTCATATCGATCTGGTCACGCGCCATGAAAGATCCCGATGCGGGGCGTTGCGATCGAGCGCACGCGGTGTCGGTTTAGAAGAATATCGAGCCGTGGCCCGCAATCGCGAAAGATGAAAGAGACATCATCGCGCGGACGCACCGTCTCTCACTGCAAGCGCCTGAGCCTCATTGCAGGAACAACCGGGCCGGTCAAGCAGCCCGCAAAGCATTGCGGCGTCAACCGAGAGTTTGGAGCCGACTTGCCGCTCGACCGCCGCCAGAATTCTGACGGACCCAGTTCGTGGTCGCTGACTATTCGTTTGCGATGCAAAAGGTAGAGCTTACGAATCGGCTCGGCATAAATGACCTGACGGCTCCGGAATGGGCGCCCATTACTATTGGAAATAATCAGAGCACCATCACGAAAACCCAGTCGCACTGTAGAACCGAAATCCAACAATCTTTAGTTGTAAAAATAAAAACCATGCACGTTTAAGGTGTTGATCCTGCACGTCACCGTCTCAAAATGACACTTTTGGCGAGCAGCGCCCCAGTCTTTAACTCATTGTTTACCGTAACACGAAAAGGTTGAGCCTCGAGGGCGGGACCCGCGCCGGTTTGGAATTGTCTTATTCCAGACAGGCTCGGGGAACGTGAGGGCGCATCTTGCGCGGTCGACACTGGACGAAAGCATGAATTCGCGTGGATCGTCGAGCGACGACGGAATCGAACCATCCGATCGCGAGGGTGCGGACGCTGCCGCGCGGCGCGCCGGCGTATCCCGCAACGATGGGCTCAGCTCCGACGCTGGCGGTTTCATACCGGATCCAACGCAGCCGGTAGTCTCGAGCCAGGATGACCGCGACATGGCGGACATTCATCAGCGGCTGGATTCCATCACGCGCCAGATCGATCAGTTGTCGAGCCCGGCCGCAAACGGCGAACCCGCGGTCGCCCGCCAGCTCAACGATGCCATTTCGCGGCTCGATGCCCGGCTCGCCCGGGTCGCCGCCCAGACACCCGCAGAGAATACGCAGCAACATGCCTACAGGGCCGATCGAGGCGTAGCCGAGGTTTATAATCGATCGCCATCACCGGAGCCTGTCACGCTCGAAGTTGCGATAGCGGAAGTCATCGCGCGCCAGCACGAACTCGATGAGACTTCACGCGCGTCGTCCTCTTACAGCTCAGCACCTGCAGCCTCAGCGACGAGAACACCGCGACCGGCGGCGGATTTCTCCGGCCTCGAGCGGCAACTGTTCAAAATCACGAGCCAGATCGAATCGTTGCAACGCCCGGACGGGATCGAGCAGTCGATCGCCGCATTCCGCATCGAGCTGGCCGGTCTCCGTCATGTCATTACCGAAGCTATGCCGCTTCGTGCAATCGAGCCGATCGAAAACGAGATTCGTTTACTTTCGCAGCGCATCGACGAGATCCGTCAGAACGGCAGCGATGGTCAGGCGCTGGCGAATATCGAACGCTCCCTTAATGAAATCTACGACGCGCTGCGATCGCTGAAACCGGCGGAACAGCTCGCAGGATTTGACGACGCGATTCGCAATCTCGGCAGCAAGATCGATACGATCGTGCGGGGCAGCGGCGATACCGGAACGATGCAGCAGCTCGAGAACGCTATCGGCGCGCTTCGCGACATCGTTTCCAACGTTGCCTCCAATGACGCGTTGGTGCGGCTCAGCGACGAACTCAACATGCTGTCGTCAAAAGTTGATCAACTCGGCCGATCTGAGAGCCACGGCGATTCTTTCTCCGCGCTCGAACAGCGCGTGGCCGCACTGACGGCGACCCTCGAAAACCGCGAAAGCCCGGCCTCGGGCAGCAGTTCCGAACAACTTGAGGAGGCGGTGCGGGCGCTGTCCGAGCGTCTCGACCGGCTGCCGGCCGGCCACGACTCGTCCTCGGCGCTGGCGCACCTCGAACAGCGGGTCTCACTGCTGCTCGAACGCCTGGAAGCCGCCGGCGAACATTCAGAACCCAATCTTGGTCGCGTCGAGGAAGGTTTGCAGGACATTCTGCAATATCTGGAACGGCAGCAGACCGGTCTGGCGGCGATGGCCGAGAACGGTCCACGAAACGCCGGCCCAACCATGGACAGCGAGGTCGTCGAGGCGATCAAGCGCGAACTGTCCGAGATGCGCTTCTGCCAATCGGAAAGCGACCGTCATACCCAGGACTCGCTCGAGGCCGTTCACAGCACGCTCGAGCATGTCGTTGACCGGCTGGCGATGATCGAAAGCGACCTTCGCGCGGTTCGCGCCCAGCCCGTCCGGGCCGAGCCGTCCCACGACGGGATGCCGAAACAGGCGGCAGTTCTGCCGCCCAAGCCCGAATTGCCGAACCCCGTGCTGTCGCTGATGGCCACGCAGTCCGCTCCGGCCGTCACCGCAACAGCGGCGCCGATCCCGCGCGCCATGGCTGACGTTCTGATCCCCAAAAACACCATCGATCCGGATCGTGTTGCGCAATCCGCGACCGCGCCCTCGCCGCGTCATGCGGTCGATCCGGAGTTGGCGCCCGATCATCCACTCGAGCCTGGCACCCGTCCGGCAGGACGCGCAGCATCGCCGTCGGAGCGAATCGCGGCCTCCGAAAGCGCGACCGGCGACGCCGCCGAAGCCTCACGCGAACAGTCCGGCTCATCATTCATAGCCGCCGCGCGTCGCGCGGCGAAGGCGGCTGCCGCCGCTGGGCCACCCCCCGACAAGGCCGGACGAACCAAGGTCGCCATCGAACCGGCACGTCCCGCCACAGGCGGATCGAACATCACCTCCAAGATCCGCTCCCTGTTCGTTGCAGCGAGCGTGGTGGTCATCGTTCTCAGCAGTTTCAAGTTCGCGATGACACTGCTCGACGGCTCTCCGCGCGAGACCCTCAGCGAGAGCGGCCCGGCCGCTCCCGTGACGAAGCCGCCAGCCGACGCCGAATCCGGACCCGGCACTGAGACTCCGCCGTCGCCGTCGATGATCGCGCCCACACCGATCGACCGCCACTCGATGATTGCGCCGTCGGCCGGCGACAGTGCGGCGCCGACCGCAAACCCATCAGATGCGGCGCCTGCGAGCCAGCCGGAGACCAAATCCGCCGACGTCACCGGTACGGTCCCGGACGCACACACGCTCGAACCGGCTGCAACTCCGCCTTCCGAATCCCTCCCCGAGAGCATCGGCGGCGCTACGCTGCGCACCGCCGCACTCCACGGTGACGCCGCGGCCGCGTTCGAAGTCGGCGTTCGCTATGCCGAAGGCAAAGGCGTCACGGTCAATTACGACGAGGCCGCGAAGTGGTACGAACGGGCGGCGCATGCAGGCATCGTGCCTGCCATGTTCAGACTTGGCACCCTGCACGAAAAGGGGCTCGGCGCGAGTAAGGACGTCGATACGGCGCGGCGTTATTACATGCGGGCGGCCGACCGGGGTAACGCCAAGGCGATGCATAACCTCGCCGTACTCGATGCCGATGGCGGCGGCAAAGGCGCCAACTACACGAGCGCGGCGCAATGGTTTCACAAGGCGGCCGAGCGGGGAATAGCCGACAGCCAATTCAATCTCGGTATTCTTTATGCCCGCGGCATTGGCGTCGAACAGAATCTCGCGAAATCGTACAAGTGGTTCAGCCTCGCCGCCGCTCAAGGCGACGTGGATTCAGGGCGCAAGCGCGACGAAGTCGCCAAGCGACTCGATCCGCAGTCGCTCGCTGCGGCCAAGCTGGCGGTTCAAACGTTCGCGCCCACGCCTCAGCCCGACGATGCCGTCAACGTTCCCAGTCCTGCCGGCGGATGGGACAGCGCGACCGCAAAGCCCCACGCCAAAGCCGCGCCGCGCAAGTCCGCGACGGCGAATCCGACGGTAGCGCGGAATATCGCGCGTTAATCCAGATTCATCAACTTCGGGTGTGACGGCGGAGCAGTAGGCCGGCCGTCCTCAATTCTTTAACCCCGGCCGCCGATGATTTCGGTTATGCAGGGGTGCGGCTCGCGGCCGTGCCGCGACTGAAGGTCCAAGCTGCGAAGGCGCCGGCCAGCCAGCAGCCAAATCCGAAGACAACGCGCGTGCAGCTTTATCTCCCCATCGCCGATATTCCGGTCAACGTGTTCCTCATCCTGGCGATGGGGGCAGCTGTGGGGTTTGTATCGGGGATGTTCGGCATCGGGGGAGGCTTCCTGATGACGCCGCTGCTGATCTTTGTCGGCATCGCCCCGGCGGTTGCCGTTGCAACGGTCACCAGTCACATCGCGGCCTCATCTTTCTCCGGAGCGCTGTCCTACTGGCGCAAGCGGGCTGTTGATCCAATGCTCGCGCTGGTGCTGCTGAGCGGCGGCATTATCGGAACCATATCCGGGGTCTGGACCTTCACGCGTCTGCGCTCGCTAGGGCAACTCGATCTTTTGATCGCGCTGTCCTACGTTGTGCTGCTGTCCGGCGTCGGCGCGGCGATGTCCTGGGAAGGGCTACGCGCCATGCTTCGGGCCCGCAAAGGAGGGACCCTTCCGCTGCGCCGCTCGGGCGGCCATGGCTGGGTCCACGGCCTGCCGCTGAAAATCCGGTTCAAGCGCTCCAAGATTTACCTTTCGGCCATTCCGGTGATCGTCATCGGCCTCTTGATCGGCTTCATCGGTGCGATCATGGGCATCGGCGGAGGCTTCATTCTGGTGCCGCTGCTGATCTACCTGCTGCGCGTACCGACGTCGACTGTGATCGGCACCTCCATGATGCTCACACTCATCACCATGACGTTCGCCACGGTGCTGCACGCCACCACCAACCATCTCGTCGACGCTGTGCTGGCATTGATCCTGATGACCGGCGGTGTGACCGGCGCACAATTCGGCGCACGCGCCGGCCAGCGCATCCGGGGCGAACACCTTCGGTTACTGCTCGGGCTGTTGATTCTGGCGGTCGGTGTTCGCTTCGCGATCGAACTGGGTATCCGACCTACTGATCTCTACGCCGTCCGCGAAGCGACGGGCGGCATATGAGGATGCGCGCAACATGGTCGGCCGGACTTGCGCTGTTGCTAGGGGTCATGCTCGGCGCGGACGATGCGCGCGCCGAGCACCTTATCGTCTCCGTATCGAACCATCGCGTCACCGTCACGCCGAACTATTCCGGCGAGGAACTGGTGCTGTTCGGCTCGATCGAGCGTGACGGCGGTGCGCCGCTTCCGTCCGCCGGCTACAATCTCGTCGTAACTGTCAGCGGCCCTCCCGCAGACATGATCACGCGCCGCAAGGAGCGGTGGTTCGGCATCTGGGTGAACGCCAGTTCCCGGCAATTCCTCCAGGTTCCGGCCTATCTTGCGGTGTTCGCCGACCGGCCGCTGGACAAGATCGCCGCGCCGGACATCCTGCGCCAGCAACGACTCGGACTGAACAACGTGCTGCTGACGCAGCGCGTCGGTCCCGACTACGCCGACGTGGTACCGAGCGATCCGTTCCGGCGCGCCTTCATAAGGCTGCGAAGCGAACAAGGGCTGTACCGCGAGAACACCTCGGCCGTGACTTTCCTGACCCCGACCCTGTTTCGTACCGGCATCCCGCTCCCGGCAGAGGTGCCGATCGGCACCTACACCATCGGAATCAAGCTGCTTGCCGGTGGCACGCTGATCGCAAAGACCGATACGGCGTTCGAAATCGTCAAGGTCGGTTTCGAGCAGTTCGTGGCCACCGCCGCCAAACAACACGGCCTGGTTTACGGCGTGGCGACAGCGCTTATGGCGTTGACGGCCGGCTGGATGGCATCGATCGTTTTCCGCAGAGACTGAGGGTCTTGGAGTCATATCCCTACAGCGCCCATGCGACCGCCATCGCCACTACACCGAACGCCATTATGGCGGTGGCGAGCCAACCGAGCCAATACAGCGGGCCCCCTACCCTAAAATTACCCATGATCTCGTGGTGCCTCGCCACCAACATCAGCAGCACCATCACGGGCACCGCAAGCACACCGTTGATAACCGCGCTCCAGTAGAGCGCATGGATGGGGTCTATGGGGGTAAAATTGAGGACAATTCCGATCGCCGCCGACAACGCCAGCACCGCGTAGAACGCAGCAGCCTCCTTTGGCTTGCGCGCCAGCCCGACCGGCCATCGTCGTCCCTCGCCAACGGCATAGGCCGCCGAGCCCGCCAGCACCGGAATCGCCAGCAGCCCGGTGCCGACGATGCCGAGCGCGAAAATCACTTCCGCGAACCGGCCCGCAATCGGCCGCAAGGCTTCTGCGGCCTGGGCCGATGTCTGGATGTCGGTCTTGCCGGTGGCATGGAAAGTCGCGGCGGCGGTGAGAATGATCGCGATCGCGATCAAGCTGGAGAAGGCCATCCCGACGATGGTATCGGCACGGATGCGGTGGAATTCCTTTTGCTTGCCGTGATGCCTTTGGATCAGGGGTCGTTTTCGGGCATCGACACGCTGGTCTTCCGCTTCCTGCGAGGCCTGCCAGAAGAACAGATACGGCGAAATCGTCGTGCCGAGGATGGCCACGATGGTGGTGAGAAACGGTGCGCTGAACTCGACACGCGGAATCAGCAATCCTGCAAGCGCCTCACCCCAGGAGACATGCGCGACCGCGAGCGCGGCGACATAGGCGAACAAGCTCAGTGTCAACCACTTCAGAACAGCGACATAGCGCGCGCAATCAAGATCTGCGCCACGACCGAGGTGATGCCGAACAGTAGCACGTAGGCAAAGGCGGGACCGCCGAACAGCAGCCTGGACGCATCCGCCATGGCGCCAAGGTCGGCTGCGACGTTGATGGTGTTAGCGATAAACAGCAGCGAGACGATGCCGTTCAGCAGGCTTGCGGGATAGTGGCGGCAGACGTTGCCAGCGATGCCGTGTCCGGTGACGCGACCAACCCGCGCGGAAATCTCCTGAATCGCTGCCATCAGGGGAAACGTCAGCAGCATCGTCCAGCTTGCTCCGTAGCCGAGCTGCGCACCCGTCTGGCTGTAGGTGCCGATGCCGGAGGGATCGTCGTCCGCGGCCCCGGTGATAAGGCCCGGCCCGAGCGTTTTGAAGACATCACGAAACGGCCGTAAAGGCGCACCTTTCATAGGTGGCTCGTTCCGGCGTCCACTTTCCATGTTATTCGCGCGTTGTCGCTCTTGAATGTGTGTCTGAGCTCCGACCGCGTTGACAACACGGACCGGCCGTTTCCGGTTCCCCGTCCGTCTGACGCGGCCGACGGCGAACGAGCGCCGCGCGGCATTGTCCGAGTGAAATGAGCCGCGGCGGCTTTCAACAGCAGCGCGAGGCCGCGATGGCGTGCATGCGGCTGTCGCCGAGCACATGCGCGGTGACGTCGGCCGTAAAAATCTTGGCGAACGCCTTGTCGCGAATGCTGAGGCCTCCCGCAAAGGCGCCGAACGCCGGCATCACTGCCCGCAACCCGTCGCAGGCGAAACAGCGGCGCTCCATCGATCGGCCGCGCGTCGAGACCCTCGCCTTGGGATGCAGATGACCTGCGATTTCGCCGAAAGCGCCGGTCGGCTCATGGCGGAATACGATCTCACCCATCGCAACTTCTTCGGCGACAACGCCCCCGAGATCGGATGGCAACGCCGGATCGTGATTGCCGGAAACCCAGATCCAATCGCGACGCACCTGCACAGCCGAAAGCGCCTCGCGGTCCGGTGCGGACAGCCGTTCATGCGCTTGGCTATCATGAAAGCTGTCGCCCAGCGCGATCACCGTACGCGGATCGAACCGTGCGATGACCGCAGCGAGACGACCGAGCGTCGCAACCGTATCATAGGGCGGCAGCAGCACGCCGCGCATGGCAAAACTCGAACCCTTTTCGAGATGCAGGTCGGACACGACGAGCAAGCGTTCCCGTTCCCAGAACAGCGCCCCCGAGAGATCGGCCAGAAATTCGACGCCGCCGACAAGCACGGTCGCGCAGAACGAAACGTCGTTGATCGCAAGCACGTTCAAGAGATGATCCGAATCGGAAAGAGGCTCGTCGCTTTCATAGATCATGCGAACGATCTTCCGAAAAGAGCGGAGGCCATGGGAACACGGCAAATATGGACCGCGAGGGCATCACCGCTCCATCGCCTCCTTGACGAGATCGTCGGCTGCTTCCGCGAGCAACTCGTCGGACGCCTCGCCATAAACGGCCTCGCGGCCGATTTCCAGCATTACGGGCACCGCGAGCGGCGAAATGCGATCGAGCGGCTTGTGGGTAATCCGTCCCCTGATCCGCGCCAGCATATCGCTCAGGCGGCGGATATCCAGCAGTCCGGTCGCGGCGTCGGCGCGCGCCGCACGCAGCAGCACATGATCGGGCTGATGCTTACGCAGCACATCGTAAACAAGATCGGTCGAGAACAGCACTTGACGCCGGCTCTTTTCCGCCCCGGTGAAACGGCGGGCGATCAGACCCGAAATGATCGCGCAATTGCGGAAGGTGCGCTTCATCAACGCGGATTCCGCAAGCCATGCCTCGAGATCATCACCCAGCATGTCCGGATTAAACAACGCATCGAGATCGAGCCGACGCTGCCGGATCATCGACGAAGCGTCCCCCAGCATCCAGATCGCGAGCGCATATTCGTTGGCGACAAAGCCAAGCGGCCGCGCACGCGCACGCTCCAATCGCCGCGTCAGCAACATGCCAAGAGTCTGGTGCGCAAGCCGACCCTCGAACGGATAGCAGACCAGATAATGCTTGTCGGCTCGCGGAAAGGTTTCAACGATCATCTCGCACGCATGCGGCACACGCGAAAAATGAGACTGCAGCATCAACCATTCGCGCACCTGATCCGGCAGGCCGCGCCATGTGCGCTTGTCGTCGAGCAGGTTGCGAACCCGCTCGGCCAGATAGGTCGAGAGCGGAAACTTGCCGCCCATGTAGGACGGCACCTTCGGGCTCTCGTCATTGGCACGCGAAACATAGACCTGATCCTCGGACAGCGCCTCGTAGCGCACGATCTCGCCGCCGAACACGAAGGTGTCGCCGGCAACCAGGCCTTCGATGAAATACTCCTCGATCTCACCTAACATCCGGCCGCCGCGTGCGATCACGCCGGTCAAACCTTTGCCTCCATTTTGGCCGCCATGCCGCGAACGCACCAGCCTCACCTTCAGCATCGCCTCTTCCACGATGGTGCCAACGTTAAGGCGGTAGCTTTGCCGCACCTTGGGATTGGCGACGCGCCAGCGCCCCTCTTTGTCCTGCCGGATGCGGGCGAATCGTTCGTAGCTCTTCAGCGCATAGCCGCCGGTGGCGACGAAATCGATCACTCCGTCGAAATCAGCACGCGTCAGCGCCGCATAGGGTATGGCGGTTCGCACCTCGTCATAAAGCTCATCGGCGTGGAACGGCTCGCCGCAGGCGCAGCCCAGAACATGCTGTGCGAGCACATCGAGCGCACCGGAGCGCAACGGCGGCGTGTCCTGCGCATTTTCGTTGACCGCATCAATGGCGGCGCGGCATTCCAGCACTTCGAACCGATTAGCCGGCACTAAAACTGCGCGGGAGGCTTCATCAAGACGGTGATTGGCGCGGCCGATCCGCTGCATCAGCCGCGAGGCACCCTTGGGCGCACCGATATTGATGACGAGATCGACGTCGCCCCAGTCGACGCCAAGATCCAGGGACGACGTGCAGACCACCCCGCGCAGCCGGCCATCCGTCATCGCCTGCTCCACCTTGCGGCGCTGCGCGACGTCGAGTGAGCCGTGATGCAGCGCGATGGCGAGACCGTCGTCGTTGATGCGCCAGAGATCCTGAAACAACATCTCCGCCTGGCTGCGGGTGTTGACGAACACCAGCGTGGTCCTGTTGCGCCTGATGAGATCGTAGACCTCGGTCAACGCATGACGCGCCGAATGTCCCGCCCACGGCAGTCGTTCGCTGGTGTCCAGCATCTCGACAATTGGAGCGGCTGCGCCGTCGGCCTCGACAATGTCAGCCGAAACGGCCTTGCCTTCGGGCTGCGGCACCAGGAATCGCGCCAGCGACTCCGGTTCGGCCACCGTTGCCGACAAGCCGATCGTACGCATTCGCGGAGCGAGCAGCCACAGCCGGGCGAGCGCCAGTGACAACAGATCGCCTCGCTTCGAGGTCACCAGCGCGTGCAGCTCGTCGAGCACCACGCGCTGCAACGACGAAAACAGAAACGGCGCATCGTCCGACGCCAGCAGCAGCGCGATCTGTTCAGGGGTGGTCAGCAGGATGTCCGGCGGATAACGCCGCTGCCGCTGCCGGCGTGACACCGGCGTATCGCCGGTGCGGGTCTCGACCCGGATCGGCAGACTCATCTCGGTGATCGGGGTCTCCAGATTGCGAGCGATATCGACCGCCAGCGCTTTCAGTGGGGAAATATAGAGGGTGTGAAGGTGCCCTCCCTTTCCTGCAAGGGGAGAGGAAGAAGCGATGTCCACCAGCGTGGGCAGAAATCCGGCTAGCGTCTTGCCCGCGCCGGTGGGGGCGATCAGCAGCGCCGAACGGCCGGCACGGGCCTTTCGCAGCAACGCCAACTGGTGCGCACGCGGCGACCATCCCCGCGCCGCAAACCAGCGCAGAAAGCCGTCAGGCAGCAAGGGCTGCTTTTCGCGATCAGCGATTCCCACGCTCCGAGAAGGTAGGCCGTCCCGCCTGTCCGGTCGAGTTGGCGGGGATCGAAAGCGAATCAGCATCCCCCCGCAAACGGTCGGAGTGGGGTTCAGCGCGGCTTGGGAAGCGCGGACAAGCCGCGACGGGGTCCGGCATTGTTATGCCAGATGCTGATTTTGATGCTGATTTTGCAAGGTTTTCGTCGTCACCACATCATTCCCTATCAGGTGTGGCTACCGAACCACAGACAAGTTTCCCGTCGAAGCGTACAGTCTCGCGGTCATTTGCAGTCGGGGACCATCATAATGAAAATGAAAAAAATTCTGCTCGGCGTTCTGCTGGCGAGCACCGCGATGAGCGCCCAGGCGGCGGATCTTGCACCGCGGCCCTACACCAAGGCTCCGCCGATGGCCCCGGTCTATGACTGGACTGGCCTTTACTTCGGCGTGAACGCCGGCGTCGGGGTTGGTCGCAATCAAACCGTGCATAATTTTGGCCCCCCCGGGGCAATTTCGACGCATCTGCAGCCGCTCGGCGCGGTTGGCGGCGGCCAGATCGGCTACAATTGGCAGACCAATTCGTTCCTGGGCCCGATCGTATTCGGCGTCGAAGCTGACCTTCAAGGCGCCGACATGACCGACACCCGGACCAACTTTGTCGGCGCGCTCCAGTACAATCAGAGACTCAACTGGTTCGGCACGGCGCGCGGCCGCGTCGGTCTGGTTAACGGTCCGATGATGACCTACCTAACCGGCGGTTGGGCCTACGGTAACGTTGGCACCACAGTCATTCAAGGTGGGGTGCCGTCCGCGTTCGGCGGCGGACGCAGCGGCTGGACCTGGGGCAGCGGTGTCGAAGCCGCGCTCGGCGGCAACTGGACCGGCAAGATCGAGTACCTTTATCTCGATCTGGGCAATCAAACCTTCGCCGGTCTTCCCGGTCAGGCACTGCGTTCCGAGCTGCACGAGAATATCTTCCGCGCCGGCGTAAACTATCGCATTGGTGGCCCCGGCAGCCCGTACGTACCGACGGTCACGGCAAACTGGAACGGCCTGTATATCGGCGGCAATGCCGGCGGCGGACTCGGTCGCAACCGCAGCACCATCTCCGATGCGGCTGGAAACGCGCTCGCCCGATTCAATCTCGCGCCCAGCGGCTTCATCGGCGGCGGCCAAATCGGCTACAACTGGCAGGCTGGCAACATCGTCTTTGGCCTCGAGACCGACTTCCAGGGCTCGACCCTCGAGGACAACAAGACCTGCTTCGGCTGCGTGCCGGGGGCCTCTGTCAATTTCAATTCGAAGCTGCAGTGGTTTGGCACCGCGCGCGGCCGCCTCGGCTACGCCATCGGACCCTCAATGTTCTACGCGACCGGCGGTTTCGCCTATGGCAACGTCAAGACCGCGCTCAACACCCCGCTCAACAATTTTAGCTTCTCCAACACCCGCACCGGCTACACCGTGGGCGGTGGCATAGAGACGCCGCTTCCCATCGTGAACCTGTTCGGCGGCCCCCTGTTCGGCCCGAACTGGACCTCAACGACGGAATATCTCTACGTCGACCTCGGCCGCTCAAGCTTCAATATCGGTGGTGGGCCGTTCGTGCTGACGACCGGCGCACAGGAGCATATCTTCCGCACCGGTCTGAACTATCACTTCAATGCGCCGGCGGTCCCGCACTACTGATCGCAAAAGACCGGGGGTTCAAAGCCCTGGTCTGACCGAATAAATCTTGGGGGAGTGGGCAAGAAAGCCGCATCGCATCGCGATGCGGCTTTCTTCATGAACCGGTCGCGAGCGAAGTGGAATCCGGTTCGCCTGGAGAAAACGCGTCAAATCAGAAGACTCTAGCCGGGCAGCGCTCTTGCTCCGCGATCGAAACTCCACGGATACCCTGTCCTTGCGCGCGGCCTTACGATCGTAATGTCCGGCACGGTACGGGTCCGGCCAACGGCAGTCCGTTATTCAGGGGAAGCGGAAATAGCCCTCGCGCCATACCCCATCACCTGATCCAAGCCCCTCTGGGGCCGACCTTCTCGCCATTACCGAGTCCGATCACGCCGTCCGTTTCGGGACCGCTACCTTCGAACTTGTCGCTCCGGATCTCGCCGGATGACTCGGGGCTTCTGAGCGCTGGAACGGCGACGTTTCTGGTCCTGGAACTGGCGGGAGCGTCGCAGGCCATGCCCTATGCTGATCCTGAACCAGGTTTGGTCAGCCGATCGCTTCATAGAAGAAAAATCGATCCTATCCGGCGCCGCGACGGGCCGCCGCACTTGCGCGCCCTGATACGCAATTCCCATGTTCTGGATGCCGGCCACAAATCCGGGTTCGAGAGAGGTTTAATGAACTATTTCCGTACTGCGATCCTGCTGGCGGGGCTCACCGGCCTGTTCATGGGCGTGGGCTATTTGATCGGGGGCGCCAGCGGCGCGACGATCGCGCTCGTCGTCGCCGCCGCGACCAATATCTTCGCTTATTGGAACTCCGACCGCATGGTGCTGTCGATGTACGGCGCACATGAGGCCGATGCCGGCACCGCGCCCGACCTGCACCGGCTGGTGTCCGAGCTTGCTGCGCGTGCCAGCCTGCCGATGCCGCGCGTGTTCGTGATGGACAATCCGCAGCCCAACGCTTTTGCCACCGGCCGCAATCCGGAAAATGCCGCCGTCGCCGTGACGACGGGACTGATGCAGTCGCTGAGCCGCGAGGAACTAGCCGGCGTGATCGCGCATGAACTTGCGCATATCAAACATCACGACACGTTGCTGATGACCATTACCGCAACCTTCGCCGGCGCGATCTCGATGCTGGCGCAGTTCGGCATGTTCTTCGGTGGCAACCGGGACAACAACGGCCCCGGTGTCATCGGCTCGCTGGCGATGATGATCCTCGCGCCGCTCGGAGCCATGCTGGTGCAAATGGCGATCAGTCGCACCCGCGAATACGCCGCCGACGAGATGGGCGCGCGCATCTGCGGCCAGCCGATGTGGCTCGCTTCGGCGCTGGCCAAGATCGACAATGCCGCGCATCAAGTGCCGAACATGGAGGCGGAGCGCGTGCCCGCAACCGCGCACATGTTCATCATCAACCCACTGTCGGGACACGGTATGGATAACCTGTTCGCGACCCATCCCTCGACCGAAAACCGCATCGCCGCATTGCAGAAGCTCGCCGGGCAGTCCGGCGAAGGTCTTGCCCCCCGCCCGGCGTCCGACTCCCGCGGCCCCTGGAACAGTGGCCCTCGCCGGGGTCCGTGGGGTTAAGCGGCCCTTAGGATCATTCGCGGAAAGCGCGTGCAGTTCAGCTCACGCACAACCTGATATGCCAGGACGCTGATGCGCAAGGTCGAACGAGCATTCCTTTCGCCCCGCCCTCTTGAAAGCCTCGGAGTTTCTTCGGGCGAAGAAGTCATGCGCCGCGTGCTGGATCCCAAAGGAGGGCCGTCCGGCCGTGACGCCTAGAGGCTTGCAAGTACAATCAAGAACTTGCGGTCCGCGAAAATAATTGGAACCAAAGGGAGGGACAGCGCGTTCTGTGCCGATTGTGACCCGGTATGCGGCGTCATTGGGGTCACCCCTCCCGACGGGCTACCTAACAAAACTTGTCCATCAATGTTTGAGAAGGAAGGTGTCAGTTCCGGAGCCTTTCTCGCCGGAGGCGGGGAGATGGGTGATTTGACGCGCCGATTCGATTGGGCCTCTACATCGGTCGGCGCTTCGGATACTTGGCCGCAGAGTCTGCGCACGGCGGTTCGGATCATGCTGAACACCAACCACCCGATGTTCATCTGGTGGGGGCCGGACCTGATCCAGTTCTATAATGATGCCTATCGGCAGACCATTGGACCGGAGCGGCATCCCAGTGCGCTCGGGCAGAAGGGCAAGGAGTGCTGGACCGAAAACTGGGACATCATCGGCCCCCAGATCGAGCACGTCTTGGCCGGTCACGGTGCAACCTGGCATGAGGAGCAGCTTGTCCCGATCACGCGGCACGGCAGGCTGGAGCAGGTCTATTGGACCTACGGCTTCAGCCCCATCGATAACGATGAAGGTGTTGGAGGCGTGCTCGTCGTATGCCGCGATGTCACGCGTGAACATTTTGCCAGACTTGCCTTGCAGGAGCGGGAGACCGAGCTCGCGCGTGTGCAGGCGATTGGACGGATCGGCGGCCTCGAAGTCGATCTGCGCACCGGGCATCGCAGTCGCAAGTCGCCCGAGTATTTGAAGATACATGGCCTTCCGCCCGAAGCCGTCCACGAGAATCGTGAAGACTGGCTTCGCCGCGTTCATCCCGACGATCGCGCAATCGCCGAAGGGCAGTTCATCGATGCGGTGCGGGGCGGTGATCGCGAGTATGCGGTACGCTACCGTATCATCCGGCCGAGCGACGGCGAGACCCGCTGGATTTCCGCCCGATCTGTGATCGAGCGCGATGCGGAAGGGAAAGCCCTCCGTCTGTTCGGCGCACACATCGATGTCACCGATCAGGTCGAAGCGGAGCGTTCGATCCGCGAGCGCGAACAGGAATTTCGTACGCTTGCGGAGGCGTTGCCGCATCACGTCTGGACCGCCACGTCCGACGGCTCATTTAACTGGTTCAATCAACGCTTCTACGACTATGTCGGTACAAAACCGGGCGAACTCAGCGGCCACGACTGGAGTAAGATCGTCCATCCGGAGGACGCATCGACCGCTGCCGCCGCAAGAACCCGCGCGGTGAACAGCGGCGAACCCTATGAGATCGAGTTCCGGCTGCGGAGGTCTGACGGCAGCTATCACTGGTTTCTATCCCGCGCAGTGCCGGCGCGCGATGACGACGGTCGTATCACCCGCTGGATCGGCACCAACACCGACGTCCATGATCAGAAGCGGATCGCGGCAAAACTCGCCGAGTTGAATGCGACGCTCGCCGAGCGCGTCGAAGAAAAAACCCGCGAGCGCGACCGGATCTGGAACGTATCCCGGGACTTGCTGCTCGTCATGGACCAGAACGGCATTTGGCGCTCCGTCAATCCTGCCTGGACCAGGACGCTCGGCTGGAGCGAAGCCGAGCTGATGGAGCGCACCGCCGAATGGATCGAGCATCCCGAAGATATCGTTAAGACCCGAGTTGAGGTCCGCCGCCTTGCACGCGGCAAGGCTACCGTTCGATTCGAAAACCGGCTTCGTCACCAGGACGGCTCGTACCGGTGGCTGTCCTGGACCGCTGTTCCGGATCAGGACCTGATTTACGCCGTGGCGCGCGATGTCACTGCCGAGAAGGCGGCTGCCGAACGGTTGCGGGCGGCCGAAGAAGCGCTCCGTCAATCGCAGAAGATGGAAGCAGTCGGCCAGTTGACCGGCGGCATCGCCCACGACTTCAACAACCTGCTCACCGGCATCGTGGGCTCGCTGGATTTATTGCAGACGCGCCTCAATCAGGGGCGGACCGATCGCGCGGGACGCTACATCGAGGCCGCAATGACCTCCGCCAATCGGGCCGCGGCGCTGACGCACCGCCTGCTGGCGTTCGCCCGCAGACAGCCCCTGGTGCCGAAGCCGGTCAATGCCAACCAGCTGATCCTCTCGCTGGAAGACTTGTTGCGCCGAACGATTGGCGAGACCATTGAGCTGGAAATCGCTCCATCGAACCAGCTCTGGCCAACGCTCTGCGATCCTAATCAGCTCGAAAGCGCGCTGCTCAATCTCGCGATCAATGCACGGGACGCCATGCCCAGCGGCGGCAGGCTCACGATTACCACGGCGAACGTGACCCTCGAGGCCATCGAGTCCGGGGCCTCCGCCAAGCAACCGGGCGACTATATCTGCATCACCGTCGCCGACACCGGAACAGGCATGACCGCCGATATAGCGGCGCGCGCCTTCGATCCATTCTTCACCACTAAGCCGATCGGACAGGGTACCGGACTCGGCCTGTCGATGATCTACGGATTCGCCCGACAATCGAATGGCCACATCGCACTCGACACCATGCCGGAACGAGGCACATCGATCAGCCTGTCTCTGCCGCGCCATGATAGCATTGCCGAGGCTCATCAGGCGTCTCCCGTGAACAGGATCACCGCGACCGGGGAGACCGTGCTGGTGGTCGAGGATGAACCGGTCGTGCGCAGCATCATTGTCGAAATGCTGCACGATCAAGGTTATGTCACACGCGAGGCCGCGGACGGAGCGGCGGGCTTGCGGATCCTGCAACTGGACACGCCCGTCGATCTCCTGCTCACCGACATCGGGCTTCCGGGCATGAACGGACGCCAACTCGCGGATCAGGCGCGGGAACTCCGACCAGATTTGAAAATCCTCTTTATGACCGGCTATGCCGACAATGCCGCAAACGCCAAAGGCTTCCTCAGGCCCGGCATGGACATGATCACCAAGCCGTTCGATCTCAGCCATCTCTCGCAGCGTGTCCGCGACATCATTTCCCGCTGATATCGGCTTGCGAGGTGTGTGTCGGCACCATCCATTATCCATCGCCATGAAGATCGGAGTGGCGGCGGTCCTGCGCATTCGCGTGTCCGCAAGACGGACAGGCGATCAATCTTGGTCTCAACCTGGGGAGAAGTCACACGTTGCCGGTTAGGAACGGATTGCTTGCGCGCTCGTAGCCGATGGTCGACCCTGGGCCATGTCCGCAGATGAAAGCAACGTCATCCCCAAGCGGCAACAGCTTGTCGGTAATCGACTTGATCAGCATGGCATGGCTACCGCCGGGCAGGTCGGTGCGGCCGACGGAACCGTTGAACAACACGTCGCCGACATGCGCAAAGCGCATCTCCGGGTTGAAAAAAATTACGCTTCCCGGCGAATGGCCGGGACAATGAAGCACATCGAACGCGAGTTGGCCGAACTCGACCCGGTCGCCTTCCTCGAGCCAGCGGTCCGGGACAAAATTGCGCATTCCGATCATGCCGTAGTGGCATCCGCTTTCGACGACATGGTCGAGCAGGAACTTGTCAGCGATATGCGGACCCTCGATGGGGACCTTCAGCGCATCGCGCAACTCCGCAGCGCCGCCCACATGATCAATATGCCCGTGCGTCAGCCAAATCCGTCCGACGCTCACACCGGCCTTTTTAATGGCGGCCCTGACGAGCGGAATATCGCCTCCAGGATCGATCACCACCCCATCCTTGGTGGCTTCACACCACAACAGCGTGCAGTTCTGTCGGAACGGCGTCACCGGAATGATGGTGGCGCCGACTTTGGTGCTGGTTTGGTCGTCCCGGCTCATACGCGCACAATGCCGATTTTTACCGCCTCGCCAAGCAATTTAACGTCATCACCGATGACACACCGAGCCTAGCGCGTACTCCACAGAAGTGGATACCGTTTTGCGATCAGAGTACGCGCACGTTATTGATTGAGAGCATTTTCGTACGGCTAACCGGATTCCACTTAGCTGGAAAATGCTCTAAGCCCTTCCGCTTCTGACGGAATCAGAAGTAGAGTTCTATGGTTTTGATTTGACTCGTTTTCTTCACGCGAACCGGCACCCACGTCGCTCGAAGACGCTATAGTCGCATGGAAACGAATGCCGCTTACATCGCCCTTGTGGCCCTGCCGGATCGCCGCCAGTCGGAGACCGCGCTGGCGATTGCGCGCGGGACCGGGAGACTTTTGCGATCGCTTGGATTTGCCTGTCTCAGCGAATTGTCGCTTCCGTCCGGGCGCCGTGCCGATCTCGTTGCAGTGAATGCGCGCGGCGAGATCTGGATCGTCGAGATCAAGTCATCGGCCGAGGATTTGCGTGCGGACCGGAAGTGGCAGGATTACCGGGAGCATTGTGATCGCCTGTTCTTCGCTTTCACGCGCGATCTGCCGTGCGATATTTTCCCCGGCGATACGGGACTAATCGTTGCCGACGCCTATGGCGCGTACTTGCATTGCGAGGCGCCGGAGCACCGCCTGTCGGCACCGACGCGCAAGGCGGTGATGCTGCGCTTCGGGATGGCGGCGGCACAACGTCTCAATCGCCTGGCCGATCCGCAGGACCACACCGACGGTGAATTTTAAAGCATGATTGCGACACGAGGCCGCGCCAGCGCAAGGCGATAAGCCACTTCGCTCGAAACGCTGCGTCTGACTTAAAGCTGAAACGGCCGTCGCTCCCCCTGAAGAGAGGATGACAATTCAGCCTCAGCGAGGCGCGCGTTTCGCCAGAATACGTTGCAGCGTGCGGCGGTGCATGTTGAGCCGCCGCGCCGTTTCCGACACGTTACGACTGCACATCTCGTAAATGCGCTGAATGTGTTCCCAGCGCACGCGATCGGCCGACATTGGATTCGGCGGCACCTCGGATTTTTCCGTACCGCTGGCAAGCAGCGCTGCGACCACGTCGTCGGCATCGGCAGGCTTGGACAGATAATCGATCGCCCCCATCTTCACCGCCGTCACAGCGGTCGCGATGTTGCCGTAACCGGTCAGCACGATCGCTCGAGCATCGGGCCGCTCGCGCTTAAGCGCTGACACAACGTCGAGGCCATTGCCGTCGCCCAGCCGCAAATCGACCACGGCAAAAGCCGGCGCGGACTTTCCGATATGCGCAAGACCATCAGAGACGCTGTCGCATGAGGTCACAGTGAAGCCGCGCGTTTCCATGGCGCGCGACAGGCGCTCCAGAAACGGTTTGTCATCCTCAACGATAAGCAGCGAGCGGTCGGCTTGCGGGATAACGTCGGGGGTGGCGTTCACATTGATACCTCGCGCATGATTGGCCTGAAATCATATGATCGCTGAACACCGCACCGCAAGCAATTGTTGCCCAAATCCACGGCCGTGACCCCTATCCTATTGTCTCCGCAATCGTTTTTGCTGTTTCAAAACGGACACGTGGCCATACAATCCTGACCACCGCGCCATGCTCGGGAAACTTTCGGTTCTTGAAGGATACCTTAGCGCCGGTTCGCTCCAGCAAGGTTCGGGCGATAAAAATTCCAAGACCCAGCCCTGTGCGTCCGCCCTGGGCATCGCCGGCGTTGCGACGGCGCGACAGGTAAGGCTCGCCGATCCTCTTCAGAATGTCGGGAACAATGCCCGGTCCGTCGTCCGCAATGACGATCTCAACGCTGTCTCTGTCCCACCAAGCATTCACTTCGACCGCGCTGCGGGCGAAGTCGACGGCGTTCTCGAGAATGTTGCCGACACCGTAAAGGATCGCGGGGTTACGCATGCCGACCGGTTCGTGGTCACCTGCGGCCTCGATCCGGGTCTTGATATCGATGCCGAAGTCACGATGCGGGGCAACGGTTTCCTCAATTAGCGTCGACAGCGGCATACGATCGAAAGGCGCGCCAGATGAGGACAGTTGCGCGATCTTGGCGAGAATATCGCGGCAACGCTGCGCCTGCTCCCGTACGATCCCGAGATCGCCGGCGAGCCGTTGTGGATCCTGAGCGCCATTCTCCTGCAAGGCTTTTTCCAGCTCGCGCGAAATCAGAAAGATGGTTGAGAGCGGTGTTCCGAGTTCGTGGGCGGCCGCGGCAGCAAGGCCGTCGATCTGGGTCAGATGCTGTTCGCGGGTCAGCACCAGTTCGGTCGCCGCCAGGGCGTCGAACAGCTTGCGTGCCTGCTCCGTCACCTGGAATGTGTAGAGGCTCGTGACACCGATCGCCAGCACGATCGATAACCAGACTGCTATCAGATAGATCGGCGGCAAGACGAGCGGATTGGATGCATCCCACGGCAGTGGCAAATGCGTGAAGCCCAGCACCGTCGCGCAGGCGACCGCGAAGCCGCCGAGCGCCATGGTCATTTGCGTCGGCAAGGCGGTGGCCGAGATCAGTACCGGCGCCAGAAACAGATAGGAGAACGGATTCTGCAAACCGCCGGTGAAGAACAGCAGGGCGGCCAGTTGAGCAATGTTCAGCGCAAGCAGCGCAGCCGCATGCCAAGGCTCGAGCCGCTTCATCGGATTGAAGCTGACTTGCAAAGCGAGATTGAGTAGCGACGACAACCCGACGATCGTCAAACAGGGAGCGGTTGGCAGATCGAACTCAAGTCCCTGCTCGACAACGAAGATCGCCGCGAGCTGCCCCAATACCGCAAGCCACCGCAGCCGCAAAAGGGTGTCCAGCCGGACGTAGCGGCGGGGATGGCGGAAATCGGAAGCAGCAACGTCGGTCATTCTCGAAGACTAGAGCATCATTCTGAAAGGTGAGAACTGCTTTCGGAGGCATCTCAAAATAAAATGCGGAGCCGGCTTTCATTTCATGGGACCGGGCCAAGCCCGCATGAAATTTCCGAGACTGATAACGCGGCGCCACCTTGCGCGGCATAGCAGCGTTCTGGCCTCAAACGAGGCCGGAAAGAGATTTTTTCCACCTCAGGTTTCTCTAAAAGCATCAACCTACTATATCTAGGCAAGCGGTGGATTGACGCTCTGTATCGCAACGGTCACTATGTTGCGACGCAAAAAAAGGGGAACAAGCCAATGCCGATCGGTGAATTTGGACGGCTGCCGGAGATACCGGCGGAAGTCAGCCCGTCGATGACGGCGCCGATGTACTGGATGTACGAAATGGCTCAGGCGTCGCTCAACCCGGCTCGCGCCATCACCGATGCGACCAGGATGCTGTTCCAGAACCCGCTCAATCCGTGGGCGCATACCGAGTTGGGCAAATCCGTCGCTGCGGGTTGCGAACTGTTCGAGCGCACCACCCGCCGTTACGCGAAGCCGGAATGGGGCCTCCACGAAACCGAAGTCAACGGTGTGCGCACACCGATCGAGATCCGCTCGGTCTGGGAGAAACCCTTTTGTCGTCTGCTCCACTTCGATCAAATGCACACACGTCCACTGCGCGTGCCGCAGCAGCGCCTGCTGCTGGTGGCTCCGATGTCGGGTCACTACGCCACCTTGCTGCGCGGAACCGTCGAAGCGTTCATGCCGACGCATGACGTCTACATTACCGACTGGTCCGATGCCCGAATGGTACCGGTCGCCGAGGGGCGCTTCGATCTCGATGATTTCGTCGACTATCTGATTGAGATGCTGCATGTGCTCGGTGGAAACGTCCACGTCGTCGCTGTCTGCCAACCGTCGGTCCCGGTGCTGGCTGCCGTGTCGGTGATGGAGGCCGAGCGCGATCCGTATGTTCCGCTGTCGATGACGTTAATGGGGGGGCCGGTTGATACCCGCAAGAATCCGACCGCGGTCAACAATCTCGCCGCCGAAAGGGGCACCGATTGGTTCCGCAATAACGTCATCACCAAGGTGCCGTTTCCGCACCCTGGGGTGATGCGCGACGTCTATCCCGGCTTCTTGCAGCTCAATGGCTTCATCAGCATGAATTTCGATCGGCACATGAATGCGCACAAGAGTCTGTTCGAGAATCTCGTTAAAGGCGACGGCGACCTAGTCGACAAGCATCGCGATTTCTATGACGAGTATCTCGCTGTGATGGATCTGACCGCCGAGTATTATCTGCAAACGGTTGATCTGGTGTTCGTCAAGCACGCGCTGCCCAAGGGCGAGATGACCCATCGCGGCCGGCTGGTCGAACCTTCGAAGATCACGCGCGTCGCGTTGATGACGGTCGAAGGTGAGAAGGACGACATTTCCGGCCTCGGCCAGACCGAAGCGGCGCACGCGTTATGCACATCGATCCCAAACAACCGGCGAACCCATTACGTACAGAAAGATGTTGGTCACTACGGGGTGTTTAACGGGTCGCGGTTCAGATCGGAGATCGTCCCTCGCATCAATGACTTCACGCAGTCGAACGCCAGACAGCCAGCGTAAGCATCGCACGCTGCGGCCGCTGCATCGATCGCACGTAAATCCGAACGGAAACAATCGCCTGATCGATCCTGCAGTCAGGGGCGCGGGATCCTGCGGCGACCCTCCAATGATCGGTTCATTTCTTTCGTTTTCAAGAGATGAATTCGTTTTCATCACTTCGAGGGTCAACTCAGCCGAATGAAATGCAAATTTTTTGGTTCCTGCACCCCTTATATAGCCAATCAGGGATGGATTACCGCTGTATATTGGGCAAATGATTTGTTTTTGCGCCGATCGATTTGAGTGGCGCCGGATATGGCAGAATCCGGGCGAGATTTCCCGTCCCGGATTTGCAGACATGGCCCGTGCGCTCCTTTATCGACGTCCCGCCGAACCGTCCCGGCTTCTCATCAAGCATGGATCCCAGGTTTATTCAGTCCGCTTGCGCCGGCATCGTCGCGCGCGCCGCTACACCTTGCGAATCCATCCGAGTGACCGCGAAGCGATCCTGACAATGCCGCCGCGAGGAACGCTCGCGGAAGCGAAAGACTTTGCGCAACGTCACGGCGGCTGGATCGCGGCGCGTCTCGGGCGGCTGCCGAAGGCGGCGCCCTTCCACCACGGCGCGGTCATTCCGCTGCGCGGCATCGCCCATCGGATCGTGCATCGCGCCGGCGAGCGCGGTACCGTGTGGACCGAAACGCGCGATAGCGGCGAGCGTATTCTTTGTGTCGCCGGCGAACTCGAATATCTCGACCGGCGGGTCCATGATTTCCTGAAACGGGAAGCAAGACGAGACCTACAAAAAGCCTCGCAGCGCCATGCCGACGCGCTTGGCGTCAAGGTCAAGCGCCTTTCGATCCGCGACCAATCGAGCCGCTGGGGATCATGCACGTCCTCCGGATCGCTCTCGTTCTCATGGCGGCTCATCCTGGCGCCGCCGTTCGTGCTGGATTATCTCGCCGCGCACGAAGTCGCCCATCTCGTTGAAATGAATCACTCGCCACGGTTTTGGAAGGTGGTGGCTCGCATCTGTATTCATGTCGAGCGGGCCAAGAAGTGGCTCGACGTTGAAGGCAACGACCTCCATCGCTACGGTATTCAGGACTGATCGGACCGACAACTCTTCCGCTATAGCGTTTCGCGCGGAGACTCCGTCGTCACGATTTCCGTGCCGGGACCGCCTCAGTGACCGCCGAACAACCGGTCCACGAGCCAGCCATCCAGACCGCCAGCCGCTTCCGGCCGCACATTGGTCCGCACCGGCTGCGGCTGGCGCTCGACGGCGGGTGAAGGCGCCGGGACCGGTACGTCGACGGGTTGGCCGAACTGCGCGACTTCAGGCTGGAAGTTGCCCCGCTGTGTGCCGGGAATCGGCTCGGGCCGCACGCCCTGGTGCGCGGCGCGCATAAAGCGGGTCCAGACCTCCACCGGCAGGCCGCCGCCGGTCGCCTTGCGGGTCGGCGTATTGTCGTCGTTGCCGAGCCAAATCCCGGTCACGAGCCGCGCGGTATAACCGATGAACCATGCATCGCGAAAATCCTGACTGGTGCCGGTCTTGCCGGCCGCTGTCCATCCGGGAATCTCGGCCTTGCGCGCGGTGCCGCTGATGAGCGTCTGCTCCATCATAGTGTTCATCATGGCGACCCCGCGTGGATCGATCACCCGGTCAGGTGCTTCCTTCCCGCGCGCATAGAGAAGCTTGTTGCCGTCGACGGTGCGGATGCGCTCGACGACATGGGGACTGGCGGCATATCCGCCGTTTGCAAAGGGCGCGTAGGCCCCGACCAGCTCCAGCGGCGACACCTCTGAAGTGCCAAGCGCAATTGATGCGTTCGTCTCAAGTTTTGATGTGATGCCGAGGCGGTGCGCGGTTCGCACCACTTTTGCAGCACCGACTTCGAGTCCGAGCCGGACGGCGACGGTATTGAGAGACATTGCGAGCGCCTGGGTTAGCGTCACCGCGCCGAAGTATTCATGAGAGTAGTTCTCCGGCCGCCAGCCTTTGACGTCGAGCGGAGCGTCCTGACGGATCGTCTCGGGCGTGAGGCCGGCCTCGATCGCGGCCAGGTACACAAACGGTTTGAATGCGGAGCCGGGCTGACGCTTCGCCATGGTCGCCCGATTGAACTGGCTGTCGGCGTAGTTGCGGCCGCCGACCATGGCGCGGACCGCGCCGTCGGGCGTCATCGCCACCAATGCGCCCTGACTGACATTGAACTTGACGCTTTTCGCGGCCAGTTCGTCGATCAGGGCGGCTTCCGCCACGCTCTGCAATTTCGGATCGATGGTCGTTTCGACGACAATGTTCTGATCGACCTGGCCCACCAGATCATCGAGGACATCGCCGACCCAGTCGGCAACGTAGTTGGTGGTACCGGCGCTGGCCGGCTTCACGGCGTAGGAGGGTTGGGCGGCCGAGGCGTGCGCCTGTTGCGCCGTGATGAGGTGAGCGTCCGCCATTGCCGCGAGCACGATCTTTGCGCGGGCTTCGGCACCTTCCGGGTTGCGATCCGGCGCGAGCCGCGACGGCGACTTGACGAGACCGGCCAGCATGGCGGCCTCGGCGAGCGTAACGTTCTTCGCGGGCTTTCCGAAATACTTCTGCGCCGCCGCTTCGACACCATACGCGCCAGACCCGAAGTAAACGCGGTTGAGGTAAAGCTCGAGAATCTGCGCTTTGGTGTGCTTGCGCTCCAGCCAGAGCGCGAGTTCGACTTCCTGGAGCTTCCGCTCAAGCGTGCGTTCCTGGGTCAGGAACAGATTCTTGGCAAGTTGCTGGGTCAACGTCGAGCCGCCCTGCGATACGCCGAAGTGCAGCACGTTGGCAACGGCTGCGCGCAGGATGCCGATCGGATCGACGCCGTAATGCGAATAGAACCGGCGATCCTCGATCGCGATGAAGGCGTTCGGCAAATAGGACGGCACGTCCTTGAGCAAGACGTTGTTTCCGGCCATTTCGCCGCGCGTCGCCAGCATGCTGCCGTCCGCAGCGACAACCTGAATGGTCGGCGGACGTTTTGGAATTTCGAGCGACTGGATTGGCGGCAGATGCGCGCCGATATAGATCAGCAGGCCGACGACGGCGATAACCGCCCACAATGCGAGTACGGCGCCCCAATAAAACAGCCGCGAGAGACGCGCGCGTGTACGCTTCTTCGCTCGCCGTCCACCCTCACCCGGAGGCCTGCGCGGGCCTTCAGTATTCGGAGCGGCTGCTTTGCGCGGGCGCCTGTCCGGCGGCTTGTCGTCAGCAATCGTAACGCGGTCGAGCGGGTTGATGCGCAACTCCGAAAGCGAAGCTGCAAACCCGCTGAATACCGGCTCTTTGCGCCCGCTACGCTTTTTTTGTCCCCACGCCATACGCAACAACGCTCACGCCGACCCTGCACGCCAGTGTGCCGATTTCGAAGTTCGCACGTTCTTGCAGCAACCGTTGATGCGAACGTCAAAATCAGCCGGACCCTAGCGGCCGGGCTTTAAGGCGCGGTTACCTGAAAGTTAATGCAACATTAGGGCTGGAACCGCCGACCCAAGTCGAACAAGCCGCGTCCTGTCATCCGCGCGACGTTCACAGCCCGACCGGCTGGTCCGGCCAGAATGAGGGCCAAACCCATTGCAAGGCGGAGTTTGCAAGACGCTGCCTCCCGACGGCAAATTATTTCGCAGTGCTGCCGTTAGCGAGCAGATGGACCAGCGCGCGCTTGATCGCGGTCTGCCGTGTCGGAGCGGTGATCCGGGCGCCGAGCAGGTCGGTGACGTAGAACACGTCGCGCGCGCGCTCGCCGAATGTCGCCACGTGGGCCGAGGCGATGTTGAGGTTGAGCTTTGAGATCGCCGTGGTGAGCTGAAACAGAAGCCCAGGTCGATCGAGCCCTGAAACCTCGATCATGGTGTGGCGGTCCGACCATTGATTGTTGATGGTGACCTTGGGTTCGACCACAAACGGCCGCAGCCTCTTTCCCCCGGCGCGGCTCGGTATCACGTCGGGCAGGCGCAACCGGCTTTCAAGTACTTGCTCGATGATCTCGGCGATGCGGCCAGCGCGCCGGCCTTCGTCCTCGTCGCGCTCATATTCGCGTGAGATCGCGATGGTATCGAGCGCCTGCCCGTCGATGGTCGTATAGATCTGGGCATCGACGATATTGGCGCCGGCCGACGCGCATGCTCCCGCAATGATCGACAGCAGCCAGGGATGATCGGCGGTAAGGATCGTCAGCTCTGTGACGCCGCGCCCCTCATCGAAGCCGACGTTGATGTTAAGCTTCTTGCCGCTTCTTTCGCTGGCGCGCAGGAAGCGCGCGTGCCTGATCTTGTGCTCGAGATCGACCTTGAGCCAGTAGGCCGGATAATGCCGGACAATGTAGGCATCAAGCTCATGGTCGGGCCATTCGGTGAAAGCGGCACGGAACTCGGCCTCAGCCGCCGCCATGCGCTGCGCGCGATTGACCTCGGAGAAGCCGCCGGTCAGCACGGGTTCTGTCTCATAATAAAGTGTTCGGAGCAGCTGGGCCTTCCAGCCATTCCAGACGCCGGGGCCGACGCCGCGAATGTCTGCGGTCGTCAGGATGGTCAAGAGCTTCATCCTCTCGACCGACTGGACCACGGCCGCGAAATTCTCGATGGTCTTGCGATCGGATAGGTCGCGTGACTGGGCCACTTTGGACATCGTCAGATGCTGTTCGATCAGCCACGCGACCAGTTCGGTGTCGGCTGCGTTGAAGCCAAGGCGCGGGCACAATCTGCGCGCTACCTTGGCGCCTGCGATCGAATGATCCTCGGGCCGGCCCTTTGCAACGTCATGAAGCAGTGTGGTGATGTAGATGACGGGCCGGTGTTCGGGAAGGATCTTGCGCATCAGCTCGCTGGCGAGAGCGACCTCGTCATTGTCGCCGCGCTCGATATCCTGAAGGATGCCGATGCAGCGAATCAGATGCTCGTCCACCGTGTAGTGATGGTACATGTTGAACTGCATCATCGAGACGATCGTGCCAAAGGCACGGATGAACTGACCTAGCACCCCGGTCTCGTTCATCCTGCGTAGCACGGTCTCCGCGTCATTCGAGGTCAGGATCTCCATGAACAGCCGGTTGGCTTCCGGGTTTTCGCGAAGCTCCGCGTTGATCAGCCGTCGCGACCGCGTCACCATCCGTAAGGCGTCCGGATGGAAAGCCAGGTTGTTCTTCTGCGCGAGGCGGAACAAACGGATCAGATTGACAGGGTCGCGCTTGAAGAGATCGGGCGTCGCGAGATTGATGCGGTTGTTGTCGATGATGAAGTCGTCGTTGTCCGGAACCCGCCGAACCTCCGTGCCCCGCGGCCACAACATCACGCGGCTGAGAACCGGTGCCGGCTTGGCCTGCTGATCCTCGAGCTTCGCGCATAGAATTGCGGTGAGGTCGCCGACATCCTTGGCGGTCAGGAAGTAGTGCTTCATGAAGCGTTCGACATCCTGCATCCCCGGATGAGACGTATATCCGAGCCGGACCGCGATCTCCCGCTGCAAGTCGAACGACAGCCGTTCCTCCGCTCTCCCCGTCGCGAAGTGCAGGTTACAGCGTACCGACCATAGAAAATCGGCGCAGCGGCTGAAGGTCCGGTATTCGCGAACATCGAACACATTGCACTGGAGCAATTCGTGGCTTTCACGCACCCGATAGACATACTTCGCGATCCAGAACAACGTATGCAGGTCGCGTAATCCCCCTTTGCCATCCTTGACGTTAGGTTCGACCAGATAGCGCGACTGGCCGGCGCGGTGATGACGCTCCTCGCGCTCGGCAAGTTTAGCAGCGACGAATTCCGCCGCTGTTCCCCGCACCACTTCGGTGTCGAAGCGGCTAACCAGTTCGTCGTAAAGCGCCCGGTCGCCGGTGACGAAGCGGGCTTCCAGAATTCCGGTGCGGACGGTCATGTCGCCCCGCGCCTGCCGGATCGATTCATTGACCGAGCGCGTCGCGTGACCGACGTTCAACCCCATGTCCCATAGACAATACAGGATAGCCTCGGCGACCTGTTCGCCCCACGCCGTCTGTTTGTAAGGCAGAATGAACAGCAGATCGATATCCGAGTCCGGCGCCATCAGACCGCGCCCGTAGCCGCCGGTCGCCACCACGGCCATGCGCTCACCATCGGACGGAATGGGGGAATAATAGAGATGACGGGTCGCGGCCGAAAACGCCAGACGAATGATTTCGTCTTGAACGAAGCAAAGCCATTCGGCGCAGCGCCGCCCGTGGCGGTCACGCAGAAGCCTCGCCTGCGCCGCATCGCGCACTTTCGCGAGTTCGACCTTCAACAACCTGGACACGGCAGAACGGAAAACGTCCCCGTGCCCAGCATGCTTCTCGGCCAGCGCATCAATTTCGCCGATGATCCGGACGGTATCGAAACCGGCGCCGTCCGCCGCTTCTTTTGTCGTTGCGAGGTCCATCGCTTATCCGGATAACGGAGGCCGCGCGCGCTGTCACCGCAGTTTGTGAACTGCATGTGACGGATCCATGCTTCAACCACCGGTTTGAGCAATGATGCGCTTCAGCCGGCGTCTCCAGAATATCTGTTTTCTCATTGACGGAAATCCCCTAAATATTTGAAACGCGTGACTTTTATTTCTCCGCGGCTGCGCCGATATTCCGCAGCCCATCCTCAAACGGAGCTTTATATGACGCTCCTCCCTCTCACGGGGTTTCGATCCCGGCCAGTCGACCCCAGATAGAGGGCATGACCTCACAAATGCCCGACCCCGCCACGTCGCGTGAAACCCCCGTGCGCGCGCCCTCATCCATTCCGGTCGACGATGCCGTGATTCCGTTTGAGGTGAGCACACTCGACCTGCGCGGACGACTGACCCGGCTAGGGCCGGCGCTCGACGAGTTGCTGGTCCGGCACGACTATCCCGCACCGGTCGCCAAGCTGCTCGGCGAGGCGATCGTGCTGACGACGCTGCTCGGCTCATCGCTCAAGTTCGAGGGCCGGTTCATCCTGCAAACCCAGACCGATGGACCGGTGTCGTTCCTGATTGTCGACTTTCGGGCCCGGGCTGGGCTGCGAGCCTATGCCCGTTTCGACAAGGCCCGGCTCGGCGATGCTTCCGACTCTGGCGCGCTGCTGGGCCGCGGCCATCTCGCGATGACCATCGATCAGGGTCCGGACATGAACCGCTATCAGGGCCTTGTGGCACTGGAAGGCGGCAACCTCGAAGATGCGGCGCATGAGTATTTTCTGCGCTCGGAACAGATTCCGACGCGGGTCCGGCTCGCGGTCGGCGAGGAGTGGCGGCGGGAGGGGGATGGACCGAAGCGTGGCTGGCGTGGCGGCGGCATGCTGCTGCAATTCCTGCCCACGGCGCCGGAGCGCGCGCGCCAAGCCGATCTCCATCCCGGAGATGCCCCTGACGGCGGTGCCGTGCATACGGTGAGCGAGGATGATGCCTGGATCGAGGGTCAGTCGCTGATCGGCACCGTCGAGGACCTCGAACTGATCGATCCCGACTTGTCCGGTGAACGTCTGCTTTATCGCCTGTTCCATGAGCGCGGCGTCAGGGTGTTTTCGCCGCAAACGCTGCACGCGCGGTGTTCATGCTCACGCGACGCCGTGGCGGTCATGCTGAAGAGCTTCACGCCGGAGGACCGCTCGGGCATGGTGCAGGACGGCAAGGTCGCCGTGACCTGCGAGTTCTGCAATTCGGTGTACGAATTTACCCCGCAGGAAGCCGGCGTGGAGTAGGCGCGATTGGACGCGACTTTAGTTCAGCACGCGCTTGCTGTCGGGGCTGTCGAGCGAGAAGGTCGGAACGTCTATTTCGAAGGGTTCGCCGCTTCGGATCGAGATCATCTGGTAGCGGCCACTCATGAAGCCGGTGGCGGTCGGCAGAGGAACTCCGCTCGTGTATTCGAAGCGCTCGCCGGGCGCAAGCACCGGCTGCTCGCCCACGACGCCCTCGCCGCGGACTTCCTGCTTCCGCCCCGAGGCATCGGTGATGATCCAATGACGGGTGCGCAACTGCACGGTCTCGGGACCGGCGTTTATGATAACCACCGTATAGGACCAGAAAAAATGGCCTCGCTCGGCGGACGACCTCTCCGGCATGAAATTCGGTTCAACGGTGACTTCGATCTGGCGGGTAACGGCACGGTACATCGCAAACTCTCTAGTATTCGAGCGATCATAGCCAAAACAGGCGCATGAACCAGCCCCCTTCGTTGTGATCGCGCGTCAGCCTGGTTCCACACTATGATCCCGGCGGCAATATTGATTTTTTGCCACCGTTAGCGTGAAGCTGTCCTCCCGTAAATCCATCTCGATCGCGCAGGCGATTGAGATGGCCTTATCGAAGCCGAGCGTATGCCGCCAGTTACCGATCAGATTGTCGGAGCGCGCACGAGGGCGGCCCCTGCGGGCGTCACGCGCGATGCCCCGGTCGTTTTGATTCCGACCCCGCCGCGCGACCGCGAGCTAAGGCTCGATCTGTTTCGCGGGCTCGCGCTATGGTTGATTTTCATTGACCATCTGCCGCAGAACCTCCTGACCTGGCTCACTCTCCGCAACTATGGCTTCAGTGACGCCACGGAGATTTTCATCTTCATCTCGGGCTATACCGCAGCCCTCGTCTACGGACGCGCTATGCGCGAGCGCGGATTTGTCGTCGCCGCCGCGCGCATTCTCAGGCGCGTCTGGCAGATCTACGTAGCACATATCTTTCTATTCACGATTTTCCTCGCGGAAATTTCCTACGTCGCGAGCAGCTTCGAGAACCCGCTTTACACCGAGGAAATGGGCATCCTCGATTTTCTCAAGCAGCCCGACGTCACGATCGTGCAGGCACTGCTTCTGAAGTTCCGCCCCGTCAACATGGACGTGCTGCCGCTCTACGTCGCGCTGATGCTCTTTTTTCCGCCGGTGTTGCTGGTGATGCAGCGCAAGGCTGATCTGGGGCTAGCGCTGTCGGTCGGTTTTTATGCACTCACCCGGTGGTTCGATCTGGCACTGCCCGCCTATCCCAACGGGGTCTGGTTCTTCAATCCGTTCGCCTGGCAACTGCTGTTCGTGTTTGGCGCATGGTGTGCGCTCGGAGGCGCCAAGCGCATGTCGCGCATCCTGTCTTCGCCGGCGACGCTTTGGATTTGCGCCACCTATCTGCTGTTCGCTTTCTGCACCACGCTGACCTGGCATGTGCCGCAGCTCAATCATTTGATGCCGGACATCGCCGAACAGTGGATGTATCCGATCGACAAGACCAACCTCGCCGTGCTGCGCATCGTCCACTTTTTGGCGCTCGCCGCGCTGGCCGTCCGCTTCCTGCCCAGGAACTGGCCGGGATTGGCCTCGCCCTGGCTTAAGCCGCTGATCCTGTGCGGCCAGAATTCGCTCCAGATCTTCTGTATCGGGGTCTTTCTGGCCTTCGCTGGGCAGTTCATCCTCGCAGAATACTCCGGCGGCGCCACGATTCACCTCATTATCAGCATTTGCGGAATCCTGATCATGTCCGCCGCCGCATGGGTGTTTTCGTGGTACAAGAGGGTTGCGGGCAAGGGCGGAAGCCGCGCCAAACCTGCCGATGGCGACTCGGATCTTGCGGGAGGAGGAGCATGAGGACCGGCTTGGCGTCGGTCTTGATCGCGCTGGCCGCTTCATCGGCCAGCGTCTCCGCGTGTGCTGACGATGTGACCAAAAGCTGCGCCGTGCCGGCCTATCTGCTGACCAGCGATAGTACACTGTCCCGGGTCGCCTCGGCGGTCAGGGCGGGCGGCCCGCTCAACATTCTGGTGGTGGGCAGCCGTTCCTCATCAATATCCGGAGCCGAGGAGGAAGCCTATCCGGCGAAATTGCAGGCTGCACTTCGCGAGAAATTGCCGGGCATTCTCGTGAACGTGTCCGTGGAACTGGCTTTGCGCAAGACCGCAGAGGATGTCGCGCCGAGCCTCGGCAAGCTCGCGGAGGCGAAAAAATCAACTCTGGTGGTGTGGCAGACCGGCATTGTCGATGCCATCCGGTCCGTCGACATCGACGACTTTCGCGAGGCCCTCGACCAAGGCGTGACCTCATTGCAGAAAGCGGAAGCGGATGTCGTGCTGATGAACATGCAGTACAGCCCGCGCACGGAAACCATGGTTTCAATGACATCTTACATCGACAACATGCGCGTCGTCGCGCAGCAGCGCGACGTTCCAGTGTTCGACCGCTTTACAATCATGAGTAAGTGGAACGAGAGCGGTGAATTCGATCTCTTCAGCCCGGTGCGTGGAGCAAGCCTTGCCAAACGCGTTCACAGTTGTCTCGGTAGCGCCTTATCGACCTTCGTGATCGAGACCGCTCGCATCACCCCCACCGAACTCGGGACCAAACGTTGATGATGATCCTCCGCTTCCGCAGAACCCTCGGCCCGGCCGCGGCGGTCATGCTGGTGGCAGCATCGACCTCCACCGCACTCGCACAAACGTCGCCGGCCAACGCGACAGGCAGCACCGCACCAGTTTCTTCGGTCGCAACCGCGCAATCCGGCACGCCAACGCAGGGCCTGTCCGGAAGGACGATCGACAAGGTAGCGGCAATTGCTGCCCGCGCGCGCGACATCTTCAATCGCGTCCCCTGCCTGCCGCCGAAGGGTGTCTCGCAGTCGGTGGGATCACTGCCGCATGTGGCGGCCAAGCTTGCCGCTAACAAACCGGTTGTCATCGTCGCCTTCGGCTCGTCCTCGACGCAGGGTTACGGCGCGACGTCGCCAGAATTCAACTATCCGAACCGGCTAGCGGCCCAATTGCACCGCAAATATCCGGCCGCCGCCATCACCGTGCTTAATCGCGGCAAGGGCGGCGAGGACGCGCCCGAGATGATGAAGCGGCTGCGAACGGAAGTGATCGATGCCAAGCCGGACATGGTGATCTGGCAGGTCGGCACCAACGCGGTGCTACGCAATCTCGATCCCGCGAGCACCGCGAAAACTGTCGAAGACGGCGTCGCGACCATTCAGGCCTCCGGCGCCGATCTGGTCCTGATCGATCCGCAATACGCGCCCGCCGTCAATGCCAAGAGCGAGAATGCCGGCAGAATGGTCAGTCTGCTGAACCAGGTCGCGCACTACAGGCATGTCGGGATTTTCCCGCGCTTCGAGGTCATGCGCGACTGGCACGACCGGCAGTCGCTACCGTTCGACACCTTCGTGACCAAGGACGGCCTTCACATGAACGACTGGGGTTATGCCTGTTTCGCCCAGTTGCTCGGCGACAACATCATCAAGTCGGTGGATCAGGTCCAGGCTGGCGTCAGTTTACCGGCGGCCGCGACTGTCAATCGGCCGTTGTGAGACTTTACCACCTCTCCTTGTTGGAAAGGGAAGAAAGCCTCACACCTTTTCCAGTGCGGCAACGAGATCCTCGATCAGGTCGTCCCTGTGTTCGAGACCGGCTGAATAGCGGATGAAGCCTTCGCCGATCCCGAGCCCGGCGCGGACTTCCGGGGCGAGCCGCTGGTGGGTGGTGGTTGCCGGATGGGTGACGAGACTCTTGGCGTCGCCGAGGTTGTTCGAGATGCGCGCGAGCTTCAACGCGTTGAGACAGCGAAACGCCGCCGCCTTGCCACCCCTGACATCGAAGCCGATCAGCGTCGAGCCGGCGCGCATCTGCTTTTTCACCAGCGCCGCCTGCGGATGGTCCGGCCGGCCGGGATAGATGAGGCGGGACACTTTCGGATGCGACGCCAGTACGTCCGCGATCGCCGCGGCGCTCTCGGTTTGCTGGCGCACGCGGACGCTGAGCGTCTCCAATCCCTTCAGGAGAATCCAGGCGTTGAATGGCGAGATCGACGGCCCGGTCTGGCGTATAAAGGTCTGGAGATGATCCTGAACGAAAGCGTTCGACGACAGGATGACGCCGCCGAGCGTCCGTCCCTGGCCATCGATGTGCTTGGTGGCCGAATACACCACGACGTCGGCGCCGAGTTCCAGCGGGCTTTGCCAGATCGGCGTCGCGAACACGTTGTCGACGATCAGCCGCGCTCCAGCCTGATGCGCGATCTCGGCGATGCCGCCGATGTCGAGCACGTCGAGCGTCGGGTTGGTCGGACTTTCGATGAAGCAGGTTTTGGTGTTCGGCCGCATCGCCTTGCGCCATTGATCGAGATCAAGGCCGTCGACCAGCGTGGACTCGATGCCGTAGCGGGGCAGCAGGTCTTCGACCACATAGCGGCAGGAGCCGAACAAGGCCTTTGCCGCCACCACATGATCGCCCGCCTTCAGCGGCGCCAGCATCGCGGTGGTCACCGCGGCCATGCCCGTCGCGAGGGCGCGAGCGGTCTCCGCGCCTTCAAGCGCAGCCATGCGCTGCTCGAACATCGCGACCGTCGGGTTGGAGTAGCGCGAGTAGATGAAGCCGGGATCGTCGCCCTTGAATCGCGCCTCACACTGTTCGGCGGTGTCGTAGACGTAACCTTGAGTCAGGAACAGGGCTTCCGAGGTCTCGGCGAACTGCGAACGCAGCGTGCCGGAATGAACCAGCCGGGTTTCAGGGTGATAGCGGGGTGCGGACTTGGTCTCGGACATATGATCTCCTGCGTGTCCGCCGCGGAAAGCGGCCACAAAAAAACCGGCCTGGAAGAACTCCACAAGCCGGGATCACATTGTCCCCGGCCTGTTTAGCGACTTATTTAACGTGGCTGCAAGCCGGCCGGCTCAAATCACCACGGAACGCTGTCATGCCTAGTCCCGCCTCTCCCGTCCGTCAAGCCAATCAATTGACAATCGCAATCGGCTGGCTGCAAATCCGGATTCAGACGTCAGAACCCTGCCTCTCGCCGACGGACAAGCACTAAAAGCTCCCGCTCCTGTTTTAGGGTCGATATCGCCCAGGCCGTAAAGACGACATCGTGTCATTCTCGCTCCCTCCCGACGCCAACGGTATTCTGCCCGACCGCATGATTGCGGCGATGGCCGACGCAGGCCTGATCCTGCCGGAATATCCATTTGTCGAGAGCCAGATCCAGCCGGCAAGCCTCGATCTGCGGCTCGGCGCCATGGCTTATCGGGTGCGCGCCAGCTTTCTGCCGGGGCCGGACGCAACCGTCGCTGAACGCATCGACGAGCTCAAGCTGCACGAAGTCGATCTTTCCGACGGCGCGGTGTTGGAGACCAACTGCGTTTACATCGTGCCGCTGCTGGAGAGCCTGGCCCTGCCGCCCGAAATCATCGCCGCCGCTAATCCAAAAAGCTCGACCGGCCGCCTCGACGTGTTCACACGCGTGATCGCCGACGGCACCCGGCGCTTCGACATGATTGGCGCCGGCTATCACGGGCCGCTCTATGCGGAGATCAGTCCCAAGACGTTTCCAGTGCTGCTGCGCGAGGGATCGCGGCTGTCGCAGGTCCGCTTCCGCACCGGAGACGCCGTTCTCGATGCCCACGAGCTCGAAGCCTTGCACGGACGGGAGCGGCTCGTTGATGTCGACGACGCCGATCTCGTCAACGGCGTAGCGCTCAGCGTCGATCTTTCGGGCGATTATGCCAACGGCTTTGTCGGCTATCGCGCCAAGCGCCATACCGGAGTGGTCGATATCGACCGCCGCGGTGGCTATGTGGTCGGTGAGTTCTGGGAGCCGATCGCGGCGCGGCCGGACGGCAGCCTGATCCTGGATCCTGGCGAATTCTATATTCTCGCCTCGAAGGAAGCCGTTCAGGTGCCGCCGGACTACGCCGCGGAAATGGTGCCGTTCGATCCGCTGGTCGGCGAGTTCCGCGTGCACTACGCGGGCTTCTTCGATCCCGGCTTCGGCTATGCCGGCGCGGGCGGACAGGGTTCACGTGCGGTGCTCGAGGTGCGCTCGCGCGAGGTGCCGTTCATTCTTGAGCACGGCCAGATCGTCGGCCGTCTCGTCTATGAGAAGATGCTGTCGCGGCCCGACGCGATGTACGGCCAGCGCATCGGCTCTAACTACCAGGCCCAGGGCCTCAAGTTGTCGAAGCATTTCCGATTGTAAGATCGCAAAGGCCTGCTGCTGATTCCATCAGAAACGGAAAGGCTCTAGCCTCATCCTTTGATTGAGCATGATCTCATTTGAAAACCGGCTTCCACTTTTCCGGATCATGCTCTAGCATAACCGAAATCGATGGGGATGGAGTCCCCCGATAACCGCCGCAAGGCTAATGACTCCTACCGGGCGCCTTTGCGTCGGTAGGAGCTATTTCCTTCCCCGCTGCGCCCGAGAAGGGCGCGTGATGAACAGACTTCCGAGTTCGCTGTCGGTCTCGTTGTGGAGCGTCGGCGTTTGCTGGGTGGCCGTTGCGATCGGCTACCTGATGGAATCCCAGACGCTCCCGGTGATTTCCCTGTTGATCTCTCTAGCTGTTCTTCTGGCGATCCCACTGGTGGTCATCGGCGTTTTGGGCGGTACGGCCGAATGGCCGCAGAAGGAGCAAAAGCCTTGAAGTGGACGTATATCCTGGCCGTCGCGGCCGGCGGGTCGCTGGGATCGGTGGCCCGCTATCTCGTCGCCATCGGTTTCGGCAAATTGCTGGGCCCGAAGTTTCCGTGGGGAACGCTGGTCATCAATGTCACGGGGTCGCTTCTGATCGGACTGTTCGCCGGCCTGTTCGCTGTCCGATGGAGTCTGCCTCAAGCCGTACGCATCTTCCTTATCGTCGGAATCTGCGGCGGCTACACCACGTTCTCCACGTTCTCGCTCGATTCATTCTATCTGATCCAGCGGGGCGAAGTGGCTGCCGCCGCCTTTTACATGATCGTTTCCGTCGTGCTATCCGTTGGCGCGGTGATCGCGGGCTTACAGATCGTGCGGGTGCTTTAGAACGATCCTTCGGACATTCCCCGCTGTTGTGGAGCGGTTCGCTCGTTTGACGTCTTGGCGGGCTCACCGCCATCGGTTACATCAGGGGATGGAGCGCCGATAAGCGGGCGTAGTTCAATGGTAGAACGGCAGCTTCCCAAGCTGCACACGAGGGTTCGATTCCCTTCGCCCGCTCCAACACTTAGCAGAAATCGGACGGGCGGTTTTGCTATGGGTTTTGCAAGGTTCGTTCACTCTCTGGCCTCCAGCTTCCTGATCCGCGCCTTGATGGCCGCGCTGCGCCCGACATACCTGCGGATGATCTTCTCGACCGATTCCTCTTCCCACGCCAGCGTCTCCGCGATCTCGCGCATGGTGAAGCCAGCGATGTAGAACTTGGTCGCTGCGGTCCCGCGCAGGTCGTTGAAGTGCAGACCTCGATCAGCCATGCCAGCGTCGATCTTGGCCGTGTTGAATGAGCTGCCGAAACCGTCGGCTGTCCAGGGACGACGCTTGCTGCTAGTCAGGATAGTGGTCGATCGCTTGGGGATACGGGCGAGAACATCGCGTAGCGTACCATACAGATCATTCATTGCCGTCCATCCTTTGCTCGATCGCATGCAGGCGAATTTCCATTTGCGTGGTTTCGATCGCGCGCCGCTGCAGCTCAACAACGCCAGCGATCTCGACAGCCTCAACCGGTGAAAGCAGACCGGCCACCATGGCCGCCGTGACAGCCTCCATTGCGGTGACAACGTCACCGGCTGTTTTGATCGTCGGCAAAGCAACCGGCGCGGCTCGGCCTTTGCGCGGCGGCTCGATGCGGTCAACGATAAGCTTTTGCGAGGCTCGATCCCCGCGCTTCGCTTGTCGAATGATCTTGTCGACGATGGCCGCGCGGTCGTCCTCCGACATGCTCTCGATCAAGATCGTCGCACGGTTGCGGGTGCCCGGCTTGCGGCCTGACGGGTTTCCGGACGTCCCCCTTCTGGAATCTGCCGCCGCCTGCTTTTGACCTGTTATTTACAGGTGCTGCTGTCACGTGGAGGTCCCCAAACAAGGCCACCGGCAGGCTGAGCGCCGCCGATGACCAGATTTTCAGCAGTCACTTCTCGCACGGTTACGCTCCGGCAGGCCCATCTTGGCCCGATGTACTGGACGTGCCGCACGGGGCGCGACAACTGCTTGAAGATCGTACCGTTACCGATGAACTCGTGAACGGTGTGTCCGCCGGGCAAGGTTTTGGTGATCATGCGGTGCTGAAATTCGGGCATACCATCCGTGTTCGAGCTGGCCGTCACCGTGTCGGCGCGAATTTCGCTGAAGATGTTTTCGAGTGCTTGGCGGTCCGCCGAGATCAGCCCCAGGTCGACGCCTTTCCACTTCGCCGAGTGCCTTTGCATCTTTCGATGCATCCGGATGCCGTAGTTCACTAGCTCTTCGCCAGCCATCGGCGGCTCGGCGCGTTCGTTGTGCGAGCGCAGTGCCGCATCGGCCTTGGCTTGCATGTCGGCGAACGCGTTGAGGTCGGCCATGGGGCGCGCTTGCTTCTTCTTCAAGTCCGCAACGCTTGACGCCAGCGCTGCGAACTCGGAGCGGGGAACGCTGTCAGCAGCGACCCGGACGGCTTCTTCTTTTTCGTCAGCATCCTCGGACGTGTCTGACTGGGCTGCACCAGCCTTCTTCATCGCCGCGTCGAGCGCATCGCATCGCTCGCTGATCTTCAAAATCTGCGCGGTAACGTCGCCGCGCATCTCTTCCAAGGCGGCTAGCAGCTCTCTAACTTGTTCAGGGTCCATCTTGGTTATCTCCTATTTCGTTTCGCTTGATGGTCCCTGCGGGTACACCGTACAGCCATGCGCGAGTTTCTCAAAACGCCTTTGTGGATAGGGTTTCGGGGTAACAATCGATACGATTTGCATTCGATCGTACGTTGCGGCTATGGTGCGTGCGGTGGAAATCTCCGTGATCATTGGTCTTCGCCTCTTGGTGTCTCCTGTGTTGTCGAGCGAGCCGCGCTGGTCCCAAACCTAGCGCGGCTCGTTTCGTTTTAGTGAAAGACTACGCGACGGATGTACTCGCGCTGTCTATCGTGCTGATCCCGGCGCAAGAGCGGGTCCCGCCGGGATTAGCGAGCGCAAGACCCCCACGATCATTCCGACGCAACGTTGGACATAGCCGCTAAAGGCCATTGCTTTTTCGAGGTCATCAAGGGGTAGCAACTGATCCGGCCTGCAATGAAGCTGTAGCTCTGCATGGTGAATGGCGCGGTGCCGAATGCGTGTTGCACCGAAAACATTGGCAATGCGGAAAAGCAAATGGCCCGAAGCATTGCCCGGGCCATCCACATCGCGAGCGAGCGTACATCCGGCTCAGCTCACTAACCTATCCGCAGGTTCTCCGCGCTCTCTTTGCCGCGGTTCGCCACGACTTCGTAGGACACCTTAGCGCCCTCTGCCAGGCCGGTGAATCCTGCCTTCTCCACGGCAGAGATATGAACGAATACGTCCTTGCCGCCATTGTCGGGCTGAATGAAGCCGTAGCCCTTCTGCTCGTTGAACCACTTCACAGTACCAATTGCCACGTTAGTCTTCCCCAAAACATTGAGATGCGATTACAGCCCTAAGCTGTGACGAATGCAAGACGATCCCTTGGCGGGAATCATCGGACTCCCTGAAAAAATCAATATGTCCAAACAAAAGCTCCCCGATCGGTGGGCATCAGTGCCCCTGCAACACCAATAGAATGCGACCGCACGTCTTGAGGTATATGTTGTAATCGTAGCCCGGTATCGAAGCGGCCAGCCCCTTCACGCAATGAATCATGACCTGCATCACGGGGTAGGTAGGAGGAGCGTTGGCCAGCACGTCCCTCATTGCATCGAACTCGGCGAGTACCGCATCGCAGTGGCGACGCTCCGCCCTAATGCCCTTCGCGCACTCGACCTGGGCTTCCTCGGCGCGTGCGGCCGGAGCGAACATGAGCGACACTGCCAGTACCGCGGCAGCCAGACAATTCGTGAGAATGATCGGGCTGTTCTGAAACGAGAGCTGATAGATTTCTGCGGCGCTGCTTTTCATGGCGACGGTGCTACCTGTTGCGCTGACACGATCACGTTGCTGCCCGCTGCGTTCATGACTTTGACGTCGGTCTGCACATGGATGTGGCCGCCCGTCGCACCGCGCGATGGGTTCTTATATTCGTCGATCACTTTCCCGCTGATGCCCTGCTTGCGCACGCCCTCGCGGAACGGTCGCGGAACGTCCGGGGATTATTCCGGGACTTTCGCCCGTATCGGGGGATTGTGCGGTTGGGTTTTGCTTTTCGGCGCTACCCCTTTGATGTGTTTGGGACGCCTTTTGACCGGTTTTGCAGCTAAGTGCTTGGGGACGCTGAGACACGTCGAGCTTCCCAAGCTGCATACGAGGGTTCGATTCCCTTCGCCCGCTCCAACGTCGTCCGGCGGTTTCCTGCCGCCCGACCGTGCGCTTCCGGTACCCAAGGATTACGGCGCGATCGTCAGCCTGGCTTTCATATTGGGATGGAAGCGGCAGTAGTAGTCGATCATTCCCGCCTTTTTCAGAACGAGCTTGACGGTTTTGTTCGGCGGCAGCGTCACGTCCCAGTCGTCGTTTCGCGCCGTCGCGGTATGTGCGAAGATGTCCTCGTTGACCCATTCGATGGTGTCGCCGACCTTGGCCTCCGTCTCGACCGGCATGAAAGCGAGGTCCTGCATCGAAACTCGAACCGTCGCCGCGCGGGCCGCGGCGGATAGTCCCAAGGTCGCGACCCCCATACCTACGATGCTCAGGGCTGCGACTCCCAAGGCTGCGACAATCGGGAGATATCCGTCCGGCTTCATGGCGCGCCCTACTTCAGTTCGGCCGCGACTTGTTCGGCATGCTGCTCGTGGCCCTGGAAGATCTTCAGCCCCGTTTGCAACAGGCTCTTCAACTCGGCATTGCTGGCCGACGGAATGAGCAGAGTTTCAAGGGCGTCGTCGACCGCCTTGTGATAGGCGACCTCGTTGTCGACATAGGCCTTGTCGAACGCGGCACCCTTCAGCTTCGACAGCTCCTGGAGTTTGGCGGCGGCGTTCTTGGACAGCGTACGGCTGGTGTCGTTATCCTCGGGGGTGACCTTGAGTTTCTTGACCAGCGCGAGTGCCTTGTCGTTCACCGCCTCATGATCGCGCACCATATCGGCAGCGAAAGCCTTCACCTCTTTATTATTGGATTTCTTCAGCGCCTGCTTTGCAGCGGTGACATCGATAACGCCGGCAGTGTAGGCAATATGCGCAATCTGCGGATCGGTGAGTTTTGCGTTCTGTGCAAAAGCGGTGCTGCTCAGCAGCACAACAGCGGCGATCGCCGTGCTCAGTCGAACGAACATTCTTAATACTCCTGTGATGCCGCGATTCGAAAATCGCCGGACGTTTTGTTGCGACACACAGGATTGGATGCGGCCCCAGGGAACAAGTTCCCGAATTATTTGGTCAGACCAAGCCGGCCGAGAACCGCATCGGTGAGACGCGCGCAGCGTTTGCCGGCGAAAGGAAAGGCCTCCATCAAGACCGGGCCGACTTTCTTTTCCACGTTCGCGCGCAACATCGCGCGGGCACGATGAAGCCGCGTCTTCACGGTTTCCGGCTTGAGATCGAGGATCTCAGCGGTTTCCTCCACATTCATTCCCTCGATCACGCGAGTGATGAAGACAATGCGGAACGCTTCGGGCAATTCGTCAACCGCCTGCTCGACGACGTGCTGTATTTCGCGCTGGGCCATGGTTTTTTCGGGGTCATCGGAAACGGCGGACACGGGAAACTGGATGATCTGGGCGTTCGACGACCCCGGCTCCTCCAGCGTGGTCCAGTCGACGGTGGGGCGCAGGCGCCGCCGCCGGCCAAGCGCCTCGTTGATGGCGATGCGCGCCAGCCAGGTCGCGAGACGGGAGTCGCCACGAAAGCTCTCAAGATGCGTGAAGGCACGAACGTAGGTTTCCTGCACGACATCCTCGGCCTCGCTATCGTTGCGCAGGATACCGCGGGCGACCCGGTACAGTTTGCGATTATTCGCCTGCATGATGGCGCGGATAGCGCCTTCGTCGCGCGCACGAGCGCGGCGAACCAGTTCCAAATCGTTGTCGCCGGGGCCGACAACCAGCCGGGACTGAACCTGTTGCATGTCGCATCACTCCGGATCTCAGGATACTCCACCGTTAGAGGAATAGATGCGGCAAAGTCGGCCAGGTTCCCGGCTTTGGTTTGTTAACCATAATTCCGCTGTCCCGATGAATCGTCCCGTTCGAGCGGCGTGAGAAAAAGCAGATACAGGTTTTGCGTCGGTATCCGAGTAAATTGATCAAGCATTTCTTCATGCGAACTGGGTTCTCCTTAAGCCAACACGCTCCGGTAAGTGCAGCGCGTCGGCAACACTGAATTCGAATCTTGTTTTAGTGATCAAGGCGATCTGGACAAAACGCCGATCTCACCAGAGGCTACGGACTTGGAGTCGCACAAAGATCACCGCCGATTCGAAATCGACACGGGGCAGATGATGAGGGTCGTGACGGGATTGCTTGCAGCGATATTCCTGCTGGGACATGTTGTTGCAAGTCATGCCGTGGTTCGGATTGGAGAGGATCGGGGCGGCCGGATCGGAACCTATCTTGATAAATATGAGGCCGTTCGCAATTCTGGTCAGTCCGTCGTCATCGACGGTCTATGTGCATCAGCTTGCACCATCGTTCTCGGTACGGTCCCGCATGACAAGATTTGCGTGACGTCTCACGCTGCTCTCGGGTTTCATGCCGCTTGGGATATCGGATCGAACGGCCGCGCCGTCACCAATTCCGAGGCGACCCTTATGCTGTATTCGATGTACCCTTCCGCAATCCAGCGCTGGATCAAAGAGCGCGGTGGTTTGACGCGGCGCATGATCTTCCTGCGTGGCCGCCAACTCGCTGACATGTATCGTCCATGCTACCTTGACGCGCAGGCGTCGTCGGCGCGCTGATCTGACAGCGCCAATTCATCGTAAAAGTGGCCAATTCATCACCACGTGATCGCACCCGGTTGCGCTTGCCTTAAGGGCGGGACTGGCTTTATCTGAAGCCTCGCCGTGTCGGCAGGGCGCTGTGGGCGCGCTACGGAACCGCTGGGGTCTTCGAGACGCACGCTTCCGGCCTCGCCGCCCGCTTCCATAGCGTTTTCGAGCGAAGTGGCGACCTGCTCGCGTGAATAAAACGCGTCAAAACAACAATCTAGGGCTTCGCTTCTGATTCGTCAGAAGCGAAAATACTCTAGGCTGTTCCGCAAGTTACGAAGGCTTGATAGCGAGGACGTGGCCTTCGGAAGGCGCGACACCAAGGATAACCGATGTCAAATAGAGTAGCCCGTCCGCTGATCCTGTTTGCGGCCTTCGCCGGTAGTCTCGTCGTCGGTCTCACGGTGGTGCTCTGGCTGCTCGGCGGGCTCGCGGGCACGCGCACCGCAACGTCGATCGGCGGTGGCCCATTCAAACTGACCGACCAGACCGGTCAGACTGTCACCGAAAAGAGCATGGTCGGCCGGCCGACCATTATTTTCTTCGGCTATACCCACTGTCCCGACGTCTGCCCGACCTCGCTGTTCGAGATGTCGGAGGTGTTGCGGGCGATGGGGCCGGACGCCGACCGCATCAACGCCTATTTCGTCACGGTCGATCCGGAACGCGATACGCAGGAAGCGATGGCAAGCTATCTTTCCAGCTTCGATCCACATCTGAAAGGCTTGACCGGCGATCCGGCGACTGTCCAGAAAGCCCTGTCCGCCTTTCGGGTTTACGCAAAAAAAGTCCCGCTGAAGGATGGTGCCTATTCGATGGATCACACGGCGCTGATCTATCTGATGGATCGCGAGGGCCGCTTCGTCTCGCCGTTCGATCTCAAACGTTCGGCTGAAGCGGCCGCCGCCGATCTCAAGCGTTATCTGTAGCGCTGCCACCGTTGTGCCGCGGAGGACGGGCGTTCGCGAGGCGGCGGCTGATCGGATTTGCGGGGAAAGGCCATGCTCGGTCTTTTCCCATTTATACGGTTCGCTCAGCAGTTGATACAGCGCTCGCCACGCCGCAATCGAAAGACAGGCCCAATAGATCGGCGTCAACGCCAGGATCCAGCCCTGACGCAACTGCCCGCGCCGCGCGAGGCCCATCAGTCCGACCACGATCGTGGAGACGAACCCCGCGGCGATTGTGGTCAGATGCAGCGGCGTGACCGCGCCCGTGGCAAATCCGCCGCTGATGACGCCGGCATCCGCTAGCAAGCGCAACGTCATATCGACGACGAGGATCGGAAAGGTCAGCGCCGTCAGCACGTTGCCCCCGATGATAGCATTCAGCGTGAAAAACCCCTTTGCGCCTGCGTCCTCCATAACCGCCGGGGCCGGCGCATATGCACGCTCCAGGTCTGCATCCAACCCTTCATCCAACGCGAGCGCTGACGCAACCATCCGCCGAAACGCGCCGGCGCCTCCTCGAAAGTCGTCGACGCGAAGGTGGTCGATCGATAGCCGAAGCGCGCCAGCCGAAAGCCGAGGTCGGCATCCTCGGTGACGTTGTAGGCATCCCAGGCGCCAACCTCGCGAAGGACCGCGGTGCGAAAGTGCGGTATTAGGTAGCAAACTCACCAATCCGCCTGTCGGCCAGCTTTGGCAGTGGATAAGTGTGAGTTATCCACCTATTGGGCTACTGCCATTTGGCCCCATTGGGGCGAATCATTGATAAAAGGCTCTCCATTCAAGAGGGCCTTTGCCATGCGTGACATTCGGGATGATTTGAGGGAACGCCTCGCGGCTATCCAATCTGCATTCAATGCCGCCGTGGATGAGAACGAGGCCCAAATCGTCGCTATTCAAGCTGCCTATCGGCAAAAGGTGGACGCTTTTGAGCGGGAGCGCCAAGCCGTGCTTCAATTGCTGAGAATAGAGGAAGAGCGCTCTCAACCGGCGGAAGTTAAAGAAGGGCAGTCCGTTGCCAGACAGCCTGCATTGCCCCTTTCAGAGTTCATTCTGACCAAGCTCCACGCGCAAGGTCCGATGACGAAAGATCAAATCAGAGCCGAAGTTGACCGCGCCGGATATTTCGACGGAGAGGCAACAGGGCGAACGCTCCATCTTACGCTCATGAACATTAGCGGCTCCGGCGGTCGCGTTTGCAGGTTGATTGATGGCCGCTACGCCTGCCAGACCAAGGCCGGACATCAAACCCTCTTCGGGCCTACACAGTCCATCAACGGAGATGCGTCTCATGCTCTAATGTGAAAGGGCCCAAGCGAGAAATCGCTTGAGCCCTATGAAAGATTGGGGGTGCACAGTGCAGGGGCAAGGTTGTCCAGCCACGTCCCCGGCGGGTGCAAGTCCCGCTACCTCCACCTAGTCTTCTCCCGTAGCTGGGAGAATCGGAAGGCTCCGTAAAGGAGCCGGGAGAAGGGCCGCTCTCGCTTTGCTACCGGGGGTGGCCCGCCTCTTCCTTTCCTAAGCTAATAGATTCGATTGAATCCGTCCACAGCTCTACTGGGTTTTCCCCTTTGAGAAGATGATTCCGCATGTCTTGGCGTCGTCAACGAACGATAGGCCCTCGGCCTCCAATACAGCTCTCATTGCCGCTAGATTGTTCCTCGTCGGCTCCCTGCGGCCGGCCTCAAAGTCTCGCACCGTCGAAACGCCCACGCTCGCGGCTTTTGCAAGCGCGTCTTGAGGCCAATTTAGCCATGCTCGCGCGGCTCGACACTGTTCCGGAGTCATTAGCGGAATATGATGACTAAAAAGAATTTCGTCAAGGTCATAGATTTTCGTTGACGCCATCACTTTCATTACTTATCAATGAGGTCAACGGAAAACGTTGGCCTCATGTCGCAGCACTTCCTCCTCTCAGCAAAGGCGCGGACGCTAAGTCTGGCGAAAGTCGCGCGCCTTTCTGATGACGAGGCTTATGAGACGTTCCGGCTGATCCGCTGGGCTGCGACCGATGGCTCTCCCGTCTGCCCGCGCTGCGAATGTGCCGCCGTCTACACCTACACCACGCGCCGCTTGTTCAAGTGCAAGGCTTGCTCGCATCAGTTCTCGGTTACGTCGGGGACGATCTTCGCTAGCCGGAAGCTGCCGGTTCGCGACTATCTCTTGGCCATTGCGATCTTCGTCAACGGCGCAAAGGGCCATAGCGCGCTTCAACTGAGCCGCGATCTCGATTGCCAGTATAAGACCGCTTTCGTGATGGCTCACAAAATCCGAGAGGCGTTGGCTTCGGAAGATCATGGCGCAACCGCCTCGGGCGAGGTCGAAGTTGATGGCGCTTACTTCGGCGGCTACGTGAAGCCTGCAAACCATAAAGGTAACCGCCGCGACCGTCGCCGCATCGTCAACCAAAACGGCAAGCGCCGCGTCGTGGTCATCATGCGCGAGCGCGGCGGCCGCACGTTGCCTTTCGTGTTCAAGAGCGAAGATGCTTCTCTCGTGAAGATCGCACAAACCGTTGCGCCGGGCAGCATCATTCATGCCGACGAAGCGACACATTGGGACGCGCTACATGCGCGTTTCCTGACGAAGCGGATCAATCACAGCGAAAGCTATTCGGACGGCGACGCTTGCACCAATCAAGCGGAGTCGTTTTTCTCTCGGATGCGCCGCGCCGAAATCGGCATTCATCACCGTATCGCGGGCGACTATTTGTCGGCCTACGCGGGTGAAATGGCGTGGCGTGAAAACAACCGCCGCGTCAGCAATGGCGAGCAATATCTGATGGTAGCGGACGCTGCTTTGCGGCATCCCATCTCGCGCCAGTGGAAAGGCTATTGGCAGCGATAGATCAATTAAGCGTGAGATTTCAAAGAGATTGGAACGAACTACGCCAATGGCGCATTATTTCGTTGACTTGGTACTCCAATGGAGTAGTCTGAGTGCATAAGCGGCGCTCAAATCCTTTGGAGACTATCATGTTCAATGCGGGTTCATACTACATTACTATTGCTGAGATGACTGACTTTATTGACGATTCAAAAAGTATTTTCACCGACGAAGAGTATGACGATTTGGTCCTTTTTCTTGCGGAATATCCGGATTCTGGGGAGTTGATCCCTGGGCACCGGAGGCGTGCGTAAGCTGCGTTGGCGCGCCAAAGGGCAAGGCAAGCGCGGCGGTGCGCGTGTGATCTACTACTTTAGGGACTTGAATGTTCCTGTGTATCTCCTCGCCGTCTATGCGAAGGGTGAGAAACTGAATCTCACAGAGGGGGAGAAACAGGAGATGAGCAAGATGGTCGATCTTATCGTTGAGGCTGCACTGGCTAAGCGTTTCACCGTCGTTAAGAGAGCCTAGGAGATAATATTTCTGCCGATTTATAGAGAGGGTGTCATGTCCGGTCGAAAGATCCTCAAAGGCCTTACAGAGGCCGTGGCTCACGCGCGAGGAGAGGCGACGAATGTTCGTGAGCGCAGTATCCACATCGAGGATAGCGTTGATGTGCGAAATATCCGCAAAAAGCTCTCGCTAACTCAGCAAGAGTTTTCGCTGCAGTTTGGGTTTAGCTTGGCGGCTGTCCGCCATTGGGAACAAGGCAGTCGCATTCCCGAAATGTCGGCTCGCGTGCTTCTTACCTTAATTGATAAAGACCCTGATTATGTTCGTCGTGCGCTGGGGATGACTGACGAAGAGGAGCGTGCCGTAGTTTGCGGATAAGTTAGCCCACAATTGAAACGAAAAAGCCGCCGGGTCTGATCACCCGGCGGCTTCGAGAACCGCCCCGCGTGGATGAGAGCCAACGTGGGACAGGCCTGGTAGGCGGCTGATCTTGAATCAGCCGTAGCCTGCGGTCAACCGGGCTCTCGCATGGAGAGCCATTATGGCTAAGACTTTTCGACCAGGTGAAGAAGCTCCGCGCTCCGGCCAATATGAACAACTCGGCCCGCGCGGCGGACCCACGGGGGAGGAACGCACCGTAGTTCGCGGTGAGCCGCTTCCACCAACTCCAAAACCAGACATGAGCTATCGGTTGGTCGATCGAACCAAGCATCGCAGCGGTCGCTAGGTGGCGGCTTATGGGAACTTGGCAAGTCGCTCTTGTACGAGAGCAGGGCGTAGAATTTGGCGTGGTCGTAGTTCGTGATCACATCATCGACAATCCAAGCGAGCGTGAAAGCGTTCTCCGTGCATGGACCGCAAAACTAGGTCGTCCATGCGCATTGCTGGGTGGCACGCATCACAGGTCTTTCGGTCGGCGCGACATCGTCAACTGGTTAGCAAATGTCCATCCGTCACAACTTCCTTGGCGGCAAATGACCGTAAACTAACGCTTCAAGCAATGACCCGGCCTATCGGGCCGGGTCATCCGGTCAATGTTCTAACAGCGCAGTGTCCGCAGCATCCACATCACGTTGCCCGTCGTATCCACTGAGGACCGAACCTCGCCCGCTTCGCGAAGTATGCGCAGCGCCTTTGACGCCCGCCGCGTCACATCGGTAATTAGCTTGCGGTCTCGCGCATCTTGACCACCAACCGCGACCACAGCTTGCGCTATCTCCCGACTTGTCATCGGCGCTGTAGCGCCCCGCAATTCATCTAGGACTGATCGGGTTAGTTGGCCCCTGCCAAATAGCACCTGCCGCTTCTGGCGCGGCATTTCGGCGTCTAGATCGCCGGTGTAGCCGAGCGTCCCTAGCACCCGGTCCAATGCGCCGATGTCGTTTTTGATTTCCGCCATCCGGTCGCGAATGCGCTCGGCTTCGTTGAACAGATCGGCGCGCTTTTTCAGCAAGCCAGAAATGGTGTGTTCGTAGGTGTCGGTACGGGCAAGGCGGATGGAGTCAGACATAAGCCGAAAGGTCGCAAAACGCGGCTCGCTAGACCATCCGTTGCTTGGTGAGTTTGCTACCTAATACCGCGAAAGTGGTTCGACGATCCGCCGAGCGGCAATGGCACACCGAAGGATGCGAGCCCGGGCAGAAAGACGTCGAACTGTCCGGCATATTCGGCGGCAAACATGCGCGAGAGCCAACTGTCCGACTGGTTTTCAATGCAAAGGCTGGCCTGCACGCAAGCTACATCGACGCCTTGAGTGCGGAAGGCATCGAGCGCGCCGCGTAGCTGGCTGGGATCAGGACGATCTTCGGCATCGAACACGGCAGTGAAGCTGCCGCGCGCGAACGGCAGCGCGCAGTTCAACGCCTTCGGTTTGGTGCGCGGCCCTTCCGCCGGAGCGAGCAGGACCTGGACTTGCGGCATCGGCCCTAGCCTTGCCAGAGCGGCGCGGGTTTCGAGATCGTCAAGCTCGATCACGATGATGGCGTCGAGCTTTTCGCGCGGGTAGTCCAAGGCTCCTATGGCTTGTAAGAGCGACGCGACCGATGAGGCCTCGCGATAAAGCGCCGCAATCACCGTGTAGACCGGCAAACAATCATCGGGAATGCGTGCCGGGCTCCGGACCGAGCGCCGCGGCATCAAGCTGGCCACGAGCCGCAGGCCGATAAATGCGAGGAACCACAGCGCCAGCGCGCTGCTCCAGATGTCCGGGGCGACCGTCGGCGTCAGCGTCAGCATAACGCTCAGGAGGACAGTCTCAGCAAGCCGGCGCATTGTGCGTATCCCGCGCCCGCGGAAGGTGTCGTCGGCAGCCGGCGCGGCGGATAGGGCCGGGAATCGTCGGCCGAGCGCATTGGCGGCGGAGCGGCCGAGCGCGTCGCCCGCCTCCTGCCGCAGCAGAAATTGATCGAGGTTTTGCTTTGATGTCAGCAGGACCCGGTCGCGTAAAGATGGATAGGCGGCGGCGAGACGGCAGAGTCGCCGTGCCGTGAACCCGCGCGGCGCGACAACCCAAAACAACTGTCCTCGCTGGCGCAGCGGAAGCAGCCCGTGTTGTGCGACGCGGGATAAGTAACGATCGGGCAAGGGGCAATCGGAGCGGGAAATCTCGGCGAACGTCTCGATCGCAAGACCGGTTTGAAAGGAAAGTGCTTGCAGATAAACGTCTTCATCAATGACACCCGACCGGATCAGCGCTTGATCTGCGCCGGTGCCCACTTCCCGGCCGCGCGCTTCGGCAGCGCTCAGCAGCGCCGGAGCGAGAACATGCCGCAGGCAATCCAGTTCGCTCGCCGGACCGGGCTCGGGGTCGCCCAGCCAGTTATCGTTGCTCGACCGGGGGATGCAAATGAAGCCGGGAGCAAGCGCCGAACTCTCAGGCACAGCACGGCGGAGCGCGTCGGCCCGGCCGCCATCCTCTAAACGATTCTGCCCCGGCAAGTCGCGTCCCCACGCAAACGATACTCGCATCCCGTTCCGGATGGTCTATAAAACCCTCCGTTCGAAAAGCCCCCGTCAATGCAACCACAGATTACAGTTTCCGACAACGAAAGATTGATCCGCCGCGGCGCGGCCACGCTGGGTTGTTTGCTGACCGCCGGCTGGATACTGGTTGCCGGAGCAGCGACCGGCTGCGCGCGCGCGCAGACCGCAACCGTCGCGCCGCAGGCCGTGCCGGGCTTCTGGGATCCGCGCCACCGTCCGGACCGGCCCGATCTGTCCCGCCTCACCGTGATTCGTTTTTTGACGGAAACCGACTATCCGCCCTTCAACTATACCGGTCCCGACGGCAACCCGGCCGGCTTCAATGTCGATCTGGCGCGCACCCTGTGCGAGGAGATCAAGGTCACGTGCACGGTACAGATGCGGCGGTTCGAGACGTTGGTGGACGCGCTTTCCAGTAACCGGGGCGATGCCATCATCGCCTCTCTCGCGGTCACTCCGGAATTACGCAAGCGTGTGGATTTCACCGACCCTTACTATCGAACGCCTGCCCGCTTCGTGTCACGGCGCGACGTCGTCATGTCCGAGGTGCGCCCGGAGTATCTCGAGGGTAAGAAGGTTGGCGTCATCGGGGGGTCCGCGCACGAGGCCTACCTCAAGGTTTTCTTCACCGACGCCGAACTCCACGGCTATCCGAACGACGAGACGCTGCGGCAGGCGCTGCGCCGGAACGAAGTCGACTTTATTTTCGGTGACGCCATCTCACTGGCGTTCTGGATCAACGGCACCGATTCGGAAAGCTGCTGCGCATTCAGCGGTGGCCCCTTTATCGAGAGCCGCTATTTCGGCGAGGGCATCGGCATTGCTGTGAAAAAGGGCAATGACGTGCTGCGCCAGACACTGAACTGGGCGCTATTCCGGATCTGGGAGAAAGGCCGGTATACCGATCTGTGGCTGCGGTATTTTTCCGTCAGTCCGTTTTAGAGCACGATCCTGAAAAAATGTGGCGCAGCGGAAGACGCCGCGCCATGGAGAGCAGAATGTCTGACGTCCCATCAGCGAGCGATCTTCGTGAACTCGCCGATCAATCTAATGCGTGGCCGTTCGAACAGGCCAAGGCGATCGTCGCTCGTCTGAAGAAGGCACCGAAGGATGAGGTGCTGTTCGAGACAGGCTACGGCCCCTCCGGCCTGCCGCATATCGGCACCTTCGGCGAGGTCGCGCGCACCACGATGGTGCGTCACGCCTTTCGCGTGCTGACCGAAGACAAAATCAAGACACGGCTGCTGGCGTTTTCCGACGACATGGACGGCTTGCGCAAGGTGCCGGACAATGTGCCCAACAAGGAACTGCTGGCGCTGGACCTCGGCAAGCCGCTGACGAAAGTCCGCGATCCCTTCGGCACTCATCCGAGCTTCGGCGAGCACAACAACGCCCGGCTGCGCGCTTTCCTCGACACCTTCGGTTTCGACTACGAGTTCGCCAGTTCGACCGCCTACTACACGTCGGGCCGCTTCGATGCGACACTTCTGAAGGTGCTTGAAAAGATCGACAAGGTGATGGCGATCATGCTGCCATCCTTGCGCGAGGAGCGCGCGGCGAGTTATTCGCCGTTTTTGCCGATCTGCCCGCGCACCGGCGTGGTGCTGCAGGTGCCGATTGTCGCGCACGACGCGGCAGCTGGCACGGTTTCCTACGACGACCCCGAAACCGGAGAGCGGGTCACAGTCCCCGTCACCGGCGGGCACTGCAAATTGCAATGGAAGCCGGACTGGGCGATGCGCTGGACCGCGCTCGGCGTCGATTATGAGATGGCCGGCAAGGACCTGATCGATTCGGTCAAACTGTCTGGCAAAATCTGTTCCGCGCTCGGCGGCACGGCGCCGGAAGGCTTCAATTACGAACTGTTCCTCGACGACAAGGGCCAGAAGATTTCCAAGTCGAAAGGCAACGGCCTGACCATCGACGAGTGGCTGCGCTATGCCTCGCCGGAATCGCTGTCGCTGTTCATGTACCGCGAACCGAAGGCGGCGAAGCGGCTGCATTTCGACGTGATCCCGCGCAATGTCGACGACTATCAGCAGTTCCTCGAAGGTTATCCGCGTCAGGATGCGAGGCAGCAGCTCGCGAATCCGGTCTGGCACATTCATGCCGGCCACCCGCCCGCGGCCGACATGCCAGTCACATTCCAGTTGCTGCTGACGCTGGTCTCGTCCTCGAACGCGGAGAATGCCGAAACCCTGTGGGGTTTCATTGGCCGCTATCGGCCGGGCGTCACGCCGGCGACCCATCCGAAGCTTGACGCACTGGTCGGCTATGCCATCAACTATTACCGCGATTTCGTGGCGCCGACCAAAACGTTCCGCGAGCCGACTGCGAGCGAACGAGCCGCCTTGCAAGACCTGCGCGATGCGTTGTCACAACTGCCCGCAAACGCATCGGCAGAAGACATCCAGAACACGGTCTACGAGATCGGCCGCCGCGAACCTTTTCTCAACCACAAAAAGCTCGCCAAGGATGGACGGCCCGGCGTCTCGCTCGACTGGTTCAACATGCTTTATCAGGTGCTACTGGGTCAGGAGAAGGGACCGCGCTTCGGCTCGTTCGTCGCGGTCTACGGCGCGCAGAATGCCATCGCGATGGTCGACGGAGCATTGGCGCGGGCGGGTTAGCATCTTTCTCCCTCCGCTCATTTGATGCAAACAGATTTGAAGCAGGACTTTTTTGAAGCGGACTCCTTTTGAAGCGGCTTTGGAGCGAAAAATGTTGAGGCGGGTTGCGGCGGTGTTTGCCGCCATGATCGCAATGGGCTTTTCCGGCATCCCATCAGCCGAAGCGCGGCCTGATATGGTCGGCTATCGGGGCGACTATGCGCCCGGTACCATCGTCGTGAAAACCAACGAGCGCCGGCTGTATCTAATCATCGATTCGGATCGCGCACTGCGATATCCCGTTGGCGTCGGCAAAGCCGGCAAGCAATGGACAGGCACCGCGCGCATCGAGGGCAAGTATCGCGACCCCGCCTGGGCGCCGCCGGACGATGTGAAACGCGACAATCCGAAAATCGCAGACGTGATCGCTGGCGGTTCACCGGCGAATCCGATGGGCGTCGCGGCGATGACGCTTTCCGGCGGCGGGCAATATGCCATTCACGGCACCAACCGGCCGGGGACGATCGGCCGCTTCGTGTCATACGGCTGCATCCGCATGCATAATGCCGACATTGACGATCTCTACCGGCGCGTGTCGGTCGGCACGCCCGTGGTGGTAACGCAACAATAGATCGCGACGAGTCGCGAATATGCTCGACATCGGTCTACTATCTGAGGAATCATTGTCACGGCGACTGGTTGAGCGTATAGACCGACTTCTTTCCCATACGCTGATAGGACACGATGGCCCGTCAATTCGCCACATCGACTGAGCCCGAAGCCATGGCTGAAGACAGCAAAGTCCGCCAAAGGGCTTTTGAGATTATCAAGGCCCGGTCGTTCGGTCGCGGCGACATCAAATTGTCTTCCGGGAAAAGCAGCACGTTTTACTTCGATATGAAGCCGACGATGTTGTTTCCCGAAGGAGCCCATGCGCTGTCCGAACTCATTCTCGCTCGTCTTTTCGGCAAGGGCATAGATTTTATCGGTGGATTGGAGATGGGAGCGGTCCCGCTGATTTCGACCGTTAGCCTTCTCAGCCACATCAAGAATGAACCGCTTCCTGGCTTCTTCGTTCGGAAAGAGGTCAAAAAGCACGGAACCCAAAAGCTCATCGAAGGGGTTCCCAACGGCGGCCTCTCCGGCAAGAAGGTTGTCATCCTGGAAGACGTCACGACAAGCGGCGAGTCAGCCATGATCGCTGTGTCGGCCGCCCAAGCTGCAGGCGCCGAAGTCGTGATGGTGTTATCGATCGTCGACAGAGGCGAGGGGGCCGTGGCCGTTTATAAAGGGAGAAATATTGAATTCGACTCCCTGTTCACCGCGAGCGAATTCCTGGATTCTTAAACTTCTGAGGCAATCACAAACGCGGCAGCGCATCGTCCCGACAAAAAAAGCCGCGGCTCACGCGGCTTTTTTGCGGTGATTACCGGCTCACGCTGTTGCACCAGCTTTCGCGATGACCGCCATGATAGGCGCGGGCAAGACCGCTCGCCACCATCGCCGCTGCGATGTCGGAGGTTCGCGCCGTCGCGGCATCGGCAACCACGCGTCCATTATATTTGTCGGGGCCGATATTGGCGATCGTGACGCCGCCCTCGTCGAGCAGATCCCGCAGCCGGGCGCTGGCGGCTTTCGCTAGCCGAAGTTCCTCGGAACATGAGGCCTTCATTTCCGCTGTGTCGATGCCGCGTAGCCGCACCCGCGTCGTCATATCGAGGCCGGGCCACAAATGAACCAGCGCCTCGAAGGTATCGCCATCGATCGTCCTGATCACGTCGACCTGGTGCCGTCCCGCCGAACCAGCGGCGCGAGCCCAGATCGCCCGCGTCTCCGTCGGAGTTTGGGAGTCAACGACCTGCGGCCAGCCAATCCAGCTCCGGATCGGGAGCATGGTTCCGGCCACCACGCCCACAATGAATATCCAGGGCAGAACCGGCGACAATCGGTGGCGCCAGCGCGGCCCGGGCAATGCATTTATTCTGGTATATGGGTACATATTCCTAGCATAGAGCGAGTCGGGTCACCCGGCAAGCCTACACAAGCGGTGGCTGGAGGAAAAAGCGCGCCGCTCAGAAATCCGATGCAATGCCGTTGCGTTCCCAATCGCCGAACCGCGTCGGTTCGGGACCTTTCGGCCCCAAAACCTCTTTAGCCCATGCAGATGTATCGGTCGGCGCGGCGCGGCGAGCCTCGGCCTCGGCAAGCGCGCGCTGAGCCGCCGACGTCGGCGACTTGCGCGGGTCTATCTCTGCACTCCGCAACAACGCGGACGGCTCGTCGCTCATGCATATTCTCCGGTCAGCGAGACGAAGCGTATGAAATCGGTTTCCACAGATCATGCAAATGCGTGAAGATGGTGGCGATTCTTATATTTGGCTTATTCGCATGTCATAAATCTGGATCCGCCGCGACGGACGCACAGCATGCGTCCGTCACCCCTGATCCCCTTAAGCGATGTGCCTGCCTCATGCCGTCCACCAGATTCGCACCGCCGACCGAGGCTCCGGGCCTTGCGGCCCGGCGCATCGCAGCGGATATCCTCGACGGCGTCCTTCATAAGCGTCGCACCCTCGATGAACAGCTCGAGGGTCCCACCGCGCATCCCGCGCTGAAATCGCTTGCCGACCGCGACCGTGCCTTGATGCGGCGTCTGGTGGCGACGATCCTGCGCCGACTCGGAACCCTCGGCCATTTACTGTCGCGGTTGCTCGATCGCGGCATTCCGACCGATGCGCCGCGGGCGCAAAGCGCGCTTTTGATCGGCGCGGCGCAGATTCTCTGGATGGACGTGCCGGATCATGCCGCTGTCGATCTGTCAGTACGGCTGGTGCAATCCGACCGCCGCGCGGCGAAATATGCCGGACTTGTCAACGCGGTGCTCCGCCGCTGCGCGCGCGAAGGCCAGTCCCTGATCGATGAGGTCCGTTCCGAGTCGCTTGATATCCCGCCATGGCTATTGGCACGTTGGTGCGGACACTACGGCGAAAGCACCGCAAAAGCGATTGCCGACGCGATCAACCACGAGCCCGCCCTCGATCTCACCATCAAAGCCGACGCGGCACACTGGGCGACACGACTGCACGGCGAGGCCTTGCCGACCGGAACCGTTCGCACCTCGCTGCAAGGTCCGGTGACGATGCTGCCGGGATTCTCCGAGGGGCAGTGGTGGGTACAGGACGCCGCCGCCGCGCTGCCCGCGCGACTGTTCGGCGATGTCGCCGGACGGCGGGTCATCGACCTCTGCGCGGCGCCGGGCGGCAAGACAGCCCAACTCGCGCAGGCCGGTGCAGACGTAACCGCGATCGACCGATCACCAAATCGGGTAGCGCGGCTACGCGAGAATCTTGGCCGTCTATCGCTGAACGCGCGGTCGCTCGTCGCCGATGCCATCGACTGGCACGATGATGTCGCCGGCGACGGCTTCGACGGCGTGCTCGTCGATGCGCCCTGCTCCGCAACCGGCACCATCCGCCGTCATCCGGACGTGGCCTGGCTCAAGCAGGAATCGGATATCGCGGCGCTGACCACCCTGCAACAAAAGCTGCTGAAAAAGGCGATCACGCTGCTCAAGCCCGGCGGAACACTGGTCTATTGCACCTGCTCGCTGGAACCCGAGGAGGGCGAACAGGTCGTTGCCACGCTGCTTGCATCCGAACCAGGCATCCGGCGCGTGCCGGTCAGCGACGCCGAAGTGGCCGGACTGTCTGATATCGTGACGCCCGCGGGGGATCTGCGCACTCTGCCCTGCCATCTGCCACACGATGATCCCACGCTGGGCGGACTAGACGGCTTCTATGCGGCACGATTGACCAAGTCCTGATTCGCAAAGCGAGGGCGAGAGATTCGCGGCATTTCAAGATGGTGCGTTGCCGGCCTTTCCGGATTAAAAGGACTCAGTCCTCATCACTGCAAAAGGATTCGCGGGAATCCTCACACCGAAGGCGCGCGTGTCGGTCGCTCATCGCAGACGCATTTCAATTCTGATCGTCCGCCGTTTCGCTCGTCGGACGATTGCGCGCGCCAGCGACGGGCCTGCGGCGCTTTCGCGGCTATGGCCCGGCCGCGCCGACCGCCTGACCATCGCACCACACGACCTTCGTACGGCCGACGCCACCCGCGCCGCCGAAATTTATGCGGGCCGCTTCGTATTCGCGGGCAAGATCGTCACCTGTCACTCCCGCTCCGTTTTCGACCTCGAACCGCCGTCCGAGGATTGGGAAGCCGCCCTGCTCGGCTTCGGCTGGCTGCGGCATCTCCGCGCCGCCGATACGGCGATTACGCGCGCCAATGCGCGATCGCTGATGGAAGACTGGATCTCGAATCCCGCGCGCAGGCGGCCTGTAGGTCGGCGCGCCGACGTCATGTCGAGGCGCGTGATCTCGCTGCTGTCGCAGGCCCCGCTTGTGCTCGGCGATGCGGATGGAAAATTCTACCGCCGCTATCTGCGCGCGCTTGCCCGCGACATCCGTCTGTTACGTTTCGGCCTGCACGACGCGCCTGACGGCGTGTCACGGCTGCAGGTTCTGATCGCGCTGTGCTACGCCTCGCTGTGTCTTGCCAACCAAGCCCGCACCATCCGCAACGCGACCCGTAAGCTCTCCGAGGAATTGCGGCGGCAAATCCTGCCCGACGGTGGACATGTCTCGCGCAATCCGGGAGCTTTAATCGAACTGCTGATCGACCTGCTGCCGCTCCGGCAAACCTTTGCCGCACGCAACATCGCACCGCCGCCGGCGCTGCTGAACGCCATCGACCGCGTGATGCCGATGCTACGCTTCTTCCGTCACGGCGACGGCGGCTTTGCGCTGTTCAACGGCATGAGCAGCACACCGTCCGACCTTTTGGCGACGCTCCTGGCCTATGACGACACCCGCGGCATACCGATGGCCAGCATGCCGCACACGGGCTTCCAGCGGATCGACGCCGGCGCGACAATCCTGATCGTCGATGCCGGGCCGCCGCCACCACCGAACCTCAGCGAGGAAGCGCATGCCGGCTGCCTGTCGTTCGAGCTGTCCTCCGGACTGAACCGGGTCGTCACGAATTGCGGAATGTCCTCGACCGGCCGCGAGACGTGGCGTGTCTTTGCGCGCTCGACAGCAGCGCATTCCACGCTGGTCTGCCATCAAACGTCCTCGTGCCAGTTCGTCGAACAATCGGCGATGAAGCGGCTGCTCCAGGGGGCGCCGATTGTCAGCGGTCCGGCCCACGTCGAAACTTTTCGCGAAACCAACGACGACGGCGAGCGGCTGACGGCTTCGCATGACGGCTATCTCGCTCGGTTTGGTCTGATCCATCGCCGTGTGCTGACGATGGCACCGGACGGCTCGCGGCTGGAGGGTGAGGACATGCTGGCGCCTGCTCCCGGCGGCCGCATCAAAGGCGGCCAGATTCGTTACGCATTGCGTTTTCACCTCCATCCGTCCGTCAAGGCCAGCCGCCTCGATGATGCGCATGCCGTGATGCTGGTTTTGCCAAACCGCGAGGTCTGGACGTTCGAAGCGGCCGACGACCGGGTCGAGCTCGAAGACAGCGTTTTTCTCGCCGGCAACGACGGTCCTCGACGGTCCGCGCAGATCGTGATTCACCAGAATGCCCGGGAAGTCCCCCGAGTGCGTTGGGGTTTCGTGCGTTCGACGACGTCGGCCGCGGTCACCAACGCCCGGCGCAATGCGCGGCGCGAACCGGAATTGCCGCTGTAGACGAAATGTGCCGGCGGCCTCGCCAGAGCAGGCCGGTTTCATCACCGGTAAATTCATGCTAACCGGCTGCGTTAAAGCTGTCGGCTTTGATGGAATCAAAGTCGGCACCGGGCTTCCGTTTTGACGCGTTTTCTTGACGCGAACCGATACCCTCCTCGCTCGAAAACGCTATGACCTTCCAGGATCGACAATCATGACCGACCGACCGCGCCGCGTGACCCGCGCATTGCTTTCCGTTTCCGACAAGACCGGCTTGACCGAGTTCGCCCGCGCGCTTGCCAGCCTTGGCATTGATCTGGTGTCGACCGGCGGCACCGCCAAGGCGATCGCAGCAGCAGGATTGAGGGTCAGCGATGTCTCCGACCTGACGGGCTTTCCGGAAATGATGGACGGCAGGGTCAAGACGCTGCATCCAAAGGTACACGGCGGCCTGCTCGCCATCCGCGACCATGCCGATCATGCGAAAGCCATGAAGGACCACGGCATTGCCCCGATCGACCTGCTGGTCGTCAATCTCTATCCGTTCGAGTCGACGGTCGACAAAGGCGCTGCTTACGAGGACTGCGTCGAGAATATCGACATCGGCGGCCCCGCGATGATCCGCGCCGCCGCGAAAAACCATGATGACGTCGCGGTCGTGGTCGAACCGCAAGATTATCAGGCGGTGCTCGACGAGCTCAACGGCAACGCGGGCGCGACCACGTTGAGCTTGCGCAAGCGCCTCGCCGCAAAAGCTTACGCCCGGACCGCCGCCTATGATGCCGCGATCTCCAACTGGTTCGCGCTGCAGCTTGAGACCGATGCCCCCGACTATCGCGCCGTCGGCGGACGTCTCGCGCAGACTTTGCGTTACGGAGAGAACCCGCACCAGACCGCCGCATTCTACCGCACGCCGGAGCGGCGCGCCGGCGTCTCCACCGCGCGGCAATTGCAGGGCAAGGAATTATCCTACAACAACATCAACGACACCGACGCGGCCTATGAATGCGTCGCCGAATTTGACGCGGCGCGCACCGCGGCCTGCGTCATCATTAAGCATGCGAACCCCTGCGGCGTCGCTGAAGGTTCAAGCCTCACCGAAGCCTATCGCAAAGCGCTCGCCTGCGACCAGACTTCGGCCTTTGGCGGCATTATCGCGTTCAATCGCACGATCGACGCCGACGCCGCCAATGCGGTAGCCGGCATCTTCACTGAAGTCATCATCGCGCCCGATGCGACCGAGGAAGCGATTGCGATCATTGGTAAGCGCAAAAACCTGCGGCTGCTGCTGGCCGGTGGCGTGCCCGATCCGCGCGCGCGCGGCCTGACCGCGAAGACCGTCGCTGGCGGACTTTTAGTGCAGGGTCGCGACAACGCTGTTGTCGACGACATGTCGCTCAAGGTCGCAACCAAGCGCGCGCCGACCGATTCTGAAATGCGCGACCTGCGCTTTGCCTTCCGCGTCGCGAAGCACGTCAAGTCAAACACCATCGTCTATGCCAGGGATCTGGCCACCGTTGGCATTGGCGCGGGACAGATGAGTCGCGTCGATTCCGCGCGCATCGCAGCACGCAAGGCGGAAGATGCGGCGCGCGAGCTGAACCTCACCGGGCCGCTAACCAAAGGCTCGGTCGTGGCGTCGGATGCGTTCTTCCCATTCGCCGACGGAATGCTCGCCTGCGTCGAGGCCGGCGCCACCGCGGTCATTCAACCCGGCGGTTCCATGCGCGACGAAGAGGTGATCAAGGCCGCCGACGAGCACGGCATCGCCATGGTGTTCACCGGCATCAGGCATTTCCGTCATTAAAAGCGAGATACTACACGTTGAGATGGATGCGGGCAGAACGGATGAGACCTGTGATAGGCGGAGCGCTTCTGCTGCTGGGCGTGTCGTCGCTACCCGTGCTCGCGGGCAACGGTGAGGGTATCACCAAGCCGCCAGGCAGAGCGACAACCTGCACACCGTGTCACGGCCGGAATGGAGAGGGACAGCCAGCAAGGGGCATTCCACGCCTTGCTGGTCTCAATGCGGAATACCTTGAACGTCAGCTCGATGGTTTCAATAACGGCGCGCGCAAGAACCGTGTCATGCTGATGATCGCATCGGATCTGTCCAACGACGAAAGAAAGGCGCTGGCCAACTACTATGCGGGCATGACGACACCGAAGCCCGAAACCGCTCCCGCTGATCAAGCCGTGATCGCGGCCGGAGCGAAGATTGCCGCGACCGGCGATCCCTCGAAAGACTTGCCCGGTTGCGGACAGTGCCACGGTGCAGCCGGCCTTGACGCGGGAGCGAACTTTCCCCGCCTCGCGGGACAATCAGCGCTTTATATCGAGAAAACACTTCGGTCGTGGAAAGCCGGTGATCGCAAGGTCGATCCCATGGGGGTGATGGCCAATGTCGCAAACCAGCTGACCGACGATCAGATCAAAAGCGTGGCCGCCTATTACGAGAGCTTGCCTGTGGCAGCACCAATTCACGGCTCGGAGACCAAGCCATGAGAGGCAATCCTGTTGCACCCTCGATCCCGGCAGCAGTTGTTCTCGTCCTCGCAGCCATCGGGTTCATCGGATACATGCCATCCTCCAGCGCTGCGGCCCCGCTGACAGGCGCAACGCCGGAGCAGCCTCTGGCACAAAAAACGGAAGCCGTGCATCCTTCCTACACGCCACCCGCGGAGAGTGACATTCCGGACGGGCCATTCGGCGACATGATCCGGCTCGGCGAAGCGATTGTTCACGATACTCAGAACAATGCGAAGGGCTTCTTCGGCAACGATCTGCAGTGCTCAAACTGTCACCTCGATCGCGGCCGTCAACCGAACGCCATGCCGTTGGGCGCCGCCTATCTTCTTTATCCGGCCTATCGCGCGAAGAACGGCCACGTGAATACCTTTCAAGAGCGGCTGCAAGGTTGCTTCCGCTTCAGCATGAACGGCAAGGCGCCCCCGTTCAACGACAAGGTGCTGGTGGCGCTCGAGACCTACGCGTACTTCCTGGCGAAGGGCGGTCCGACCGGCGTTGCCGTCAAGGGCCAGGGCTATCCCGAGCTGAAAGCGCCAGATCAGCCGGCGGACTATGATCGCGGCGCGAAAGCCTACGCACAGAATTGCTCGTCTTGCCATGGCGCCGATGGCGCAGGACAAAAATCGGCCGGCGGACAAACCGTGTTTCCGCCGCTATGGGGACCGCGCTCGTTCAACTGGGGCGCGGGCATGGCCTCGATCAACATTGCCGCCGGATTCATCAAGGCCAACATGCCGCTCGGTCTCGGCGGCTCGCTGAGCGATCAGGAGGCGTGGGACATCGCAACCTACATGGACAGTCAGGAGCGACCGCAGGATCCGCGGTTCGTCGATTCGGTCGCGGAAACCCGCAAGCGATTCCACGACGAGCCGACATCGAAATACGGCCTGGTCGTGAACGGCGTCCTGCTTGGCGAGAAGTCGCCGCCGTCAGGGACGATCAACGCGGCGGATTGAACGCGAAGGCACGGCTACTCCCGCACGCGCGACAGCAGTGCAAGCCCAGCGACGAAGAACAACACCAGCACCGCCATGCCCGCCTTCTGGCTTGCGGTGATCGCGGTGATGAAGCCGACCAGCAGCGGGCCAACGAACGACGTCACCTTTCCGGTCAGCGCGAACAATCCGAAAAACTGCGCAATGCGATCCTTCGGCGCCAGCCGGATCAGCAACGTGCGCGAGGCCGCCTGCAACGGACCGCCGGCGCCGCCGATCAGGCAGCCGAGGATGAGATAGGCTTTTTCCGCGGGTGCTGCGAACAACCCGCCGCCGGGCACGGGCGGCGCGACCTTCACGAACAGGATCGAATCCTTGTCGACCATCAGGATCGCCACGATCGCCAACAATAAAACAGTCATGCTCGCGGCGATGACGAATTTCGGACCCACCCGGTCGTCGAGCTTGCCGCCGATCCACGCGCCGAGTGCGCCGGCAATCGCGAGCAGAATGCCAAAGGTTCCGATCTGGATGGTGTGCCAGCCGAAGGTACCGGCGGCATAAATGCCGCCGAACGCGAACAGCGACACCAGCCCGTCGGTGTAGATCATGTTGGCGAGCAGGAAGGTCGCCAGCGACCGTCGTTTCGGCAATTCGCGGAGCGTGCCGCGCAACTCGATCAACCCTTCGCGCAGCGCCGCTCGCACCGGACGCTTGGCGGGGAAATCCAGCGTGAGCAAAAACATCGGCAGGACGAAGACGACGAACCAGACGCCCGTCAGCGGGCCCGTGATGCGATCGCCCTGGTGGGTTGCGGGATCGAGACCGAACAACGGCGTCATGCCGAACAGCGTTTTGCCGGTGGCGGGATTAGCGGCGAGGAAACCCAGCACCAGGATCAGGCTGAGGATGCCGCCGATATAGCCGGTGGCCCATCCGGTCCCCGACAGACGGCCGATCTTGTGCGGCGGCACCAGCGACGGCATCATCGCATTGTTGAACACGGTGGCGAATTCGACGCCGATGGTGGCGATGCCGTAGGCGATCAACAGCGGCAGGATCAGGCTTGAGTCACCGGGCTTGCCGATCCACATCAGGCTGGAGCCGAGCACCAATAGCGCGCCGAAGGCCGCGATCCACGGCTTGCGCCGGCCGCTGGCGTCGGCAATGGCGCCCAGCACCGGCGAGGCGAGCGCAATCACGATGCCGGCCGCGCCAGTCGCAAATCCCCAAAGCGCTTGCCCTTCTGCCGGTGTCGCCGCCACGAAAGTCGCGAAGTAAGGTGCGAATACGAAGGTCGTGATCAGCGTGAAATAGGGCTGCGCCGCCCAGTCGAACATGATCCAGCTGGCAATGGCGCCACGAGAGGCATAACGCTCTCCGAAATTCGCCCTATCCGCCGGCAAGGCTGTCGTCACCGTCATGCCCGATATGTTGTGTCGAATCATGTGGGCGTCTGACCTTGCGCCTGAGTTCCTATAGCATTGCTCCCATCAACAGAGCGACCCCTCCAGATCCGGAACCGAATGGATGATCCACCGCGAGCCGCGTCGGTACCTATTTTCCGTGATCGCCTGCGTGATCGTAGCATTAGCGCAGCTCTCGTCGCCCGCCGTCGCGCAGGATGCACGCGGCACGGCTCCTGCCGCGACCTCCGATGCGGCCCGTCCGGTTGCTGCCAAACACGGCATGGTGGTGGCGCAGGAGCGGCTCGCGGCCAAGATCGGGGCACAGGTGCTTGCGCAGGGCGGCAATGCGGTCGATGCAGCGGTCGCGACCGGCTTCGCCCTGGCGGTCACCTACCCGCGCGCCGGAAACATCGGCGGCGGCGGGTTCATGCTGATACACCTCGCCGATTCCAGACGCGACATCGCCATCGATTATCGCGAGACCGCACCCGATGCGATCAGACGCGACATCTTCCTCGGCGCAGACGGCGCGCCCGACCCGGCGAAGTCGCGCGATTCCGCGCTCGGCATCGGTGTGCCCGGCACCGTCGCGGGGCTGGTGCTGGCGCTCGACAAATACGGCTCGGGCAAGTTCACCCTCGCCCGTCTTCTCAAGCCTGCGATCACGCTGGCACGCAACGGACTCGAAATCGCCGACGACAACGCCGATACACTGTCGGAATCGCATGACCGTCTCGCGCGCTGGCCGTCCTCGATAAAGATTTTCGCGCACCCCGACGGCACTCCGCTGCGCGAGGGCGACCGGCTGGTCCAAACCGATCTGGCCGCCACCCTGAACGCAATCGCCGAGCACGGGCCGAAGGGTTTCTATGAAGGTTCGGTGGCCTCGAACCTAGTGAACGCGATCGACGCCGCCGGCGGGATCATGACGCTTGAAGACCTCAAGTCCTATCGGCCGCTGATCCGAGAGCCGGTTCGTGGCAGGTATCGGGGCTACGACGTCGTTTCGATGCCGCTATCCTCGTCGGGCGGCACCGTGCTGCTTGAATCGCTGAACATCCTCGAAGGCTTTCCGATGCGCGATCTGCATCAGGGATCGTTGGATTCGCTGCATGTGCTGGTCGAGGCGATGAAGCGCGCTTATGCGGACCGCGCCCGCTATCTCGGCGATCCCGCTTTTGTCAACACCCCGGTTAAAACCCTGCTTGCGAAAGGCTACGCCGCGAAGCAGCGCGCGTCGATCGACATGATGCACGCGACGCCTGCGGCCGCCGTGCCCATGCGGCCGCAGCGCGAGGGAGACAACACCACGCATTTTTCCGTGGCCGACTCCTTCGGCAATGTGGTCAGCAACACCTATACGCTGAACTTCAGCTACGGCGTCGGGCTGGTGGCGGAGGGCACCGGCATCCTGCTCAACAATGAGCTTGACGATTTTACCGCCGCGCCGGGCGCGGCAAACGCCTTCGGGCTGGTCGGATTCGAGGCCAACCTACCCGGCCCCGGCAAGCGACCACTGTCTTCGATGACTCCGACGATCGTTCTGAAGGACGGAAAACCGGTGCTGGTGACGGGATCGCCCGGCGGCAGCCGCATCGTCTCCACGGTCCTTCAGGTGATTGTCAACGTGCTCGACTACGATATGAACATTGCAGCCGCAGTCCACGCGCCTCGGCTGCATCATCAGTGGCTGCCGGACGAGGTCCGCGCCGAACAGGGATTCCCCGATGGCATCATCGCGGGATTGCAGGCGCGAGGCCACACCGTCGTCGTACCGCTGGGACAGACTTCGGCCAACTCCATCGCCATCACCCCGGACGGGTTGTTCGGTGCGCCGGACCCGCGTACCCGCGGGTCGCATGCTGCGGGATATTGAGTCCGGCGCACCGTTTGGAGCCGAACGATACGGCTCGCAATATTTATCCGGGTAATATTGACGGATTAATTATATCCGGGTAATAAATGCCAGCCAACCCACAGCTGGACACCTCCGATGATGCATGACCAGACCTCCTGTTTTACCGCTTTCGAGGGCCAGCGGCGGATCGCATCTGGCCCGCTCACCGATGTCGCGCTCGCGGTCAAACACGCGGGCGCGCGCACGACCGCTCCGATCGCAATCTACAGCGACGAAACCGGGCGCCCGATCGACCTCGATTTGCGTGGGTCCGACGATGAGATCGCGGCTCGCCTGCGGCAGACCTTGCCGGTGGAAACAACCGAAGCCAGCGGGGCCTCCAAACCGGACGAACCGCGCGGCCGCGGCCGGCCGAAACTCGGCGTGGTCGCGCGCGAGGTGACGCTGCTGCCGCGGCACTGGGAGTGGCTGAGCGCGCAACCCGGCGGGACGTCGGTCGCCTTGCGCAAGCTGGTCGACGAGGCGCGCCGCGCAAATAGCGACAGGGATCGCGGCCGCGCGGCACGCGACGCCGCCTATCACTTCATGTCTGCGATGGCGGGCGATCTTGCAAACTTCGAGGAAGCCGCACGTGCGCTGTTCGCCAACGACCGGCGGCGGCTAGCGGCCCTGATCGCCGGCTGGCCAGACGACATCCGCGATCACATCGTCAAGCTGGTGGAGCGGATTTGACATTCGCTCCATGGTCTGGCGCAAAACAGACGATCGAGCGGCTGATCTGACGAAACAGGAACGAGCCTTGCGCCGCGCGAACCTGCGTCGAAGAAACTTAAAAGGCAAAACAGAACAGATCGATGCGCATTCTCGTTGTAGGAGCCGGCGCGACCGGCGGCTATTTCGGCGGCAGACTGCTCCAGGCCGGTCAGGACGTCACCTTCCTGGTGCGCCCCAAACGGGCCGCTGAGCTGGCGAGCGCCGGTCTCGTCATCAGGAGTCCGCACGGCGACGCGACGCTGACCAATCCGCCGACGGTGCTGGCCAGCGGCTTGAGCGAGACGTTCGACGTCATCCTGCTGAGCTGCAAGGCCTTCGATCTCGATGACGCGATCATTTCATTCGCGCCTGCGGTCGGGCCGCGGACGGCGATCATCCCGTTGCTCAACGGGATGCGGCACATGGAAACGCTCGATGCGAAATTCGGCCGCGAGCGCGTGCTCGGCGGCCTGTGTTCGCTCGCGGTCACGCTCAACAAGATGCGTGAAGTCGTCCAGCTCGCGCCGATGCAGTCGCTCGGCTTCGGCGAGCGCGACGGCGGCACGAGCGATCGCGTCAGGGCCATCGCTGCGGTCTTCGCCAGCGGCGATTGCGGATCGCAGGCATCCGACGACATCGTGCAGGACATGTGGGAGAAATGGGTGTTTCTGGCGACGCTGGCCGGCGCCACCTGCCTGATGCGCGCGTCCATCGGACAGATCGTCGCCGCGCCCGGCGGCCGGGATTTCATCCTCAGCACCCGCGACGAAATCGCCGGCATCGCGAAGGCCGCCGGTCACCCGCCACGCGAGGCGATCATGACCCGCACCACCGGAATCCTGACGACGGAGAACTCGCCGCTGACCGCCTCCATGTTCCGCGACATCGAGGCCGGCGCGCGGGTCGAGGCCGATCATATCATCGGCGATCTCATCACCCGCGCCGAGGCCGCGAAGCTGCCGGTGCCGAAGCTGCGCACGGTCTACACGCATCTGAAGGCTTACGAGAAACGGCGCGAATGACTCCCACGCGGCAAGCCCGCCGGCCAAAGCGGCCGCCGGAAAATCCAGGTCTTTTTTAGAAGTCCAGGTCCACGTAGGTGCGCGACGCCGGGACGCCCGCCAGCCACTCGCTCAGCAATGGACGGAACGACGGCCGCGACTTGATCCGCGCATACCACGCCTTCGCCGCCTCGTCCTCGACCCACGGCACGTCGCCGAGATAATCGATCGCCGATAGATGAGCCGCTGCGGCGAGATCGGCATAGGTCAACCGATCGCCAGCCAGATAATTCCGCGTTCGCGCCAGCCAGCCGATATAGGCCAGATGATAGCGCACATTCGTCCGGGCAGCACGCATCACGTCGGTCTCCGGCGGACCGCCGCCGATCTCCTCTCCCATGAAGCGCTTGTAGATGCGTTCGGTCACCAGCGGACCGGAAACCTCCTCGAAGAATTTCTCGTTGAACCAGGCCATCAGACGGCGCACCTCGATGCGCTCGGGCATCGAGGTCGGCAACAGCCGACGCTCGCCGATACGCTCGCCATAGGTCTCATCGAGATAGTCCGCAATGATACCGGCGCCGGGAACCGCGGGGATGCCTTCGGCGATCAGCACTGGCGTGGTGCCGGCCGGATTGAGTGTCAGGAAAGCTTCACGCCGCTCCCACACCCGCTCTTCCACCGGCCGGACATCGAGTCCGTGTTCGCCGAGAATCAGGCGAATAAAGCGCGATTGCGGACAGAATGGATGGTGAAGCAACGTGAACATGGGGCCCTTGATAAGTTTGCGATGCTTAAGAAACTATCTCCAAAGCGTTAACGGCAGAGCGTTAGCGGCACGCGCGCCTCCGCTGAGCTGTCGAGTAGCGGGTGAAACTGCGTTCGCCCGGGCCAGATTCATGGATTTGGGCATTGCTGCCCTGCGGCGAATAAGCGAGAAGGACGCATCGTTCGCAGTCGACTAGAATTCAGGGTAGGTCCTTCCCATGATTTCCGATGTGATCAGAGCCGTGATTCTCGGCATCATTGAGGGCGTCACCGAATTCCTGCCGGTGTCCTCAACCGGCCATCTGCTACTGGCGGAGCGCTTCTTCGATCTCGGTTCGGGGAACTTCTGGAACACATTCACGGTGTTGATCCAGCTCGGCGCAATTTTGGCGATTGTGGTCATCTATTTTGCGAAACTGTGGCCGATCGCGTTCGGCATGTTCTCCAGTGCCGCGGACCGGCGCTTCGTCATCGGCGTGCTGGCGGCCTTTCTGCCGGCTGTGATCGTCGGCCTGATCGCCGGCAAGTACATCAAGGAACTGCTATTCAATCCGTGGGTGGTGTGCTTCTCGCTGATCGTCGGCGGCGCGGCTTTAATGTGGGTCGATCAGCTCGATCACCGGCCGCGCGAACACGACGCCACGGCCTTTCCGCTGCCGATGTATATATGGATCGGCATCGCACAATGCGTTGCGATGATTCCCGGCGTGTCGCGCTCCGGCGCCACCATTGTCTCCGCGATGCTGCTCGGCGCCGACAAGCGCGCGGCGGCGGAGTTTTCGTTCTTCCTCGCGATCCCCACCATGATCGGAGCGTTCGCTTATGATTTCTACAAGAACCGCGCCGACATGACGACCGACAATCTCGGAATCGTTGCGATCGGCTTCGTGGCATCGTTCGTCACGGCAATCATTGTTGTCAAGGCATTCCTGAGCTACGTCACGCGCAACGGCTTTACGTTCTTCGCCTGGTGGCGGGTGATCGTCGGCACGCTCGGTCTGATGGCGCTGGCGCTGGGGCGGTAGAGCCCGCCGGACCATCATCATCGGATCAACTCGAAAATCCACGAAGCTCATCGCTTCGTCGCTCATACTTTCTCAACGATAAAGGTCACGCCCCCTTCGGCGCGAACTGACCGGCCTTGCGGAAGCGCCAGAGATATTGCGGCACCACCGCCTCCATCGAGTCCGGCGCGATCCCCAGCCCTTGCAGCGTCAGGCCCGCGGCCGTCGCCGCGTCGGAAACGATATTGTCGGTCTTGAGCAGCGTCACCTGATCCGGCGTCAGCTTCAGCGGCCCCGGCGCGAACTGCAGGACCATCGCCTTGAGCCGGGCAATCGCGAACGGCAGTGGCACCAGCATCCGCTCCCGTTCGATGACGCGGAGAATGATCTGCATGATCTCGCGCATCGAGAGCACCTCGGGGCCGCCGAGTTCGTAAACGGCGCCCGCTTTGGTCCAGCCGTCGACCGCGTCGGCCACGGCGGTTGCGACGTCGCCGACATAGACCGGCTGCATCCGGGTCCTGCCGCCGCCGATCAGCGGCAGCAGGGGGGACATCCGCGCCAGCGCGGCAAACCGGTTGGTGAACTGGTCCTCGGGGCCGAACATCACCGACGGCCGCAGGACGGTCGCAGATGGCACCGCCGCCAGTACCGCCCTTTCCCCAGAGGCTTTGGCGCGGGCGTAGGCCGAGGCCGAGGTCGCATCGGCACCGATTGCCGAGACGTGCACCATGCGGGCGCCGGCGGCCGCGGCTGCCTCCGCAATGGTGGCGGCGCCTTTAGCCACCACGGCGTCGAAAGTCTGCCGGCCGTTCTTGGTCAGGATGCCGACCAGATTGACGGCCACGTGGGATCCCCGCATGGCCGCGCCGACCGACCCCGGATGGCGCAGATTGACCTGCACGGCATGGATCTGGCCGACCTTGCCGAGCGGCTGCAAATGTCCGGCCAGTTCGGGGCGCCGAACACCAACCCGGATACGGTAATCCCGCTTGGCGAGAGCGCGCACCACATACCGGCCGAGGAAGCCCGAGCCTCCGAAAACCGTGACGAGCGTGTCCGAATGCGATGCCATGATGCGGTCCTCAAGGGCGATAATTTCAGGTCTAGAGAATGGATATTCCGCCATTCCGCGGCACGTCAACCGGCGGACCGCTCAGCAGGCTATTGAGGACGCCTTCAAGGATTTGACAAGCGCGCGGCCGATGCCTACTAACCCGGCCGGGCCCAGGTGGCGGAATTGGTAGACGCGCTGGCTTCAGGTGCCAGTGGCTGCAAGGTCGTGAAGGTTCGAGTCCTTTCCTGGGCACCACGCTCCTACGGGAGACTTTCCTTTCAATAAGTTACGCCCTATCAAAGTGTTGCGCTTACCCGACTGTGTTACAAGGGTGGGCTACAAATGCTATTTCGGTTGGTGCGGCCGATGAAGCGCGATGGCTCCCGCATTCCGATTTTCGTGTAACGGATTCCCGTAGATGCGCGCATCACCAGGCTACCGCACTCGCGGCGAGCTCTATCGCATTTGGGCAGACGCTGAGAATCGCGCCCGGAGCCCTTACCAATGAGCAAAAGCCCGGAGGACGAAAGCGGATTTCCGATGTGAATCGGACCGGCTCGGAATCGAGACGATGTGCGGCGCATTCCCGTAGAATAGCTCACTCGGAACTCGAAGGAGGCGGCTACTCAACGAAAGGGTGGGAAGAGGCGCGCCGCAGCTGAGTCATAAGTAGGAAAAAAGCGATGGAAGCGATTTCGCAAGTTGCTCTCGCGGTCGAAAAAGGCGCAACGACGGTTCGTGGCATTATCGACGTGACCGGGTTGTCTCGTCTGAAAGTCGAACGCGCATTGCAATCGCTTGAGAAGCAGAAGCGGATTATTCGCGACAGTGAAGGCTTCAAGCCAACCGGCATGCCGACGAAACCAAACGTCCGGCAATGTGGATCGTGCAACTGCTGTTGCGATATCCTCGAGGTGACAGCGGTCGCAAAACCGGTGAATGAGTTATGCAAGCATTGGGAGACCGGCAAAGGATGCACCATCTACAACGATCGTCCTCAAATGTGTCGATCGTTCACGTGCGCCTGGCTGCAAGGTCATTTCAACGACGACTGGTTTCCCGAGAAGGCCCGCCTGGTGATGCATTTCAGCGGGGACACGGTCAACGTTCAGGTCGATCCCGAATATCCCGACCGATGGCGACAGGAGCCGTACTTCAGCAAGCTGTGCGAGTTGTCACTCAATGGGATAAGGGCGAGAGGAAACCCCGGCTATGCCACCCTCATCTTCATCGGTTCTGACAAATTTCTCCTGCTCGGGCGAACCGCCGTCCCCGATCCGACGCTTTTCGGCACGGCGTTCGTACCCGTCACGCCCGAAACCTTCCGTTATTGGAGGGCACGGTCGCAGGAGCATGCGCAACGCCTGAATGAACGCGCGGCTGAGATTCAGCGGATACAGCAGGAATTTGGATATTGCGCGATCCCCGACGACGAAGATCCCTATCCACCTTATCGGCCTGCCCTTCTCCGATTGTCGAAACATCCAACCGATAAATTAGAATAGTCCGATCGGACCTGGCCGACTGGTGTCATTCAGTCCGCGCTACTCGTTCTGAATGGAATCTGCTTTTTCTTCGCCGGATAAATCTTTCTCGGCCTGAAAATAGAACTCCTCATCCTTCCCGGAAGGGAAGCCTTCTTTCTGCCATAGCTCATACGCACGGCGGCGAATCTGTGCCGGGGTGGGTTTTCTCATCATTGATTTTGGATCGGACGATGGAATTTTGAGAGAGACTGCCCTGCGAGCGGAAAAGCTCGCAGGGCAGCTCGCGATGCGGCGATATGGCCGCCAGCCCTCAGGCTGCGAAGTACGCGATATAGACAACTATGAATGCGGCCACGACCAAACCGGTTCCTGCCACGAGAACGTTGCGCACCGTGGGTCCGCGCTCTGCGCCCCGTGCTTCCATTGCGGTTTCGACGATGTGTCCGTTTTCCATCTTTGCCATTCGATCGCTCCTAAAATCTGTTGGGTATCCGTTCTGGAACTGCGTATCGCTCAGGAAAGAAAAACGGGCTACCTCGGAGATCGTTCCTCCAGGCTGCGCGCGTCGTTCTTTAAACGGCAGATACACTAAGCAGCAGTGCGATCAGTGAGTGGGTTCCACCCGTCTCGCCAGATGAGCGTCGGTCCGCGATGAACACCTGTATTTATTTTCGGATACGCCGAACGCCCACACACCTTCGCGCCGGTCTACGAACCGGCCGGACTAACTTCGATTTCCCATGACCAGTCACTCGCAAGCGCGAATCCCGCGCGTATCGAGACGCGAACCCCAATCGCCCGCATGCACCGATCCGCGCTTGCCTGGTTCGGTCCTTGCTCCGCCTGCGGAACCTAAGCGTGGCCTAGGAGAACGTCACGTCGGCGATGACCGGCAAATGATCCGAGCAAGCGCGGGCTTCCGGATCGGTCCATGCCCTGGCGATACGTCCCGTCCGCACAGTGTAAATGCGATCAAGTCGAAGCACGGGACACCATGATGGAAAGGTGCGCAGTCTGGTCCGCACAGGACATCGCTGCGCCAGTATTCGCCTGACCGATTTGACCCAGAACCAATCGTTGAAATCACCGAGCACGATCGTTCTGGGAGCATCGATGAGATTGACGATTGCGCGAGCCTGCTCCTGACGCTCGCGGATGCTCAGCCCGAGATGGGTAGCGATCACTGCGACCTCCCCGATCGGGGACTGAATACAAGTGGAAATCGCCCTGCGCGCCTCTCGCTCCCGGTATGAAACATCCACAATGGTCGGTGCCCGGATGAAGGGCCACTTACTCAGCAAAACCTGTCCGTAATCGCCATCCGCCGTGACGATCGACCTGGCATCGACGTTATGCGCGCCCACGACACCTGCAAGACGCTCGAAAGGATTGTCGCTGCGTCCACGAGAGTCGATCTCCTGCAGTCCCACAATATCGGGCGACCATTTCCGAATGATCGAAGAGACCGCCCCGATGTCAAATCGCGGATTGAGGTTGAATGTGCCGTGTACGTTCCACGTCATCACGCGGATTGTCAGCGTCATGCTTTCCGCCCGGCGAGCCAGGTGACGACAAACTGAGCCGCGAGGCAGATCGCAATCCAGATAACAATCGTCAATCCGAGAGGAACCACATTCGCCCAGGATTCGTTCTTCGCAAAATCGGCGATCTGTGAACCCAGCGCAGCCATGACCACGATACCCGGCATCATGCCAAAAATCGTACCCACCAGGAAGTCTCTCAATTTCAACTGACTCGCGCCCGCGACAACGTTGACGATCGAGAATGGTGCGAGCGGGACCATCCGGAGGATGGCGACCGCGATAATCCCCTTCCCAACCAGCCGCCCCTGAACGCGCAGCGCGCGAGGCCCGAGAAGGTTTTGCAGCCGTTTGTGGCCAAGATAGCGCCCAATCATGAAGAGTAGAGAGGCGCTCAAAATGACCCCTGCCACAGCAGTTATAGCGCCGGTCCAGGGTCCCAATGCTGCGGCTGTCGCTGCGATCAGAACCACGACAGGAAATATGATCAAACCGCCGAGCACAAAGCAGGCGACCGCGATGAGCGCAGCAAACGGGGAGTCGTGCTGACTCATGATGGCCGACAAAAAGCCGATATCAGCGTAGCTGCGCAGCGGCGTGTAACGCCAGAACAACGCCAGGGCCATAAGCATAAGCACGAGGCCCGCCGTTCCGAGGATGGTTCTTATGGTCCACATTCTGTTTGCGGCGCGTTTGAGATTCAAAGGTATGCGGGGATCGGCAATGGGTTGGATGAAATCATTGAGCGCACGAAACGAAACCTGACCGACCTCGATCGGCTGCAACGCCTTGGTCGCTCCCGCTACTGCATAAGCATCGAGGAACCGCAGCAGACGAGATTCATTCTCAGCAACTTCTTCTTCGGCCGCGCCGCAAAAATGACCGATGAGTCGCCGACGCAACCTGCGAACAAAGTCGCGGTGGGCTTCGGTCGTCGCTTCAAAAACAAGGTCGCATTCGTTATCCGCACCCATTGAGCGGTTGTTGAGATTGGCCGATCCGATCCGGACGAGATCATCGTCGATAATCATCAGTTTGCTGTGGACCATGATAGGCTGGCCTGCCGTAGACGGATGAAGAATGCGCAATCGTTCCGTGACGCCGGCTTTCTTGAATGGATCAAGAAAGGAGTCGCGACCGCTCTGCATCGCCCGCGACTCAAGCCATGACGAATGTAGCTTCGGCACGATAATCAGCACTTGAAGTGATGGGACAGCTGCCATCCGTTGGGCGAGGAGCTCGGCGATCTTCCCGACACTGATGAACTGGTTTTCGAGGTAGACAAACGTCGTCGCGACGCCAATCAACCTTTCGAACAGGAGTTCAACCTCGTGAACGTCCTCGGATGAGTGGCTTGCCACCTCTGTTCTAGCGATCCCGACGGTGACTTCCCGGGCCCCGATCGGTACGGATTTCGGCCACCGGTCGTCGCCGGCAGAACCGACCTTCTCAAAATTGCAACCCGCCGCCTGCCAGCGCCGCATCGCAAGCTCACCGAGAGCCGCTGCCGCTTCGCCGTCGACCATGCACTGGACGTCATGGAAGGGGGGATAGCGCTTTCCTTGCGGATCTTTTCGAAATGGATGCTCGGGAAGATGGTCGCTGGTATCCCAGCGCCGGATCGTCAGGTCGAGCCCACCGACAAAAGCCAGCGAGTTATCGACGACGACAAATTTCTGGTGCTGCGCCGATCCAAGCGGAAGGCACGAATCCCAGCAGAAACGAATCCTGTCATTGGCCGCATCGGCGAATTTGGCAGCAGAACTGACTTCGCGCTCGGCGGCGTACAGCGCCGCAAAGTCCCAAATGAGAATGTTGATTGTGAGTTTGGGCTTGAGTTTTAACAGCGCCTTTAGAAAAGGGGCCAGCGAAAGCGGTAATCCGTCGTTGACGACCCCCGAGGGCCCGACCAGCGGGGTTTCGCTATGAATATCCCATCCAACAATCTGTATTTGTGTTTCGGCCCGCAGAAAGGATTCCCGCAACGCCGCGAAGTATTCGGCGGCATCATTGAGAACCGCCATTCGAGGCGCCCGGCACTTGAACCACACGGTTTGTCCCGGTATGAGAATCGAGGAATTCGTAAGCAGGTCGAATCTCCAATAGACGCTGCGTGCGAGGAACTGCTGGTGGATAGAACGATGCTTGATCTGCCGAGTTCCACATACTAACGCTGAGTTGCGCGCGTTGGCGAGCCTTCAATCCCCGTACCGGAAACAGCCCTGCTTTGCTGTCGCCGAGGCGCCGGAAGCACCCACTGCCAATGGGTAGGAATTAGTGGCATACCGGCTTTCTTGCTAAACTCATCCATGCGTCAGGAGTGCACCGTTCATGGCCGTGTCCGATATCATGCTGGCGGCGAGGCTGAACGATCAGGCCGAGCTCTTTAAAGAGCAGGGTCGCTACGCCGAAGCCGAACCGCTTTACAGACAAGCGCTGGCGATCTGCGCGAAGACGCGCGGGCTCGAGCACCCCTCTGTCGCGCTAGGGTTGACCGATCTGGCCGAACTCTACGGCCTTCAGGGCCGCTACGCCGAGGCCGAGCCGCTCTGCAAGCGGGCGTTGGCGACCTGGAGAAAAACCCTCGGGCCCAATCACCCCGATCTCGTGCAATCGCTGAACGGTCTGGCCAAACTGTATATCGCCCAGAGCCGCTACGCCGAGGCCGAGCCGCTCTACAAACGGGCTGTCGTCATCTTCGAGAAGGCGCTCGGCGAGGGTCACCCTTCCGTCGCGTCGGCGCTGGACAATCTGGCCTCACTCTACAAAGTGGAGGCCCGCTACGCCGAGGCCGAGCCGCTCTACAAGCGAGCGCTGGCGATCCGGGAGAAAGGGCTCGGCCCCGATCACGCCGATGTCGTGAAATCCCGAAGCAATTTGGACGACTTGTATAGCGCCCAGAAGGGGAGCACCGGCAGTCCTTAGAGCCTTTTTCGCTTCTGATAAAATCACGCGAATCGGCATCCACTTCGCTCGAAAACGCTGCCAGGATGAGCGTCGGCTAAGGTGACGGTGAACCATGCCTGCGCCAAGACCGCCGCTGAGAAAGGCCGCCTGGATGCCGTGTGGCGCGCGTTTATGGCCGTGTTTCTACCGCCGTGCTGGATGAAGCCGCCAAGCTTGAGGCGTTGGATGGCGGGTTCTGTTTCTTCCGCAGTTCCCGCAGGACGATCAAGACCGGCGATAGAAAAACGAGCAGAAGCCCGAAGACCACGATCCCCAGAAGAATCGCCTTAAACGCCGACCAGACTGCGAGCAACAGGTGCATGAGCGTCTTAAGAATGAGCGCCACCTCCCCGTATACCATCGCCGGATAGCCCAGCGCGTACATTATCCACCCCGCCAGGATCGACAGGACGACTGCCGGCAGCAAGATCGTCAGCAGCCGGAGGTTTATGATGGAAAGTACCTGTTCCTTGATATCCGCCTGCATCGCTACCTTCGCCTCCAGCTACTCCGCTGCCCGGAATCGTATCGTCGTGAAACTCACCACGCAAGGATCAGGACGGCCTGTGGCGGGCCGAACTGCGGCCTGGCGATGGTTTCAAGGTTTATGGTCAATTCTGCACTTAACGCCCCAGTGCCGGTCGGTTTCCATCGTCTTGCACAGCGGATGCGCATCGATCCGTTCTTTTCGTCGATCTCCAGCGCATCGGATTTTTCTTTGTATCGGAAGTATTCATGAGCCACTCGGCCTTATGCGCTCGGAGCAGCCGGCCATTCAGGTCTTTCAGAGGGACCGCCCATCGTTTGTTAGAGCCCTTCCGCTTCTGATAGAATCAGAAGCGGGGCTCTATGATCTTGATTTGACGCGTTTTCTTTGCGCGAACCGGTGCCCACTTCGCTCGAAAACGCTATAGTCATTGCAACGATATTTTAGCCCCAATCGATTCGACGAGGCCGAGACATCATGACCATCCGCCTGCACCGTGGCGACCTGCCGGACCAGGACCTTACGCGCTACACCAGTTCGGCGGCGATCGATACCGAGACCATGGGCCTCAACCCGCACCGCGACCGGCTGTGCGTGGTCCAGATGTCGCCGGGCGACGGTTCGGCCGACGTCATTCAGATCGGCAAAGGGCAGCGTGACGCGCCGAACCTGAAGAAGCTTCTCGGCGATCCGGCGATCGTCAAAATCTTCCACTTCGCGCGCTTCGATCTCGCCGCGCTGTACAACGCATTCGGCGTGATGCCTCGGCCGGTCTACTGCACCAAGATCGCCTCGCGATTGACCCGTACCTATACCGATCGGCACGGCTTGAAGGATCTGGTGCGCGAGGCTCTCAGCATCGACCTGTCGAAGCAGCAGCAATCGAGCGATTGGGGATCGCAGGCCCTGAGCGACGCGCAGCTCGCTTACGCCGCTTCCGACGTGCTGCATCTGCACGCTTTGCGCGCCAAGCTCGACATGATGCTGGCGCGCGAGGATCGCACCGCGCTGGCGCAAGCGTGTTTCGAGTTCCTGCCGACGCGAGCGAAGCTCGATCTCTCCGGCTGGGAAGCCGACGACATTTTCGCGCATTCGTGAGCCGCGAAGATCGCCGCCTCGTGGTCGGCCTTTCGCCTTTCGCCCCCTTTCGGTCACACTCCTCGTCCTCGGTGGGGCAGGCTTCGAGGGGCAAAGCGGCTAATGCAGCAAACGCGCTCGGCGCCCACAGCGACCGGAAGATGCGCTAGCAGGTGTGCCGCCGCACGATGTCCGGCTGCGAAGACCCCCATTTCGGGGTAGGATAACCAGAACAGGCGCCTGGAGCAGCGGTGTACTCGGTTCACAATCCCACCTATCAAGCCGGAATGCAGGCCGGGCTGGAAGCAAGGTTCGCCCGCGCCGCCCGACACAGCCGCATGGTGCGGGTATTGCGGATCGCGGTGCCGGGGGCGGTCGGGCTGGCGATGGCCGCGCTGATCGGGATCGCGACCTTCAATCCCTTCCGCGCACTGGCGAGCCTGCCGCTCGACATGGATAATCTCGTCGTCTCCGGCACCAAGATCACGATGGAATCGCCGCGCCTCGCTGGCTTCACGCCGGATAAGCGGCCCTACGAGATGCAGGCGACGACGGCGACGCAGGACGTCACCGACCCCGATCGTGTCGAACTGCATACCTTGCGGGCCAAGGTGCGGATGGAGGACGACTCGACGGTGACCCTGAATTCCCGCACCGGGATGTTCAACACGAAAACGCAAGTGCTCGACCTGCATAAGGATGTCCTCATGCAGTCTTCGACCGGATATGAGGCGCGGCTGACCCATGCCATGGTCGATATGGGCCGGGGCACCGTCACCTCGGACCAGCCCGTCGATGTCAAACTGCTGAACGGAACGCTGACCGCCGACACCATGCAGGTCACCGAAAAGGGCGACGTGGTGCGATTCGAGAAGAATGTCGTCATGCATCTGGTGATGGACCGCCCTCCCGCAACTGCCGGTGCGGGCGGCGATACGAAATGAATTCGACCGTGCCAAGTTTTCGCTGCTTTCCCCCGGTTTCCCGTATAGCTCTCCTGCTGCGGGGCGGATTGGTCGCCGTCGCCGTGATGGCTGTCGGCGAAGCGGCCGGACAAAGCTCGGTGCAGGGCGTTCCCAACGCGATGCAGGGTTTTTCCCAGAATCGCGATCAGCCGATCCAGATCGAAGCCGCCGCGCTGGAGATGCGCGATAAGAAAAAGGAGGCGACCTTCTCCGGAAACGTCAAGGTGGTGCAGGGCGACACCACGATGACATCGAAGACGCTCGTGGTCTATTACGAGGGCGGCAGTTCGACCGCTGACGGCAAGACAAAGGCACCAGCCAAGACGGCGATGAAATCGGCGGAACCGGGCCCATCGGGTGCATCCTCGATCAAGCGGCTGGAGGCCAAGGGCAGCGTGGTCGTGACCCAGAAGGACCAGGTCGTGACCGGGGAAACCGCGGTGTTCGACACCAAGACAAATCTGGTCACCATGCTCGGCGGAGTTGTTCTGACCCAAGGCAAGAACGTATTACGCGGCGACAGGCTGATCGTAGACATGACCACCGGCGTTTCCCGTGTCGAATCGAAGAATGGGCGGGTACAGGGCCTGTTTCAGTCGTCCGGGCAGGGAGGCCCGCTGGGTGGACCGATGCAGCTCCCCGGATCCACACAAAAACCTAAATGATATCAGCTAATTGTCTAAGGACCTGGCGGCAGGAAGTTGAATCCGCAGTGGCTTGTTTGTATCTACCGCGAGCGGATTTAACGCTGCCGAGGCGGAGGCGGGTGTTGCGGGCAACGGATGTTTCCTCATTCATGGTGAGGCGACGAATCAGGCACGCTGCGGGCAGGCGAACGACCGTGAGAGGCTGAGCAGGCGCCCATGGTGGATCTCTTCAATGTATTCCGTAAACGGCCGCAGAAGCGCGGGGCGCAAGCGTTTGCGCGGACCCGGACGGACATCACGGCACTCGGCGATACCATTGGCGACATGCTGACCAATCCGGTGCGCGACGCACCACCGATCGCTCACGGGACCCGTCGCAACGCTCCGCCGGCCCCGCCCGTTTCGCAACCCCGGGTTCCGGCGCGCTCAGCGCCTGAAGTGTCCCGGCCAGAAGCTTCCCGGCCGCGCGCCGCCTCCAACGGGACCGCCGCGCCACGGATGGCCGCGCGTCCTGGTTACCTTGCCGTACACGGGGTGGAAAAAAGTTTCGGCTCCCGTCAGGTCGTGCGCGGCGTGAGCATCTATGTCCGCCGGGGCGAGGCGGTCGGACTTTTGGGTCCGAACGGCGCCGGCAAGACCACCGTATTCTACATGATCACTGGTCTGATCCCCGCGGATCGCGGCGCTATCGAACTCGACGGTCACGACGTGACCAAACTGCCGATGTATCAGCGGGCGCGGCTCGGGATCGGCTATCTGCCGCAGGAAGCCTCGATCTTCCGCGGCCTCAGCGTCGAGCAGAACATTCGTGCCGTGCTCGAGGTCGTCGAGCCAAGCAAGAAGAAGCGCGAAGCCGAGCTCGACGCGCTGCTCGAGGAATTCAACATCACGCGCCTGCGGAAATCGCCATCGATCGCGCTGTCCGGCGGCGAGCGCCGGCGCGTGGAGATCGCGCGCGCGCTGGCCACACGCCCGAATTACATGCTGCTGGATGAACCATTCGCCGGCATCGACCCGATCGCGGTCGGTGATATTCAGGATCTCGTGCGCCATCTGACCAATCGCGGCATCGGCGTGCTCATCACCGACCACAATGTCCGCGAAACGCTCGGCCTGACCGACCGCGCCTACATTGTCTATGCGGGCGAGATCCTGACCGAGGGCAGCCCTGAGGCGATTGTTAACGACCCCGACGTGCGGCGCCTGTATCTGGGCGAGGAATTCCGGTTGTAAAGTCGTCGCCGCCAGACTTTTCCGCTCGATCCTTGCAACGCTATGCGCGATTCGACCTCTCACCAGGGGTCGTCATTGACATCGACATCAATTACCGGACCGTCGTCAAAGTTGCGATAGACGCCGGCGCCCGGCGCCCCGTAGCGGGAACGATAACCGGGGCGCTCATAGACGCCATCATCGTCATCATCATCCTGCCAGCGTTCGACTAACGGCGGCGCGTGCGTGCGGTAGCAATTCCCGTCGTCGTCGCAAATCATCTGCGGGGCTTCGCCGGTGAAGGAGAAATCCGCGGCAAACGCGGGGAGCGCGAATAACAATCCCGCGGCGGCGGCAAGAAGGCTGGTCTTAAACATGTGCAGTTTCCTCGCGTGCTTTGCTTGGCGGCGGCCGGCCAACGCCTGCCGAAGCTAAACCGCGCCGATGGCCGAATTGGGAACTTCCGCGGGCGTATCGGCGGCGGGCCGACCCCCGTCTCGCCGCATTCTTCGTTCTTTCTCGTCGACAAAACGGGAGCGTGAAATGAAGACAGTCCTTGCTGCAATTGCCTCACTCGCGCTGCTATCGTCGGCGGCGCCGGCGCAGGAACGTGCCGGCAGCGCTGCGCTCGGCGCGTTGTCGGGCGCGGTGGTGTTGGGTCCGGTCGGGGCGGTCGCCGGCGCGGTGGTTGGCTATACTGCGGGGCCGTCGATCGCGCGTTCGTGGGGGCTGCGCGGCTCATCAGCCAAGTCGCGACGGCAATCCTCCAAACAAGGGCATCGGGGACGGACGACCGTGACCGATAGCGGCGGCCGCGCACCCGATGCGCAGACGGCAAGGCGGAACGCAACATCTACATCCGCGATGGCCGCTGAACCGCGTGCGGTTCCCCCGAAAGTAACGCTGCCTCCGGTACAAGCCCTCGATTACTAGGCCAAAAGTCGGATTGTCATCGTAAAGCGTGTACATCCGGCCATAAAAAAGGTAAGCAAGAATCGGACCATTTTGGACCGCTCTTGGCATGGCGCTAACGCAGAAACTCGAATTTCGACAGTCCCAGTCGCTGGTGATGACGCCGCAACTCATGCAGGCGATCAAGCTGCTGCAACTGTCGAATCTGGACCTTTCGGCGTTTGTTGAGGAGGAACTCGAGCGGAATCCTCTGCTGGAGCGCGCGAGCGAGGACCCCGACCCACCGGCCGCCGGAGGGTCGGCCGTAAGGGACGCTGAATATTCAAACGGTGACGAAGCGGCGGCGTTCGCGGACCACGGCGCAGGCGAGGGCACCGGTGGTCAGGATTTGGAACCCGCGCCCGACGAATGGATGAATCGCGATCTCGGCAGCCGCGCGGAGATCGAACAGACCTTCGACAGCGGCCTGGAAAACGTTTTTCCGGAAGAACCGGCCGAGGCTGCGGCGCGGACCGCGCAGGATGCCGCACCGGTCACGTTCACGGAATGGGGCGGCGGTGCCTCGAGCGATGATAGCTACAATCTCGAAGCCTTCGTCGCGGCGGAGATAACACTCAGCGAACATCTCGCCGAACAGCTTGCGGTGGCCGTCACCGTACCGGCGCAGCGCATGATTGGACGATATCTGATCGATCTCGTCGACGAGGCTGGTTACCTGCCAGCCGACCTTAGCGAAGTCGGCGACAAGCTCGGCGCCAGCGAAAGCGAGGTGGCGGCCGCTGTCGCGGTGTTGCAGACTTTCGATCCACCCGGCATCTGCGCCCGCAGCTTAAGCGAATGCCTTGCGATCCAGTTGCGCGAGAAGGACCGTTACGATCCGGCGATGCAGGCGCTGGTCGAGCATCTCGAGCTGCTGGCGAGGCGTGATCTCGCAGCCTTGCGCAGGATCTGCAGCGTCGACGACGACGACCTCGCCGAGATGGTCGGCGAAATCCGTCATCTCGATCCCAAGCCAGGCTTGAGGTTCGGCACCACGCGCACGCAGACGGTGGTGCCGGACGTGTACGTGCGGCCCGGTCCGGACGGCGGCTGGCTCGTGGAACTCAACAGCGATACGCTGCCGCGCGTGCTGGTCAACCAAACGTACTATGCCGAATTGTCGAAGACGATCCACAAGGACGGCGACAAGACCTATTTCACGGACTGCCTGCAAAACGCGACCTGGCTGGTCCGCGCGCTCGACCAGCGTGCCCGCACCATTCTCAAGGTGGCGACCGAGATCGTGCGGCAGCAGGACGGCTTTTTCGCGCATGGCATCGCCCATTTGCGACCACTCAATCTCAAGACCGTGGCGGATGCGATCCAGATGCATGAGTCCACCGTGTCCCGCGTCACTGCTAACAAATACATGGCGACAAATCGCGGCGTCTTCGAGTTAAAATATTTCTTCACGGCTTCGATCGCCGCGGCCGACGGCGGTTCCGCCCACTCGGCGGAGTCGGTCCGTCACCACATCAAGCAACTGATCGATGCAGAAGCGCCGTCGGCTGTTCTGTCCGACGACACCATCGTGGAAAGACTTCGCGAAGCCGGAATTGACATCGCCCGCCGCACCGTCGCTAAATATCGCGAAGCGCTGCGAATCCCTTCTTCAGTGCAGCGCCGCCGCGAAAAGCAGAATCTGCTTGGCGGCACGCAGACGGCGTCGGCTCCGTCGCCAAACCGCTCGCGCAATGCCGCACCGGCTTGATTGCGCACCCGCGACGCCCGATAATCTCTCCCCACTCATGATCGATGAGGCTTGTCATGACACTTCGAATCTCGGGCAAGAGCATTAACGTCGGCGAGGCGCTGCGAGGGCGCCTCAACAACCGTACCGACGAAGTTCTCCGAAAATACTTTGATGGACAATATTCGGGCCACATCACGCTGAGCAAGGACGGTTTCGGATTCCGCACCGACTGCGCGCTGCATCTGGATTCTGGAGTAACGCTCGAGGCTGAATCTAATGCCGCGGATGCCTATGCGAGCGCCGATCAGGCGCTGTTGCAAATCGAAAAGCGTCTGCGCCGCTACAAGAGCCGTCTCAAGGATCGCTCGGCGCGCAAAGCGCACGCCGCTGCGGAGGCGATCGCCGGGCTCGACGCGCCGAGCTACGTTATCGAGGCGCCAGCTGTGGACGGCGAAGACGAGGTCACCGCCTTCAATCCGGTGATCATCGCAGAAACCGTCACCTCGCTGAGGCGGCTCTCGGTCAGCGAAGCGGTGATGGAACTCGACTTCACCGGCGCACCCATGTTGGTGTTCCAGCATGGCTCCAGCGGCCGCGTAAACATGATCTATCGCAGACCTGATGGCAATGTGGGCTGGATCGACCCGCCGTCCGTCAACGGCGCGGCCTGACTTGTTGCCATTGACACTTGGGACGACGATCCATACGGGCCGCGGCCTTCCCGATCGGTCTGCATAAAAGTTCGGGAATTGGCATCGGGCTCGCGTTAGACTATAAGGCCGGTCATCCTGGCCGGAGGGCCGCGAACCGCTTAGCGTGTGCGTTCGCCCATATGTGGGCTCACGTTTGTTGCTGCTTGTCTGACGTGTCTTTCGCAACCTGACGGCAAACCTCACCTCGGAACGTCATATGATGATTACCGACCTGGTCGCACCCGAGGCGATCATTCCTGCATTGAAGGTCAACAGCAAGAAGCAGGCGCTGCAGGAACTGGCCGCGCGTGCCGCTGAATTGACGGGACAGAACGACCGCGCGATTTTCGAGGTGCTGTTGCGGCGCGAGAAGCTCGGAACCACGGCTGTCGGCTACGGTGTCGCGATCCCGCACGGCAAGCTGCAAAAACTCGACAAGATATTCGGTCTTTTCGCGCGACTCGACCGTCCGATCGATTTTGAAGCAATGGATGGGCAGCCAGTCGATCTCGTCTTCCTGCTGCTCGCTCCCGAGGGCGCCGGCGCGGATCATCTGAAGGCGCTGGCGCGGATCGCACGGCTGCTGCGCGATCAGGACATCGCCAACAAGCTGCGCGCCTCCCGCGATGCGCAAGCGATCTATTCCGTGCTGGCGCTGCCGCCGGCGACAGTCCCCTGATCGCTGCGAATCCTGTAAATCCTGGAGCGATTCTTATTTTGACGGAACGGACCACTCCGACATTTGCGAACTCGCGTGAAGAAAACGCGTCAAATCAAAAAGCTGGAGTCTTTCATCGTTTCCGTGAAAAGAAGGTTCTAACGCTTCGGGCAAACATTCACGACAGGCACTGGATCTGTCATGCCCGATCTTGGGTCAGACACACACGTCGTTCTGTCTCGGGGCATTCGAAGACATGGATGCTCAGCCCATAGGCGGACAACGTTCGCCGTTCGGTGAACGGCAATGCCCGACCATGACGAAAAGCATCAACCCGAGCACGCTATTCCTTCACCACACGCACGGCGCCGAGCGCGGCGCTGGTGGCATGCGCAGCGTAGGCCTTCAGCGCCATCGTCACGCGGCGCTTGCGCGGAGCGGCCGGCTTCCACGCCTTGTCGCCCCTCGACTCCATCGCCGCGCGGCGGCGCTCCAGCTCAGCGTCGCTGACGTCGAGATGAACCTTCCGGTTCGGAATGTCGAACGCGATGACGTCACCTTCCTCGACGAGACCGATCGCACCACCCTCCGCTGCTTCCGGCGAGACATGGCCGATCGACAAACCCGACGAGCCGCCGGAGAAGCGGCCGTCCGTGATCAGCGCGCACTGCTTGCCTAGCCCCTTCGATTTCAGATAGCTGGTCGGATACAGCATCTCCTGCATTCCGGGGCCACCGCGCGGCCCCTCGTAACGAATCAACACCACATCCCCTGGCTTGATTCTGTTGCCAAGGATGGCGTCCACCGCTGCATCCTGGCTTTCGAAAACGCGCACGGGACCTGAGAAGGTCAGGATGCTGTCGTCCACGCCCGCGGTTTTCACGATGCAGCCGTCGCGCGCGATGTTGCCGTAAAGCACGGCGAGACCGCCGTCCTTTGAAAAGGCGTGTTCGGCATCGCGGATGCAACCTTTGGCGCGGTCGGCGTCGAGCTCCTCGAAGCGCTTGTCCTGACTGAACGCGACTTCGGTGCGGACACCCCCCGGCGCGGCCATGTAGAAGGTGCGCACGCTCTCGCTTTTCGTCCGCTTGATGTCCCAGCGCTCCAGCGCGTCCTTCAGCGAGGTGCTGTGAACCGTCGGCAGGTCAGCATCGATCAGGCCGGCGCGATCGAGTTCGCCGAGAATGCCCATGATGCCGCCGGCGCGATGCACGTCTTCCAGATGCACGTCCGGCACGGAGGGTGCGACCTTGCACAAGACCGGCACGCGGCGCGACAGCCGGTCGATGTCCTTCATGGTGAAGGGCACCTCGCCTTCGTAGGCCGCGGCGAGCAGATGCAGCACGGTGTTGGTGGAGCCGCCCATCGAAATATCGAGCGTCATCGCGTTTTCAAACGCCTTGAAGCTCGCGACCGAACGCGGCAGCACCCGCTCGTCGTCCTGTTCGTAATAGCGCCGCGCGAGATCGACGATGAGATGTCCGGCCTCGACGAACAGACCCTTGCGGTCGGCATGGGTGGCGAGCACAGAGCCGTTGCCGGGCAATGCGAGGCCGAGCGCTTCGGTCAGGCAGTTCATCGAGTTGGCGGTAAACATGCCCGAGCACGAGCCGCAGGTCGGACATGCCGCGCGTTCGAGCGCCTCGACATCGGCGTCGCTCACATTGTCGTCGGCGGCAGCGACCATGGCGTCGATCAGATCGACGGACTTGACCTTGCCGTTGAGTGTGACCTTGCCCGATTCCATCGGGCCTCCGGAGACAAACACCGATGGAATGTTGAGGCGCAGCGACGCCATCAGCATGCCGGGCGTGATCTTGTCGCAATTGGAGATGCAGACCATGGCGTCAGCGCAATGCGCGTTGACCATGTATTCGACGCTGTCGGCGATGACCTCGCGCGAGGGCAGACTGTAGAGCATGCCGTCGTGGCCCATCGCGATGCCGTCATCCACCGCGATGGTGTTGAATTCCTTGGCAACGCCGCCGGCCTTCTCGATCTCGCGCGCCACCAGCTGGCCGAGATCCTTGAGGTGAACGTGGCCGGGCACGAATTGGGTGAAGGAGTTGACCACCGCAATGATCGGCTTGCCGAAGTCCTCGTTCTTCATACCGGTGGCGCGCCACAAGCCGCGGGCGCCGGCCATGTTGCGACCGTGTGTGGAAGTGCGGGAGCGATAGGCAGGCATAAGGTTTTTCCCGAAGGTTCAACAGCTTGGCGTGACCATACAGGCAGGCCGCTCAAGGTCAAATGCAACCGTCGAATGCTGTCATCCGCGAAGGCCTCGCGCGGCCGGATGCGGGGCCTCGATAAAGATGATTTGGGGATCGGATCGATCATGATCAATCGATCGCAATATTTTGCGGGTCGAATGCCGGCGGAACACCGGCTAGCCTCTCCTCCATCCCCGCTCCAGAAAGCGACAGCGCTCAGCGCGCCGCCGCTTCCCGCCAACTCCGCCGCGCAATCGACGCGGCTCATTCAACGGATACTTGCTCGTATTCTGATCGCAGGCCGGTACCCGTTTTTTGCGGCATGACCGCTAGTGAACGCTGACGGCCTGCAATTCGTTGCTCCAGGCGCTCGCGACCGCGGCCTCGCGCGAATCGGTGAGCATGATCGGCGTGCCATCAGCAGCATGCAGTGCGAACAGCATGAGACCGGGCGCGATTTTCGGAGCCTGCGGAAACAGATCCGGCACGTCCTCGGAACGAACCTGCTTCACATAGGCAATGTGGCCCTCGCCAAGCTGCGCCAGCGCTTCGGTCGAAACGTTTTCGGGTCGGAACGTAGAAATCACTTCACTCATGGTCTCGACTCCTTTTGCTAGACTAAGCGGTCGAGTCCGCTACTCGTTGCACCCGAAAGCTTTTTTTGCCGGATAACCGGTCTTTTTTCGGGTCATGCATCATTCGTGTTCATTGATCGCGATTGTCTTAACGACCCTTTCAGGTTCCGGCCTGGCCAGATCGATAGACAATAGCCCGTTTTTGAGGTCCGCGCCCAGCACCAACATCCCCTCCGCCAGCACAAAGGTACGCTGGAAGTGGCGCGCGGCAATGCCGCGATGGATATATTGCCGGGCTTTATCCTCCTGTTGCCGGCCCCGGATCACAAGCTGATTTTCCTCAATGGTCACATCAAGCTGGTCGCGGGTAAATCCCGCCACCGCCAGCGTGATCCGCAGGCGTTCGGGCTCACCGCTGTCACGGTCGCACCGCTCGATGTTGTAGGGAGGATAGCCGTCAGCGCCTTTGACGACGCGGTCGAGCGCCCGCTCGATCTCGTCGAATCCCAAAAGGAACGGACTGGACAACGAAGGAACACGAGACATTACAAAGTCCTCTCGAAGCGACTTTGACGCGCGCGACCAGCAAAAGTGAAACCCGGCTTTGCGTCCGGTCGCGCGCCAACTTTATTGGCGCATGATCCGGATCGCCGAACCGCCACACTTCAGCGGATCAACGCGTAGGGCCCTTGCGGCACCCCCGCTTGACCGACTGGTAGTCCCAGCCGGTCAACTCAAAATATGGCATGATTTGCACGCCATTCAAGATGTGCGACATACCCATTAAGGCTTTGGAATTAGGTCAGGATCGCGCCATTTGTCCTCACAGGCGCTAAAAGGGATGTCGCTTGTCCGGCGCCGGCATACATCGCCACGCCTTGGAAGATGACGGCATATGGTGGAGCCAGGCGGGATCGAACCGCCGACCTCTTGCATGCCATGCAAGCGCTCTCCCAGCTGAGCTATGGCCCCTCGACCGACTCCCACCCAATGGGAGCGGCACGATTTGCAAAGACCCAGAACACAGTTCAGGGCCGATCTCAAGTCTCCTCGTCATCTCCTACGTCACCGATGATATCGGTCACATCCTCGTCGCCCTCCTCCTCGTCGGCGATGAAGGTGGAGTCATCGTCCTCGTCGTCGTCGAGGCTGTCGTCGATCTCGATATCATCCTCGGACTCCGGGACGACGGCCTTCTTGACCTTTCCACTGTTCTCCTCGGCATCGGCCTCCTCCAGCGAAACCAGTTCTTCGGTCTCGGCCTCCGGCGTAGCGTCGGATGTGGAAGACACAGAAGCGGCGGCGCGGGCGGCCTCGCCGCGCCCCCGAACCGGCGCCACGACGATCGGCACGACCTCGCCGGTATAGGGCGAGATCACCGGGTTCTTATTCAGATCATAGAACTTCTTGCCAGTCGTCGGGCAAATGCGCTTGGTTCCGAGCTCGGATTTGGCCACGTGTTGGAATCCCGGGAGTTCTTGAAAAACGGTGCTTCACTTGGCTAGTTGCGGCGGCCCTGTCAATAGCGCTTTGCAGACCGGCTCGCAGGCGTGACGCGCCGTCGTCCCTGTGATACCAGCTGCCACAACGGGGACGTGCAACTTGACTCTTTCCGGCCAGACCATGCCGCTTGAGGCGCGAAAATGCCAGTCATTGACCGGGCGCGTCAGGGTGCCCGGAGACAAATCGATTTCCCACCGGGCGCTGATCCTGGGCGCGCTGGCGGTTGGTGAAACCCGAATCTGGGGCCTTCTCGAGGGTGAGGACGTGCTTAACACGGCCCGGGCGATGCAGGCGCTGGGAGCGAAGGTCGAACGGACGGACGACAAAGGCGGGATCGTCTGGTCGGTGCGCGGCGTCGGCACCAGCGGATTCGCGACACCCCAGGCGCCGCTTGATTTCGGCAATTCAGGCACTGGATGCCGCCTGGTGATGGGCGCGGTAGCCGGCTGCCCTATCAGGGCAGCCTTCGATGGCGACGGCTCGTTGCGCTCGCGGCCGATGCGGCGCATTCTCGATCCGCTGGAATTGATGGGCGCGCGGGTGATCTCGCAAAGCGACGGCGGCCGCCTGCCGCTGACGCTTGAGGGCGCGCACGATCCGCTGCCGGTCGTTTACCGCACGCCGGTGGCCTCGGCGCAAATCAAATCGGCGGTGCTCCTGGCGGGATTGTCCGCTCCGGGGGTCACGACGGTCATCGAGCGCGAGGCTAGCCGCGACCACACAGAGCTAATGCTGAAGCATTTTGGCGCCGACATCGTGTCCGTGGCCGACGAGGCGCACGGCCGCCGGATATCGTTGACCGGGCAGCCCGAGCTGCACGGAGCCGGGGTCACTGTGCCGGCCGATCCGTCATCGGCAGCGTTTCCGATTGTTGCCGCGCTGATCACCGCAGGCTCCGACATCGTACTAGACGACGTGATGACAAACCCGTTGCGAACTGGCCTGTTCGTCACGCTGCGCGAGATGGGTGCGTCGATCGAGGAGAGCGAAACACGCCTTGATGCCGGCGAACCGATGGCGCAACTGCGCGTGCGCGCATCGAAGCTGCGCGGGGTCGAGGTGCCGGCGGAACGCGCGCCATCGATGATCGACGAGTATCTCGTGCTTTCGGTCGCCGCAGCTTTTGCCGAAGGCACCACCGTAATGCGCGGCCTGCACGAATTGCGCGTCAAGGAATCCGATCGCCTCGAAGCTGCCGCAGCGATGCTGCGCGTCAACGGCGTCGCAGTCGAGATCGTCGGCGACGACCTGATCGTCGAAGGTCGTGGCCGAGTGCCCGGCGGCGGTCTCGTCACCACCCACATGGATCATCGCATCGCGATGTCGGCGCTGGTGATGGGCTGTGCGTCGGATGCACCGGTCAAGGTCGACGACATCGCCTTCATCGCCACGAGCTTCCCCGATTTCGTTCCGATGATGCAGCGGTTGGGAGCGGATTTCGCATGATCATCGCCATCGACGGACCCGCCGCTTCGGGAAAAGGCACGCTCGGCAAGCGGCTGGCGCATCACTATCACTTCCGCCATCTCGATACCGGGGTGATCTATCGTGCGGTCGCGAAGGCCCTGCTCGACATCGGCGCGGACCTGGCCAACGAGGCACATGCGGTCGCGGCCGCGCATGAGCTCGACCCGGAAAAATTCGGCCATCCGGCCCTGAAAACCCGGGCGATCGGCGAGGCCGCCTCGGTGGTCTCGGCGTTTCCCGGAGTGCGCGAGGCGCTTCTGACCTTCCAGCGCCAATTCGCAGCCGAGCCGCCCGGCGCGGTGCTTGACGGCCGTGACATCGGAACCGTGATCTGCCCGGACGCCGACGTGAAGATTTTCGTGGTGGCCGATCCTGTCGTGCGGGCCCGGCGGCGCACGCTGGAAGCGCGGGCGCGCGGCGAGGAGGCCGATGAGGCGGTGGTTCTGGCTGATATCCTCAAGCGCGACGAGCGGGACCGCAACCGGCCCGTTGCGCCGTTGAAGCCGGCCGCGGACGCCCATGTGCTGGACAACTCCCATCTTGACATTGAGGCCGGCCTGAAAGCGGCGATTGCGATCGTCGAGGCTGTGAGGCGCCGTCCAGACCGCGCGTGATTCATCAGAAGCGGAACTCTATGATTTTGATTTGACTCGTTTATTCACGCCACCCGGCATCCACTTCCCTCGAAACCGCTGTAGGACGACAAAAGCCTTGTTCGTTTGCGGCTTTGAAGGTATATCCACGGCATCCGGACCATCGTCGAAGTGTCGAGGCTGTCCGAGCGGACCGGCCGGAATTTCAAATTCCCGCCGCCATTGGAGGAATGTCCCGCTCAGTCTCCATATCGATCGTCCTTACGATTGATCGCTCGTATCGGGCTCCGGACCAAATCATCGTCTCGAACGTGAAGGCTTCTGCCGGCCCGTTGTTGCTCTCTGCACGACGGTCGTCAGGACTGCGGACCCTGACCCTTCCCGCGCGAAACGCACATCAACCCGAACGGCCGGCAAGTACCCCGCATTGGAGAACAAATGGCTTCGACTGATACCCTCAATCCGTCCCGTGACGATTTCGCCGCGATGCTCGATGAGTCTTTCGCTGGCGGCAGCCTGCAGGAAAGCTCCGTCATCAAGGGCAAGGTGGTTGCGATCGAGAAGGACATGGCCGTCATCGATGTCGGCCTCAAGACTGAAGGCCGCGTGGCGCTGCGCGAATTCTCCGGACCCGGTCGCGAGAGCGCCCTGAAGGTCGGCGACGAGGTCGAGGTGTTCCTTGATCGCATCGAGAACGCGCTCGGCGAAGCCGTGCTGTCGCGCGACAAAGCGCGCCGCGAGGAAAGTTGGGGCAAGCTCGAAAAAGCATTCCAGAATAACGAGAAGGTGCACGGCGTCATCTTCAATCAGGTCAAGGGCGGCTTCACCGTCGATCTGGACGGCGCCGTCGCCTTCCTGCCGCGCTCCCAGGTGGATATCCGTCCCATTCGCGACGTCGGTCCGCTGATGAACAACACGCAGCCGTTCCAGATCCTCAAGATGGATCGCCGGCGCGGCAATATCGTGGTCTCCCGCCGCACGGTGCTGGAAGAGACCCGCGCCGAACAGCGACAAGAGTTGGTGCAGAACCTCGAAGAGGGTCAGGTGATCGACGGCGTGGTGAAAAACATCACCGACTACGGCGCCTTCGTCGATCTTGGAGGCATCGACGGCCTCCTCCATGTCACGGATATCGCCTGGCGCCGCGTCAACCATCCGACCGAAGTGCTGGCGATCGGCCAGACGGTGAAGGTCAAGATCATCAAGATCAACCACGAGACCCACCGCATCTCGCTCGGCATGAAGCAGCTGCTCGACGACCCCTGGCAGGGCATCGAAGCGAAGTATCCCCTGAACTCCCGCTTCACCGGCCGCGTCACCAACATCACCGATTACGGCGCCTTCGTGGAGCTGGAGCCGGGCATCGAGGGTCTAATCCACGTCTCGGAAATGTCCTGGACCAAGAAGAACATGCATCCGGGCAAGATCGTCTCGACCTCGCAGGAAGTCGAGGTGCAGGTGCTCGAGGTCGACAGCGTCAAGCGCCGCATCTCGCTCGGCCTCAAGCAAACCATGCGCAATCCCTGGGAGGCATTCGTCGAGAAGCACCCGGTCGGATCGACCGTGGAGGGCGAGGTCAAGAACAAGACCGAGTTCGGCCTGTTCCTGGGCCTGGAGGGCGATGTCGACGGCATGGTCCACCTCTCCGACCTCGACTGGAAGCAGCCGGGCGAGCAGGTCATCGACAACTTCAAGCGCGGCGACATGGTCAAGGCCGTCGTGCTCGACGTCGATGTCGAGAAGGAGCGCATCTCGCTTGGCGTCAAGCAGCTCGAGGGCGACCCGTTTGCCGAACCGGGCGACGTCAAGAAGGGCGCGGTCGTCACCTGCGAGGTGCTTGAGGTCAAGGACGGCGGCATCGAGGTGCAGATTTCCGGCACCGAGTTCCAGACCTTCATCAAGCGCTCGGAACTGGCGCGGGACCGCAACGACCAGCGCAGCGAGCGTTTCGCCGTCGGCGAAAAGGTCGATGCCCGTGTCATCCAGTTCGACAAGAAGGCCCGCAAGGTGCAAGTCTCGATCAAGGCGCTCGAAGTGGCCGAAGAGAAGGAAGCCATCGCGCAGTATGGCTCCTCCGACTCTGGCGCGACGCTGGGTGACATCCTCGGCACCGCCCTGAAACAGCGCACCGACACCAAATAAGCGCAGCAAAAAAGTCCTACCTCGCGTCAAAGGCCCCGGTTCGCCGCCGGGGCCTTTTCGTTTTTTCGCGAAAGCATGCGCTGCCGATCCGATTCACGGGAACTTAGTGCGGGGTATCTTGTTACTGTTGAGAATATAGGTATCTGCAAAGCAGGACGATTATGACCGGGAGCCCTCTAGCGTCTTTTCGGGCCAACGGCACAGGTCATTGATTGGGCACACTGCGCAGCGCGGAGATCGCGCTAGGCAAGTGTAGCGTCCATGCAGGATCAGCCAGTGATGCGCATGCAGCATAAATTGGTCGGGGATGACGCGTTCAAGCCCAAGCTCGACGTCAAGAGGCGTCTTGCCTGGCGCCATACCGGTGCGATTGGCGACGCGGAAAACATGAGTGTCAACCGCCATGGTGTGTTCCCCGAAGGCCATGTTGAGCACGACATTGGCGGTCTTGCGTCCCGCGCCGGGCAACGATTCGATCCCTGCCCGGCTGTGCGGAACCTCGCCATCAAACTCCGCAAGCAGTTTTTCCGAGAGCGCGATGATATTTCTCGCCTTGGTGCGATAGAGCCCGATGGTCTTGATAAAGTCGCGGACCTTCTCCTCCCCGAGCGCCAGCATCCTGGCTGGCGTGTCGGCGATAGCAAACAACTCCCGAGTGGCCTTGTTGACGCCGGCGTCGGTCGCCTGAGCCGACAGCACCACGGCGACGAGCAGCGTGTAGGGGTTGAGGTGCTCGAGCTCGCCCTTGGGCTCGGGATTGGCTTTGCGGAAGCGCACAAAGGCTTCGCGGACTTCGGCCGGCGTCCAGGGCTTAAGGGGTGGCGAGAGCACCGCGGATCCCTGCGTCGCTCTAGATGGCTGCTTGGCCTTGCAGATCGGCCCCGCCGGCTTTCCGATCTTCTTTTTCTTTGCCGCCCGGAGCGGCTCCGATTTCGCCGCGGCGGTTTTTTGCTGCCGAGAATTCGCCGCAGGGCTGTTCGAGGGTGGTTTGTCGGTCCCGGCGCCAGCGGGCTTCAGCCTTGAAAATGTGCGGCGGGTGTTTTTAGACATGATCGTGGTATAGTGGATTTCCAATGACATTAGACCATACACAGCCTGGTCCGAAGTTACCCGAACAGACGCTGTTTTCAGCGCTGCTGACGCCCCATCGCTCGTTGTCTCAAACCGGATTTGTTGTGATGATGACGATTGTAGCCGTGGGAAGCTTTGTCGCGGGAATGATATTCCTGATGATGGGCGCCTGGCCGGTGTTCGGCTTTTTAGGTCTCGACGTCCTCGCCATCTACTGGGCTTTCCGCATCAACTTCCGGCGCGCCCAAGCGACCGAGGAAATCTCCATCACCCATTATGAGTTGCGGGTGCGGCGCACCAGTCACCGCGGTCACATCGTCGAGTGGGTTTCCAATCCGCTGTGGGTGCATCTCGACCAGAAAATCCACGAGGAATATGGCATTGAGCGGCTTTATCTGGTTTCGCGCGGCCGCCGGATTTCGATCGCAAGTTTTCTTGGTCCGGACGAGAAGTTGAGTTTCGTTAAAGCCTTATCAGCAGCGCTCCAGCTCGCAAAACGCGGACCGACCTACAATCTGGCGACCTGAGGGCCGCGGTAAATCGGGTGGCCGCGAGACGGCAGCCGTTTTACATCTTGGGCATGATGACGCTCACGAAAAATCTCGCTCCGAATGATTCTTGCATCACGGACGCTCCGGGTGCCGCATTGCGTGACTACGACGCCGTACGGCGAGCTATCGCCTTCATCTCGGAAAACTGGCGCTCGCAGCCTCCCATCGCAGCGATGGCTGACTCCGCTGGAGTGACGCCCGACGAACTGCATCAGCTGTTCCGGCGCTGGGCAGGCCTGACTCCGAAGTTGTTCATGCAGGCGCTGACGCTCGACCACGCCAAGGGACTGTTGCGCAATTCAGCCAGCGTGCTCGATGCAGCCCTCGACTCCGGACTCTCCGGTCCAGGCCGCCTGCACGACTTGTTCATCACGCATGAAGCGATGTCACCCGGCGAATGGAAGAATGGCGGCTCCGGCATGAAGCTCGCTTTCGGCTTTCACCCCTCGCCATTCGGAGCCGCGATCGTGATCGCCAGCGACCGCGGACTTGCCGGCCTCGCTTTCGCCGACCCAGGCGAGGAGCAGACCGCGCTGGCCGACATGAAACGGCGGTGGCCCAACGCAACCTATGTCGAGGATCAAGCCCAAACGGCGATGCTGGCGCAACGCGTGTTCGATACGAGGCTCTGGCGAGCAGATCAGCCGCTGCGTGTGGTTCTGATCGGGACGGATTTCGAGGTTCGGGTCTGGCAGACCTTGCTCAGGATTCCCATGGGAAAGGCCACGACCTATTCGAGCATCGCTGCCAACGTCGATCGCCCGAACGCCTCGCGCGCTGTGGGCGCCGCCGTCGGCAAGAACCCCGTATCATTCGTCGTGCCCTGCCATCGCGTGCTCGGCAAAAGTGGCGCGCTGACCGGGTATCACTGGGGACTCACCCGCAAGCAAGCAATGCTGGGGTGGGAAGCCGGGCAGATCGGCCTATAGCCTTTTCGAGCGAAGGGGAATCCCGGTTTGCGTGAAGAAAATGCGTCAAATCAAAAAACTAGAGTCTTCACTGGTTCCGTGAAGCGGCGAAAAGACTTTAGAATGAAGTTTATCAGGCCGCGAGATCAAGTTTCGAGGCCACCGTCGCATCGGCATTGAGCCGATAGATCACGGGCGCACCGGTTGCCAGTTCGCGCTTGAGAATCTGCTCCTGCGATAGTTTTTCCAGCACCATGACAAGCGCGCGCAGCGAATTGCCGTGCGCCGCCACAAGCGTGCACTCGCCACGGAGGACGCATGGCAGGATTTCCTGCACGAAGTACGGCAGCGTGCGCGCCAGCGTATCTTTCAAGCTCTCGCCGCCGGGCGGAGGCACGTCATACGAGCGGCGCCAGATCAGCACCTGTTCGTCACCCCATTTCTTGCGAGCCTCGTCCTTGTTGAGACCCGAAAGATCGCCATAGTCCCGTTCGTTCAGCGCTTGATCTTTCCTGACCGGAATTCCGGTCTGGCTTAATTCCTTCAGCACAAGGTCGAGCGTGTGCTCGGCGCGGATCAAGGTCGAGGTAAAGGCAACGTCGAAAACAAAGCCCTGCCCCTTCAGCTTGCGCCCTGCATCCTTCGCTTCCGTCACGCCAAGATCCGTCAGATCCGGATCCTTCCAGCCAGTGAACAGATTTTTCAGATTCCATTCGCTCTGGCCGTGACGCACGAGCACCAGAAGACGTTCGCTCATTCTGCCTGCTCCGTTTCTCTAAACGCCCAACCCAAGCACGTCGGCCATTGAATAAAGCCCGGGCGCCTTGCCGCGCGCCCACTTCGCGGCCTTCAACGCACCATGGGCAAAGATCATCCGGTCTTCGGCGTGATGCGACAACGTTATGCGCTCATATGGACCCGCGAAGATGACGCTGTGATCTCCGGACACGGAGCCGCCACGGAGCGAGGCAAAACCGATGTCGCCCGCTTTGCGGGCGCCGGTAAGGCCATCTCGCCCGCGTACCGCGCGCTCATCCAGCCCGATCTTGCGGCCGTCAGCCGCCGCCTGTCCCAACATCAACGCGGTGCCCGAAGGCGCATCGATCTTGGCTCTGTGATGCATCTCGAGAATCTCAATATCGAAACTCTCGTCGAGTGATTGCGCCATCCGCTTCACCAGCGCGGCGAGCAGATTAACGCCCAGACTCATATTGCCCGACTGCACAACCGCCGTGCGTGAGGTCACGCTTCGGATCACCGCCATATCCGACGCTGAGAGTCCCGTGGTGCCGATGACATGAACCAGGCCCCGCTCGGCAGCGACGGCAACATTCGCGATGGTCGCGGCCGGAACCGTAAAATCCAAAATACCGTCAGCATTTGCCGATAATGACCAGAGATCGGCCGACACTTCGATTCCGCTGGCGGGAAGTCCGGCCAGGACGGCGGCGTCTTTCCCGATCAGCTCGGATCCGGGCGCCTCAAGCGCGCCGGCCAGCACTGCGTCACCGCTTTCCGCGATCGCGCGCACCAGCGCGCGACCCATCCGGCCGCCTGCTCCTGCAACGATCAAACGCATGTCAGCCACGACTCCTCAAATGCTTTTCGGGTATAGCGGGGGCTGCGTTTCGCGGCAACCGATCAGGTCTAGATCAGCGCAGTGCCTCACATCAGGCGCGGCCTCATCGCGTATCCCCGGCGATGGTGATCAACTGGCGTACCATCTTTTTCAGCGCATCCGCATCCGCCGAACGCTTCAACCGTTCCATATCGTCATAGGCGTCATCAGCAAACGACAGCGCGAGCTGATTAGGAATCACCATCGCCCCGCACGCCGTAAGGATCAGACGCAACTGAGCCAGACATCTTGCGCCGCCAAACCGGCCCGCGGAGGCCGAGGCGATCGCGAACGCACGTTCATGGAAAACCTGACCTCGTCCTTCATGCGGACTTTGTACGCACGATATCCAGTCGATCGCATTCTTGAGCAGTGGCGGCAGCGAGGCGTTGTAGTCGGGCGTCACGATAAGAATCCCATGATGCGCCCCAATCATCTGCTTGAGGTTGGTGGCGCTTGCGGGCACGCCGGAATTTGCTTGCAGATCGGCGTCGTAGATCGGCATCGGGAAATCTCCCAGCGAAATTCGGGTGACCTCGACATCGGCTCGAGCAAATTCCTCGGCTACGACGGCGGCAAGCCTTGCATTCTGCGAGCCGGTGCGAAGCGAGCCGGGAATGATGAGAATTTTCGGTGCGAACAGAGCTGTCGATCGCATTGCAGGGACACCAGCCGCCACGCTCGTGCCCTGAATCTGAAGTTTGCCTCATGTGCGGCGCCTTCCAGAGCGGACTTCAGATTCGAACGGGCACTAGCAAGTTTATAATTCTCTTTCCCCGTTTTACGGAAACGGTGAAAGACTCCGTCTATTGATTAGATGCGCTTCTTCACGCGAACCGGATCTCACTTCGCTCGAAAACGCTATCGTGTGGTTTGGGCTCAGAAGTTCGCTTGAACCGCTCGCAGAGAAAAAAGCGAGCCTCTGAACCGCCACCGAGCGCATCAGCCCTTGCGATAGACCCAGACGCGTGCAGGAGGGAGGTTCATCCAAATCCGCTCGGACGCTTCGGTCGAAATACCAGGGAGAGATTTGGGAATGGGAGGGACGACCGAATAGGTGAACTGCACGAACGGGGCGCCGGGGGCGAGTGTCGCAAAGGCGTCCCGGATCAACTTGAGCCGGGTCAACATCGGCTTGGTGACAAGCGGCAGCCCGGAGACAATTGCCGAGGCGCGAGCGCTCAGCACGTTCCACAGCGAATCTCGCAACGTATAGGCATCACCCTGCACAACCGTTGCCTGCGGGTAACGGTCGCGAAGCAGCGCACAAAAACCAGGATCATATTCAACCAACACCAACCGCTTCTGATCGACGCCGTGCTCAATCAGCGCGTTGGTGATCGCACCGGTCCCCGGTCCCAGTTCGATGACCGGATCAGACGATCCGACATCGACATACTGCGCCATCGTGCGTGCCAGGATGCGGCCGGACGGCATGACGGCACCCATATGGAGCGGCTTTTCAATCCACGAGCGGAGAAAACGTACCTCGTCGTCAAGACGAAGGGGTTTCTTTGACGCACGCGCGGACAATTGCAAAGGCATTTCGCACCCAGGTGGGTCACTACTGGCAGGAAGTCAGGCTTAAGTTATACACAGGTACAACCGACAATCGACACGGTCAAGCAAAACGGTCATTACGGAGTGGCGCGAGTGCCGAAGAAGTCTTTGACCTTAGTGAAGAAACCTGCCGTCTCGGGTTGGGTCTCACCCGAAGATAGCTTTTCGAACTCGACCAAGAGATCCTGTTGCCTCTTGGTCAGATTTTGCGGCGTTTCGACCACCATCTGCACATACATGTCGCCGGTCTGACGGGAGCGCAGCACTGGCATCCCCTTTGTTGCAACGCGGAAACGGCGGCCTGACTGGGTCCCAGACGGCACCCTCACCTTGGTCTTGCTCTTGTCGATGGTCGGCACCTCAAGTTCTCCACCAAGCGCGGCAGTGACCATTGAGATCGGAACGCGACAATGCAGATCGGCACCGTCTCGCTGAAAGAACTCATGCGGAGCCAGCGAGAGGAAAATGTAGAGATCACCCGGGGGGCCGCCACGAATTCCCGCCTCACCCTCGCCGGCCAGGCGAATGCGGGTGCCATCCTCGACGCCGGCGGGAATATTGACCGATAGCGAGCGTTCCCGGTTGACGCGGCCTGACCCGCCGCAGGACGGACAGGGATCCTCAATCATCTGGCCCCGCCCCTGACAGCCAGGACAGGTGCGCTCCAGCGTGAAGAATCCCTGGGCTTGGCGAATCCGGCCAGCGCCGCCGCACATCGAACAGTTCTTCGGCTTGGTCCCGGCCTTGGCGCCTGTGCCTGAGCAGGATTCGCAAGTCACCGAGACTGGGATTTCGACCTGAGCAGTCTTACCCTGAAAAGCCTCCTCCAGCGTGATCTCCATGTTGTATCGAAGATCTCCGCCTCGTTCGCGACCGCCGGTACGACCGCGCTGGCCGGCCATTCCAAACAAGTCCTCGAAGATGTCAGAGAATGATGAGGCGAAGCCGGCTCCGAACCCGGGGCCACCGCCACCCATGCCGCCCTGCTCGAACGCGGCATGACCGAAGCGGTCGTAAGCCGCCCGCTTGTTGCCGTCCTTCAGAACTTCATAGGCCTCGTTGATTTCTTTGAAACGCACCTCACTGGACGCGTCGCCCGGATTCCTGTCCGGGTGCCATTTCATCGCCAGCTTGCGGAAGGCCGCCTTGAGTTTGGTGTCGTCCGCACTCCGCTCGACCTCAAGGGTTTCGTAGTAACAGCGCTTGGTCGACATCAGTCCATTCCGCCCGAACGTCGTTTTATCCCGGAAAACGCGTCAGAAATTCGCTTGTCGCTGGATGCGTCCCGCCTAAACAAACATGACCCCCTCCTCCGAGACGCGCTGCGCACTCCTTGGGGGCCGGGGCCATGGTCATCCCTGCCGATTAAGCAGACTTCTTGTTCTTGTCGTCGTCGACTTCGGTAAATTCGGCATCGACGACATCATCCTTCGCGGCGTCCTTGGCCGCATCGGCCTCCGCCTGCTGTTTGTACATGGCCTCGCCGAGTTTCATAGATACCTGCGCCAACGTGTTGGTTTTAGCCTTGATCGCCTCGGCGTCGTCGCCCTTCAGCGCCTCCTTCAGATCGCTGACGGCATCCTCAATGGAGCGGCGTTCGCTTTCCTCGATCTTCGAGCCGTGCTCGGCGAGAGCCTTCTCGGTCGAGTGCACCAGACTGTCGGCGTGGTTCTTGGCGTCGACGGACTCGCGTCGCTTTTTGTCCTCGGCTGCGTTCACTTCCGCGTCCTTGACCATCTTCTCGATGTCGGCCTCCGACAAGCCTCCCGAGGCCTGGATACGGATCTGCTGTTCCTTGCCGGTCGCCTTGTCCTTCGCCGAGACGTTGACGATGCCGTTGGCGTCGATGTCGAACGTCACCTCGATCTGCGGCATGCCGCGCGGAGCGGGCGGAATGCCCATCAGATCGAACTGGCCGAGAACCTTGTTGTCGGCCGCCATCTCACGCTCGCCCTGGAAAACGCGGATGGTGACGGCATTCTGGTTGTCCTCGGCTGTTGAGAACACCTGGCTCTTCTTGGTCGGGATCGTGGTGTTGCGATCGATGATGCGGGTGAACACGCCGCCCAGCGTCTCGATGCCGAGCGACAGCGGCGTGACGTCAAGCAGCAGCACGTCCTTGACGTCGCCCTGCAGCACGCCGGCCTGGATCGCCGCGCCGATCGCGACAACCTCGTCCGGGTTGACCCCCTTGTGCGGCTCCTTGCCAAACAACTGCTTGACGACTTCCTGGACCTTCGGCATGCGGGTCATGCCGCCGACCAGCACCACTTCGCCGATTTCGCCCGCCGTCAGGCCGGCGTCCTTCAGCGCCTTGCGGCACGGCTCGATCGTCTTCTGAACCAGATCGTCGACCAGCGCCTCGAATTTGGCGCGGGTGAGCTTCATCGTCAGATGCTTCGGACCTGACTGGTCAGCGGTGATGAACGGTAGGTTGATTTCGGTCTGCGTGGTCGACGACAGTTCGATCTTGGCCTTCTCGGCGGCTTCCTTCAGCCGCTGCAAGGCCAGCTTGTCGTTGCGCAGGTTGATGCCCTGCTCCTTCTGAAATTCGTCGGCCAGATAGTTGACCAGGCGCATGTCGAAGTCTTCGCCGCCCAGGAACGTATCGCCGTTGGTCGACTTCACCTCAAACACGCCGTCGCCGATCTCGAGGATCGACACGTCGAAGGTGCCGCCGCCCAGATCGTACACAGCGATGGTGCCGGCCTTCGACTTGTCGAGGCCATAGGCAAGCGCGGCCGCGGTCGGCTCGTTGATGATGCGCAGCACTTCGAGGCCCGCGATCTTGCCGGCGTCCTTGGTCGCCTGGCGTTGCGCGTCGTTGAAATAGGCAGGAACTGTAATGACAGCCTGATCAACCTTCTGACCGAGATGTGCCTCGGCAGTCTCCTTCATCTTTTGAAGCGTGAAGGCTGAAATCTGCGACGGCGAATAGGTCTTGCCGTCGACCTCGACCCAGGCGTCGCCGTTGCCGGCTTTCGAGATCTTGTAAGGGACAAGCTTCTTGTCCTTTTCAACCGTGGGGTCGTCGTACCGCCGGCCGATCAGACGCTTGACGGCGAAAATGGTCCGCTCGGGATTGGTCACAGCTTGGCGCTTGGCCGGCTGCCCGACGAGACGCTCGCCATCATCGCTAAAGGCAACGATGGACGGCGTGGTCCGCATCCCTTCCGCGTTTTCGATGACTTTCGGCGCCTTGCCGTCCATTACCGCCACGCACGAATTCGTGGTGCCGAGGTCGATCCCAATGACCTTTCCCATGGTCCTCATATCCTTCTTGTTGCGGCAGTCCGGCCAGGCCCTGGCGGCACCCTCATCCAGACCCCCAGATATCAATTACTCGCGATTAGCGACGGTGAGCCTCATATAGGAGGGGGGGTGGGGGCTGCAAGGACCAGACCACTCTCCACCGGATGAAAACGCGATTCTTTTGCAATCCCGGACAGCCAGGGACGGCCCGAATAAGCAGATAATTAACCCAGCCTCACCGGACACCTTGGTCTCATAATCAAAACGGTGGTAGGCCGCCGCACAACAGCGACGAGAGGTTCGGCCGATTGCCGACGAATCATGCGCTTGAGGCGGCAGTCAAATCCCCTTCCAGAACCGCCAGCCTGGCGATCATTGAACGGCCTTAATGCAAATCCAATAAGCGCGCATGAGACACCTTCTGCACGTATTGATCGCTCTTTGTATATTGAGCAGCGCAAATCCGGCCCTCGCCGACGACGTGGTCTATGCGCCGGGCAGCCGGATCGGGCTGGTTCCGCTGATAGGTCTGACCCCGGCAAAGACATTTCCGGGCTTCGAAACCGCGGATCAGCGGGTCAAGGTCATCGTCGCCGAACTCCCCGTCACCGCCTTCAGAGACGTGGAAAACGTCGCCAAATCGAACGTGGCCGACCCTCGAGGCCAAAAGCCGCAAGGCCTCGAGACCGCGAGCGGACAGGGTTATTTCGTCGTCGAGGCGGCCAAGAACGGCGACGACAATGTCCGGCGCTATTCAATGGTGATTTCGGGCGGTACATTTTCCGGATACGTCGCAGCGCAGGTGCCAGAGAACGTCGGAAAGATCTATTCCGATGAAGCGGTGCGAAAGATGTTCGCAACGGTCGCCTTGCGCAAGGACGTACCGGTCGAGGAGCAACTCGGCCTGCTACCCTTCAAGCTGAGCGAATTGAGCTCCTTCAAATTGATCCGCACACTAGCACCAGGAGCAGTTATCCTGCTTTCCGATGCAGAAGCGGAAAACGACATCGACAGCAAAGCCTTTATGATTATCAGCCCGATCGGTTCGGTCCCGGAACGACCGGACGATCGGGACAGGTTTGCGCGCGATATCGCGGCCACGATCCCGAACCTGCGTGAGGGACGTATCACCATGTCGGAGTCGATGCGGATCAACGGATCGCCCGGTTTTGAAACGCGGATCGACGGCACTAACACACGAACGAATACGCCAGTGACGGTCGTGCAGTGGCTGGTGTTTGGCAGCGGAAAAACGGCAATGCGTCTGATCGGAAGTACACCGCGGGATGGGTGGTCTGAAGCTTTTTCGCGCTTCCGCGCGGTTCGTGACGGTATCCGGCCGCGCTAGTGGAGTGAATTTGACATTCGCGACCCACCTAGCCGGGCGTCCCGGGCGTGAATGTCGAATTCAAAACTACCAGCAACCAATATCGGCCAGTGGTCTTTGATTCTCGCATTCAAGCCCAAGGATATACTTCGCTATAAAGCGCATTCAGTCGGCTGACATCGCAGTATTTAAGTCCGCGAGCGGCGGATTCATTCGGACGCGGCTGCCTTGGCTCCGCCCTTCGCAACGCCTACCAGCGCCGGACGCAACACCCGCTCGCCGATCATATAGCCGGCCTGAATGACCTGCGCGACCGTGCCGACGGGGATGGACGAATCGGGAACTTCGTACATGGCCTGATGAACGTTGGGATCGAATTTTTCGCCAGCCGGATCGAACCGCTTCACACCGTGTTTTTCCAGCGCGTTGTGCAGCGAGCGCTCGGTCAGCTCCACGCCCTCGATCAGGGCTTTGAGTCCGGGGTCGGCGGCCGCGCGTGCCTCGGCGGGCACCGCATCAAGCGCGCGTTGCAGATTGTCGGCAATATCCAGCACGTCGCGAGCGAACCCCGAGATGCCGTAGGTTCGCGCGTCCGACACCTCCCGCGCGGTGCGCTTGCGCAGGTTTTCCATCTCCGCCAACGTGCGCAGCATTCGGTCCTTGGCGTCCGCAACCTCCTTGGTCAGCGCTTCAACCACCCCCTCCTCGGGATCGTCGGGCATGATGTAAGGCTTGGATACCACTGGCTCGGCCTCCGGAGCCGGATCGCCGGAATTATTTGATTTGCCGTCGGAATCGGTCATTACACAGCCTTCTTGCACATGGTCTCGAATTAAAAGGGATGGTCGTGCGGGATATCGTGCTTCAGGCGTAAAAATCAAGCGCAGGGCGGCGGGCGGGCTCAGCCGCCGAGCATCTGGCTGACAATGCGGGCCGCGTAATCCACCATCGGAATCACGCGCGCGTAGTTCAGCCGGGTCGGTCCGATCACTCCGAGAACGCCGACGATGTGGCCGGCGCCATCGCTGTAGGGCGCGATGATCGTCGAGGAACCGGACAACGAGAACAGCTTGTTCTCCGAACCGATAAAGATTCTTACGCCGTCGGCGCGTTCGGCGCGGCCAAGCAGATCGATCACGCCGCGCTTGGTTTCGAGGTCGTCGAACAGCAGCCGCACGCGCTCGAGGTCCTCCATCGCATGCAAATCTCCGAGCAGGTTGGCATGGCCACGCACGATCAATTGCCGGTCGTCGCTGTCGCCGCCAGACCAGCTCGCAATTCCTGCCGCGATGATCTTTTGTGTGAGCTGATCGAGCTCCGCCTTGCTCTGCGTCAACGCTGTCTCAAGCTCGAGCTCTGCCTCGGCCAGCGTTCGGCCGCGAATTCGGGCGTTCAGGAAGTTTGACGCCTCCGTCAGCGCCGAAGCCGGGACGCCCGAGGGGAGCGTCAGCACGCGGTTTTCAACCTGCCCGTCTTCGGCGACCAGCACGACCAGCGCCTTATCAGGCTCCAGCCTGACGAACTCGATATGCTTCAACCGTACATTGGATTTCGCCGTCAGAACCACCGCCGCCGCCCGGGTCAATCCGGACAGCCGTGTCAAGGCCTCACCCAATGCAGCCTCGACCGATTGCGCCTTGCCCACCGACGCGAGTTGAGTCTGGATCGACTGGCGCTCCGGCTCGGTCAGATCGCCGACCTGCATCAAGGCATCGACAAAGAACCGCAGGCCGAGCTCGGTCGGCAACCGGCCGGCCGAGGTATGCGGTGCATAAATCAGCCCAAGCTGTTCGAGGTCCGACATCACATTGCGGACCGACGCTGGCGAGAGCGGCACCGCGATGAGGCGGGAAACGTTGCGGGAACCCACCGGTTCGCCCGTTGCAAGGTAGCTTTCGACGATCTGCCGAAAAATGTCGCGCGACCGCTCATTCAACTGGGCAAGCCCGGCGTTCGGCGCAATCAGACCGATCGGATCGTGATGGGCCAACGATATCTCCCGCGTATAATGTTTGTCGGGCCTGGGACTGGATCTAGTTTGTCTCTCCGGCGCACCAGTTACAAGCAGCCTTTGGCAATCGCAGTTCTGACCCTTGCCGGTGCGGCTCCTCACCCCTAAAAGCACGGCACGATGATTTTCATAAGAATAGCTGGAGGGTTCCCATGCGGCCTAGCCGCCGTGCACCGGATGAACTGCGCGCCGTGTCGCTGGAACGTGGCGTGGTCAAATACGCCGAAGGCTCCTGCATGGTGAAATTCGGGGATACCCATGTGCTGGTCACCGCGACGCTAGAGGAGCGACTGCCGCCGTGGCTCAAGGGCCAGGGCCGGGGTTGGGTGACCGCCGAGTACGGAATGCTGCCGCGCGCCACGCTGGAGCGAACCCGGCGCGAGGCCTCCGCCGGCAAGCAAGGCGGCCGGACCGTCGAAATTCAGCGCCTGATCGGCCGCTCCTTGCGTGCCGCAATCGACCTCGAGGCGCTCGGCGAACGCCAGATCACGGTCGATTGCGACGTCATTCAGGCCGATGGCGGCACGCGCACCGCATCGATCACCGGCGCATGGGTCGCGTTAGCCGACTGTGTCAACTGGATGAAGGCCCGCAACATGCTCAAGGCCAGCGTGCTTCGAGACAATGTCGCAGCGATCTCATGCGGTATCTACAATGGCACGCCCGTCCTCGATCTGGACTATGCAGAAGATTCGGAAGCCGACACCGATGCAAACTTCGTGATGACCGGCGAGGGACGCATCATCGAGGTGCAGGGAACCGCCGAGAAGACACCTTTTTCCGACGACGAATTTTTTGCGCTTATGGCGCTGGCGAAAAAAGGGGTCGCGCGGCTGGTTGATTTGCAGAAAATGGCGTTGGCGTGATTCGTTCTGGGCGTGCTCTGCGGGACGCTCCTCCAATAGCGAGCAAAGTGGGTACCGGTTCGCGTCAAGAAACCGCGTCAACACAAGAAACCGGAGCCTGACTTTGAATTCCATCAAAGTCGGAATGGCTTTAGGATCGGCCATGAATCGTCGGATCGCCGGCAAGCTCGTGATCGCCACCCACAATCCCGGCAAGCTCGCCGAGATGCGCGAGCTACTTGCGCCGTATGGCGTCGAGGCGATCTCCGCAGGCGAGCTCGGTCTCAGCGAGCCTGAGGAAACAGGCGATGATTTCCGCGCCAATGCTCGGATCAAGGCGACCTCTGCAGCCCAGAGCGCAAAGCTTCCGGCTTTTGCCGATGATTCCGGTCTGGTCATCGATGCACTCGATGGCGCACCGGGCATCCACTCCGCGCGCTGGGCTGGCGAGACCAAGGATTTTTCCGCAGCGATGGCCCGGATCGAGCGCCTGCTGCAGGAGCGCGGCGCGACGAGCGCGGAGAAGCGCAAGGCTCACTTCGTTTCGGCGCTCTGCGTCGCATGGCCAGACGGCCATCTCGAGGAAGTCGAAGGACGAGTCGACGGCACGCTGGTCTGGCCGCCGCGGGGCGCGGCCGGATTTGGCTATGATCCTGCGTTCCTCCCGGACGGACATACGCGCACCTTCGGCGAGATGACGGGCATTGAAAAGCACGGGCTTCCGCCGCGTGGCCTTGGCCTGTCGCATCGCGCCCGCGCGTTCGTGAAGCTGGCGGAGATTGCTCTTGATCGTCGCTGATCCGACCACTTCCTTCGGCATCTATGTGCACTGGCCGTTTTGCCTGTCGAAATGCCCTTATTGCGATTTCAACAGTCATGTCCGCCACGCGCCGATCGATGAAGAGCGCTTCGTTCGTGCTTTCCAGCGCGAGATTGAGACCACCGCCGCCCGCGCGCGCGGTCGAGAGGTGTCCTCCATTTTCTTTGGCGGCGGTACCCCGTCCTTGATGCGACCGCAGACCGTTGGCGCGATACTCGACGCAATCGGAAAATATTGGGGCGTCGCTGATAACGTCGAGGTCACGCTGGAAGCCAATCCGACCAGCGTCGAGGCCACGCGATTCCGCGGCTATCGCGCGGCGGGCGTCAACCGCGTGTCGCTCGGCGTGCAGGCGCTCGACGATTCTTCGCTAAAAGCTCTCGGACGCCTGCATACCGCACACGAGGCGTTGGAGGCGGTGGCGATCGCGCGGTCCGTCTTCGATCGCTATTCCTTCGATCTGATTTACGCGCGTCCCGACCACACGCCAGAAATGTGGACCGAGGAACTGCGGCAGGCGATCTCGGAAGCGGCGGAGCATCTGTCGCTCTACCAGTTGACTATCGAGGAGGGTACGCCGTTTTTCGACCTGCACGCAGCCGGAAAACTCAAGACCCCCGACGAAGCGATTGCGCGCGCGCTGTACGACGTCACGCAGGACGTTTGCACGCGTCACGGCATGCCAGCCTACGAGATCTCAAATCATGCGCTGCCCGGCGCGGAATGCCGGCACAACCTGCTTTACTGGCGCGGCCAGGAATATGCGGGAATCGGACCCGGGGCGCATGGTCGCCTTGACATCGACGGCATCAGGCATGCCATCGCCACGGAAAAGCGGCCGGAAGCCTGGCTCATGCGGGTCGAGGCGATCGGCAACGGAATCGTCGCCGACGATCTGCTGAACAGCGAAGAGCGCGCTGACGAATTCCTGCTCATGGGACTGCGCTTGCGCGAGGGCATCGATCCGCAGCGCTACGCGGCGCTATCGGGCCGCCCTCTTGATCCGCGGCGAATCGCAATCCTCCGTGACGAAGGCGCGATTACGATCAGCACCGATGGCCGCCTGCGCGTCACGCAGGATGGCTTTCCCCTCCTCGATGCCGTGGTGGCCGATCTCGCCGCCTAGAGCTATGCTGGCTTTGATGGAATCAAAGCCGGGCTCCAGCATTATCTCACTTCTCAAATACTGGAATCGATCACGTTCATGATTCTGGATCGATTCGATCCAGAATCATCGTGATTTGACGACGCGGGCTACAGATCAGGCGCCAAAACTTTTTGGCGAACCTGCCGCTGGCTGGCCGCCGCCGGATGCGACTCGCATGACGGCGAGGCCCCGCTGGTTGGTGCCGTCGGAACGGAACCGAAACAGACCGTCGATGCCGGCGAAGCCTGACGCATTGGTCAGCGTCTCGGCCGCGAAGCGCTGCGGGCCTTGGGTGCGCGCAAGAGCCGCCACCAGCGCGACGGCGTCATAGGCAAGGGTGGCCGTACGTACCGGATCGCCGCCATACTTGGCGCGGTAGCGCCCTGCGAAGCTGCGGAAACCGGATGGATCAGGGGCGGCATAGAGGCCGCCCTGCAGCGACGCGCTGGCGAATACGCGAGGATTGTCCCACAGACCGGTACCCAGAAGCTGGACATTGCGCAGATTCGCACCCGCCGCGGCGAGCGCGTCAACGACTGAAACCACCGCATCGCCGTCATCGGCGATCAGCAGCGCATCAGCCGAGCGGAGCGACTGCGCCACCTTCCGTGCCGCACTGGCGCGATCGGCGCCATATTTCTCGAATGCGACGATACGCCCGCCGCGATGGCCAACTGTCTGTTTGAAGGCCGCCTCAACGACATTGCCATAGGCATTTTCGGGCACCATGGCAGCAAACGAGCGCTTTCCGGTGCTGGTGGCATATTCGACGATTCGGTTGACGTCCGATTCAGGGAGAAAACTCAGAAGATAGACGCCCCGGCCCGCCACGCTTGAATCAGTCGAGAACGCGATCACCGAGGTGCCGCGTGTCCGCGCCACCTGAGCAACCGCCGGAACAGACGCTGCGAACAGCGGACCGAGAATGATTTCGGCTCCTTCATCGAGCGCTTGTTGCGCTCCCTGTTGCGCACGCTGCGCCGTGCCGGCTGCGTCCTTGACCAGCAACTGGACGTTTGGGTTCTGAAATTCCGACAGCGCCATCTCGGCCGCGTTTTTCATCGACTGCGCCGCAACGCTCGCATTGCCTGCGGCCGACAATGGAAGGATCAAACCGACCTTGACCTGACCCGTACCGATTGTAGCTGCCTGCTGAGGCGGACCGGCCGCCTCTGGCTGCGGAGAAGAACCGGAAGAACTGGAAAAATTGTTCGTCAGCGTTTGCTGAACGCCCGAGCAGGCGCCAAGCAGAGGCGCGCCGATGACAAGGCCCAGCGCGGCTCGCCGAGTCGCTCCCTGGCGCTCAGATTTCGGTTCGAAGGGATCCTTCATCATTATCCTTGCAGTGCACCCATTCCGGAAAGGTCCGGGCACAAGCCCCTCGGAATCAGCCATATTGCCGATGCCGCCAGTAAACCAAAACAAACGGATCGTGTCCGCCCCGAATTTAGCTCCATACCCAACCTTGGGTACCGCGGAACATCGAAAAGCATGGGACGGACCCGTTCGCACGCTATCTTTGTGTTATCCGGGTTCGGCACCGAAGACGCGTCTTGACACGAGCCGAACTCATTTTTCTCGAAAATGTTATAGAACGTCGCAGTATGCGTGCAAAACTCGCCTCTCTGAAATCGGACGAAACCCCGGGGACCCGGACCTTTTCCATAGCGGGCCATCAACTGGTTGCCCCGACGGCCACGCCCGGTCTTCACCTGGTCGCCACGCCGATCGGTCATCTCGGAGATATCACCTTGCGGGCGCTTGAGACCCTCGCAGGCGTCAATATCATCGCCTGCGAGGACACCCGCATCACCCGCCGCCTCACCGAACGCTACGCGATTACAAGCGTGCTCAAGCCTTACCACGAGCATAATGCTGCGACAGCCCGGCCGAAAATCCTGGCGCAGCTGGCACAAGGCGCCTCCATCGCCCTGGTCTCCGATGCTGGCACACCACTGATTTCCGATCCGGGCTTCAAGCTGGTGCGTGAAGCGTGTGCCGCTGGTCATCAGGTGATCGCGGTTCCGGGACCATCTTCGGTGCTAGCGGCGCTGTCCATAGCAGCGCTGCCGACGGACCGGTTCTTCTTCGAGGGATTTCTGCCGGCAAAGGAGGTCGCGCGCCGCACACGCCTTGCCGAACTCGCAAGAATCGATGCCACGCTGGTCATGTTCGAGTCCGGCAGTCGTATCCGGGATTCCTTGCACGACCTCGCGGCCATCCTCGGCAATCGCGACGCCGCGATCTGCCGCGAACTAACGAAGCTGCACGAGGATATCCGCCGCGCGACCCTCACGGAGTTCGCGCAAGCGGCCGAAACGCTGGAAACGCGGGGTGAATTCGTCCTGGTCGTCGGACCACCAACGGCTGATGCCGGCACGATGTCCTCCGACCAGCTGGACGATCTGCTGCTGACGTTGTTGAGGGAGGGCAGCGTCAAAGACAGCGTGGCTCACGCTGTCGAAATCTCGGGCCGCCCCCGGCGTCAAGTCTATGCCCGCGCGCTTGAGCTCGCCGGACAGATGAGGGACAGTGACAACAATGGCAGCAGGTAAGGACCGTTCCCGAAACAGCCCAGAGGCGGCAGCGCCCGAGCGCGTCGCGGCGTTTCGCACCGGTCTTTCGGCGGAAAGTCTCGCCGCAGCCTGTCTGATCGCCAAGGGCTACCGGATTTTGGCACGCCAGTTCCGCACGCCTCATGGCGAGATCGATATCGTGGCCCGCCGGCGGCAACTTCTCGCTTTCGTCGAAGTCAAAGCCCGTCGCAGCCTCGACGATGCTGCCTATGCAGTGACGCAGAGACAACAACAGCGGATCATCAACGCAGCCCAAGCCTGGCTGATGGCGCACCCCGAACATGCGACTTTCGAATTCCGCTTTGACGCCATGCTGATTGCGCCGCGACGTCTGCCGCGTCATCTGTTAGGTGCATTCGACGCCAGCACATAGCCTGACCTATTCAGACGCTTTCGCATTGACACAACCCGGACCAACAAGATGAAACTGAAAGTCGCCGTTCAGATGGACCCGATCGCGCGCATCAACGTTCGCGGCGATTCAACCTTTGCACTGTTGCTAGAGGCACAGCGACGCGGCCACGAAATCTCATACTACACGCCGGATAAGTTATCGCTTCGCGGCGAGGACGTGGTTGCGTCGGTCCAGCCGTTGACCGTTCGGGATCAGGAGGGCGACCATTATACGCTCGGTGAAGCGGCGCGTGCTTACCTAGAATCCTTCGACGTCGTATTGCTGCGCCAGGACCCTCCGTTCGATCTCGCCTACATCACGACGACTCACTTGCTCGAGCGCATTCATCCGAAGACGCTCGTGGTCAACGACCCGGCAAGCGTGCGCAATGCGCCGGAAAAGCTGTTCGTGATGGATTTTCCGGAGTTGATGCCACCGACGTTGATTTCGCGCAATCTCGACGAGATCCATTCGTTTCGTGACGAGCATGGTGCGGTGGTCATGAAGCCGTTGCATGGTCACGGCGGAGCCGCAGTGTTTCGCGTCACGCCGCAAGACATGAACTTCGGATCGCTGTTCGACATGTTCTCGGTGACGTTTCGCGAGCCGTGGGTGATCCAGCGATTCCTGCCCGAGGTCAAACAGGGCGACAAGCGCATCATCCTCGTCGACGGCGAATTCGCCGGTGCTATCAATCGCGTGCCTGCCGTTGACGATCTGCGCTCCAACATGGTGCGCGGCGGCGCGGCGCGGGCAACCGACCTCTCTCCCCGCGAGAGCGAGATTTGTAAGCGCATCGGTCCGGCGCTACGCGAGCGCGGTCTGTTGTTTGTCGGCATTGACGTCATCGACGGCTTGCTCACCGAAATCAACGTTACCTCGCCGACCGGAATTCGGGCGATTGCCGCGTTGGGCGGCCCGGATGTCGCCGGAAAAATCTGGGACGGGATCGAGGCGAAGCGCCAATAGGCTCATCTCGAAATCCTGCTGCTTATGTTCCCTTAATGTTCTTGGGGGGGCGGCACGCGCGCCAAACCCGGTGAAATCTCGCTCGCGCATAACGGCGTCCTGTTTCTCGACGAGTTGCCGGAGTTCGATCCGCGCGTGCTGGATTCGCTCCGGCAGCCGCTCGAGAACGGCGAGATCGCGGTGTCCCGCGCCAATCATCGCGTGACCTATCCCGCGCGTTTCATGCTGGTGGCGGCGATGAATCCATGCCGCTGCGGCCATGCCTTTGAGCCTGGCTACGCCTGCAAGCGCGGCCGCATCGATCGCTGCACCGCAGACTATCAAATGCGCATCTCGGGACCTCTCCTGGACCGGATCGATCTGCGCATCGAAGTGCCGGCTGTGACCGCCTCCGATCTCATTCTGCCGCCTTCGTCGGAAGGTTCGGCCGAAGTCGGCGCTCGTGTTGCCACGGCACGTGACATTCAGGCAGCACGCTATGCAGCGCTCGGCCTTCCGAATGTCCGGACCAACGCCGAAGCCCCCGCGGCCGCGCTGGAAGACATCGCGCAACCGGATGCACAAGGGCTGAAGCTACTCCGCGACGCCGCGGAAAGCATGCGTTTGTCGGCGCGCGGCTATCACCGGGTACTACGCGTCGCCCGCACGCTCGCGGACCTCGATGGCGCTGACAAGATCGGCCGGCTGCACCTTGCCGAAGCTCTGTCCTATCGCGCGCTCGCCGACGACATCAAACGCGCGGCCTGACAGCGCTCGCCTCCGTCCGCGACGGATCACCAAGTTGCCGCCGCGATTTGCCTCGCGACGACGTCACTGTGACGTCTCGATAAGACCTCGTTAACCTTGTTCGCATCCGACCGGTTTCCGGTGTGGCCCTCGAGGACTTCCGCAATGTCATGCTTTCATGCTGACAGGACGCACACGCTGCGCGTACTTTCGTTGGCGGCAATCCGCCTCCGACGAGTGCTGCAGGAAATTCGGGAAGGTCGATGGCCGCGCGATTATTCTGGATGAGGGCACGCCTGCGCAGACTGATCCGGCAACATCCCCGGCTGAATGTTGCTTTTCGTTCCTTCGTGACCTTTTCCATCACGTTCGGAGGTGCCTACGGTTTCATTGCCGGAAGCCGAAGCGCCGAGTACGACCCTCACGCCTTCGCAATCGGCATCAGCTTTCTGTTCGCGCTCGCTTGTGTCGCGCTGGCGATCCAGAGCATGCGCTTGCGCAGGATGCGCAGGAAAATTCGCAAAGTTGCTCTCCACAATGAAGCGCTCGCTGATCGCAATTGGGAGCTGAAGGAAGCGGAGGAGCGCGCGCGTTGCCTTTTCGAGTCGCAGGGCGATCTGATCGTTTTGCGTGATGGAACCGGCACCATCACTTCGGTGAATGATGCCTATTGCATCCTGGCTCAGCGATCGCGGACGGAGCTGCTTGGCAGCCGGTTCGCGCTCCCCGTTCTCGAGCAAAGCGAGAGCGTGATTGAATCGAACGGCACGCGCATTTGCGATCAGCGCGTCGAAACCGCACTGGGTCCCCGCTGGATTGCATGGCGCGAAGCCTTGATGCGGGTCGACGCCAACCATCCAGCAGAACTGCAATGCGTCGGCCGCGACGTCACCGATCGTGCCGAGACCGAGCGTGTGCTCGGTGAAGCGCGGGATCACGCGAACGCGGCCAACCAGGCCAAATCGCGTTTCCTGGCGATGACGTCGCACGAGTTTCGCACACCACTTAACGGCATCATCGGCATGAGCGGATTGCTGTTGGAAACCTCGCTCACGCCCGAACAGACGACATATGTCAAGGCAGTGAAGGCATCCGGAGATGCATTGTTATCGCTGATCGAGGAGTTGCTCGACTATTCCAAGATCGAGGCCGGGAAGATCGACCTGGAACGCCGCCCTTTCATCCTGTGCGATCTGATCGAGGACATCACCGAACTGCTGGCGCCGCGTGCGCAGGCCAGGCAGCTTGAAATCGCCGCCTATATCGATGAGGCCCTACCAACCGAAGTGATCGGAGACGCCGCGCGCTTGCGCCAGGTGCTGCTCAATCTTGCAGGCAACGCAATCAAATTTACGGCGTCCGGTGGCGTTGCGCTGACCGTCGCCCCTGGCGTCGCGCGGGACGACGTCCGTTTCATGGTCCGTGACACCGGAATTGGCATTGCGCCGGATGCGCAAGCTCGGATTTTCCGTGATTTCGAGCAGGCCGACGATCAGATTGCGCGCAATTACGGCGGATCGGGACTGGGGTTAAGTATCAGCGATCGCATCGCCAAACGGATGGGTGGGCGCATCACGCTGCAGAGCAAGCCGGGTACCGGTTCGACATTCGAGGTTTCAATCCCTCTTCCTGCTCACGAGAGCGCACCAGAACGAAAGCGCTTTGTCGCGCCGGATCTGGCGGGACATCCAGTCATGCTCGTGGCGCCTCAGACCATCGAGACATCGCTGCTCGCCCGGCGCCTGGAGCGATGGGGGGCCGAGACCTGCACGACATCGGACCTCGCAGTTGCTTACGCGCTGCTTCCGGAGCGAGCGTGGCACGCCGTGCTTGTCGATCATGCGATGGGCGGAGATGGGATCTGGCGGCTCGGTCAGGCTGCCCGCCAACATGCGGCACGCCGGATCGTCATGGTCACGCCATCCACAAGACAGGACCTTCAGGCCACCGGCGCCGCGGCGTTTACGGGTTATCTTGTCAAGCCTTTGCGAGCTGCGTCGATCGCAGCGCGACTGTCTGCGCCGACCGAGGACTCGACCTTCCTTCGCACCACTAACAGCCAACCTGATTGCGACAGGCTTGAAAGACCCGAGGCATCGACCACGACTTCCGCACCAAGCCTTTCAATTCTCGTCGCGGAGGACAATGAGATCAATGCGCTCTTGACGCGATCACTTCTGACCCGCCTCGGGCATACCGTCATCGTCACCGCAAACGGAGAAGAAGCGCTGGAATCGTGGGACGCCGCCCTAGCCGCAAGTAAGCCCTACGATCTCGTCCTGATGGACGTCCAGATGCCGACCCTCGACGGCATTGAGGCCACCAGGAAAATTCGCGAACGAGAAGCCGCCCGGTGCGGCCGCCGCACGACCGTCTTGGCGTTGACCGCCAACACGCTGATTGACGATCGTTATGCCTGCTTCGAGGCAGGCATGGATGGCTTTCTCGTCAAGCCGCTCGATCGCGAAAGATTGGCCGACGCGCTTGCGGGATTGATGGCCGCCCGTCACGTCCCGGCCTGAGGTAACCTGCACCAGTGCGCACGTCTCGCTGCCAATGAGACCTGCCTTTGCGCACGAGAAATCTCTAAAGCCGCCTTAGCGCGACCTGCTCGACGACATGATCGGCCCCCTTCTTGAGGATCAGGTTCGCACGGGGCCGCGTCGGCAGAATGTTGTCCTCCAGATTAGCCCGGTTGGTGCGCTCCCAGATTGCAATGGCCGTTGCGATCGCTTCATCGTCCGACAGCAGCGCGTACCGATTAAAATAGGACCGTGGATCCTGAAAGGCTGAATCCCGCAGGGCAAGGAAGCGGGTCACGTACCAGTCGCGCAGCACCGGCTCTTCGGCATCGAGATAGACAGAGAAGTCGAAGAAATCGGAGACGACCGGAACGGCCCTGCCGTCGCGCGGCAGCGGCCCAGTCTGCAGAACATTGACTCCTTCGACGATCAGAATATCGGGTTGACTGACCTCGATCCAGTTATGAGGGACGATGTCGTAAGTCAGATGCGAGTAGACCGGTGCGCGCACTGGCGCACGGCCGGCCTTGATGTCACTGAGAAACGACAGCAGAACCGGCAAGTCGTAACTCTCCGGGAAACCTTTTTTCTGCATCAAGCCGCGTCGCTCTAGCACCGCGTTCGGAAACAAAAATCCGTCAGTCGTGACAAGTTCGACTTTGGGGCGCGGCGACCATCGTGCGAGCAGCGCCTGCAACACGCGCGCCGTCGTCGATTTTCCAACTGCAACCGACCCGGCAACACCGATGATATACGGCACCTTGCGATCATGGATGCCGAGAAACTGACGCTGAGCAACAAAGAGACGCTGCATCGAGGCCACATAGATCGACAGCAGCCTGGACAAAGGCAGATAAATTTCCTCGACCTCCACGAGATCGAGGCGATCATGCATCGACCGCAACGCCGCGATTTCATTCGCGGCCAGCGTCATAGGCATATCGTGGCGGAGTTTCGCCCATTCGGCACGAGGGAAAACCCGATACGGATTATATTGCTGCTGTTCTGCCCGCGAATCCATGAAGCTTGCCTCGGGGCTGGAGCATGATCCCGAAAAGTGGAAACCGGCTTTCGGAAAAAACCATGCTCAAGTTGAATCGGACTCTAGTCGCGATTGCGGGCGGCTTTCTCTTCGAGTCCAGATCTCGTCGTGCGTTGCGCCAAAACAGCTTCGACATCTTCCAGCGTCACATCCCTGGCCTTCAACAGCACAAGGAAATGAAACAGGAGATCAGCACCTTCGGCGATCAAATGATGCCGATCATTCTCGACCGCCGCGATGACCGTCTCAACAACTTCCTCGCCGAGCTTCCTGGCGCAATGTACGGGACCCTTGTCGAGCAGCTTTCGCGTGTAGGACGCATCGCCCCCGGATGCAGCTCGGGCGTCAATGATGGCAGCAAGATCATGGATCGTGAAACGCGGCATAATCCGTCTACTCGTCCGGTCGTACTTTGGCACACGACAATTGTTGAATACCTAGCACTTATGCGATCCAAAGTCGTCAGGGATCGAGCCGCATGGCCAGCCCGGCGCGAACCATATGCTCCTTGGCTTCGCGAATGGTAAATTCGCCGAAATGAAAGATCGATGCCGCAAGGACCGCCGTGGCATGGCCTTCGCGAATTCCATCGACCAGGTGATCGAGATTGCCGACGCCGCCGGACGCGATCACGGGCACGGAAACGCTGTCGGATACCCGCCGGGTCAGCGACAGATCGAAGCCCTGGCGGGTGCCGTCGCGATCCATCGACGTCAGCAGGATCTCGCCCGCGCCGAGCGACACCACTTCCTGCGCATATTCGATCGCATCGATGCCGGTGGATTTGCGTCCGCCATGAGTGAAGATTTCCCAACGGTCCGCGCCGCCGGCCCGTGAGACCCGTTTGGCATCGATGGCGACCACGATGCACTGGTCGCCGAACTTTTCCGCGGCCTCTTTGACGAACTCGCGCCGGCTCACCGCTGCGCTGTTGATCGAGACCTTGTCCGCTCCGGAGCGTAGCAAGGTGCGGATATCATCGATGGTGCGAACGCCGCCGCCCACGGTCACCGGCATGAAGCAGGCTTCCGCGGTACGCCGAACCACATCCAACATGATGCCGCGATTTTCGTGCGTTGCGGTGATGTCGAGAAAGGTGAGTTCGTCGGCACCGGCGGCATCGTATGCAACCGCCGCTTCCACGGGGTCGCCCGCATCCCGTAGGTCCACGAAGTTGACGCCCTTAACGACCCGTCCATCCTTTACGTCAAGACAGGGTATGACACGGACCTTGAACATCGTCGCCCGATACTTTCAAGCCGCCGCACGCGCGGCGTGGATCAGCTTCAGCGCTTCAATCGGATCGAGCCGGCCATCGTAGAGCGCCCGTCCAGCAATGGCGCCCGCGAGCTTCTTCGCACGCGGCGCGAGCAGCGCCTCTACATCCGCGATGGAGGCAAAGCCACCCGACGCAATCACCGGAATTGAAATGCTGTCGGCGAGCGCGATCGTGGCATCGAGGTTCAGACCCTTCAGCAAGCCATCCCTGGCAATGTCCGTGAAGATGATCGCCGCGATTCCAGCGTCCTCGAACCGTCGCGCGATGTCGAGCGCCGACACTTCCGATGTCTCGGCCCAGCCTTCCACCGCGACTTTGCCGTCACGCGCATCGAGACCGACCGCAACGCGCCCCGGAAACGCCCTGGCGGCTTCCTTGACCAGAACAGGATCGCGCACCGCGGCCGTGCCGATGATGACGCGCGCAACACCCTTGCCGAGCCAGGCTTCGACCGTTTTCAGATCCCGAATGCCGCCGCCGAGCTGAACCGGCAGGGCAACGGTTTTCAAGACCCGCTCAACCGCATCCGCATTCACGGGCTTACCGGCGAACGCGCCGTCGAGATCGACCACATGCAGATACTCGAAGCCTTGTGCGGCGAATGCGCGCGCCTGCTCCGCGGGATCAAGATTGAAAACGGTCGCGCGCGCCATATCGCCCTGCTCGAGGCGAACGCACTGACCGTTCTTGAGATCGATGGCGGGGAAGAGGATCACGGTTTCCATCTCAAGAAATTGGCGATTAGAGCCAGCCCGAATCGCTGGCTCTTTTCGGGATGAAACTGAGTGCCGATCGCGGTGTCCTTGCCGACGATCGCCGTCACCGGACCACCATAGTCGGCGCGCGCGAGCACGTCGGTCTCATTGGCGGCGTTCAGGTGATAGGAGTGCACGAAATAGGCGTGATGGCCCTTCGGTCCCAATGGCAGACGCTCGAGCACCGGATGCTCCCGCACCGGATCGAGCGTATTCCAGCCCATGTGGGGAATCTTCAGTCGCTCGTCGCGCGGCGAAATTTTCTCGACGTCACCCGCGATCCAGCCTAGCCCGTCCGTTGTCACGTGCTCCCTGCCCCGCGTCGCCATCAGCTGCATCCCGACGCAAATGCCCAAAAACGGACGCGCTTTATCGCGCACCGCCTCCGTCATGGCCTCCACCATGCCGTCGAGCGCATCAAGGCCCTTGCGGCAATCGGCGAACGCGCCGACACCGGGCAGTACCACGCGATCGGCCCGGAACACCACATCCGGATCGCGCGTCACGATGATCCTTTCCGAACCTTCCATGTTGCGCGCCGCGCACTCAAATGCCTTGGCGGCCGAATGAAGATTGCCGGAGCCATAGTCGATAATCGCGGCTGTCACCGCCTGAACCCGGGCTGAGGAAACAGGCCGACGATGTCGCCGCGCAGCGTCGACGGCGGAAGGGCATGGTCCGAAGCACCTCGGGTCGGCGGCGGCGCGCCGCGATCGATCGCCAAGGGATCGAAGTCCGCGTCCCGCATCGCTCGCCAGCGATCGAAAAAGCGCCGCTCAGCAGCTTCCTCGTCGTCTGCGACAACGACGTCGAGCGGGCGCCACTTTTGCCGCGACAGCGTCCAGCGCCGCAAACTCGCCGCTTCCAATCCCATCAGCACGGCGATCACGGCCATCGCCGCTATGCGTGTCCCCCCGCTGACGCGCAGCAGCGTCATCGCGGCTTCCACCGCGATCGACAGAATCAAATACCCACCGAGCGCCAACCAAAGTCGTTGGTAAAGCAGCCACAATGGACCGAACACAAAAGCCCCAAACGAAAAGCCATCGCGAACGAACACGAAATTGTCCGTGGTGCCGCGCACGTCTGGCCCGTCGACCGGTGGCGCATGGACTGTATAAACCGACATTGCACTCTCCGCTGACAACGAAACGGTCAGCCGCCGAGCTGACCCTTTGTTGATGGCACTTCGTCCGCAGCGCGCGGATCGATCGCTACCGCTGCACGAAGCGCTCGCGCCAGACCCTTGAAGCAGGATTCGGCGATATGATGGCTGTTCTCGCCATATAGCGTCTCCACGTGCAAAGTCACTCCCGCATTGACGGCAAAGGCATTGAACCATTCGCGCACCAGTTCGGTGTCGAACTCACCGATCTTGTCGCGGGGGAAATCGACCTTGAACACGAGCACCGGCCGGCCGGAGATATCGATCACGATCCGGGACAACGTTTCGTCCATTGGCATATAGACGCTGGCATACCGGCTGATGCCAACCATCGAGCCGAGCGCCTGCTTCACAGCCTGGCCCAGCGCGATGCCGACATCCTCCGTCGTGTGGTGGTAATCGACGTGGAGATCGCCGACGGCTTTGACCGTGATGTCGATCCGCGAATGGCGGGCGAGCAGATCCAGCATGTGGTCAAAAAAGCCGATGCCGGTTGCAACCTTCGACACACCGGAGCCATCGAGGTTGACCGCGACCTCGATGTCCGTTTCCTTGGTCTTGCGCTTGATGCTCGCCGTGCGCATGAAAAGCTCTCTGCCTCGCGCATGATCCGCCTCCGCCAGAGTGTAAGCGGTTGGGCAACAAGATCACGCGCCATCTAACGATCTGAGCGCGTCGGACACAAAATCGATATCCACTCCTGCTGACCGCGCTCTGATAGAACGCGGCTCTTTTAACAGGCTCAGGTCCCCTTCGCTACTGCGGGATGATGCATTTTGCTGGTGTTCTTCGAGCATGGTGACTAGTGGAGGGATTTGACATTCGCCACCCATTTGCCGCGGGCACCGAGATGCGAATGTTGGAATCGGACCACTGGAACGGAATCCAACGCCGATTGCAACGCGGCGCGGCAATGCCTAAATCTGGCGGGTCATCAAGGGGTTCATATGCAAGCATCACAGCCGGAGGTGTGGCACGGCACCACGATCCTGACCGTCCGCAAGGGCGGCAAAGTGGTCATTGGCGGAGACGGTCAGGTCTCGATCGGACAGACCGTCATCAAATCCAACGCGAAGAAGGTCAGGAAGCTCGGAAAAGGCGACGTCATCGGCGGCTTCGCCGGCGCCACCGCCGATGCCTTCACCCTGTTCGAGCGGCTGGAAAGCAAGCTCGAACAGTATCCTGGCCAACTCACCCGCGCCGCCGTCGAACTCGCCAAGGACTGGCGAACCGATCGCTATCTGCGGCGGCTGGAAGCCATGATGCTTGTTGCGGACAAAGACGTCTCGCTGGTGCTGACCGGGACCGGAGACGTTCTGGAGCCCGAATCCGGCGTAATGGCGATCGGCTCGGGCGGGAATTACGCGCTTGCAGCCGCAAGGGCCCTGATCGACTCCGACAACGATGCCGAGGCCATTGTCCGCCGTTCTCTCGATATCGCAGCCGATATCTGCGTTTATACCAACCGCAATGTCACGATCGAAACACTGGCCACGGATTGAGCGATGGCTTACGGCTTTCGCCCGATGACCGCCGCCGATTTGCCGACAATCCGGCGCTGGCTCAAGGTGCCGCATGTCGCGGAATGGTGGCATGACCCGACTGAACAGTTCGAGTTCGTCAGCGGCGACCTCGATCATCCGGACCTGGCGCAGTTCATCGTCACCGACGGCGCGCGCGACTTCGCCTATCTGCAGTGCTACCGGCTCAGCGACTGGCATACCGGCCTCGGCGAGCAGCCTGACGGAACGCGCGGGCTCGATCAGTTCATCGGCGAAGCTGACATGATCGGACGCGGCCATGGCTCCGCATTCATCCGCGCCTTTGCCGACAGGCTGCTCATGGAGGGCGTGCCGCGTATCGTGATCGATCCCGATCCGGACAATGCCCGCGCGATTCGAACATATGAGAAAGCGGGCTTTTATCGCGACCGTCTCGCGGCAACGCCCGACGGCCCCGCGCTTCTGATGATCCGCGACGCAAGAGTGTCGCCGGCCGGCGCTCCATCATTATGAACCGCTTGCCGCGGATCGAATCGTAACCTACCTAGTGGTGGTCATGACAGACTTCTCTCCTCGCGAAATCGTCTCCGAACTCGACCGTTTCATCGTTGGCCAGACCGACGCCAAACGAGCCGTCTCCATCGCGTTGCGCAATCGCTGGCGGCGCCAGCAATTGACCGGACCACTGCGCGAGGAGGTGTTGCCGAAGAACATTTTGATGATCGGCCCGACCGGCGTCGGCAAGACGGAGATCGCGCGACGGCTGGCAAAGCTTGCAAACGCACCCTTCCTCAAGGTGGAGGCCACGAAGTTCACCGAGGTAGGATATGTCGGACGCGACGTCGAACAGATCGTCCGTGATCTTGTGGAGGTCGCGATCGGCCAGACCCGCGAGCGCAAGCGTAAGGACGTTCAGGCACGCGCACAGCTTGCCGCCGAGGAGCGCGTTCTGGATGCCTTGGTCGGCGCCAATTCGAGCGCCGCCACGCGTGATTCCTTTCGCAAAAAATTGCGGGCAGGTGAACTGAACGACAAGGAAATCGAGATCGAGACGCAATCATCCGGTGGAGCGCCGATGTTCGAGATTCCTGGCATGCCGGGAGCACAGGTCGGTGCGATCTCGATCGGTGATATTTTCGGCAAGATGGGCGGACGAACCAAGACCCGCCGGCTGACCGTCTCGGATTCCCATGAAATCCTGATCAATGAAGAATCTGACAAGCTGCTCGATAGCGATCAGCTCACGCTGGAAGCGATTGCTGCGGCCGAAAATAACGGCATCGTGTTTCTCGACGAGATCGACAAGATCTGCGTGCGTGACGGGCGCAGCGGCGGCGACGTCTCGCGCGAAGGCGTGCAGCGCGACCTGCTGCCGCTAATCGAAGGAACGACGGTCTCGACCAAGCATGGCACGGTGAAGACCGACCATATCTTGTTCATCGCGTCAGGCGCGTTTCATATTGCCAAGCCTTCCGATTTGCTCCCCGAATTGCAGGGCCGGCTGCCGATCCGCGTCGAACTGGAGGCTCTGACACGCAATGACTTGCGGCGCATCCTGACCGAGCCAGAGGCCTCGCTCATCAAACAATACGTCGCGTTGATGCAGACCGAGGAGGTCACGCTCGACATCACCGATGATGCCGTCGACGCGCTCGCGGATATCGCGGTTGCGGTGAATTCAACCGTGGAGAACATCGGTGCAAGACGGTTGCAGACCGTCATGGAGCGGGTGCTCGATGACATCTCGTTCACGGCCCCTGACCGCAAGGGCGAGACGGTCCGCATCGACTCCGGATATGTCCAGAAGCATATCGGGGATCTGGCCAAGAATGCCGATTTGAGCAGGTTCATCCTCTAGAGTCTGTCACCGCGTCACGGAAACGGTGAAAGATTCTATCTTTTGTTTTAACGCGTTTTCTTCACACGAATCGAATTCCATCCTCGGGTCAAGCCCGAGGACATGCTTCGCTCGAAAACGCTATGGAGACTGATTCCGACATCAGACTCGAGCGCTGGCTTTTGATCGCGCCTTTTGGTCGCGGATGATCCAATCCCGAAAACCGGTTCGTTTTCGGGATTATGCTCTGACTCGGCGTCGCAACCGCACGTAAAGCGCTCCCTCGCCGCCATGGCCGGAATGCGCCTCGTCGAAACCCACGACCAGCGAGCGAAACTCGGGGAGAGCAAGCCATTGCGGGACCTGCCGGCGCAGTACGCCCCGCTCGGAGTCCAGCCCCCTCGCGCGGCCCTTACCGGTAATGACAAGCACGAAGGTAAGGCCATCGCCCGACGCATTTTGCAAAAATTGCAGAAGGGCTCGATATGCCCGCGTTTGCGTCATGCCATGCAGGTCGATCCGAGCATCGATGTCTTTCCGTCCTCGGGACAATTGCGATCGCTCGCGGCGGGTGAGCGGCACTGGCTGCGGGCTATTGAATCTGGCCGTTTTTTTGATTGAGTTTGATTCGGACCACGCAATCCTGGCGGATTTCACTTCAAGCCGGGGTTGCGATGGATCTGGCCGGGGCCGTTTGCGCAATGGCTTGGCTTGCCCTGCAACGCTTTCCCACAAATGGCGCTCTTCCTCCGTAAGTACGCGCTGGCGGCTCGGCCGCGCGGATGCGTCGGGCGACAAGCGGCGTTTCATCGCGCCCAGCGATGCCAGCGGCGGCGGTAATGGGTGCGATGCCGCCGGTTGTGCACGGATCTGACCTCAGGCCGCGCCGAGGGCAGCGGGGTGGCGTTCGATGGCGCGGCTTTCGCCGCTGGCACAGGAGCAGCCCCGGCTTGTTCACCCGCGGGAAAAGAAGAGGGCGCGGAGGTGCGCGGGGTGTTGGCCGGCTTCTGATCGTTGGGCGGAAAAAGCTTTGCGATTCTTGCCGAGGGTCGTGTTTGGGGAAGCGGCATGGTTCTGGCGCGAGCTACCGGATCAAGGCTGTTCGGGACGAGCATGACGAAGTGCATATGGTGTCGCAGACGGCCCGACACCCGCCCCGCTTCCGAACCGGCGCCGAAGTAAAGGTCCGCGCGAGCCGGACCAAGAATCGCCGAGCCGGTATCCTGCGCGATCATCAGTCGATGAAACGGCGTTTTCGCCTGTTCGGATTCGATCGGCAACTCGCCTTCGATAAAGAAAGGCGTGCCATAGACATGCAGCGATTTGTCGACCGCAATCGACCTGCCCGGCGTCAAAGGCAGACCCTGTGCTCCGATCGCCTCGTCGTTGTCCGAGAGCTTCACCTCATGAAAGAACACATAGGAGCGGTTCTGCCGGCGCAATTCCTTGGCGCCATCGGGATTGTCAGTCATCCACTGCCTGATGCGTTGCATCGACATCTGATCCTTCGGGATGATGTTGCGTTCGATCAGGATACGACCGACCGCGGTATATGGATATCCGTTATAGGAATCATAGTTGATGCGTATGGTCGAGCCATCCTCGAGCCGAACGCGCGCTGAGCCCTGGATTTGCGTGAAGAGCAGATCGGTCTGGCTCTTGAGCCAACAGATTTCGAGACCGCGGCCTTCGATCGCGCCATCCTCGATTTCGGCGCGATCGTAGTAGGGGACCAGCTTTCGGCGGCCAATCTTGCGATACACCGGCCCGCTGTTGGGCAGGCTCGGCGCGCTTTGCGTGAATCCCCGGACAAAAAGGTTCGAAGGGCGCCGGTAAACGGGGACGGTGTAGACATCCGTTCTGGCGCGCGACCCGTCGATGATTGGCTCGTAATAGCCGGTAACGAAGCCGTCCGTTTCGCCGAGACGTGAAATGCGCACGGCCCGGAAATGGTTTTCGAAGAAGGCTTTCGCTTTGGCGTCGTCTGAGACGTTGGCCGTCTTCGCCGCTCGGCACGGCTCCCGCAAGGTTGCGCCGAGCGCCTTCTGACTGACGGCCGTTATACGCCGCACAGTGACTGCGCGGCAGCTGGCGCGAAAAGCCTTGAACGCGTCAAGATGATTGTCGTTGTTCCAGCCAGCGATGCCAGCCCAGGAAACCGGCGCGTATTGACCACCAACGATCTCGAGCGGCCCGACCGAACGATGGCGGCTATCGTGAGCCTGGACGGCGACAGGCACAATCGCAGCGGCGATGCACAATCCAACCGCGCACCTTCTAATCCGATAAAGATCAGCTGGCGCTTCCGGTGCCAACCAGTTTCCAGTTCGGATCGCGCGACGAGATATCGCGGGCAAACGTCCAAACATCGGTAATATCGGAAATTCTCTCAGGGTTTCCGTCGACGATCACTCCGGTCCTGTCGCGGGTGACAGAAATCATCTGCGAAATGAAGCGGACCGTCAGTTGCTCGGCGCCGTCTCGCAGTTCCGCACCGATCAACTCGGCTTTATCGATTGATACAAATCGCGTTTCGGTCTTCTGCTCGAGTCTCTCTCTATCCTTGATAGCCGCATCAAAGCTTTCATAGACATCCGACGATAGCAGGTCCTTCAAAGTCCGGCGATCCCCGTTGGCGAATGCCAGTACGATCATCTCATAGGCACTGCGTGCGCCGCTCAGGAAATGCCCGGGATCGAAGGAGGAATCCTGGGCCGCAATAGCATCGAGCCCTAAAGCGAGTGTGGTGCCCGGTTCAGCCAAATTCTTCCAGCGATCGGAATTTGGCCCCACATCGGCGGTGGTCGTCGCGGATGACTGATTGATCACGGTTCCCGGCACCGGAACGACGTTGTTGTCCTGGGTACCACGCAGGACTTCCCGCGTAGCATCGTAAGGCGGACGCTCACTTCCTGTCCGCTGCCCGAGAACACTGCGCAGACGCAGGAAAATAAAGACCGCCAGCGCCAGGAAAATGATGGTGTAAATATCCACGTCGTCTTCACTTTCTGATCGGCTAGGATCACGACCTGCGAACAAACGTCCGGCCGTGGGCCAGGTTCGCATCGGACGGCCGGATTTATTTAAGTACGAAACATAGTCCGGCCAAGGGCGGATTTTAGCATAACGAGCGGACCAGGGAGGGTGCCTCCTTTGCCAAGTTGACCAAACATAGCGCGTTTCCGATCAAAGGGGAAAGTCAGATTGCAGGCAGAAAGCGCATTCCCTCAACAGTTTGAGGGCACGGGCGAAAGGTCTGCGGTGCGGCCGAGGGACGCCCCCGGTTCACTGGCGCGTCCGCCGTCCTTGTGGACAGCGGCAGGCTTATGTTAGCCACTCGCCCCGACGCGGCACTTCGCTCTTCAAGCAGGCGCATCGTCTGACAAGTCGGCTTGAAGTTTTAGGAGAGAGAGATCCATGACCAACGGCAACGGCACGCCTCCCGAGGCAGCCCCTTCACCCCAATTGAACGTGCTGGCCCAGTACACCAAAGATTTCTCTTTCGAGAATCCCAACGCGCCCGCCTCCCTCGCGCCTCAGCAACAGCCTCCGTCGATCAGCGTTCAGATCAATGTGGGCGCCAGCAACGTGGCGGAAAACGACTATGAGGTGGTGCTTAAAGTCGAAGGCAAGGCTGAACATACCGGCAAGCTGATGTTCAGTTTCGAGCTCGCCTATGCGGGCGTGTTCCGGATCGTCAACGTCCCCCAGGAAAATCTTCACCCCCTGGTCATGATCGAATGCCCACGGCTGCTGTTCCCATTCGCTCGCGAAATTGTCGCCACAACCGTTCGTGGCGGCGGATTTCCGCCACTGATGCTCGACCCCATTGATTTTGTAAGCCTGTATCGACAAAACATGGAGCGTCAGGCCGCTGCCGCTGCGGCGCAACAAAAGCCAAGCTAATCCCCGCAAGCGAGGCTGTCCTCTCTTAGAGCAGCTTTGCTTCTGATTGAATCAGAGGCAAAGCTCTAGATTTGTTGTTATGACGCGTTTCCTCACGCGAGGCCGGTACACACTTCGCTCGAAAACGCTGTGGGGTCATTCATACCGGTATCAGACGCCAGCCCGTTCCAGGACCAGCTTCAGCTTTTCGGATTCCTGCGCGAGGAATTCCGTCCAGATCGCCTTCTCGCCGAGGGTAGCAACGAAATCCCGATGCGCAATGCGGTCGGCCTCGGTCACGCGCGAGGACAGCGGCATCGTTCGCTGACGTCTCGGCAGTTCCAAAGTTCCGCCGGATTGGCGGGACGTGGTTTCAGCCAGGATCAATTGCGACTGGCGCGCGCCGATGAGATCAATATAGACCTCCGCAAGCAGCTCGGCGTCGAGCAATGCTCCGTGTTTGGTGCGGCGGCTATTGTCGATGGCATAGCGCGAGCACAGGTCGTCCAGCCGGTTTGAGACGCCCGGATGTTTTCGACGCGCCATCAATAGCGTATCTACCAACCGCTCGCGGCCGATCGCCTGCCTTTTAAGTCGATCGAGCTCGGCATTGATGAAACTGATATCGAACGATGCGTTGTGAATGATCAGAGGCGCATCACCGATAAATTCCAGAAACTCATCGACGACGTGCGCAAACAGCGGTTTGTCGGCAAGGAATTCGCTCGACAGGCCATGTACCGCGAACGCCTCTTGCGGCATATCGCGTTCCGGATTGATGTAGCGGTGGAACGTTTGCCCCGTCGGCATGCGGTTGAATATCTCAACGCAACCGAGTTCAACCAGACGATCGCCTCGCAGCGGATCCAGGCCGGTGGTTTCGGTATCGAGAACGATTTCGCGCATGCGCTTTCGTGATATTAGAGCGTTTTCCAGCGAAGTGGATGCCAGTTCGCATGAAGAAAACGCGTCAAATCAAAATCATAGTGCTCGCTTCTGATTCCCTCAGAAGCGGAACGGCTCAGGAGAATCAAAGCCGCCGCCGCGGCATCTTAGCAGCTGCTGCCAAGATTTCCCGGATTTGCGCGCGCACGTGATCAAGACCGTGCGAGGTATCCACTACGAAATCCGCCCGCGTGCGCTTTTCGGCATCCGGCAACTGCCGGGCAAGAATCGCCTCCAGCTTTTCGCTCGTCATGTTGTTGCGGGCCATGATGCGCTTACGCTGAACGTCAGGCGTTGTCGTGACGACAACGACCGCGTCGACATCTTGCTCGCCGCCGGTTTCAAACAGCAACGGCACATCAACCACCGCTACCGCTGCACCTGACCGCTCAGCCTGCTCGAGAAACGCGCGACGGTAGACATGCAACATGGGGTGCACGATCTCCTCAAGCCGCTTCATGGCTGCGGTATCGTGCACGACCTTTGCTGACAATTTCTCACGGTCGACTTTGCCGTCGACGGTCGTTCCGGGAAACGTGGCCTCAATCACCGGAGCCGCCTCTCCTTCATAGATTGTGTGAACGGCCGCGTCCGCATCGTAAACTGGAATCCCCGCTTCCGAAAAAAGTCGGGCGGTGGTCGATTTCCCCATTCCGATCGAGCCGGTCAGCCCTAGCACCAGCATATGCGAACATCCGCTGTTACAGCGATAGCAACTCTTGAGAGCGCAGAAAAGCAAGCAGCGGCAACAGCGGCAAGCCTAGAATGGTGAAATGATCTCCTTCGATCAGGCTAAATAGATGGATGCCGAGGCTTTCGAGCTGATAGGCGCCGACACTGGAGGAAGCCGCATCGCCAGCCGCGTCCAGATACACTCTGATCGTGTCCTCGCTCAGTTCCCGCATCGTCATCCGCGCGACTGAGACATATTCAAACAGCGGCTTACCATCGCGCACGACCGAGACGCCGGCGTGCAAAAGATGAGTCCGCCCAGAAAGCGCATGCAGATGTGCGACCGCGCGCTCGCGGCTCACTGGCTTATTGAACAGACAGCCATCGCATTCGAGCGTTTGATCCGCGCCGATGACGTAGCGTCCGGGTGAGCGCAGCGAAACCTCACGAGCTTTTTCATAGGCCAAACGGGCCGCGATCTCACTGGCGGTCGTGAGGCCGGAACTTTGCTGGACGGTTCGCTCGTCGATCGCAGCCGGGACTGTCTCGAATAACAGACCTGCATTGGCGAGCAATAGTTGTCGCACCCGGCTTTGCGACGCCAGTATCAGGGGTTTTGATTCGCGCCATATCGCCATTTCCGGCCTACCCCGGACCACGCTGCCGGCGCCTGTCCGCAACCAGCTTCATGATCGCCGCGGCTGTCTCCTCGATCGACCGGCGTGTAACATCCAGTTGAGCCCAGTCGTACTTCACACTCAGGCGGCGGGCGTGGATCACTTCGTCCGTAACAGATTGGCGATCTATATAGGCCTCATTGCCTGGTCCTGCCCCGATGCTCAACAACCGGTTCTGCCGGACCTGAATCAGGCGCTCGGGTGTTGCATGAAGACTGACAACCAAGGGGTTCTTCAACGATTCGAGTTGACGCGGAATCGCGATGCCCGGCACTAGCGGAACGTTCGCAGCGCGGATGCCGCGGTTGGCAAGGTAGACCGACGTTGGCGTCTTCGAAGTGCGCGACACACCGACCAAAACAACGTCCGCCTCCTCCAGACCTTCGACGTGCTGTCCATCGTCATGCATCATCGTGTAGTTCAAAGCGTCGATACGCTTGAAATAGTCCGCGTTCAGCGTGTGTTGGGCACCAACGCGGCCGGTGGTATCAGCGCCAAGGTAGGCCTGAAACAGCTGCATGACTTGGCCGATAATCGAAAGGCTTGGGCTGTTAATCGCCTGGCACTTGGCCTCGAGGCGCGCCACCAGATCCTTTTCCAGCAGTGTGAACAGAACGATTCCCGGCGCTTCCTCGATTTCCGCAAGAACGCGATCGAGCTGCTTCTGGCTGCGAACCATAGGGTAGACGTGTTCAATCGGCGTGACATCGGCATATTGGGCGGCCACCGCGCGTGAAACGGTGATCAGCGTCTCGCCAGTCGAATCGGAGACAAGATGAAGATGAAAATTGCGGCCGGTCACGGGTGCCATGGACCTGCATACCCTGTGTATCGTTGTGGAGACCTAGCCACAATTTCGCTTGTTCTGCGACAGCTACGGGATAACCTTGATTTTTCTTCACAGGTCTCCTGAAGGCAAAACTCTGACCGCCGTCTCGGAAGATAGTAGGGCTGTGTGGACTTGTCTCTTGATAATCACGTGCGAATGCGGGGTAAGTATCTGGCTCCACGATGATCTTTTGATTGATCGTGAATACCTTGGAATCTCGTGCCTATGTGGGCAAGTTACGGAAAAGACGGGGACGACATTGCGTTCGCCCAATTCACCGTCACTTAAACTCAAACTGAAGAATCTTAAGACTTTCTTTAGAAAGAGTCGCTTGCGGATATCACTCCGATTCTGGCAGGTACTGGACGCGCGGCGGATCGTAAGACCGAGACCTGAACGAGACGATCGATGTACGAGTGGATTAAAGCCTTTCATGTCATTGCGATCATTTCCTGGATGGCGGGAATGCTTTATCTGCCGCGACTGTTTATCTATCATTGCGATGCGGAGATCGGCTCGAAGCAATCCGAGACGTTCAAGATCATGGAGCGCAGGCTCTTCAAAGCCATCATCAATCCGGCAATGATGGTGGCTTGGGGACTCGGTCTTTATATGATGTGGGAGCGTCAGTGGTATTCGGTCGGCTGGTTTCAGGGTAAATTGGCGCTCGTCATCCTGATGTCCGCCGTTCATGGCTATTTCGCCCGCCGCGTACGCGATTTCGCGGCCGACCGCAATGTGATGAGTCAGAGATTCTATCGTATTATCAATGAGGTTGTAACAGCCCTCATGATAGGCATCGTTATTCTGGTCATCGTCAAGCCATCTTAGGCCCGAAAACGGCCGGCAAGAGTCTGTCAGCACCTCCTTGCGCGAAGGCAATCAATTTTCTATATTGTGCGCATCCCACCCTACGCAGGCGGATGTGGTCGCGTCCCGGTTTCTAAATCGAACCGGTCGCCACGTCAGGTTTGAAGCCTTTCGGTGTCCTTCCTCGCTCGAGGTTTTTCCCGGTACGGGCAGGACTGCGGACTTTTCTTTCGGTCGTCGTCCGCATCTTCACGAAACCGCCTGGCAATCCTCCTCAAGCATTCCACAGGACTTCTCCCAATGCGGGAAATGAAACTTCAAGACCTCAAAGCCAAGACTCCAGCTGAACTCGTCTCGTTTGCGGAAGAGCTTGGGGTCGAAAATGCCAGCACCATGCGTAAGCAGGAGCTGATGTTCGCGATTCTGAAGCAGCTTGCCATCCAGGAAACCGATATCATCGGCGAGGGTGTCGTTGAGGTGCTCTCGGACGGCTTCGGCTTCCTGCGCTCGCCGGACGCTAACTATCTGCCTGGTCCGGACGATATCTATGTTTCGCCATCGCAGATTCGCCGCTTCGGCCTGCGAACCGGAGATACCATTGAAGGACACATTCGCAGCCCCAAGGAGGGCGAGCGCTACTTTGCGTTGTTGAAAGTCAACACGCTCAATTTCGAGGATCCTGAGAAGTCCAAGCACAAGGTCAACTTTGACAACCTGACGCCTTTGTTTCCCGATCAGCGGTTCCGGCTCGAGCTGGAAGATCCCACTCGTAAGGATTTGTCGGCGCGGGTCATCGATATCGTCGCTCCGATTGGTAAGGGTCAGCGCGCCTTGATCGTGGCGCCGCCGCGCACCGGCAAGACCGTGCTGATGCAGAACATCGCGCACTCCATCACCGCCAATCATCCCGAATGCTATCTGATCGTTCTTCTGATCGATGAACGTCCCGAGGAAGTCACCGACATGCAACGCTCGGTGAAAGGCGAAGTCGTGTCTTCCACTTTCGACGAACCGGCGGTGCGCCATGTCCAGGTTGCCGAGATGGTGATCGAAAAGGCCAAGCGTCTGGTCGAACACGGTCGCGACGTCGTTATCCTGCTCGATTCGATCACGCGTCTGGGCCGCGCCTACAACACCGTGGTGCCCTCCTCCGGCAAGGTGTTGACAGGCGGCGTCGATGCTAACGCCTTGCAGCGGCCAAAGCGGTTCTTCGGCGCGGCGCGCAACATCGAGGAAGGCGGCTCACTGACCATCATCGCCACCGCGCTGGTCGATACCGGAAGCCGTATGGACGAAGTGATCTTCGAAGAGTTCAAGGGTACCGGCAATTCGGAGTTAATCCTCGACCGCAAGGTCGCCGACAAGCGAACCTTCCCGGCGATCGACATCGCCCGCTCCGGGACGCGCAAGGAAGAGCTGATCACCGATCCGCAACTGCTCAAGAAGATGTATGTGCTGCGGCGCATCCTCAACCCGATGGGTACCATGGATGCGATCGAGTTCCTGCTCGACAAGCTGCGCAACACCAAGAACAACGGTGAGTTCTTTGAGTCGATGAATACTTGATCATTCGAGCTTGGGTGCGCGGCTCTCGCGCAAGCGAGAGTGTTTGGATTCTCATCCTGCTTTCGAGTTTCCTAGAGCATTATCGTTTCTGATTGAATCAGAAGCGAACCTCTAGATTATCGTTTTGACGCGTTTTCTTCACGCGAGCCGGTCACCACTTCGCTCGAAAACGTTATAAAGTCCGGCTAAGGGCCTCGGGATGGATCAACGGCAGCGAGCAGGACTGACCGCGGCAGATGAAAGCGGCGCTTTGCGTCACCGCCGTAATCTTTGCTCGCGCTGAATGATCCTGCGGCAGCGCATCGGCATGCGGCGCGTGCAGTACGATGCTTGTCGCGTGCGGCAGTTTTCGTGCGGCGCTGAGCAACGCGTCGGCTTGTGCGCCCTCGCCGACCACGACGATCTCCGCGCCGCTGAGGCGAAGATCAAGCGCATTCATGAGCGACAGCTGGCCAAAGCCGTTCTCGGTCGCGCTCGGCTGCAAGGCAGCGAAGAGGTTGTCGATGCAGTCGCGCCATTTTGTGGCGCCGGTCAGCGCGGCGAGCCGTACCAGGTTTTGCGCGATCAGTCCGTCGTGGTTGGGGATGGCGTCATCGGCAGTCGAATGCGGCCGCACGATCAGCCCTTCGGCGTCGTCGGCCGTCAGATAATAGCCGCCATGGTCGACATCGGCGTAGTGCGTGTCCAGCGTGGATTGCCAGCGTAACGCCTGCGCAAGATATGCGTTGTCGCCGGTCGCTTCGAACAGAGCGAGCGCGGCGCGTCCCATCGCGGCATAGTCGGACGCGAGCGCCGGAATTAAAAGTCTGCCTTCGCGCCAGGAATGACCGAGCCGTTCGTCGCGGGTCATGTTGGTTCGAATAAACTCGAATCCCGTTCGCGCGATTTGCAACCAGTCAGGCTTGTCGAAGGTGCAAGCGGCGTGAACGAGAGCGGCGATCATCAAGCCGTTCCAGTCGGCGAGAACTTTATCATCGAGTCCAGGACGAACCCGGCTTTCCCGGTGCGCCAGTAGCTTTTCGCGCAGCGCCCGCATGTGAGCGATGTCGTCGCTGGCCACATCGATGCTTCTGAGGCGGTTGGGAATATTGTGACCTTCGAAATTGCCGTTTGCGGTGATGTCATAGCGTGCGGCAAAATCGGCGGCGTCGGCATGGCCGAGCACCTCATTGACCTCTTTCAGAGACCAAACGTAGAACTTGCCCTCCTCGCCTTCGGAGTCGGCATCCAGCGACGAAGCAAAGCCGCCCTCGGCCGTCAGCATTTCCCGGCGCAGCCAATCGATCGTCTCGATCGCGCGGTCGCGATACAACGGATTATTGCTACGTGCATAGTCGAGCGCGAGCAGATCAAGGATCTGTGCGTTGTCGTAAAGCATCTTCTCGAAGTGCGGCACCAGCCATCTGTTGTCGACCGAATAGCGTGCATAGCCGCCGCCAAGGTGATCGTAGATACCGCCTTGGCTCATTTGGGTCAGGGTCAGCGTTGTGGCCGAGAAGAAGCGGGCGTCGTGGGTGCGCGCACCGGCGCGCCAGAGAAATTCCAGCACCGAACACTGCGGGAATTTTGGTGCGCCCTGCAGGCCGCCGTTCACCGGGTCGGTTGAACGCGTGATGGCGACGGCCGCGTTATTGAGTTCGGCAACGCCGAGATTGGCCGGGTTTTTCGACTTGGCGCGTTCGGAAAGCCGTGCGATCAGCGCGTCGCGGTTGCGCGCGATTTTATCAGGCTGATCGCGAAAGACCTGCGCCACTGATTGCAGAACGTCGGTGAATGCCGGGCGGCCGAAGTCCGGTAGCTTCGGAAAATAGGTGCCGCCCCAAAACGGCGATCCATCGGGCGACAGGAACATCGTCAGCGGCCAGCCGCCCTGCTCTCCGAGATGGTGCAGCGCGCTCATGTAGATCTGATCGATATCAGGGCGCTCCTCGCGATCGACCTTGATGCAGACGAACAGTTCGTTCATCACTGCGGCGACTTCGTCGTCTTCGAAGCTTTCGTGCGCCATGACATGGCACCAGTGACAGGCTGCGTAACCGATAGACAGTAGGATCGGACGGTTGGTCCGCTGCGCCTCAGTGAGCGCCTCGGGTCCCCATGGCCACCAGTCGACGGGATTGTGCTTGTGCTGCAGCAGGTAGGGACTGGTTTCCTTGGCCAGACGGTTCGCAGGGCGGTCTGACCCCGTAGCGACGTGATTCATATCGGAGTGTCCTTCTGCGAATCTGCGATAACGGAAAACGTACGGCGGGGTTCGTTGCGATAGCTTTGAAGTTCAGATCATCGAAGTAGTCCAAGACATAAGTCATGCATCCGCGAGAACAAACGATCTTTGCGCTGTCGTCGGGTCGGCCGCCGTCGGCGATCGCTGTTGTGCGTGTGTCCGGCCCTGAAGCTGGCACCGCACTTCGAGACCTCGCAGGCGCAATTCCCGTTGCACGTACGGCGAAGCGCGTATTGCTGCGCGACCGGGCCGGGGAAGCCATTGATGATGCTATTATCTTGTGGTTCCCCTCGCCTGCGAGCGCAACCGGTGAAGACGTTGCGGAGTTTCACATTCACGGTGGCCGAGCTGTGCTGAACGCCTTATTTGCGGCGTTGTCGTCGATCGACAATACGAGAACTGCGGAACCGGGAGAGTTTACCCGGCGCGCCTTCGAGAATGGCAAGATTGATCTCACTGAAGCCGAAGGTCTCGATGATCTGATTCATGCCGACACCGACCGGCAGCGCCGTCAGGCCTTGCGTCAGTTGCAGGGTCTGCTCGGCGATCGCGCGCGAGGTTGGCGCAAGGAGCTGATCGATGCCTCGGCCCTGATCGAAGCCGGAATCGATTTCGTCGATGAGGGCGATGTACCGGAAGACCTGCTGAAACCGGCGCTGGAGAAGATCGCGCAACTCCGTCGCGAGATCGAACAAACCCTTGCGACATCGGCACAGAGTGAACGCCTGCGTGACGGTCTGACTGTCGCGATCGTTGGCCCTCCAAATGCCGGTAAGTCGACGCTGCTCAATCGTCTTGCCCGTCGCGAAGCGGCGATCGTGTCGCCGCACGCGGGAACGACGCGTGACATCATCGAAGTTTATCTCGATCTCGATGGCTATCCAGTGACGCTTATCGACACGGCCGGCATTCGCGAGACTGACAATCCCATCGAGCAGGAAGGCGTACGGCGAGCCCGCGATCGGGCAGCGTCGGCCGATCTGGTGCTGTGGCTTTCGGCCGATCACAGCGCCGAGCCGGATGAATCAATTGTCAACGGAGACGTTTCACTCTGGCTGATACGAAACAAGATAGACCTTTCAAGCCCGGAGCATGATGGGGCGAACCTGGGGCAGGTCGAAACGAAAATGGAGCAATGCGCGCCGACGCGGCAATTTCGGATTTCGGCGGCGCGGGGTGATGGCGTCGATGAATTGGTGGCGGCGCTCTCGACTTTCGCGGGCGTCTGGCTTGGACGGGGTGAGACGGGCGCAATCACGCGATTGCGGCATCGCAACATACTGCGGGATGCTGCAGCATCGCTTGTAAAGGCTGAGGCGCTGGCTGGTCGGGGCGACGAACTTGTCGCCGAGGAGTTGCGAATTGCTGTTCATTTTATCGGGCGGCTGCTCGGCCGTGTCGACATAGATGATATTCTAGATTCACTTTTTTTAGAATTCTGTGTCGGAAAATAGTGCAACATTGTTCATTTTTTCGGTGTAAGGCAAATGTGCCCGGGAGGTTTGATGATGCAGGTGTTTCACGTGAAACACCTGCCCTTGTGTTCGAAGGACGAACTTTCGGATTCTGCTAGCCTGAGATAGAAGTCGCATCGGGTATTGGCGAGAAGCCGAGAACTTATGGCATCAGCATTCGACGTGATTGTGATCGGGGGTGGCCACGCCGGCTGCGAGGCCGCGTCCGCGTCCGCGCGAACCGGCGCGCGAACCGCGCTGGTCACCCATCGGTTTAGCACCGTGGGCGCGATGTCCTGCAATCCAGCGATCGGCGGACTCGGCAAGGGCCATCTGGTCCGCGAGGTCGATGCCCTCGACGGTCTGATGGGGCGCATGGCCGATGCTGCCGGCATCCAGTTCCGAATGCTCAATCGTCGCAAGGGCCCAGCCGTCCGCGGCCCGCGAGCCCAGCAGGATCGCAAGCTTTACGCCGTGGCCATGCAGGCGGCGATTCGCGAAACCTCTAATCTTGAGGTGATCGAAGGCGAGGCGGACGACCTGATTGTTTCCGGTGGCAGGATCGCCGGCATTCGACTGATCGATGGCCGACACTTCACGTCAGCCGCGGTCGTCGTCACCACCGGCACCTTTCTGCGCGGTTTGATCCATCTCGGGGAAAAGAGCTGGCCGGCAGGGCGGGTCGATGAAGCACCTGCACTCGGCCTGTCCAGGTCGTTCGTGCGGATCGGCTTCGCCCTTGGCCGGCTAAAGACCGGAACCCCGCCACGGCTCGATGGCGCCACCATCGACTGGGCCGCGGTCGAGATGCAGCCGGGGGATGATCCGCCGGAGCCGTTCTCGGTCATGACCGAGCGGATCACAACGCCCCAAATCCAGTGCGGCATCACTCGCACCATGCCGGCGACGCACGAGGTGATCCGCGCCAACGTGCATCGCTCGCCAATCTATTCCGGCCAGATCACCAGCTCAGGTCCGCGCTATTGTCCTTCGATCGAGGATAAGGTGGTTCGCTTCGGCGATCGTGACGGACATCAGATCTTTCTCGAGCCGGAAGGCCTCGACGACAGCACGATTTATCCCAACGGGATTTCGACCTCGCTGCCGGAAAACGTGCAGCTCGCGATACTCGCGACCATTCCCGGCCTGGAGAAGGTCAGGATGACCCGTCCGGGCTATGCCATCGAATATGACCATGTCGATCCTCGCGAACTTGAACCGACCTTGCAGACCAGGCGAATGCCCGGGCTGTTTTTGGCCGGCCAGATCAACGGCACGACCGGTTACGAAGAGGCGGCGGCACAGGGTCTCGTTGCGGGGCTGAATGCAGCATTGGCCGCGGGCGGCGGCGATTTGGTCGTGTTCGACCGTGCCGATGGCTATCTCGGTGTGATGATCGATGACCTTGTGACGCGCGGAATCACCGAGCCCTATCGGATGTTCACCTCCCGGGCCGAGTATCGGCTGACGCTCCGCGCCGACAATGCGGACCAGCGGTTGACGGACAAGGGAATTGCCATCGGATGCGTCGGGGCAGGGCGCGCGGCTCATCATCGGGGCAAGATGGCGGCCTTGCGCGCGGCAAAGGCGCTAGCGATGTCGCTATCAGTGACGCCGAACGCGGCAGCCCGCTACGGACTCTCGCTGAATCGCGACGGCCATCGGCGGTCTGCGTTCGAATTGTTGTCTTATCCGGAGATCGGCTGGCATGAGGTGGCCGCGATCTGGCCGGAGCTGTCGGCCGTCGATCCGGGAATAGCTGCGCATCTTGAGATCGATGCCAAATACAACGTCTATCTGAAGCGCCAGACTGCCGATGTCGAGGCGTTCCGTCGCGACGAGAGTCTGGTTCTCACCGGCATCGACTACAGTGCGGTGCCGGGCCTCTCCAATGAAGCCCGAAACCGGCTGGAAAAGGCCCAGCCGCGCACCGTGGGGCAGGCGGGCCGTCTCGACGGACTGACGCCGGCCGCGCTGGGGATTCTCGCCGCCTATCTGCGTCGGGAAACGCGGAGGAAGGCGACTGCTTCTGCGCGATGATCTAGTTCAGTCGACTGAAATGTTTCACGTGAAACAATTTCTAGCTGGATCCGGACCAGGCCAGCGGACGATGATCGGCGGCATCTCGCGATTCGCCGAGTGCTGTCGGCCAATGGCCGACTAATCCAAACCGCGTCTGGTAAGGAATCAGAGGCGGGTCTATGTTGGCCCCCGATGCCCACGCCCGAACGAGAGCGCTCCCCAACCTCGGCTACCGACAAGATGGCCGCGTTGGCGCTTACCCCCGTTTCACGTCAAATCGAGGCGCGGCTAGACGCCTATGTCGATCTGCTGGTCCAATGGCAGACAAAAACCAATCTCGTAGCGTCGTCCACGCTGCCGCAGCTCTGGACCCGCCACATCGCGGATTCCCTTCAGCTTCTAACGCTGGCTCCGAATGCAAAACGCTGGGCTGATTTCGGCAGCGGCGGCGGCTTTCCCGGTGTCGTGCTTGCCTGCGCGCTTGCGGGCGTTGAGGGCGCGCGCGTCGATCTAATCGAGCGTAACGCTAAAAAAGCGGCATTTCTGCGCGAGGCCGTTCGGGTCACCGCGTCACCGGGCATTATTCATCTGATGGATATCGGGGATTATGTGGACAGATTGGAGGATCGGATCGATTGCGTGACCGCGCGTGCGCTGGCGCCTCTACAAGTGCTGCTCGGCTTCGCAGAACCCTTCGTAACAAAGGGCGCCACCGCGCTGTTTCTCAAGGGCCAAGATGTAGAAGCTGAATTGACGGAAGCTACTAAATATTGGAATATTAAGCCTCGGATTCATTCAAGTTGCACCGGCGGACAAGGCTGGATCGTGGAACTCGATCATATCGAGCGGCGTGATCGTCCTCAGGCAAAACAGGCATGGCGTGGTGCATGACGGTAATTGATGAAGTCTACCGACACGAAGACGGAGGCGAATCTCACGTCCGCCATCCCCGCATCATTTCGCTCGCCAATCAGAAGGGTGGTGTCGGCAAAACCACGACCGCGATCAATCTTGGCACTGCACTGGCCGCGATCGGGGAGCGCGTCCTGATCGTCGATCTCGATCCGCAAGGCAACGCCTCCACGGGTCTCGGCATCGACCGGCGCGATCGCAACGTTTCCACTTATGATGTGTTGATCGGCGAAGCACCGCTGCGTGACGCCGTCGTGCCGACCGCGGTGCCGCGCCTGCACATCGCCGCCTCGACCATGGACCTCTCCGGTCTGGAACTTGAGCTCGGAACTACAAAGGACCGTGCCTTCCGTCTGCGGGACGCGATCACCGCGCTCTACGGCAATGCCGCCGATGCTGCCGATTACACCTATGTGCTGATCGACTGTCCGCCATCGCTCAATCTTCTCACTGTGAACGCGATGGCGGCGTCGGATGCGATCCTTGTCCCGCTGCAATGCGAGTTCTTCGCCCTCGAAGGTCTGTCGCAGCTGTTGCAGACTGTCGAGCAGGTGCGTTCAACGCTCAATCCGAATCTGTCGATCCACGGCATCGTCCTCACCATGTTCGACTCGCGCAACAACCTGTCGAACCAGGTGGTCGCCGACGTGCGCCAGTTCATGGGCTCAAAAGTCTACGACACCATGATCCCACGCAACGTGCGCATTTCGGAAGCGCCGTCCTACGGCAAGCCGGTGCTGGTCTATGATCTCAAATGCAGCGGCAGCGAAGCCTATCTGAAACTTGCGACCGAGGTGATTCAGCGCGAGCGCGAGTTGCGTACGGCGCATTGAGGATTGGACGTCATTCGTGGGGCGCGTGAGTAACTCGATGAGTGCTGCCATGATGTGCAACCTGCTCTCCTCCACAAGGGGAGAGAAGAGTGACCTTATGTTTCCTTCAAGTCTGGAGTGCAGCGCGTGAATCCAAGGGAGTTGGCGATGGCCGACGAAGCGCGTTCTCGACTGGGACGCGGTCTTGCAAGTCTGATCGGCGACGTCGGTGGCGAGGCCGCCCATGCCGAGCGTCCGCGCGTGCAGCGCAAGGTGCCGATCGAGTTTTTGAAACCGAATCCGCGCAATCCACGTCGCGCGTTTTCCGATGTCGAACTCGGCGAGTTGTCCGACTCCATCAAACAGCACGGCGTCATCCAGCCAATCGTGGTGCGGGCCGTGAAGGGGACGCAGGATCGCTTTGAGATCATCGCCGGCGAGCGCCGCTGGCGCGCGGCGCAGTCCGCAGGGTTGCACGAGGTTCCGATCGTTCCGGTCGAGGTCAGCGATCATGTCGCGCTCGAAATCGCGATCGTCGAGAACGTGCAGCGCGAAGATCTCAATGCGATGGAAGAAGCGCAGGGCTATCACGCGCTCGCCAATGAATTCAAACACACTCAGGATGACATTGCGAAGATCGTCGGCAAGAGCCGCAGCCATGTCGCAAACATGATGCGGCTGACAAAACTGCCGGACGATGTGCAGGCGCTGATCACCTCCGGCGAGTTATCGGCAGGCCATGCGCGCGCGCTGATCGGCGTGCCCGATCCTTCCGCGGCGGCGAGGCGCATCGTCACGGAAGGTCTCAATGTGCGGCAGACTGAGGCGCTTGCGCATGAGGAGGGCGTTGCCGAGCGCAAGCCGCAGAAGGCCCGCGCTGACAAAGCGCAGAAGGACTCCGATACGTTGGCGCTGGAAAAGCGCGTTAGCGACGCGCTCGGCCTTGCAGTGACGGTCGATCACAAAAATCCCGGCGGCGTCGTGCAGATACGCTATCGCGACCTCGAACAGCTTGACGAGATTTTGAAAAGGCTGGATTCGAAGGGGTGAGACGAATTGCTTTCACATCGTCCCGCATATGCGAGGCGAAGGAGAGAGGTCGTTGTGCTTTGCGTCACCCTCTCCGCCGTGCATTCACCGCGATCGACATCAGAGCGCGTTGCGCGATCGCGGAGGCCAGCGCCGCTTGCTTGCGGGTTTCCAATGCGGCGCCGGCAAGCTGATCCATCACCTGTATCAGCCGCGCGGCGCTGAAATTGCTCAACGCCGTTTCCACGGTCGTCTTGCGCGAAAAATGCAATCGCGGAAATCCGCTATCGGCGGCCGATGAGGCGGACGCGCCGCCCTCCATTAAAAGCGCCGCCTTGTGCAGGGCGGCGACCTGACGCTGCGCGGCCAAAATGACGAGGCCCGGATAGGTGCCAGCGACCATGGCCTTGGCGAATTCGGTTTCGACCACCGTCGGCTGTCCGGCGAATGCGGCGTCGATGACGGGATCGAGTTTGAAGTCGGATGCGTCAGAGACCACGGCCATGACGTCGATGAGCGTGATCTCGCGTTGCCCATGAGCATAGAGCGCAATCTTGCGCAGCTCATTGCGCGAAGCCTGACGATCACCGCCGAGCAGGGACATCAGCGCCGCGCGGGCATCGGGCGCGATCTTCAGGCTCGAGAGGCGCAACTCCTCGTCAATCAACCGCGCCAGATCGCGTTCGGTGTCGGGATAGCAGGCAATTGCCACCGCGTTCTTCGCGCGCTCGCAAGTCTTGCGCAGCGGTGATTCCGGCCTCAGCTCGCCGGCTTCGATCACGATCCGGCAATCCTGGATCGTGGCGTTCGCCAGCACATCGACGCCGCTGGCAAAGCTGCGTGACCCCGCCTTGATCCGGATCGCGCGGCGGCCGCCGAACAGCGGTACCGTCATCGCCTCATCGACGAGACGCGACGGCTCAGTGGCGAGATCGTCGCCGTCGAGCCGAACCAACGAAAACGGATCGTTGGGATCTTCGACGGCCGACGCTATCAACGCGTCAGCGCGCTCACGCACCAGACCGGCGTCGGGACCGTAGAGCAGGACGATCGGGCGGGCCAAATCGGGCCGGGCGAGAAAGCTGTCGATGTCCTTTCCGCGCAGCGCGACCATTCGCCGGCGATCACGTGCCGGCGTAAAAGAACGCCGCCAGCCGGGTATTGATATTCTCGGCGATTTGCTGCGCGGCGCGGTCTTCCGCATCGCGATAGGCACGCGCGCGGGCGAAACGCTGGAGCTGGCCGGGAATGTCATAGGAGGTGCGGGAGAAGGTGGTCGCGTTCAGGACGGTCTTGCCGGTGGCAACCTCGATCAGCTGGTAGCTCGCATTGATACCGTATTGCTCGTTGGAGGGCAGCGCGGTGTTTGGGTCGAGCATCAGCGACGAGCGGTTCGTGGTGAAGCGGATCTGAAGCTGGTGTGTCGGGGGCGCTCCGGTGGCGCTGCCGTAAAGCTTGAATGCAAGCGCGTTACGAAGGGTGACACCGATCCGCGCATCCGGAGACCCATTGGGTTTATCGATCGGCAGGAGTTCAACGCCCATCAGCCTGTCGCGAAGCGCCGGGCTGCCGTCGGCCTGTTCGGCATACATCGGACGGAAGCAGCCAGCTGTCAGCGCGGCCAGCACGGCAATGATGCTTAACCGGGCTGCGATGCGCGGATTGGCCCATTTTCCAGCCCGGCGACCCGACAAACTACCCCACCACATTCACGATCCTCTGCGGAACGATAATGATCTTTCGAGCCTGCTTGCCGCCCAAGGCCTGCTTTACCGCATCGAGCGCCAAAACGGCAGCCTCAATTTCCGGATTTCCCGCGCCGCTGGCCACGGTCACTTCGCCCCGCTTTTTGCCGTTCACCTGCACCGGCAGCGTGAGGGCGTCTTCAACCAGCAAATCGGGCTCGATTTGTGGCCAACTGGCTTCCGAGACCAAGCCAGCCTGGCCGAGCGCCTGCCAGCATTCCTCGGCGAGGTGCGGCATCATCGGGCTGAACACCTGCACCAGAATGATGGCTGCTTCGCGCAGGCTCCAGGCGAGATCTGGTGCCGGGGCGGACTTGTTGCTGCGGGAGCGAGCAAGGGCGTCGGCCAGTTCGTTGGCGAACTCGCGGATATTGGCGAGGCAGACGTTGAAGTGCAGCCGCTCTATTCCCGTGGAGACCTTGTCGAGCGCGCCATGGGCCGCCTTCCGTAGCGCCAAAGCATCGGTGCCGAATGCCGCTGGTCTCTCTTGCGGCGCGGCCTTGCCGGCCTCGGCCGATTCATTGACCAGCCGCCACAGCCGCTGCATGAAGCGCGCCGCGCCCTGTACGCCTTCCTCGCTCCAGATCACGTCGCGATCCGGCGGCGAATCCGATAGCATGAACCAGCGTGCGGTATCGGCGCCATAGCTGCCGATGATGTCGTCGGGATCGACGGTGTTGCGTTTCGACTTCGACATCTTCTCGACCGCGCCGATCTCGACCGGCTCGCCGGTGGCGATCAACGTGGCGCGGCGGTTGTTGCCGTCGACCTCGATCCGCACCTCCTCGGGCGAGGCCCAGCCGCCGTCAGGCTTGCGGTAAGTCTCGTGCACCACCATGCCCTGCGTGAACATGCCCTTGAACGGTTCGTCCATGCTGACATGGCCGGTGGCCTTCATCGCGCGGGTGAAGAAGCGCGAATAGAGCAGATGCAGGATCGCGTGCTCGACGCCGCCGATATACTGGTCCACCGGCAGCATCCGGTCGACGACTGCGCGCGTGGTCGGTGCGTTGTCGTTCCACGGATCGGTGAAGCGCGCGAAGTACCACGACGAATCGACGAAGGTATCCATGGTGTCGGTTTCGCGGGTGGCCTGCGCCCCGCATCGCGGACAATCGACGTGCTTCCAGGTCGGATGATGATCGAGCGCGTTGCCGGGCTTGTCGAAGGTGACATCCTCCGGCAGCGTCACCGGCAAATTCTCGTCCGGCACCGGAACGACGTCGCAGGCCGGGCAATGGATCACCGGGATCGGACAACCCCAGTAGCGCTGGCGCGAGATGCCCCAGTCGCGCAGACGGAAGTTCACCTTGCGCTTGGCGACCGGAGCGTTGCCGCGCGTCTCGCCTTCCAGGCGCTTCGCGACTTCTTCCTTTGCCGCATCAGTGGTCATGCCATCGAGGAAGCGCGAATTGATTACGCGGCCATCGCCGTCATAAGCGGTGTCTGTGATGACGAACGTTTTCGGATCCTGTCCTTCGGGACAGACCACCGGCGTATTGCCAAGCCCATACTTGTTGACGAAGTCGAGGTCGCGCTGATCGTGGGCCGGACAGCCGAAGATGGCGCCGGTGCCGTATTCCATCAGGATGAAGTTGGCGACGTAGATCGGCAGCTTCCAGTTCGCATCGAACGGATGCACGGCCTTGATGCCGGTGTCGAAACCCATCTTCTCCGCGGTGTCGATCTCGGCCTGCGCGGTACCGCGCCGCTTGCACTCGGCGATAAAGTCGGCGAGCGCGGGATTGTCTTTCGCCGCCGCTTGCGCGAGCGGATGATCCGGCGCGATCGCCATGAATTTCGCGCCGAACAGGGTGTCCGGCCGCGTGGTGAAGATTTTCAGCTCACGCTCACCGTTCGGCGTCGTCGCCGCGTCGAGCGCGAAACGAATCAAAAGGCCCTCGCTGCGGCCGATCCAGTTGCGCTGCATCAGCCGCACCTTGTCGGGCCAGCGATCCAGCGTTCCGAGCGCCTCTAACAGGTCCTGCGAATACTTCGTGATCTTGAAGACCCACTGGTTCATCTCGCGCTGCTCGACCACGGCGCCGGAGCGCCAGCCGCGTCCGTCGATCACCTGCTCGTTGGCGAGCACGGTCATGTCGACAGGATCCCAGTTGATCTTGCGCTTCTCGCGCTCGGCGAGACCGGCGCGCAGGAAGTCCAGAAACATCTTCTGCTGGTGTTTGTAATAGGAGGGATCGCAGGTCGCGAACTCCCTGGCCCAGTCGAGCGACAGCCCGATCGAGCGGAGCTGCTTCTTCATGGCTTTGATGTTGTCGTAGGTCCACGCCCTCGGCGCGATCTTGCGCTCGATCGCGGCGTTCTCGGCCGGCAGGCCGAAGGCGTCCCAGCCCATCGGATGCAGTACGTTGTAGCCCTTGGCGCGCATGTAGCGCGCGATCACATCGCCGAGGGTGTAGTTGCGGACATGGCCGATGTGGATGCGCCCGGATGGGTACGGGAACATCTCCAGCACATAGTATTTTTCACGCGGGTCATCGTTCTTGGTGGCGAAGATCGCCTGCCTGTCCCACTCGGCTTGCCAGCGCGGTTCGGCGTCACGGGCGTTGTAACGTTCTGAGGTCATGGAATTGCAATGTTTTTCGTGATTTGCAGCCGCTCGACTAGGCCATGAAGCGGACCGGGGGTCAACGGGTCGGGCGGACGGTTTGCAAGCGGTGTGGTTTTGCGGTGTAAGCGGGGAACGTTTCCCGCCTTCCGGAGTGACGATGGCCGACCTTTCCGCTTTTTCGATCACCCGCCGCTGGCCGGCGGCCCACCCGGAGCGTCTGCAGCTCTATTCGGTGCCGACGCCCAACGGGGTGAAGGTCTCGATCATGCTGGAAGAAACCGGGTTGCCCTATGAGCCGCATTTCGTCGATTTCGGCAGGGATGAACAGAGGAGTCGTGAATTTCTCTCACTCAATCCCAACGGCAAGATTCCCGCGATCCTCGATCCCGATGGGCCCGGCGGCAAGCCGCTCGCATTGTTCGAGTCGGGCGCCATCCTGCAATACCTTGCCGAGAAGACCGGACAGTTTCTGCCAGCCGATCCGGCGCTGCGCTGGCAGACCCTCCAGTGGCTGCACTTCCAGATGGGCGGCGTCGGGCCGATGTTCGGACAGGTGGGATTCTTCCATAAATTCGCAGGCAAGGATTTTCAGGACAAGCGGCCGCGCGACCGCTATGTAACGGAATCGAAGCGGCTGCTCGGCGTGATGGACGCGCATCTGGCGACGCATCGGTGGTTTGCGGGAGACGACTACACCATCGCGGATATCTCGATGCTCGGCTGGGTGCGCAACCTGATCGGATTTTACGATGCGCGCGATCTCGTCGGGTTCGATCGTCTTCGTCATGTCGGAGGCTGGCTGCAGCGGGGTCTGGCGCGGCCGGCGGTGCTGCGCGGTCTTGCTATTCCGGCGCGACAATGACCACTGATGAGGCGGCGCCGATCGATGGTTTTGCTTCCGTGGAAGCCGGGATTGTTCGTGCGTGCCGGGACGCGCAACGCGAACGCTCCTCGGTGACGTTGGTGGCGGTGTCAAAAACCTTCGATGTCGGCGCGATTACGCCGGTGATCGCAGCCGGCCAGCGCGTGTTCGGGGAGAACCGCGTGCAGGAAGCCAAGGGGAAGTGGCCTGCCTTGATAGTGGCGCATCCCGGTCTCGCGCTGCATCTGATCGGCCCGCTGCAGTCCAACAAGGCGAAGGACGCCGTGGCCCTGTTCGATGCCATCCATTCGGTCGACCGCCCGAGCCTTTGCGAGGCGTTGGGAAAAGAGATCAAGACTCAGAACCGGCGGCCGGATCTGTTCGTGCAGATCAACACCGGCGAGGAGCCGCAGAAGGCCGGCGTCGCGCCAGCGGATGCCGACGACTTCATCGCGCGCTGTCGCGACACTTATGGTCTCACGATCTCAGGCTTGATGTGCATTCCGCCGATGGATGATGCGCCGGCGCCGCATTTCGCGCTTGCCGCCAAGATCGCCAAGCGCAACGGACTCACGCAGTTGTCGATGGGGATGAGCGCGGATTTCGCCATAGCGATTTCGCTCGGCGCGACGCATGTGAGGGTGGGCTCCGCGATCTTCGGGACGCGGTAGTTTTCCTTCTCCCCTTGCGGGAGAAGGTGGCATGGACGTCCATGCCGGATGAGGGGTCGTGGATACGAAGACAATCACCTCTCACCTGCTTTCGCTTCGCTCAGGCACCCTAAGGCGCAGCTTGTCGGCTCAAGGCCGATCCCAAAGATGGGTCAGATGCGAGCCGCCAGCCAGCCGGGCCTTTTGTCGAGGATGGGCGACCACGCCGCCAGCCACTCGCAGAAGCGTTGCAGATACGCCGGGCCGAAGCTGCTGAGACCCCACCGGTGGCGGCCCTCCAAGTGTACTGCGGTCAGCCAGATGCGTTGGGTCAGCAGGAAGGCCGGCAAGGCTTCGTAGTCAACCTCGGGAATGCGCCTAACGTCCTGATATCCACGCAGGAAACTTGAGATCAAGTTCGTGGCCTCGTCGCCAGGGTAGCGGAACAAGGTCACGCCTCGGGCGAAGCCAGAGATGTCGTTGGCGCGCCAGCCCCAGGCAGCGCAGTCGAAATCCAGCACCGTGGCTGTTTCGCCGTCGAAATGCAGGTTCGAGGTGTTGAGGTCGCCGTGGCACATGGCCATCGTGAGCCCAGGCGTCGAGGCGATCAGGTCGTGCAAGCGTCGCACGGTCTGCTCGAAGGTGGCGCGAGACTCGGGGGCCAGGAGGGCACCGATCACCTGCAGCGGACGGTCGAGCACGTCGGGCCCCAACCAGCCGGGGCGGTCGGAAAAGGCCGGTAGACCGTCCAGGGCCAAGTGCAGCCCGGCTGCCACCCGCCCATAAAGGTCGGCGTTCTTCGGGCCCCCCGCTCCGTGGAAGACGAGGTCGGCGCCGGGCGCCTCCTCGAAGAGGACCGCTGGCCGCAGTGCTTCGGGTGCCTCCAGCTCGAGGACGAAGCCGTTGCCGTCGTGTAGGGCGACAGGCCTAGCGACGTGTGCCCCACGCGCCGCGACGGCCTCGATGAGCGCCATCTCTGACCGAGCCTGCGCCAAGGTCCGCCAGCCGGCCTGATAGACCCTGAGGTAGTAGAGCCGACCGCCGGCTTCGAGCTGATAGGTGTCGTTGACGAACGAGCGGAAGAAGCGGCAGGCCTCAAAACCGGACAGGCCCTCGAACAGGCCGGACAACCGGGTACGCAACGCTTCCGTGTCGAAGATCGAGTGCGCGGCTCGGAGCATCTGCATGTGATACCGACGTGCGCTTCCAACTGCCAGCCGCAAAGTGCATCGCCCCAAGAGCGAGCTTCGTTCGTCTCGGCTCCCGCAAGGGAGAAGGAAAGCTCTTCAGCTTCACCCGATCATGATTTTCGTGAGTGGGCCGATCCGCCGCAACAGCCGCAGCATGGCAGGTTGCGTCATCGCCACGCATCCGGCGGTCGGGCCAAAGTTGTCGCGCGCCAGATGCAGGAACACAGCGCTGCCGCGCCCTGCGATACGGGGGCGGGTGTTGTGATCGATTTCGATGATGAAGTCGTAGAGATGATCCTCGCGCGTCAGCCGGTCGCCGGTTGCGCTCTGCGTCAGCCGAATCGGCCGGTTGTAGCGCCGGTCGGCCGGATCCTCACACCAGGCATCAGCGGGTGTGATCGCGCGAACCGGCAGAAATGTTTGTGGCCGTGGATGCCGATCGGGTCGCCACCACACCCGTATGGGCCGAAAAATTCCCTTTGGGGTGCCGCCATCGCCCTCGCGTTTGTTGGCCCGGATACCGCCGCGGCCAAGCGCCACCGCAATTGTCCGCCCTTCCGCGATCAGCCAGCCTTGCTGCGGTCGCCCGGCGGCGGCCCGAACGTGGATCGTCGCAAGCGGTCGATCACAGGAATGTGTCGTACAAGGCATTGAAAAGTCTTAGCTTTACATGGAAAGAGGAAGGCTTGCGCATTCCCTCAGCCGAAACGCCGATCCTGCATGTCATGACAGGGAACATTCATCCAAATTCTCCCCAGTCTGGGGTAGACTCTGTTTGAGCGATGAATCGCTACAAAATTCATGCGCCCGACGAATCGGGACTTAAATACCTGATGAAGGTAGCTGGCGCGCCCGCCGGGTGTTTCAGCCGCCAGGAGGATTGCATAGATGGCCAACGCCCGCAAAATCCTGATCGTGGACGACGATAACGATCTGCGCGATACGCTGGTCGAGCAACTGTCGTTGCATGAGGAATTCGAGGCGTCCGCCGTTGATACCGGCGCGAAGGGCGCCAGCGCGGCCAAAGCCCATTCGCCCGATCTCGTGCTGATGGACGTCGGCCTGCCCGACACGGATGGTCGCGAAGTGGTGCGCAGTTTGCGCAAGGGCGGCTTCAAGGCGCCGATCATCATGCTGACCGGTCACGACACCGATTCGGATACGATTCTGGGCCTTGAGTCCGGCGCCAATGACTATATCGCCAAACCGTTCCGCTTTGCGGTGCTGCTGGCGCGCATCCGCGCGCAGTTGCGTCAGCATGAGGCCAGCGAGGACGCGGTATTTTCGGTCGGACCCTATAGTTTCCGGCCCGGCGCCAAAATGCTGACGACCGCCAATGCCAAGAAGGTACGGCTGACCGAGAAGGAAACGGCGATTTTGCGCTTCCTCTACCGGGCCGGGCAGATTCCGGTGTCACGCGAGACCTTGTTGCAGGAGGTCTGGGGATACAACTCCGGAGTTACCACGCACACCCTGGAAACTCACATTTACCGGTTGCGCCAGAAGATCGAGAATGACGCTGCCAATCCGGAGATTCTGGTGACCGAAGCGGGTGGCTACAAGCTGGTGCCCTGATTCTGATGGAATCAGAAGCGAGACTCTATGGTAGTTTCGAGGCGTTTCTTTCCGCGAGCCGGTATCCACTTCGTCCAAAAACGCTATAGGTTGACGACTCGTATCAGCTCCCGTCAAAACAGCTTTTGGGTGATCCGGAGCCGACCGGTTTAGCATGTCGATCGACGATGACGTTGTCCTGCTTGAGCGCGTCCCGACCCTGCGCTTGCTGGGCGCCGAGGCTTTGCGCGTGCTTGCCATCGGCGCCGAACAGCAGCAGTTCGCCAGCGGCTCGATCCTGTTTCGCGCCGGTGACGAGGCGGATGGGGGGTACGTCGTTCAGGAAGGCAGCTTTCGCATCCACGTCCCGGACGGCCACGATCGGGAAGTCGTCGCCGAGTGCGGCACGCTGATCGGGGAACTCGCTTTGATCGTCCCGATATCGCGGCAGGCCACCGCGATCGCGCGGGAATACTCGATGGTGATCCGCGTTTCACGCACCCTGTTTTTGCGCGTGCTTGACAGCTATCCCGCCGCCGCCCACCGCCTTCGCGACGAACTCGCCAACCGCACCCGGCAAACGACCAGCGACATCCTGATGGCATCGGCGAAACTGAGTAGTTAGGGCATGTTTCTCCCACGAGGAGAGACCGGATCGTATCAGCCGATCCGGCTGAAGGAGGTGCGGCTGCCATCGTGGCGTCGGTACTCACACCTCGATCACCGCCGTCACCGGCACATGATCGGATGGACGCTGCCAGCCTCGGGCGTCGCGGGTGATGCGGAAATCTCGTATTCCGCCGCGCAGCGCTTCGGAGACCCAGATATGGTCGAGTCTGCGGCCGCGGTTGGCGGCAACCCAGTCGGCGGCGCGATAGCTCCACCACGTATAGACTTTCTCCGACATCGGAATCCGCGCGCGAGCGATGTCGATCCAGTTGCCGTGATTCTGCACGCCGAGCAGCTTCTCGCATTCGATGGGCGTATGCGAGACGATTTTCAGGAGTTGCCTGTGCGACCAGACGTCGTTCTCATGTGGCGCGACATTGAGATCGCCGACCAGCACATGCCGGTCGCCGTTGCCCGGATGCAGCGGCGCACAGGCTTTCATCTCGTCGAGAAATTGCAGCTTGTGGGCGAACTTCGGATTGAGCACGGGATCGGGAATGTCGCCACCCGCAGGCACATAGAAGTTATGTAGCACCAGCGGCGCGGCGAGACCCGCCTGGTCGCCGAAGATCACACTGACGTGGCGGGAGTCGATCTTGTCGCAGAACGTGCGGATGTTGCTGGCGTCAAATGGCAGCTTCGAGACCACCGCCACCCCGTGATATCCCTTCTGCCCGTTGAGCGCGACGTGCTCATAGCCGAGTCGGCGGAAGCGTTTCAGCGGAAAGGCGTCATCGGGGCACTTGGTCTCCTGCAGGCACAACACGTCCGGCCGTTGCGCTTTCAGAAACTTGGCGACCAAATCGATGCGTAGCCGCACCGAATTGATATTCCAGGTGGTGAAGGTGAGATGCATGATTTCAGTGAAGACGTCGACCGCGTGAGACCCCTGTGCGTGGTAGCGTCTCAGTTGTTCGTCGAGGTCGGATAATTGGTATAATCGATCTTAAACAGAGCGGGATCGAGCTTCGCCGTGGCATTGAGATTGTAGATCGCCACCGTGGTGTCGTAGCCCTGCGGATCGGTTATGGTCCACTGCTTGAGCTTGCCGTCCTTGACGCCGACCATCAGCATGAGACGGGAGGTGCCGACCAGCGCCTGCTTCTCTTCGATGGTGACGCTGATGTAGAGATCGTCCGACGTCACGGCGACGACGTTGGTATCCCTCATCAGGTCGATGCGGTCCGACAGCAGATAGCGCAGCGGCGTTTGCGCCAGCGGGTACACATCCTGGGTCGCGAGCTTGGTGTCACGAACAACGAGCGACGAGCCGTCGGAAATCATCGCGATCGGTGACGGAGGGTCGTATTCGAACCGTACTTTGCCCGGCTTCTGGATGTAAAATTCGCCGGTTGATCGGCTGCCATCAGGGCCGACCTGCACGAAATTTCCGGCAAGCGTCCGCAGCGATGATAGATAGGCACTGACTCGTGCCGCCGCCGCTTTCTGATCCCCGCTGAAAGTTGCAAAAATATTGGCCGGTACATTGCGGCGCGGATCGGGAATGATCGGGTCCGGTGGCCGCGTGGTTCCGGTAACCTCCGGCTGGGCCGTCTGCACCACCATCGCCGCGGGAGCCCCGTTGCGGGCCTCAGGGGCCGGTTGCGGGAGCGGAACGGCCTCGGCGAGGGTAGGCGGAACAAGAAGACCCATGGTCAGCGCCGCCGCGAGCCGGACCACGCCGAGGCGCGCGCGGATCGGACGACTGGCCGCGGATGAATGTGTCACGTCTCTGCTCAATGTTTCGTCCTGTCCGCTCAAGGTGTGCTTTTCTAGAGCGGTTTGCATTTTGACGGAAACACCCTGCTCCGTCATGACCGGGCTTGTCCCGGTCATCCACGTCTTTTTTCGTTGAAATTCCAAAGACGTGGATACCCGGCATAATGCCGGGCATGACAGGCTTCTGATTCCATCCAAAAGAAACATGCTCCAAGCGATTCGCGCTGCCGCGGATATCGCTTTTCCGGACGGGTCTCGCGCGTCGCTGTGGCGATTTCGCGGCTCCGGAAACTCGATCATCGTCATACCGTCATGGATCAGAAGTGGCCTTCTTCTTCCTCGATCAGGATTTCGCGCTTTCCTGCGTGATTGGCCTGCCCGACGATGCCTTCGAGTTCCATGCGCTCCATTAGCGAAGCGGCGCGGTTGTACCCGATCTGGAGACGGCGCTGGATATAGCTGGTCGAAGCCTTGCGGTCGCGCTTCACGATTGCGACCGCTTGCGAGAACAGATCGCCCCCGCCGTCGCCGCCCATGCTCGTGCCGTCGAACACCGCGCCGTCATCGCCCTCGGCGGGCTCTTCGGCCGTGACCGCCTCGAGATATTCGGGAGCGCCTTGCGTTTTGAGATGGCGAACCACCTTCTCGACTTCTTCGTCGGATGCGAACGGCCCGTGCACGCGCGAGATGCGGCCACCGCCGGCCATGTAGAGCATGTCGCCCTGGCCGAGCAGTTGCTCGGCGCCCATCTCGCCGAGAATGGTGCGGCTGTCGATCTTGGACGTCACCTGGAAGGCGATGCGGGTCGGGAAATTGGCCTTGATGGTGCCGGTGATGACGTCGACCGACGGACGCTGCGTCGCGAGGATGACGTGGAGGCCGGCCGCGCGCGCCATCTGCGCAAGACGCTGGACCGCGCCTTCGATATCCTTGCCCGCGACCATCATCAGGTCGGCCATTTCATCCACGATGATGACGATGAAAGGCAGCGGCTCGAATTCGAGCTTCTCTGCCTCGTAGATCGCCTTGCCGGTTTCCTTGTCGAAGCCGGTGTGCACCGTGCGCGTCAGTTCCTCGCCCTTGGCCTTCGCCTCGACGAGGCGGGTATTGTAGCCGTCGATATTGCGCACGCCGAGCTTGGCCATCTTCTTGTAGCGCTCTTCCATCTCGCGCACGGCCCATTTCAGCGCGACCACCGCCTTCTTCGGATCGGTCACCACCGGTGTCAGCAGATGCGGGATGCCGTCATAGACCGAGAGTTCGAGCATCTTTGGATCGACCATGATGAGACGGCACTGATCGGGCCGCAGCCGGTACAGCAGGCTGAGAATCATGGTGTTGATTGCGACCGATTTGCCGGAGCCGGTGGTGCCGGCGATCAGCATATGCGGGGTGCGCGCGAGATCGATGATGACCGGATCGCCGCCGATGGTCTTGCCGAGGCAGAGCGGCAGCTTGGCGACCGAGTCGGTTGCCTCCCTCGCGGTGAGCAATTCGCGCAAGTAAACTTTTTCGCGATGCGCGTTCGGCAGCTCGATGCCGATGGCGTTGCGGCCGGCGACCACCGCGACGCGCGCCGACAGCGCGCTCATGGAACGCGCGATATCGTCGGCAAGGCCGATGACGCGTGACGACTTGATGCCGGGCGCGGGCTCGAGTTCATACAGCGTCACCACCGGTCCGGGATTGGCTTTCACGATCTCGCCGCGCACGCCAAAGTCGCCAAGCACGCCTTCCAGCGCCCGCGAATTGGTTTCCAGTTCGGACTTGCTGAGCGGCTGGCGATCGGAGGCGCGCGGCGCACTCAGAACGTTGACCGAAGGCAATTCGAACTTGCCGAGTTTCTTCGCTGGCTGATGGGGAGCGGCCTTCCGGCGCGGCGCGCTGACAAACGGCGCATCATCGCTCTCCTCCTCGTCGTCCGCTTCGTCTTCGTCGTCGTCGTCAAGGTCATCGTCAAGGTCGCTCCGGGCCGGCGCCAGGGAGGGAGCGATATGTCCGCCGCCGAGGTTCGGTTCCTGACGCTCGAACGCCAGCGCCCCCGATTTCTGCGGCGCGCTCGACACCAGCGACTTATAGGCCAGCGTGAGCAGTGCCCCGAGCCTGAGGCGCTTGAATCGCGCCTTCGCGCTCATCATCGCGTGAACCGCCCAGCCCAGCGAGACCGAGGCGTGGTCGCTGCCCTCATCAAACGGCCGGTCGTCCTCGATTTCGCGCGACTCGTCGGCGGGCCGCGATCTGATTCCGCTGGCCCAAAGGAATGTCGCGGCCATGACCGGCAGGAAGATCGCGCCGAGCACGATGCTCTGCAGCACGCTCGCCGGGCCGAACAGAATCGCGGGCGCCCGCACCAGCGCGTCGCCGACCACGCCGCCGAGACCGGTGGGCAGCGGCCATGCGCCGTTGTGAGGCCAGCAACTTGCGAATCCGGCGGCGGTTATGGTGCAAAGAATCCAGCAGCCGAGACGTGTGGCTTCGCGATCGAACGGGCGATGGGTCAGCATCCGCCACCCCCAGATCGCCACCGGCAGGATCAGCATGATCGCGCCGAGACCGAGAATCTGCATCAGAAGATCTGCGCCGATCGCGCCGGGATAGCCGAGGACGTTGTGGATCGCGCGCGAGGTGGCGTGGCTGAGGCTCGGGTCCTGTACCGACCACGTCATCAGCGCGGCCGCAGCCGCACCGGACAATGCGATCATTCCGAGCCCGGTGAGTTCGCGCAAGCGCCGGCCAAGCGGCTCGCGGATCGACGGCGGTATATGATCGACGATGGGGAAAAGGCGTTCGATCGCTGCCATGCTCATGGGATCCCGCGATTAATCGAGAGTTTTCACCAGCCGATGCAATGCCTCGGCCGTTGTTTCAGTGTCCGCTACCAGCGCCAGCCGGATATAGCCCGCGCCGGGATTTAAGCCGTCGGCTTGCGGACGCGCCAGATAGCTTCCGGGCACGACGCGAATGCCGGCTTCCTTGTAGAGCCTGACGGCCACGGCCTCGTCGTCGCCATAAGCGGAGACATCCAGCCAGATGCAGAAGCCGCCGGCCGGGCGGCTGTAGCCGAAGCGATGGCCGAGGATCTGGTCGGCGAGGTCGAACTTGAGCCGGTAGAGCCGGCGGTTCTCCTCGACATGCGCTTCGTCGCCATAGGCCGCCACCGCGACATGCTGCAGCGGCACCGGCACCTGAGGCGACGCGACGTTGCGCAATTCATGAAACGCGGAAAGGAATTTGCCATCGCCGGCCGCGAAACCGACCCGTAGCCCCGGCAGGTTCGAGCGTTTCGACAGCGACTGGAACGCGACGACATTGGCGAAATCCGGCCCCGCGCATTCCAGCGCGCTGCCCGGCGCGTCCCGCGTATAGATTTCCGAGTAGCATTCGTCCGAGAACACGAGGAAGCCGTGACGGCGCGCCAGCGCGATCAGGCGCGAGAGGTAATCGCGCGAGGCCGTCGTTCCCTGTGGGTTGGCGGGGGAGGCGAGATAGATCGCGACCGTCCGCGCCAACGTGCTCTCATCTATGGAATCGAGGTCGGGCAGGAAACCGTTGGCGCGCGTGGTCGGCAGGAAGATGGTTTCGCAATGGGCAGCGCGTGCGCCCGCGCCATAGGCCGGGTAAAACGGGTTCGGCATCAGGATGGCCGGCGCGCCCGCGCGAGGCGCGACGTAGCGGGCGGCGGCGATCGCGGCGAAAAACAGCCCCTCACGGCTGCCGTTCAGCACCAGAATCTCGGTCTCGGGATCGACGGCACGGGGCAGGGCGAAGCGCCTCGACAGCCAGTTTGCGGCCGTGCGGCGGAACGGCTCGATCCCCCGCGCCATCGGATAGCGTCGGAACTCGTTGATATATTGAGACAATATCGGAGCGACGAAGTCGGGCGGCGGGTGCTGCGGCTCGCCCAGCGACAACGTGATCAGGGGTTGTCCTGGCTCGTGGGGCGCAAGCAACTCCGCCGTCCGCGCGAACGGTGACCGCTCGCTCGGCGTCGTGGACGCAGCTCTGCTGGCGGCGGACTCGGCCGGACTGACGGCGTCTGGCGCCGCGCGCGATGAAGCGGTGGTTGCCATCGGTTAAGCGTCAACACTTTCAAGACGTTCGGCCGCACCCAATAGCCGGACGAAAGACAGTTGAGTACCATAGGTACGGCGAGGTTAAGACGCGATTAACCATCGACGGGAGGGCGGATTTTCTTGTTATGTTCTTGTGAATGCATAATGACGTTGCGGCGGCCCGTGACCGCGACCGGATTTGCTTCCCGAAATAACAAATACCGAGGAGCGAGGTCTCCCAGCGTCTGCGGGAGACCACCGACTTGCCGCCCCTAAAGCGCCTCGCCCTTTAGCAGCCGCGGCACTTCGCCGGTCAGTCCGGCTGCCTGCCGGATGAAGGCGTTCTTCAAAGGCGGCATGCGGTCGACCAGACCGAGGCCGATGTCGCGCATGCCGCGCAGCAGCGCCGACTCGTTCGAGAACAAAACATTGAGCGTGTTGGTGGCGAAGCCCATCGCCATGGTGTCAAAGCGCCGCCAGCGCTGATAGCGCTCGAGCACGCTGGCCTGCCCCGGATCGATGCCGAGCCTGACAGCGTCGACTATGGTTTCCGCCAGCGCGGCGACATCCTTCAGTCCGAGGTTGAGGCCCTGACCCGCGATCGGGTGAATCACATGCGCTGCGTCGCCGACCAGCGCGAGCCGCTCGGCGATGAACGATCGCGCGACGAAATAGTGAAGCGGAAACGCGCGCGGCTTGTCGAGCGCCTTGATCTCGCCGAGGTGCAGACCGAAGCGCTGCTCCAGCTCGTCATGAAATTCTTCTTCCGGAAGTAAGACGATGCGCGCGGCGTCGGCACGCTTCTCGGTCCACACCAGCGACGAGCGCTTGCCCGTCAGCGGCAGGATCGCGAACGGCCCGGCGGGGAGAAAATGTTCTTCGGCGCGGCCCTGATGGTCGCGTTCGTGGCCGACGGTGACGACGATGCCGGACTGGTCATACTCCCAGCCGTGGGTGGCGATTCCGGCGCGCTCGCGCAGCCTTGAACGCGCACCGTCGGCCGCCACCAGAAGGCTCGCGTCAATCGTCGAGCCGTCGGCCAGCGAGACCATGACGCCGCCCGGCCGCACGTCGTTTCCTGTCACCGCGGTGGCGCGCAACTCGACGCCGGCCGCTTCCGCGCGCGACGCCAGTGCCTCGATCAGATAACGATTCTCGACCATGTGCGCGAACGGTTCGCCCGGCTCGACCTCGCCGGTAAACGTCAGAAATGTCGGGCGGGTGGCGTCCTCGAGCTTGGAATCCGTGACCACCATATCGAGGATCGGCTGCGCGGTGCCGGCGACTTCGTTCCAGACCCCGAGCGCTTCGAACAGGCGGCGGCAGGCGGCAACGATGGCGGTGGCGCGCGGATCGCGGCTCGGCCGGTTCGCCAGCGCCGGATCGGCGACCACGATCGGAACCCCAGCGCCCAGCCCCTGACGTAGCGCCAGCGCCAGCGCCAGTCCCGCGAAAGCGCCGCCGCAGATGACAATGCTCTGTTGTGTCGTCATGGTACGCCTTGCTTCTGTGCTGCCGCAGTATAGCCGGGCGAAACGGGTTTCCAAACGTTGCTTCTTTAGCAACCGCTTTGCCCGCGTCGTCGTTCCAGGACGCTGGAGGCCGCGAACCCGGGATTAACGGTATGACAACGCATGAGTTCATGATGAAGGCGTCGCGATGTCCAAAAGTTTGATCGATCTGATCGCGATCCTCGATCTGGAGCCGATCGAGGAAAACCTATTCCGCGGCAACAGCCCGAAGACGGGCTGGCAGCGGGTATTCGGCGGGCAGGTGATCGCGCAGGCGATGGTAGCGGCCTGCCGCACCGTCGAAGGCCGCCTGCCGCATTCGCTGCATTGCTATTTCATTCTACCGGGCGACCCCGAGATCCCGATCATCTATCAGGTGGAGCGACTGCGCGACGGCAAGAGTTACTCGACGCGGCGCGTCACCGCGATCCAGCATGGCCGCGCCATCTTCTCGCTCATGGTCTCGTTCCATGCGGAAGAGGAAGGCGCCTTCAATCATCAGGACCGGATGCCCGACGTGCCGCCGCCGGAGAGCCTCTCGCCGGAGGAATTCGTCAAGCAGCCGATGTTCAAGGAAGTGCCCGAATTCATCCGCCGTTACTATGAATCGGACCGGCCGATCGAACTGCGCCCGGTCGAACTCAACCGCTACTTCGGCGAGAAGATCGAGGACGGTCGTGTCCATGTCTGGATCCGCACCGCGTCGAGTCTACCCGACGACCCGGCGCTGCACATGTGCGCGCTGGCCTATGCGTCGGATTTCGCTCTGCTGGATGCGGTGATGGCGCGCTACGGCCGCACGCTGTTCGACAAGCACATGATGGCGGCATCGCTCGATCATGCCATGTGGTTTCACCGCCCGTTCCGCGCCGACGAGTGGCTGCTCTATGCGCAGGATTCGCCGAGCGCCGAGAACGGCCGTGGCCTTGCCCGCGGCCTGATCTTCAGGCAGGACGGAACGCTGGTCGCATCCGTGTTGCAGGAAGGCTCGGTGCGCGAGCGGCGCTAGAGCGGTGTCAGCGCATTTCCCGGGGCAAAAACCATAGACGGTTCGGCATGAACTTCCCCAAGAGCGCATCGGCCCTTGGCGGCGGACCTCCGTCAGTTGCGACGACGCGAACCTGGTTCAGGCGAAAAACCGGCCCGTCCGTGCCGAGGTCTCCACACTGTGACAAACCCTCGGCATGTTTTTCGTCCAGGCTGCAAGTTTTTTGTGCGAGTTGCACGGAAAGATGTCAGACTCAATCGTGCGAAGTCAGCTAACGTATTGTCCATTGAGCGGAAGCGCCATCATGAAATTCGTCGTCGCCGTTATTAAACCTTTCAAGCTCGACGAGGTCCGCCAAGCGCTGACCGCGATCGGGGTGCATGGCATGACCGTGACCGAGGTCAAAGGCTACGGCCGCCAGAAGGGCCATACCGAGATCTATCGCGGCGCCGAATATGTCGTAAACTTCCTGCCTAAGCTACGGATCGAGGTCGCAGTGTCGTCGGAGCTTGCGGACAAAGCGGTGGAGGTCATCACCGCGGCCGCGCGCACCGGCCAGATCGGCGACGGCAAGATCTTCGTGATTCCGATTGATCACGCCCTGCGCATCCGCACCGGCGAGACCGACGGTGACGCGCTCTGACGATGTTGAACGCGTTACCCCGGATGCTGCGCGCAGCGCTGCTGAGTCGGGGCCGTAACGAAGATGAGGCTTGAGACAGTCCCGGCTCTGCGGAGCAGTGTGAAGAACGCTGCGTCGCCTCCGGGACATAAGTCTTGTTTGAGCAAATAAGCGAAGCGAAGACCGAGGAACGACAATGGGGGCACTTTCGCGTTGGGCAGCACGCGCTGCGACGACGGTCTTTGCAATTGCAATTTTGGCAACAACAGGCACACCGAGCCTCGCGGCCAGCGATGCTCCGACGGTGAACGCCGCCGACACAGCATGGATGATCGTCGCCACGGCCTTCGTGCTGATGATGACGATCCCGGGGCTAGCGTTGTTCTATTCGGGAATGGTGCGCAAAAAGAACGTGCTGGCGACGATGGCGCAAAGTCTCGCAGCGGTTGCGGTGATTTCGATTCTGTGGGTGGCGTTCGGTTACTCGCTGGCGTTCACAGGCGACGGGCCGTGGCTGGGATCGCTCGGCCGCATGTTTCTCGCCGGTATGAGCATGGACGCCGTCAATCCTGCGGCAAAGACCATCCCCGAAGCGCTGTTCATGCTTTACCAGATGACCTTCGCGATCATCACCGTGGCGCTGGTGGCGGGCTCGGTGGCCGACCGGATGCGCTTCTCAGCCTATCTGCTGTTTTCGATCGGCTGGTTTATCTTTGTCTACATTCCGCTTGCGCATTGGGTGTGGGGCGGCGGCTTCCTCGGCGCTGCCGGCGTGCAGGATTTCGCGGGCGGGCTGGTGGTGCATCTCAGCGCCGGCGTAGGGGGGCTGGTCGCGGCGAAAGTCCTCGGTAGCCGTCACGGCTATGGTTCGGACAATTTGTCGCCCTACGATTTGTCCCTCGCTGTGATGGGCACGGGGCTTTTGTGGGTCGGCTGGTTCGGATTCAACGGTGGCTCCGCGCTGGCTGCGAATTCGCGCGCGGTGATGGCGATTATCGCCACGCATCTCGCCGCCTGCGCGGGCGCGCTGACATGGGCAGCCATCGAGTGGGCGACGCGGCGCAAGCCCTCCGTACTCGGCATGATCTCGGGCGCGGTTGCGGGTCTCGGCACGATCACGCCGGCCTCCGGCTTTGTCACGCCCCTGCAAGGTATCGTCATCGGAATCCTTGCCGGACTGATCTGCTACTGGGCCTGCACTAGCCTCAAGCATCGCTTCCGCTATGACGATTCGCTCGACGTATTCGGCGTCCACGGCATTGGCGGAATGACCGGGACCCTGCTGCTCGGGGTGTTCGCGACCTCGTCGATCGGCGGCGTGCCCGGCCTGCTTGAAGGCAACCCGCGCCAGTTGCTGCTGCAGCTCTATGGCGTGGCCGTCACCCTGCTCTGGTCGGGTGCGGTGACTTACGGCCTCCTCAAGCTGGTCGGCGCTTTCGTGGCGCTACGGGTCTCCCGCGAGAACGAGCTGGAAGGACTCGACATTTCCCAGCACGGCGAGGCGCTGCAATAGCCGCATGACGACTTCGATATGACGGCGTTTTCCTTGGATCGGTTCTGGTTTCAGAACCGGGCTTTTTCTGATCGGCACCGGTGTTTCGAACCTCTCGAACGCACTCCTGATGCCTTCCCCTTGAGCAAAACATCCCCGAAAGCCGGACGCTGCCTTTCTTTTGGGCAGATGTGGTCAGGTTTTGAGCGGAGCGTTCCGCCCGATGTCGCACCGCGTGGCAGCCGAGCCAAAAAACCTTGAATTCACAGGTCGTTAAGCAATTGGGCCGGTTTGGCACAGCATTTGATTCCCTGGTTCCGGCTGCGCCTGCGCCGCGACCCTTCCCGGCGCGGAGTCTCAGCCGAGACCGCCCGGCATGTTGCAGCCGGGCCCAGGCGGGGGCCGGACACATGAAAATCGTTATGCCGATCATCAAGCCCTTCAAGCTCGAAGAGGTCCGCGATGCCCTGACCGCGATCGGCGTGCACGGTCTGACAGTGACGGAAGTCAAGGGATACGGCCGCCAGAAAGGCCATACGGAAATCTATGCGGCGCCGAATACACCGTGAGCTTTCTGCCGAAGATCAAGGTCAAGGTCGCGGTCAATTTAGGCCTGGTCGATGCGGTCGTCGAAACCATCGCCTCGGTGGCGCGAACCGGCAGGATCGGCGACGGCAAGATCTTCGTCATCAACCTCGAGCATGCGGTTCGCATCCGCACCGGCGATCTCGATGCCGCCGCGATCTGATTTCGCGCTCATCCTTCCTCAATCAGGAGTAAAGCACATGACGTTCGAACGCCCGGCCCGCGCGGGACTGGCCATCGCGGCGATACTCGCCGCAGCCGGCCTTGCGGGATTTGCCGACGTCGCGCTTGCCCAGAGCGCCGCAGCGGCCGCCCCTGCCGCGCCACCGCCGCCCAAACTGGATTCGGGCGACACCGCGTGGATGCTGACCTCCACCGCGCTCGTGCTGATGATGACGATCCCCGGCCTCGCACTGTTTTACGGCGGCATGGTGCGCAAGAAGAATGTGCTCGCCACGGTGATGCAGAGTTTCGCCATCACCTGCCTCGTCACCGTGCTCTGGATGGTGATCGGCTATAGCTGGGCCTTCACCGAGGGTACGAACTTTCTCGGCAGCGCCTCGCGCATGCTGCTGATGGGCATGGGCACGGACTCCATCGCCGCCGCCGCGCCGACGATCCCGGAAACGGTGTTCATGTGCTTCCAGATGACGTTCGCGATCATCACGCCAGCGCTGATCTGCGGCGCGATCGCGGATCGGATGAAGTTCTCGGCGATGATGTGGTTCATGGGCCTGTGGTCGCTATTGGTCTATGCGCCGGTCGCGCACTGGGTCTGGGGCGGCGGATTCCTCGGCGGTCTCGGCGTGCTGGACTTCGCCGGCGGCACCGTGATCCATATCAACGCCGGCGTCGCGGGCCTCGTCTGCGCGCTGGTGCTCGGCAAGCGCAAGGGTTACGGCAGCGAGAACATGGCGCCGCATAACCTGGTGCTGACCATGATCGGCGCGTCGCTCTTGTGGGTCGGCTGGTTCGGTTTCAACGCCGGTTCGGCGGTGACGGCGGGCGGACAGGCCGGCATGGCGATGGCGGTGACCCAGATCGCAACCGCCGCCGCGGCGCTGGCCTGGATGGTCGTCGAGTGGGGCTTGCGCGGCAAGCCGAGCGCGCTCGGCATCTGCTCTGGCGCGGTCGGCGGTCTCGTCGCCATCACCCCGGCCTCCGGCTTCGTCGATCCGTGCGGTGCGCTGGTCATCGGCGCCGTCGCCGGCATCGGCTGCTACTGGGGCGCCACCGGCCTCAAGCACATGATGGGCTATGACGACAGCCTCGACGCCTTCGGCGTCCACGGCGTCGGCGGCATCATCGGCGCGCTGCTCACCGGCGTGTTCGCCCGCACCGCCATCAACAAGGCCGGCACGGGCCTGATCGACGGCAACGCCCATCAGGTGATCGTCCAGATCTACGGCATCCTCGCCACGATCGTGTACGACGCCATCGTCACCCTGATCATCCTGCTTGCCATCAAGGCGGTGATCGGTCTGCGGGTCAGCGGCGAGAACGAACGCGAAGGTCTCGACATCAGCCAGCACGGCGAGATGGTGCAATGACGCGAGAGCACGGCTGCGGCGCTCCGAGTGGCGTCGCCGCCGTCAGGACGATGCCTCTTCCGATGAGAAATGAAGAGCCAGGCGCTGCGCTCGCTCCGTTCGCCTGGTCGAAACGACGGAAGCGTGCATCATCCTCGCTCGATTTACCCTCACTCGATCTTCCTGGCCTCTTCCGGCAGCATGATCGGAATGCCGTCGCGGATCGGGTAGGCCAACCGGGCCGAGCGCGAAATCAGCTCCTGCCGCGCGCCGTCGAATTCCAGCGGCCCCTTGGTCACCGGGCAGACCAGAATCTCCAGAAGCTTTGGATCGACGGTATCTTCGGAACGATCGGAGGGGGGCGGCGTCATGCGGGTCTCTTCGAAGGATCAAGCCGGGCGGGTGGGTTCATAGGGGTTGTGGTTGAATCTGACATTCGCTTGCCGAGTTTGCCGCACGTCGGTGGCGAATGTCCAATCCACTCCACCAGTTGAGACGCTTCGTTAGCTACTGCAATCCGGGGTCGCCGCTGGTGCGTTTTTTTGCGAGGTCCATTTCGGTCACCGCGATCAAGATTTCCGCGCGGGTTTTAAGGTCGGTTGCCTCCAGCATCGCCTGCTTTTCCAACGGGCCATAGGGCGACATCATCGCCAGAGCGTTGACCAGTGCCTCGTTCGGGGCGTTCTCGATGTCGCTCCAGTCTACCTTCAAGTCGTTGACCTTGAGAAAATCGTTCAGCACCTCGAGCAGCCGTTTGCGGTCGACGGCGTCCTCGCCTTTGCGTGCGGTCAGATCATCGGCGTAAGCAAAGAAATCGACCTTGCACTGGCGATAGGGCGTCAACACCGTCAGCTCTTCCACGACCTTGAAACGCGAGACGCCGGTGAGCTCGAGGATATAACGGCCGTCGCCGGATTCGGCGAACTGCGTGATGCGCCCGACGCAGCCGACATGGAACAGCTCCGGCTTGTCCTCGCTCGCAGAATGGGCGATGTCGGGCTGGATCATGCCGATCAAGCGATGGCCGTCCCGGAGCGCGTCGTCGACCATTGCGAGATAGCGCATTTCGAAGATGTTGAGCGGCATTTGGCCGCGCGGCAGCAGCAGTGCGCCGGGCAGAGGGAACACTGGTATCACTTCGGGAAGGTCACCGGGTCCGCGGTATTCGGCATTGATGGGCATGAACGAGTCCGGTGGCTAGCGCCTATTCCGCAAAAGTGGATACCGGTTTTGCGATGAGAATAAGCGCAAGTTATTTAAGTGAGAGCATTTTCTAACGTCTAACCGGATTCCACTTAGCCGGAAAATGTTCTCACGGGCAAAGCTTGTAGCGGTCCTTCCCTGTCTTACATTCGCAGGCCGTTCGCTGAACGGACGCAAATGTGAGACCGGACCGCTTAAGAAAACAGGATCGTCGACAGGCGTTTGCGTCCCTCGACGGTGGCTTCGTCCGCGGCGCCCCACGCTTCGAAGAATTGCACGAGTTGCCTGCGGGCGGCATCATCGTTCCATTTGCGGTCGCGCCTGACGATTTCCAGCAAGTGATCGGTGGCTTCGCTGCGTTGGCCACCGGCGTTCAGTGCGGTAGCCAGATCGAATCGCGCCTGATGATCGAGCGCGTTGGCCGCAACCTTCTGCTCGAGTTCGACGACCGGACCGAGTGAACTCGCCTGTTCGGCGAGGTCGATCATGGCCTGCACGGTTGTCACCGCGGCGTCGCCGCGCTTCGATTCTGGCACTAGCGCGAGTGTTTGCTTGGCTTTGTCGATCGCGCCGGTGGTCGCATAACAACGCGCAAGTCCGGCGATCGCCGGAAGATTGGTGGCGTCGATACCGAGAACCTCGGCATAGACCTCGGCCGCCGTGGTCGGGTCGCCTGCAGCGAGCGCGGCTTCCGCCTCTTGCAAGATTTCCTCGATATTCGGAGTGCCGGGCGCCGCCCCTGCGCCTTGCGTCAGCTTGTCGATGAAGCTCTTGATCTGGGTCTCGGGCACAACGCCCATGAAGAAGTCCACCGGTCGCCCACCGGTAAAAGCGAACACCGCCGGAATCGACTGATTACCGGTTTGTGCCGCAAGCTGCTGAAAAATGGCAGGATGCTGGTCGATATTCATCTTCGCCAGCTTGACCTTGCCAGCGGCGGCGCGCACCGCCTTTTCCAGGATCGGGGTCAATTGGCGGCATGGTCCACACCACGGCGCCCAGAAATCGACCAGTACCGGCTGGCGCATCGATTCCTCGATGACATCCTTCATGAAGGTCTGGGTCGTCGTCTCGTTGATCAGATCCGACGCCTGCTGTGGCGGCTCGCTGCCGTGCTCGACTATGGTCACGTGATCCTCGCCTGATGTCCCCGGAAGGAGCGGTCTGCGCCGTCCCAAAGTTCGCATATCCTTGCTAGCACGATCCGAACCCATAAATTGGTCCCTGCGCGGAAATATTGCAATTGGCGGGCGGAGCATCGTTCCCTCCTGGTTCTCCGATGGCTCCGGTATCGCGGTTGCCATCCAGTATGGAGGGGACTTAGGGCAGACGACCTCATATCTGGCTGTTGCATTCGCGCGCCGCATTTGGCATAGCTCTGCCCTTCGGCGGCAGTCGATCGGCTGCCTGTTTTCGGATGCGGGTGTAGCTCAGGGGTAGAGCACGACCTTGCCAAGGTCGGGGTCGAGGGTTCGAATCCCTTCGCCCGCTCCAATTTTCCCGTGTCCGCGTTCCAGTTGGCCCTCGGCAACAGGCTGACGGAACATGCCCAGACCATAGGCGACAATCACGTGCGGAACGGATTTGTCGCTGGTCCAGATGGTTCTTTGTTCCAGCTCGAAGTGTTCGAGATCGCAGCGCACCATGCTGACGGCCTGCGGGGGCGTCTTTGATGGCGTTCTGACCGCCGAGTCTGGACCAGACTCACGCGACTCAATGCATACCGAGGCCGCAGCAGGCGGCGGTTATGAATGTTGCACGTCTTCAGGAAACAAGTCGCTGCCATCGCGGTGCAACAAAGGCGGAGAAAATTTCCAACGGTTGCGTCGTAGCCGATGCGTTAGAGGCGTTCGCTATTGAAAACGCTAAGAAAAACGGAAAATCCGGGGGCTGCCTAAGCTCTCTGACACCGCGGCGCTACGGGTATCCCTTAAGCATTTAAGACCAATTAACCTCGTTTTAACCGGTTCCATTCATCATCAAGTTACCAAGCTTCGCCCGCGAGTCGTGAGCTTTGGTAGTCTTGGATCTAACTCCTGGGGAGGATCAATGTTTTTCTTCAAAAAATGGTCGATCGCGAAAGAAAATGCTGCGAAAGCCGCAGCGATCAGCAAGTCTCAAGCCGTCATCGAGCTCGGTATTGATGGAACGGTCATCACGGCTAACGAGAAGTTTCTCAGCATACTCGGTTACACGCTGGCGGAGGTTCGCGGAAAGCACCACGGCATGTTCGTGGAGACCGACGAACGGTCCGGCGCCGCATACCGCGACTTCTGGGCCAGGTTGAATAAGGGCGAGACCCAATCGGCCGAGTACAAACGCATCGACAATCACGGCCGGGAAGTCTGGGTTCAGGCGTCCTATATTCCGGTGCTGGATTCGAGGGGGAATCCGACAAAAGTTATCGCGCTCGCGTCCGATATCACCGAGAAAAGAATCAAGAATCTGGAAAACGCAGGTCAGGTTTCCGCCATCGAACGCGCGCAGGGCGTGGTCGAATTCAAATTGGACGGCACGATCATTACCGCGAACAGAAACTTCCTTAACGCGATGGGCTTCGCCCTTAGCGAAGTGCAGGGGAAGCATGATGGCATGTTCGTGGAGCTGTCGGAGCGGTCAGGTGCAGCCTATCGCGAACTCTGGGCCAAGCTCAATCGCGGCGAGACTCAATCGGCCGAGTACAGGCGGTTTGGTAAAGGTGGAAGAGAAGTCTGGATTCTCGCGACTCACAATCCGATCGTGGACGAGACCGGAAAGCCGTTCAAGGTTGTCGCGTTCACGACTGACGTCACCAAACAGAAATTGAAGGCGGCTGAGCTGGAGGGCCAAGTTGCGGCCATCGGAAAGTCGCAGGCCGTCGCCGAATTCGGAATGGATGGAAAGATCCTTACCGCGAACGATAACTTCCTGAAAGCGTTTGGCTACTCTCTCCTCAACGAGGTCCAGGGCAATCACCATCACATGTTCGTGGAGGCCGGTGAACGATCCAGCGCCGCCTATCGCGAATTCTGGGCCAAGCTCAATCGCGGCGAGTCACAGTCAGCCGAGTATCAGCGTATCGGCAAGAACGGCAAGATCGTCTGGTTGCAGGCTTCTTATAATCCGGTCCTGGATTCGAGGGGCAAACCCACGAAGGTTATTGAAGTCGCGACCGATATCACCGCCAGGAAGCTCGAGGCGCTGGAAAACGCGGATCAGCTTGCCGCCATTGAACGCGCCCAGGCAATGGCCGCATTCAAACCGGACGGTACGATTATCGCTGCTAACGACAAGTTCCTGAAGGCGATGGGTTACACCCTCGGCGACGTTCGTGGCAAGAATGACGGCATCTTCGTGGAGGCTTCGGAGCGTGCAGGTTCTGCCTATCGCGAATTCTGGGCCAAGCTCAATCGCGGCGAGGCTCAATCGGCCGAATACAAGCGCATCGGGAAGGACGGCAAGGAAGTCTGGATCCGGGCCTCGTACATTCCGGTCCTCGACGCCAAGGGCAAGGCGATCAAGGTCATCCAATATGCCACGGTGATCGAATCTGACCGTAGCGAAGAGATGGTGCAGGAGGCGCCTGTGTCGTTGGCTGATCAGGCTGAAGCGTCGAGCTTGAGCATGGAGCGGCTGGAGACCCGTCGCAAGAGCGAGAGCGTCGGTCCGTCGCCCCTCGCCCAGTTCCTGACAAGCCTTCGCGCGGGATTTAGCTCCGCGATGGCATCCTCGACGAAAGCTGTCGCCAATTTCTTGTGACGATTGGTTGATCAGGAGAACGATGGGGTTGATGGTCGATGCTTTGGCGATGACCGAACCCATCGTGAATGTCACAGGAATGAGTTAGCCGTTGCCAACCTTCCTCCCTCAGTTGGCAAGGCTAACTGGCCGCGATTGAGTTGACGCTAAGAGAAGCGACGCCCGCTGCGGGCGTCGTTGGCTTTTGAGAGAAGGCGGATTAACATCGGGCGACATCGTTCCGGGAGTTGGCATGGGCCGGAAAATCGTTCTGCTCTCTGATGGCACCGGAAATTCCGCGGCGAAGGTCTGGCGCACCAACGTCTGGCGCACATTCGAAGGGCTAGATCTTTCCGGATCGGATCAGGTGGCGTTCTACGATGACGGCGTCGGCACGTCGTCGTTCAAGCCGCTCGCCGTGCTCGGCGGCGCGTTTGGCTTCGGGCTGAAACGCAACGTTATCGATATCTACAAGTTCGCCTGCCGCAACTGGCTTGACGAGAGTGACCAGATATTCGGCTTTGGCTTTAGCCGGGGCGCCTTCACCATTCGCGTGGTGATGGGGCTGATCCTTAATCAAGGACTGATTGCCGCCGCCACCGAGGAAGAACTGGATCGCAAGGCGCGCGCAGCCTATCGCGCCTATCGCCGCGAACGCTATCATACGGTCTGGCGCATCGAGCATCTGTTCAGGGCTTTGCGCGATCTGGTTTGGCGCGACAATTACAACAAGGCGGACAATCGCGTGATCCAGCGCATCCGCTTCGTTGGCGTGTGGGATACTGTCACCGCCTACGGGTTGCCGATCGACGAGATGACGCGAGGCGTCAGCCGCTTCATCTGGCCGCTGCAATTGCCCGACCACAAGCTCGATCTGACGCGGGTGATGCGGGCCTGCCAGGCGCTGTCGATCGACGAGGAGCGAACCACTTTCCATCCCGAATTGTGGGATGAGAGCGGAGCACAGTCTGCCCGGCTTCGCGGGGACGGTGAGCGCTATCTTGCCGACGAGCAGGTGAGTCAGGTCTGGTTTCCTGGCGTTCATTCCAACGTCGGCGGCGGCTATCCGGACGATTCACTGGCTTATATCTCACTGGTCTGGATGTTGCGGGAGGCGCAGGCCTGCGGTTTGCGCTTCAAGTCGGATCAGGGGGCACCGCCAGCCGATCCCGACACCTTCAAGCATGCCGTCGCAATGTGCGACAAGGATGGCCGGCTCTATGATCCGCGCAAGGGTGTCGGCGGATACTATCGTTACGGGCCGCGCAAGCTCGAACTTCTCTCCAACTACGCCTACACGAAACGGGACGTGGTGTCGGTGGCGAGACCGAAGATTCACGAGAGCGCTTTGTGCCGAATCGCAAGCCGTGCCCACGCCTATGCGCCGGTGGGGCTTCCCGCGGTCTACGATATCGCGACTTACGATGGGCGAATCATCACGCCCGATGCGTTCGGGCTTGAAACCTCGGATGAGGCGGCGAAACGCGCCGAAACGCAAGAACATGTCTGGAACCAGGTGTGGAAGCGCCGCATCGTCTATTTCCTCACTGTTGGCGTTTCGCTTTGGCTCGTGCTCTACCCTCTGTTGCGCAAGCTGCCTGCCAAGGACGAGTATCTCAGCCCGGTCCGCTGGATCTCGGACATCATCCGCCTGGTCGGCGGCTTCCTGCCCGGATTCGCGCAAACCTGGATCGACGGCTACGCCCGCAGCCCGGTGCAGTTCTCACTCCTGCTCGCCGCCGTGATTGTGCTGATCGCCTGGAGCGCACGACTCGCGGCCGGCATCTCGGATAAGATGGGCGCGATCTGGCGGCGCGCCCCGTGCGCGCCCACCAAGGGACCGACAAACTGGATTTATCGGCTGCGCACCAGCCGCATCTACGTCGCTTTTCACGACTGGCTGAAGCGGCGCGGCGCGCCGGCATTCTTTGCGCTTCTTTTTGTCTATCTCGGCATCACATTGACGAGCCACCTTCTCTACAACGTTCAGGACATTGCCGGCTTCACCTGCCGCGAAAACTCCCAAGCGAAAGCGCTAACTCGCGGCGAGGAAGCCAGCGTGACCTTCGCTACATCCGGCCTGTGCAACAACACCGGGATTTTCGTCCAGGGCAATGGCGCGCGCTATGTGGTCAAGGTGGAGACCGCCGAGCCGTTCCGGGACGGCGGCATTTCGTCTCCGCTCGGCGGATTCTACTCGACCGATGCGCCGAACTGGCATCAGCAGCTGGCGCTGGTGCTCGGCGTTCCCTTGCGCCGCGAACTGACGCGGCCGTGGTTCCGCCTGGTTTTGCGCTACGGCGCGGTTGGCGGCGAGGAGGTGTTTCTCGATCCCGATCCGGAAGACGGCACCATCGAGGCCGTGATCCGGCCGACACGCAGCGGCGAGTTGCTTGTGTTCGTCAACGATGCGGTGCTTGGCATTCCCGGATTCTACGACGCATTCTATCGCAACAATGAAGGCTCCGCCAAACTCACAGTTAAGCGCAGATAAAGCGGCCTTCCGGTTGCTCGAGCCGGTTAGCCCGCCGAGGAACGTTTCGAGATGAGGAGGATGCTCGCCGCGGCCGGGCATGATCGGCCATCCGCTGGGTTCAGAAGAACTCCGCCACCGCCGCCAAAATGCGCGCGATGTCCTGTGGGCGCGACAGCCGGTGGTCACCGTCCTGAATCATGGTCAGCACCACGTCATCGCTCGGCAACCGTTCGGTCAGCGTTAAGGCGTGACGCCACGGCACGTCGAGGTCCTGCGCGCCCTGCAGGATGCGCACCGGACAGCCGGTCGAGATGCTGCGGTCAAGCAGCAGATGGTTGCGGCCCTCCTCGATCAGTTCGCGCGTGATCGGGTAGGGATCGCCGTAATCGGACGGCCGCAGCCAGACGCCATCAGTTTCGATGGCATGTCTGGCCTCCGGCGAAAAGGTCTTCCACATCAACTCCTCGGTAAAATCCGGCGCCGGTGCGATCAGCACGAGGCCGGTGAGCGTGGCGCGGGAGGATGCCCGTCGCGCGATCGCGCGCGCGAGCAGAAGCGCCATCCAGCCACCCATTGATGAGCCGATCACCACCTGCGGCCCCTCGCAAAAAGCGTCGAACACCGCGAGGCTTTCCTCGAGCCAGCGTCCTATGGTGCCATCGGTGAACTCGCCGCCGCTAGTCCCATGACCGGAGTAGTCGAAACGAACGCAGGCCAAACCGCGTTCGGCCGCCCACGAATCGAGCGCCAGCGCCTTGGTGCCCGCCATGTCGGATTTGAAGCCGCCGAGCCAGAACAGGCCCGGGGAGTCGCCGTGCCGCGCCTGCACTGCGATCCGGCGGACGGCGTCGCCGCCGCCGACCTCGATAAATTGCGCTGTCGTCTCGCTCGTCATGGCGTCCGTCCGTTTGCGTATTTCCAGCAGTGCCGCTCCCCCATTTGAATGCCTGCTCGATGCGGAACAAGTAGCGGATCGAAATTGACCGGCGTGACCAAAATACCTCGCGCTCGATGGTTTTGCCCCGCGTTAAATTCCCCCGCTTGCCCGCAGCCGCTTATTCCTTCAGAGTAGGCGCTTCTTTCACAACATTGGAGAGCCACCCATTCGCCGTCCCAGTAGAGCGCCAATGCCCGTCGCGAAAGACGGACCGCGCACCAACGATGAAATCCGCAATGCCCAGGTTCAATTGATCGATCAGGACGGCACCAACCAAGGTACCGTGGAAACGATCGCCGCCATCAAGATGGCCATGGATGCCGGTATGGATCTGGTCGAGATTGCCCCGAACAGCAGTCCTCCCGTCTGCAAGATTATGGACTACGGGAAATACAAGTTTCAGGCCCAGAAGAAAGCCGCTGAAGCCCGCAAGAAGCAGAAGGTCGTCGAGATCAAGGAGATCAAGCTCCGTCCGATGATCGACGATCACGACTACGACGTGAAAATGAAGGCGATGCAGCGGTTCTTCGAGGAGGGCGACAAGGTCAAGATCACCCTGCGCTATCGCGGCCGTGAGATGGCTCACCAGGAGATTGGCACCAAGTTGCTCGACAAGGTGAAGGCCGACGTCGCCGCCTACGCCAAGGTCGAGCAGGACGCCAAGTTCGAGGGCCGTCAGGTCGTCATGGTGCTGGCACCGCGCTGAGGGCTGCGTTCATCTCTTTAAGAGTTCGAACAAAAATTGGCTCGCTAGACATCTGGCGGGCCAGTTTCGACGAGCCTCTGTAAGACCCAACCTGCAAGCGGAGAGGGAGCGCGCCGTGTCTGTTCCAAGCGACTTAATTCCAGCGATTTTTTAAGCGGGGCATGTCTCTCCCGGAAAGCCCCTTCGGCGGGGAATAGCGATCGTTCTTTCCGTAAATCGTTGCCAATCCGGCCATCCTCTGCCATAAGCCCGATCTTCGCCGCCCGGCTGATTCAAGGGCTGCCGTGGCGACGACCATGCCGGCGATGTCATTTCAGGTATAGTCGAGCATTTTCAACGCTCTAGCGAGCATTTCGCCGCAAAAAGCGCCCCTTGGGGCGCATTTTTTCGTGGCAACAGGAGAGCCAAATGCCCAAATTGAAGACCAAATCGGGCGCTAAAAAGCGCTTCAAGGTGACCGGAACCGGCAAGGTGGTGTCCGCCCACGCCGGTAAGCGACATGGCATGATCAAGCGGACCAAGAAGCAGATTCGTCAGCTTCGCGGCACCCGCATCCTGTTCAAGACCGACGGCGACAACATCAAGAAGTACTTCTTGCCGAACGCCTGACGGCCGACCTGTTGCAATCCCGCCGCGCCGAGCGGCGTCAAATTCACCAGTCACTTTGAAGGAGATCGGTCATGGCTCGCGTCAAGCGCGGTGTGACGGCTCATGCCAAGCACAAGAAAGTCTACAAGATCACCAAGGGTTTTTCCGGCCGCCGGAAGAACACCATTCGCGCCGCGAAGGCCGCCGCCGACAAGGCCGGCCAGTACGCCTTCCGCGACCGCAAGCGCAAGAAGCGCACCTTCCGCGCCCTGTGGATCCAGCGCCTCAACGCCGCCGTCCGGCCGTTCGGCATGACCTACAGCCGCTTCATCGACGGCTTGTCGAAGTCGGGCATCACGGTCGACCGCAAGGTGCTGTCGGATCTCGCCATCAACGAGCCCGCCGCGTTCCAGGCGATCGCCGAGAAGGCCAAGGCCGCGCTCGCGGCCTGAGCCTTCGCGACGGTCGGCCGTCGGGAGCGACGGATGATCGAGATCAGCTATGCCCGGCGGATGGCCCGGTACAACCGCTGGCAGAACGACAATCTTTACACGGTGGCCGACGGGCTGTCGGACGGCGAACGCCGCCGCGATCGCGGCGCGTTCTTCGGCTCGATCCACGGCACGCTCAATCATCTGCTTTGGGCAGACCGCATGTGGATGAGTCGGTTCTCGGACTGGCCGAGGCCCGGTTGCGGGATCGGCGAGTCGCCGACGCTTGTTCCCGACTGGAGCGAACTCAAGCGCGAGCGTCGCGCCGCGGACGCCCGGCTGATCGAGTGGGCCGACGGTCTCGATCCGGACTGGATCAAGGCAGATCTTACCTGGTTCTCCGGCGCGACCGGGAGCAACGTGACCAAGCCGCGCTGGCAGCTCGTGATGCATTTCTTCAATCATCAAACCCATCATCGCGGGCAGGTTCACGCGATGCTGACGCAGGCGGGCGGCAAGCCGCGCGAGACCGACTTGTTCATCATGCCGGAGTAAAAGGGATGGCCGACATCGAGATTCTCGAACAGGAGCTGACCGGCGCTGTCGACAATGCAGGCGACGAGGCCGCGCTGGAGGCGGTGCGCGTCGCGGCGCTCGGCAAGAACGGCGCGGTGACGGCGTTGCTCAAGACACTTGGCGCGATGTCCCCGGATGAACGCAAGACGCGCGGCGCTTCGATCAACATGCTCAAGGATCGGGTGGCCGCCGTCATCAACGCACGCCGCGAGGTGCTGAAGTCCGCCGCGCTTGATGTCCGCCTCGCGTCGGAAACCATCGACGTCACGCTGCCGCTGCGCGAGGCGCCCGCGGAAGCCGGCCGCATCCATCCGCTGAGTCAGGTGTGGGACGAGGTCACCACGATCTTCGCCGACATGGGTTTCGCGGTCGCCGAAGGCCCCGATATCGAGACCGACGACTACAATTTCACGCGGCTAAATTTCCCCGAAGGCCACCCGGCGCGGGAGATGCACGACACCTTCTACTTCAATCCGAAGGAGGACGGCTCGCGCCTCTTGTTGAGAACGCACACCTCGCCGGTGCAGGTGCGCACCATGCTGAGCAAGACACCGCCGATTCGCGTCATCTGCCCTGGCCGCACCTATCGCAGCGACTCGGACCAGACTCACACGCCGATGTTCCATCAGGTCGAGGGGCTGGTGATCGACAAGTCATCGCATCTCGGCCACCTCAAATGGATCCTGCACGAATTCTGCAAGGCCTTCTTCGAGGTCGACAACGTCAACATGCGTTTTCGTCCCTCGTTCTTCCCATTCACGGAGCCGTCGCTGGAAGTCGATATCCAGTGCCGCCGCGACAAGAACGAGATTCGCTTCGGCGAGGGCGAGGACTGGCTGGAGATTCTCGGCTGCGGCATGGTGCATTCGAACGTGCTGAAGCTGTGCGGCATCGATCCCGAAGTCTATCAGGGTTTTGCCTGGGGCATGGGGATCGACCGTATCGCCATGCTGAAATACGGCATCGCCGATCTGCGGCAATTGTTCGAAGGCGACGTACGCTGGCTTAATCACTACGGCTTCAGGCCGCTCGAGATCCCGACGCTGGCGGGGGGATTGAGTACTTAATTTTGCGGAGATCTCGATGGCCTGGATCAGTGCGATTTCTCTTGGCGAATCGACAGGCAAGATGCAGTCGACGCAAGTCGAGGCAATCGTCAAAATATTTGAAACGGATGGTGCAACTCGTATCGTTCAAATCGATACTGGTGGATCTATGGACCGCCAAAATCCAGGTAAACAAAGTCAAACGATCCAGTTCGGAAGAGAATCAGCGAAGCAACTGTTCGATATTTTCAAAGACACTTACGGTTTCGAGTAGACAATGAAATTCACCCTCTCCTGGCTGAAAGAGCATCTCGACACCGACGAGCCGCTCGACAAACTTGCCGACAAGCTCACCATGATCGGGCTCGAGGTCGAGCACATCGCGGACAAATCGAAGACGTTCGCGCCGTTCACCATCGCGCGCGTGGTCTCCGCCGCGCAGCATCCGAATGCCGATCGTCTCAGGGTCTGTATGGTCGATACCGGCGAGACCAGCGACAAGGGTGAGCCCGCTTATATCCAGGTGGTATGCGGCGCACCGAACGCGCGCGAGGGCCTCGTCAGCGTGTTCGCGCCGCCTGGCACCCACATTCCCGGAAAGAACATCACGCTCGGCGTCGGCACCATCCGCGGCGTCGAGAGCCGCGGCATGCTGTGCTCGGCGGCCGAGCTTGAAATCTCCGAGGATCACGACGGCATCATCGAATTGCCGGCGGATGCGCCGGTCGGTGTGGGATATGCGGAATGGGCCGGGCTCGGCGATCCCGTGATCGAGATCAACCTGACGCCGAACCGGCAGGATTGCACCGGCGTGCACGGTATCGCGCGCGATCTGTCCGCTGCCGACATGGGCCGCTTCAAGGACCCGACCATCAAGCCGATCAATGGCGAATTTCCCTGTCCGGTGAAGGTGACGGTGGAGGATGCCGCGCTGTGTCCTGGCTTCGCGCTGCGCCTCGTGCGCGGGGTGAAGAACGGCCCGTCGCCGGAATGGCTGCAAAAGCGCCTGACTTCGATCGGTCTGCGCCCGATCAACGCGCTGGTCGACATCACCAACTTCATGACCTACGACCGTGCTCGTCCGCTGCACGTGTTCGACGCGAAGAAGGTGCACGGAAATCTCACGATCCGCCGCGCCCGCGACGGTGAGACGCTGCTGGCGCTCGACGGCCGCACTTACACGCTCGATCCGAATATTTGTGTTATCGCCGATGACAAGGGCGTCGAATCGCTCGCCGGCATCATGGGCGGCGAGCAATCCGGCTGCGACGAGACCACCACCGATGTGCTGATCGAATCGGCGCTGTGGAGCGAGATCAACATCGCGCAGACCGGCCGCAGGCTCGGCATCAATTCAGACGCGCGCTATCGCTTCGAGCGCGGTGTCGATCCCGCCTTCATGGTGCCCGGGCTTGAGATGGCGACGCGGCTCGTCATCGAGCTTTGCGGCGGCACGCCGTCGGAGAACGTCGTTGCCGGACAGGCGCTGCCCGATGATCGCGTGATCGATTTCCCCTTGAGCGAAATCAAGCGGCTGGCGGCTATCGATGTGCCTCTGGTCGAAGTGCGGCGCATTCTCGGCCATCTCGGTTTTATGGTGGCCGGCAGCGGGCCCGTTGTGAAGGTCGCTGTCCCCACTTGGCGCACTGACGTTCAGGGCAAGGCCGACATTGTCGAGGAGATCGTGCGCATCGTTGGCGTCGACAAGGTACCGATGACGCCGTTCGATCGGGGCGACGCGCCGCGCAAACCTGTGCTGACGCCGATCCAGTCACGCACCCGACGCGCGCGGCGTGCGCTGGCGGCGCGCGGCATGGTCGAAGCCGTCAACTGGTCGTTCATCGCCAAGCCGCAGGCCGAGCTGTTCGGCGGCGGAAGTAAGGAACTGGCGCTCGCCAACCCAATTGCCTCTGATCTTTCCGACATGAGGCCGAGCCTGCTGCCGGGTCTCGTCGCGATCACGCAGGCCAATGCCGACCGGGGCTTTCCCGACGTCGCGCTGTTCGAGGTCGGGCAGATTTTCAGAGGCGACGGTCCGCAAGATCAATTCATGGCCGCCGCCGGGCTTCGCCGCGGCATGGCCTCGTCGGCGGGTCTCGGGCGGCACTGGTCGGGCGCGGCCACCGCGGATGCGCTTGATGTAAAGGCCGATGCGCTTGCCGTGCTGGCTGCCGCCGGTGCGCCGGCGCAGGCGTTGCAGATCGCGATCAGCAGTGAATCGAAAAACTTTCCAGCATGGTTGCATCCGGGACGATCGGCTGCGATCCAGATCGGACCGCAGAACGTGCTCGGCTATTTCGGCGAACTGCATCCCCGCGTGCTCGAAGCGCTGAAGGCCGATGGTCCGCTACTCGCATTCGAGGTGATTCTCGACCGCATCCCGGAGGCCAAGCAGAAGCCGACTCGCGCAAAACCGGTGCTGGAATTGCCGCCGTTCCAGCCTGTGGCGCGCGACTTCGCGTTCATCGTCGATCGCGTTGTGAAAACGGCCGATATCGTGCGCGCGGCGCAAAACGTGGACAGAAAGCTGATCTCGGGCGTCACGGTGTTCGATATCTACGAAGGCAAGGGCATCGATGCGGACAAGAAATCGGTTGCTATCGCGGTGACGCTGCAGCCGCGTGACAAGACGCTGACCGATCAGGAGATCGACGCGGTGGCGGCGAAAGTTGTTGCCGAAGTCGCGAAAAGAACCGGCGGGAGCTTGCGCGGTTAAAGCGTCTTGACGCGAAGCGGATACCGGTTCGCATCAAGAAAACTGGAACGATTACGCAGGCACAAGATCGCAGTAGGCAAATCCCTCGCGCTCGACAATGTCGCCGCGTACGACCTCGATTCGTTGCGAGAATATCGGCGCGGCAAAAACGAAAGTGTGGAATTCGCCGTTCTCGCCGCACGGATCGATTCCGGCCGGAAGGTCCTTCAGTAGCCTCTCATCGAAGTTGCGTCCGGCAAACGAACGGTCGAGCTTCGCTCGGTCGATCGAGACCAGATGCGCTTCCAGCCCGCTCGCGATCATGTCGCGCGCAAGCGCCGAAGTAGGCCGGCGCCACAATGGAAACACCGGCGTGATACCAGTGCCGGCGAGCTTTTGTTCGCGATAGGCGCGGATGTCCGCGAGAAACAAATCGCCGAAGATGACATGCGTGATGCCGGACCGCTTTGCATCCGCCATCGCCCGCGTCATGCGCTCTTCATAGGCATCGTTTGGGCACGGATTGGGAATCGGCACGACAAGCGGCGGCAGTCCTGCGGACGCGAGTTGCGCGTGCAAGAGCTTTTCGCGCACGCCGTGGATCGAGACGCGGCCGTAGCTCTCGTTCACCGTGGTCAGTGCGCCGACGACATCGAACGCGCCCTCGCGGCGAATCTCATGCAGGGCAAAGGCGCTATCTTTGCCTGACGACCATGAAATCAGCGCCCTGGGTCGCGTCATCGGGGCAGCGGAAAGCCGAAGGCGTCGTTTGCACCTCGCGACGGCGTTCGTCTGTCGTGTCGCGATGGCTTGTGCTTTGACGCTGACGGCTGTACCGGCTCCTTGCTCGCGCCGATTTTCCGCAGCGCGGCGTCAGCCGCTCGCTCGCCGCTCTCCCATGCGCCGTTGACGGTACCCCACAGCGTCTCGTGCGCGGCTTCACCGGCGAGAAACAGGTTGCCGAGCGGCTCCATCAGGATTCTCCGCGAGGGGTGGCCGCCAGGTTCTGCAGCCGACATCGCCCCGAGCGCATAGGGGTCGGCGTTCCATCTGGTCACGGCGGACTGCTTCACCCCAGCCGCAGCATCGCTACCGAACAACCTTGTTAACCACTCCGTGGCGAAGGCCGTCATCGCGCTTGCTCCTTGTGCCGACAGATCGCGGCCGAAGCTGCCTGCGATATCAATCGTGCACAACGACGATCCGCCCGCGTTCGCCACGAGAAGCGCGGTCTTTCCGTCGTTGCTCTGCTCTATCATGGTTTCATTGTGTCCAAGGCCGAGCGGATTGTTGGGCAGCCACAGCGCGATGCGATCGTAGCTGCCGAGCGACAATTTCGCAGCCGCGTCGAGCGAGCGCTTCGGCAAGTCGGGCGTGAAGCGGATGTTGCCTGCGGTCAGCACATTGACGGATACGGTGACGATGACGGCGCGTGCGTCGATACGGCCCGCGGGCGTCTCGACTCCAATGGTGCGGCCTGCCCAGGTCACCCGGCTGACAGGCGTCGACAAACTCACCGGTATGGCTTGGCCGAGCGTCGCGAGCAGCACGCCGAGGCCATGTTTGCAATCAATCGCGGCGTTGCGCTCAGGCGCGCTCGCTCGATCCATCACCGAGAGATCTTTCAGATCCTTTCCAGTGGCGCTGGCGCCGAGCACGAAATCGATCGTCTGAGCCCAAACGTCGAGATCGCCGGGCAGCACCGAGGCGCAGGCGACGTCGATCTTCCCACGCGCGGCCTCGCCGATGGCGCGCCGTGCGCGCACCAGCGCCGCGAGGAATTGCTCGGTTTCGCCCGCCCGCGCGTTACGCCGCCCGATGCGGATTTTCTGGCCGAGCGGGGCCGGAAACACCTCCGTACCCACGCTTCGCGCCAGCCGGATCATCGGATTAGTGTCGGGCTCAAACAGCCAGCGTGCGCCGCGATCGAACGGCGTTCCGAAAGTCCTGGTATCGGTGTGACAGCGTCCGCCGATCCTGTCTGCCGCTTCCACCACAAGCACGGTGCGATTCGCGGCCTGAATCCGTCGCGCCGCCGCGATGCCTGCGGCGCCTGCGCCGATCACGACGATCTCGGCATCGCGCGGCAGCGGCGCGGCCGGCGCGCGGCCGATGCCCATTCCTGCCACACAGGCGGCGGATGCCGACAGAAAATCGCGGCGTGTCATTCTCATGGCATGGTTTCCAAGACTCAAATGCAGGAATGACCGATGTGGTGGTTCTAAAAAATCGCTTTCCGTTTTGCATGTCCAAAAAGCGAACGGTCTTGAAACCATGCCACCAGAGAATCGTAGATTTTCAGTGTTCTTTTCGAATCCGAGGGTCTGGCAGGCTTCGGATTCGGGACACGGCGAACTTGCCGCATCAATCAGCCTGCGGCAACTGTCATGGTGAATCGATGGTAATTTCGCGATTGCAGCTATGAACCGAATTGCAACGGGTTTTGGCCATGGTAAGGAGGGAAAACCGGTCAGGTCGAAAGGCGGAGAGAGACTGCCATGGGTTTCGTGCTCGATACGGTCGGAAAATGGATTGCGGCGTACCTCCAGAAGGAGCTGCCGGGGTACGAGCCGTTCACGCCGAGCGATCCGGAGCGCGTGCGCGGCCTCGTTCAGGAGGGCGACGTTCTCCTAGTTGAAGGCAATAGTCGTATTTCCGGCATCATCAAGTATCTGACGCAATCGACATGGTCGCATGCTGCGCTTTATGTCGGCCCGATCGACGGCGCCAGCGAGCCCGATGGCGAGTCGCATGTGCTGATCGAGGCCAATGTCGGCGAAGGCGTCATCTCGGCGCCGCTGTCGAAATATCTTCCGTATCACACCCGGTTGTGCCGCCCGGTCGGGCTGTCGCACGAGGATCGCGTTACGGTGTGCCGCTACGCCATCAACCGGATCGGCTTCGGCTACGACACCAAGAACATCATCGATCTGATGCGTTACCTGATTCCGCTGCCGGTGCCGCAGCGCTGGCGGCGGCGCATGATCGCGTTCGGGTCCGGCGATCCGACCAAGATTATCTGCTCGGCGTTGATCGCGCAGGCGTTCGGCGCGGTGCGCTATCCGATCCTGCCGAAGATCACCCGCGCCGGCAGCCGCAACGCCCGGCGCGAGATTCTGCACATTCGCGATTCCTCGCTCTATATGCCGCGAGATTTCGATATCTCGCCCTATTTCGAGATCGTCAAGCCCACGATCGTGCGGGGTTTCGATTACCTCTCGCTTCATTGGGCCGACAAGCAGAAGCCGCTCGCGGAAGTGGCGGGTGTTTTGGACCCGATTCAAGTCGGGGCAGGCGCTCCGTCGTTCGCCCCCGCGCCGGTCGAAGAAATGATCGCCGACGAAAGCTCCTCGCCGCGGCCGCGACATCAGTCCTGCGTGCCCGCCGCAACATCCGACCCGGAGAGCGTGCCGGACCCGGTCCTCAAGTGGCCTCGCGAGGCAATTCCATGACCGACGCCGACATCACCGCTCCCGAACTTGCCGTCTCGCAATGGTTCAACACGGCCGAGCCTCTGACGCTGGCTGCACTGCGCGGCCGCCCGGTGCTGCTCCATGCCTTCCAGATGCTATGTCCCGGCTGTGTCGCGCATGGCACGCCGCAGACGCAGCGCGCCTATGAGTTGTTCAAGGCGACCGATCTTCAGGTGATAGGTCTGCACACGGTATTCGAACATCACGCTGCAATGACGCCGATTTCGCTTCAGGCCTTTATTCACGAATACCGGCTGACGTTTCCGATCGGCGTCGATGCCGCGGGCGATGGCACCCCGCTGCCCGTCACCATGGGCCGATATGGAATGCAGGGCACGCCGACCAGCATCCTGATCGGCCGCAACGGCCGCATTGTTCATCACGGCTTCGGTCAGCAGAGTGACATGGCGCTTGGCGCCATGGTCGCGGCCGAACTCGCGGGCGCGCAGACCTACGCCACCTAGAGCCTTTCCGCGGTTGAAAGAATCAAAAGCGTGGCTCTACGGTTTTATCTGACGCGTTTTACGGAAAGCCGCTCCACACTTTTCTCATCCCGCTCTTGTGCCCCAGTCCGAAGTTCGCATCTCGCTTGCATTCGCGCTCCTCGGCGCGGTCGTCGTCGTTCCGTGCTCTTGCCGGCGCGGATCGCGGTGTTTATCTGAGCGCAGGATTCCTTGGGGAAACGCACCCTCATGATCGGCGCTGCTGTCAACGCCCTTATGCAAATACTGTCGCCGCCGATGCGCGCCATCCTGTGGCGCGCGATAGGGCTCGCGCTTGTGCTGATCGTCGTGGTCTCGGTCGGACTGCAGCGGCTCTTGAGCTGGCTCGCCGGATCGAGCGAACTCTGGGCGGAGACCATGCTGGGGCCGGCCTTCCACACACCGCTCAATATTCTCGCCTGGGTCCTTTCAATTGCCGCAGGCTTAGGCATCGTGTTCGGCGCGGTGTTTCTGATGCCTGCGATCACCTCGCTGGTTGCTGGCGTGTTCGTCGACGACGTCGCGGAGATCGTCGAGCACGAGTATTATCCAGCCGACCGCTCGGGCGCGGCATTGCCGATTGGTCTTGCGATGGCCGAGGGCGTCAAGACGGCGCTGCTGACGCTGCTCGTCTATCTGATTGCGTTGCCGTTCGTGTTCGTAGGCGTGGGCGTGATCGTGTTCTTCGTTGCAACGGCGTGGCTGCTCGGCCGGGAATATTTCGAGCTTGCGGCGATGCGGTTCCGTTCACCGGCGGAGGCCAAGGCGATGCGCCGCGATAACGCTTCTACAGTGTTTATGGCCGGACTCATCATCGCAGCTTTCGTGGCGATTCCGATCGTCAATCTGGCAACGCCGCTGTTCGGCATGGCCTTCATGGTCCACCTGCACAAGCGGCTGTCGGGGCCGCGACCCGAGTTAATCACGCCGGACCGGCGCAGCCGCTAGCCGGGAGCCAGGTCAAACGGCCAGGTGAAACGGCACGGTTTCACGTTCCGGCGCATGATCGGAGCCGGCCATGCTTTCTTCATATTACGCCGCGATTGGTGTAGTTTGACTAGCCCAAATGTCATGCACCGGCGACGGTGTGATCGACCGCAATATTCGTTGAGGAGAAATGTCGATGTCGATGGAATCCGACGTGATCGTCGATCGCCGCAGGTTGCGCCGCAAGCTTACCTTCTGGCGCGTGGCGTCGGCTTTGATCGTGATCGGCGCGATCGTTGCGGTCGGCGCTTACGCCACGCCCTGGGGCGGCAAGCTGACCGGCGCCTCCGCGATCCAGCGCGTCAGCATCGACGGTCTGATCCGCAGCGACCAAAAGCGAGTCGAGGCGCTGGAGCGACTCGGAAAGTCGAACGCACCCGCGGTCATCGTCCACATCAACTCGCCGGGCGGCACCACCGCCGGGTCCGAAGAGCTTTACGACGCCCTGACGCGCCTGAAGGCCAAGAAACCGATGGTCGTGGTGGTGGAAGGGCTCGGCGCGTCGGGCGGGTATATCGCGGCGCTCGCTTCCGATCACATCGTCGCGCAGCAGACGGCGCTGGTCGGCTCGATCGGCGTGCTGTTTCAGTATCCGAATTTCACCGACCTTCTGAAAACCGTCGGGGTCAAGGTTGAGGAGGTGAAATCGTCGCCGCTGAAAGCGGCCCCGAACGGATTTGAACCGACCAGTCCAGAGGCGCGGGCCGCGATCGATGCCCTGGTGAAGGATTCCTACGCCTGGTTTCGCGGTCTAGTGCAGAACCGGCGCGGCATGGACGATGCGCAGCTCGAGAAAGTCGCCGATGGGCGCGTTTTCACCGGAAGACAGGCGGTAGCTCTCAAGTTGGTCGATCAGCTTGGCGACGAAAAGGCTGCGATCGCGTGGCTTGTGGCGGAAAAGAAAGTCGCGCCCGACCTGCCGGTGCGCGATTTCAAGTTGTCGCCGCGTTTGACCGATCTGACGTTTATTCGCACCGCCGCGTCGGTGGCGTTTGACGCGCTGGGATTGAGCAGTATCGCTCGACAGGTTGAGCAGACCGGTATCGTAGGAGCGGCAGATCGCCTTAATCTCAATGGAATGCTGGCATTATGGCAGCCCGCACCGTCGAACTGAGGTCCGAGCCGGTCGTGAGCAGGCATTTTGCGCCGCGAGGAACCTCGGATGCTGCGATGCAAGGCATCGCGGCACGGCTCGAATCGCATTTAGCGTCTTGACAGTCCTGACCATTTCCAAGGAAATGGGCCTCCCACGCATGGGCCTCAGTCTCGATGATCAAATCCGAACTCGTTCAACGCATCGCCGAACACAACCCGCACCTCTACCAGCGGGATGTGGAGAACATCGTGAACGCGATCCTCGATGAGATTGTCGCCGCTCTTGCGCGGGGTGATCGCGTCGAGTTGCGTGGTTTTGGTGCGTTTTCAGTTAAACATCGTCCTGCCCGCGCGGGCCGTAATCCGCGTACGGGAGAACACGTCCCGGTCGATCAGAAAAGTGTACCGTTTTTCAAGACCGGTAAGGAGATGCGTGAGCGGCTCAATCGCGAGAATGCGACGAGCGAAGCGAGCGCGTAGAAACGTTCAGGGGAGCGGCCCCATCAATCGGCGAGTGAACCTGTCAGCACGATTGCCGACTGACGCTGCGTCGCGAGAGAGATCATGCGCAAATTCCTCACCGGCTTGATCCTGATTCCGCTTGGTGTCCTTTTCATCGTGTTCGCGTTCGCCAATCGCCACTTGGTGACGGTGACGTTCGATCCCTTCGGTGGAAATGACCCTGAGACCGGCGTCACGCTGCCGCTGTTCATTCTCATTATCGCGGTTGCGATTTTCGGCGTGGTAGCCGGGAGCATCGCGACCTGGCTCAGGCAGCGCCGCTGGCGGCATACGTCTCGCCAGTACGAGACGGATGCGCGAGAGGCGCGCGTGGAACTGGCTGATCTGCGATCACGCTACGAGTCGCGTGAGACGTCGCGGTTGCCGGACTTAACCCGGCGGACCGGATAGCGCCCTTTTGGATCGATTCGATCCAAATCATTGTGATTGGCCTCCGGCCGCAAGGAAAAGAACGTTCAAATGGCGTTCTCGCCCGGGCGAGACAAGCCGCTTGCGACGTTGTAGAACTCCCATCGCGCTTGATAGCGGCGATCGGCCGGCTTGCGCCGGATCATTCGAGACCATGCCCCTGATCGTCAAGATATGCGGCCTGTCCACCATTGAGACGCTTGACGCTGCTTTGCAAGCCGGCGCCGATATGGTGGGCTTCGTATTCTTTCCACCGTCGCCGCGGCATCTTGAGCTTCAGCGCGCGCGAGAACTCAGCCCGCAGGTGCGAGGCCGGGCGGGCAAGGTGGCCCTGACCGTCGACGCCGACGATGCGACGTTGAGTGGAATCATCGAGGCCATGCGGCCGGATCTGCTGCAACTGCATGGCAAGGAAACCGTTGCCCGTATCCGCGAGATCAAGCGGCTGTTCGGCCTGCCCGTGATGAAGGCGATCGGCGTTGAAACCGCCGCCGATCTTGCAGAGCTGCCGGGCTATGCCGCCGTCGCCGACCGCCTGCTGTTCGATGCGCGTCCGCCAAAGGACGCGACCCGGCCGGGCGGACTCGGCGTGCCCTTTGACTGGCGCCTTCTGGAAAATCTGTCCCTCGAAGTGCCATTCATGCTGTCGGGAGGTCTGGCCGCAGGCAATATCCACGATGCGGTGTGCATCACCCGCGCTGGCGGGGTCGATGTCTCGTCAGGCGTGGAAAGCGCGCCGGGGGTCAAGGATGCCGGAATGATCAGAGATTTCATTCGTGCCGCGCGAGCGGCGGAAACCAGTTTGCGCGAAGTGACCTCGCATGTGGAGTAGTCTCGGAGAACTACGGCAGCCGTCATGCTTGCGCAGAGCGGTCGTAGATTGCGTAAATTTGTCTGCGCCGCAGGCATCAACCTTTATCGAAATTCACAGCAAGCAAGACGTGGATGGCCGGAATAAATCCGGCCATGACGAAGGGTGAAAATGAATTCCCTCCCCAACTCCTTCCGGTCCGGCCCCGACGAACGCGGGCATTTCGGCATATTCGGCGGCCGATTTGTGGCGGAAACGCTGATGCCGTTGATCCTCGATCTTGAGAAGGCCTATGCCGATGCCAGGGTCGACGCCTCGTTCCAGCGCGACATGGCGCGCTATCGCAAGGACTATATCGGCCGGCCGTCGCCCTTGTATTTCGCCGAGCGTCTCACCGAGCATCTTCGGGAAATTTCCGTGGCCTCGGGCCGCGCTGGCGGCGCCAAGATTTACTTGAAGCGCGAGGAGCTGAACCACACAGGTTCGCACAAGGTCAATAACGTGCTCGGCCAGATTCTGGTGGCGCGGCGCATGGGCAAGAAGCGCATCATCGCCGAGACCGGAGCCGGACAGCACGGCGTTGCCACCGCAACGCTATGCGCGCGCTTTGGCCTCGACTGCGTGGTCTATATGGGTGCGGTGGATGTGGCGCGACAGGAGCCAAACGTCATCCGCATGGAAATGCTTGGCGCCAAAGTGGTGCCGGTGCAGTCCGGCACCCGCACGCTGAAGGACGCGCTGAACGAGGCGCTGCGCGACTGGGTGACCAACGTGCACGACACCTTCTATTGCATCGGCACGGTGGCGGGGCCGCATCCTTATCCGATGATGGTGCGCGACTTCCAGTCGATCATCGGCGACGAAACCCGCCAGCAGATGCAGGAGGCCGAGGGCCGGCTGCCGGATTCGTTGGTTGCCTGCATCGGCGGCGGCTCCAACGCGATGGGGCTATTCCATCCTTTCCTCGACGAATCCTCGGTGGAGATTTTCGGCGTCGAAGCGGCGGGTCATGGCCTCGATAAGCTGCATGCGGCTTCGCTCACAGGCGGACGGCCGGGCGTGCTGCACGGCAACCGCACCTATCTCTTGATGAATGACGACGGCCAGATCCAGGACGCGCATTCCATTTCCGCGGGGCTGGATTATCCCGGCATCGGTCCGGAGCATTCGTGGCTGCACGAGACCGGCCGCGTCACATATCTCTCCGCGACCGACGAGGAGGCCCTGGCGGCGTTTCAGCTGCTCACGCGGCTGGAGGGCATCATCCCGGCGCTGGAATCGTCGCATGCGATCGCGCGGGTCATCGAACTCGCACCCGAGCGACCGAAAGATCATCTGATGGTGGTCAACCTCTCGGGTCGCGGCGACAAGGACGTGCCGCAGGTCGGCGATATTCTGAAGGGCAGGAAGAAGTGACCACCCGTATCGACACGCGCTTTGCTGAGTTGCGGAAGCAGGACCGCTCGGCCTTCGTTACCTTTCTGATGGCGGGCGATCCGGACCCCGTGACCTCGCTCGCTATCATCAAGGCGCTGCCCAAGGCCGGCGCGGATATCATCGAAATCGGAATGCCCTTCACCGATCCGATGGCGGATGGTCGGGTCATCCAGGCTGCGGGCCTGCGGGCGCTGAAGGCGGGCATGACGCTGACCAAGACCCTCCAGATGATCCGCGATTTCCGGAAAGACGACGATTCGACGCCGATTGTGCTGATGGGTTACTACAATCCTATCTACATCTACGGCGTCGAGAAATTTCTTGACGATGCGAAGGCAGCTGGCATCGACGGTCTGATCGTCGTCGATCTGCCGCCGGAGGAAGACTCCGAATTGTGCATCCCGGCGATGAAAGCCGGGTTGAATTTCATTCGCCTCGCAACGCCGACGACTGACGACAAGCGGCTGCCGGCAGTGCTCGCGAATACGTCCGGCTTCGTGTACTACGTCTCGATCACCGGGATCACCGGCAGCGCGGCGGCGAATTCGGCGGCTGTCGGCGAGGCCGTCGGGCGCATCAAGCGCCATACGAGCCTGCCGGTCTGCGTCGGCTTCGGCATCCGCACCCCGGATGCGGCGCGCGGCATCGCCGAACGCTCCGACGGCGCGGTGGTCGGCTCGGCGCTGGTGGATGTGCTCAGCGGCAGCCTTGACGCCGAAGGCAAGGCGACGGCCGAAACGGTCAACGCGGTCGCCGGTCTCGCGGCGTCGCTGGCCGAGGGCGTACGGTCCGCCAAAGCGGGTGAGAAGGTGTGTAGGGATTTTCGGCGCACCCCTCTATAAGAATTGGAGCGGAAGGCCCGGAAATACCGGTTTCAACACTCCCTTGCGGAAGAGAGACCCAAGCCGCATCTATGCGCGGGAAGGCCGCGAGGGGGTCGCTCCTTCGCGTTATTTAAGCTATAGCGTTTTCGAGCGACGTGGATACCGGTTCGCGTGAAGAAAACGCGTTAAAACAACAATCTAGAGCTTCGCTTCTGATTCAATCAGAAACGAAATGCTCTAGAAAACTCCGGCGGAGCGCCCCTTTGCCTTGCGCCGGCACCGCTGCGCACCGGGGGTATTGCTGCTCGGTTATGGAGCGTCTTCGATGAATTGGTTGACTAACGTCGTCCGGCCGAAAATCCGCAATATCCTCAAGCGGGAAACGCCGGATAATCTCTGGATCAAGTGTCCCGACACCGGACAGCTCGTGTTCTACAAGGACGTTGAGAGCAACCAGTTCGTCATCCCCGGATCGAACTATCACATGCGCATGAGCGCGGATGCGCGGCTGAGCTCGATCTTCGATAACGAGACTTGGTACGATGTGGCGTTGCCGGAGGTGCCTGCAGATCCGCTGAAATTCCGCGACGAGCGCAAGTATGTCGACCGCATCAAGGACGCCCGCGCCAAGACCGGGCTCCATGATTCCGTGAAGGTCGGGTTCGGCAAGCTGGAAGGCTCCGCCGTCGTGGTCGCGGTGCAGGACTTCGATTTCATGGGCGGCTCGCTCGGCATGGCGGCGGGCGAGGCGATTGTGCGAGGTCTCGAACTTGCGGTCGAAAAACAATGCCCCTTCATCGTGTTCGCGGCGTCGGGCGGCGCGCGGATGCAGGAAGGCGTGCTGTCATTGATGCAGCTGCCCCGCACCACGGTCGCGGTACAGATGCTGCGCGAGGCATGCCAGCCCTATATCGTGGTGCTGACGAATCCGACCACCGGCGGCGTCACGGCCTCCTATGCGATGCTTGGGGACGTTCAGATCGCGGAGCCCGGCGCGCTGATCGGCTTCGCCGGAGCCCGCGTCATCGAGCAGACCATACGCGAGAAACTGCCGGAGGGTTTTCAGCGTGCCGAATATTTGCGCGACCACGGCATGATCGACATGGTGGTGCATCGTCACGAGCTGCGGCCGACGCTGGCGCGGCTGTGCCGGCTGTTGACCAAGGCGCCGGAAACGATCGAGGCGGCGCCAGAACCAGCTTCTCCTGTCCCGCCGGATGAGCCGGCCGAACCGGCTGCCGTTCCGGAGGCTCCGCCGGCGACGCCAGCCGCACCTCCGGCGTGAGCGCCGTTCCGCCCCCGTATACGCCGCTTGATGACGTCGTTGCGCGGATCTCGAAGCTGCATCCGAAAAGGATCGATCTCACGCTCGGCCGGATGTGGCGCATCCTCGACCGGCTCGATCATCCCGAACGCAAGCTGCCGCCGGTCATTCATGTCGCCGGCACCAACGGCAAGGGTTCGACCATTGCCTATCTGCGCGCGATTCTCGAGGCTGCAGGTTTGCGCGTGCACGTCTTTACCTCGCCTTACCTGGTGCGGATCAACGAATGCGTGCGGCTAGCCGGAACGCTGGTCGCCGATGACCCATTGCGTGACGCGCTGCTTGAATGCGAGCGCGCTAATGGCGGCGATCCGCTCACTCTTTTCGAGATGAAGACGGCGGCGGCTTTTCTGCTGTTTGCGAAAAATCCCGCCGACGTGCTGTTGCTCGAGGTCGGCCTCGGTGGCCGGCTCGATAGCACCAACGTCGTCGAAACGCCGCTGGCGAGCGTTATCACGCCGGTCGGCATCGATCATGTTGAGTTTCTCGGCGGCACGCTGATGCAGATTGCCGGCGAGAAAGCCGGCATCATCAAGCGTGGCGTGCCGGTGATCTCCGCCGAACAATTGCTGGAGGCGCAGGCTGTGATCGAGCAGCGGGCGAAGCAGATGCGCAGCCCACTGCACGCCGCCGGCCAGGACTGGCACGTCCACGTGGAACACGGGCGACTGGTCTATCAGGACGAACGCGGTCTGCTCGACCTTGCCGCGCCTCGGCTGTTCGGCCGGCATCAGTTCGACAATGCGGGCCTTGCGATCGCGACGCTGCGGGCGCAGGACCGGTTCAGCATCGAGACAACGGCGTTCGAGCGTGGCGTCACCGGCGCGGAATGGCCGGCGCGGATGCAGCGGTTGACATCCGGTCGGATCGTGGATCAGGCGCCGCGCGACGCCGAGCTTTGGCTCGATGGCGGGCACAACGCCGATGGCGGACGGGTCGCGGCGGCGGCGCTCGGCGATCTTGAGGAGCGGCTGTCGCGGCCGCTGGTGGTGATAACAGGCATGATGGGCAACAAGGACGCGCAGGGCTTTCTCGCCAACTTCGCCGGCCTGACGCGCCATGTCATTGCCGTGCCGATTCCGAACATGGAGAACGCGATGTCTCCGGAGGTCCTGGCGGAAGCGGTGCGCGCGCTCGATATGCGTGCCGAAACTGCGGTGAGCGTCGGGACCGCGCTGCAATCGGTCGCGCGTCTCGCTTACGAAATTCCGCCGCGCATTCTGATCGCCGGATCGCTGTATCTCGCCGGCCACGTGCTGGCGGAGAACGGCACGCCGCCGATCTGACTCCTTTTCCCCTCCCGTAAGGAAGGAAAAAGCACGACACCTGCTAGAGCGCGTTTTCGAGCGAAATGGAATCCGGTTCGCGTGAAGAAAACGCGTCAAAGACTCTAGACCCAAACAAAACGGCCGGCGTTGAGCCGGCCGTTTGCGGGATTCGGTGCGAAAAGATCAAACTGTGGCAGTGATCCACTGCTCAAGTTTTTGCTTCGGTGCGGCGCCGACCTGACGCGAGGCCAGCTCGCCGTCCTTGAAAATCATCAGGGTGGGAATCGACATCACGCCGTATTTCGAGGCCGTTCTCGGGCTCTCGTCGACGTTCAGCTTCACGATCTTGACCTTGCTGCCCATCGCGCTGGAGATTTCGTCCAGCACCGGGCCGATCATGCGGCAAGGGCCGCACCACTCCGCCCAGAAATCCACCACGACCGGGCCAGTCGCCTTGAGCACTTCCGCTTCGAAATTGGCGTCCGAAACCTTGCCAACAGCCATGGAATACCTCGTTGTGTCGATGAGATCGTGCGCTACGAACGAATGCACGTGAACTGCGATCAAGGTAAGAAGACGATCTTCCCGGGTCAAGGTTTCTCACACGGAGATGATTGCTTCCAACCCGGCATCGAGCACTGTGGCTGAAATCTCCATCATTTCAAGCGCCTCGGTCCAGAGCAGCGCCGCCTTGACAGGCAGTTCCGGGTACAGGCTTGCAAGCACCGCGCGATAGAGCGCGAGCTGGCGGATATAGGCCGGCGGAACGCCGGCAACGTTCGGGGGTGGTGCGTGGTCGGTCTTGTAGTCGACGACCAGAATCTCGTCGGGGGTTACCACGAGCCGGTCAAGCTGGCCGGATACCAGCACGGGATCGCCCCGCCGCGTCGTCAACCTTCCGGCAATCGCGACCTCGGCCCGACTGCCCGCCGCGAACACGGGCGCAAACCTCGCATCATCGAGCACCGCCATGACCTGCGCCGCCAGCGCGTCGCGCTCGGCGGCGCTCCAGCCATTCGTGTTGCGTGCGAGATAGGAAAGTGCCGTGTCTCGGCGGCGATCGCGCGGCAAGTCCGGCAGGGATTGCAGGAGGCGATGCACCAGCGTGCCCCGCAGTCGCGCGCGGTGGCGCTGATCCGGGAAAGCGCTGGCCGGCAAGCGATGATGCACGGCCTCGTCAGTATCCGAGGGCTGTAGCGATCGGCTTGCGGGCGCTTCCGGCGTGGCCATGCGGTGCAGCCAGGGCGGCGGCAACGTAATCTCGGCGACGGCAGCAGCAGTAGCTGCCGGCCCTGCGGCATCCGATTCGGCTTTCCCCGGCCGGGCGAAACGCTTGACCTTGCCAGCCACGGTTTCGAACTCCTGCATCGCAAGGCCGGAATTGCCCAGACCTGTCTCGATCAGGTCGTACCAGGAGAACTTTCGGACATCTTTGCGGTTTCCTGGCTTGCAGCCGCCGATGATCAGGCGGTCCGCCGCGCGCGTCATCGCGACGTAAAGCAGACGGCGATATTCGTGCTCGGTTTCCGTGGTCATGGCTGCGCGGGCTTGCGCCACGCAAGGCGGATCCTCGGCCTTCTTGCCGGCCCATATCGTCACGCCGGCAACGCCGGCGAGGGCATTGCCGCGCGCCATACGAATCAGGCTGAGACGCTCGGTGTCGGCTGGCGATGTCGACGTGTCGGCGAGAAACACCACCGAGGCTTCGAGTCCTTTCGCGCCATGCACGGTCATCACGCGCACTTCGTCGCGCGAAATTTCCATGTCGCGCTTCACCTCGGTATCCGCAGCGCGCAACCACGCCATGAAGCCTTGCAGCGACGCGGGGGCCTTGCGCTCATAGGTCAGCGCCAGTTCAAGAAACTCATCGAGCGCATCATTGGCTTCATGGCCGAGCCGACGCAGGATGCGCCGTCGTCCGCCATCGATCTCTCCTTGGCCGCCCAGGAGCCACGCGAAAAGCGCGAACGGCGTCTCGCGTGTGGCGCGACTTTCGCACCGCTTGAGGCGCTCGAGTGCGTCACGGAGTCTATCGTTAGTTGGCGCATGCTCGGCGAGCGCGTCGCGCAGCGAGCCTTTGCGTTGCCATGCCAGCGTGAACAGGTCGTCGTCGTCGAGGCCGAACAGCGGGCTTTTCAGCGCCACTGCAAGCGCCAGATCGTCCCGCGGCAGTAGCAGCGCATCCGTAAGGTTCATCAGGTCGATGATCGCGATGTGCTCGGTCAGCTTGAGGCGGTCGGCGCCGGCCACGGGAATGCCGGACTGCTTCAGCGCCTGGATGACGGCGTCAAAGGTGTTCCCGCGTCGCCGCACCAGCACCAGGATATCGCCATAGCCGAGCGGGCGGCGGTTGCCCAAATGTCCGGTCATGGTGCCTTGCGTGATCAGCGTCTTGATCTCGGCCCGGATGCGCCGTGCAAGTTTGACCTCGGGGCTGGTTGCGGTGACCTGATCGAACGGCGCGCGCCAGCCCTCGATCTCCTCGCGCTGGTCGCGCTCCTCCAAATTCCAGAGGTCGACGATGCCGGGTGCGGCGTCCGCCAGCGATTCATGCACGGGATGGGCACCGACCGCATGGATGCTGGAATAGATATTCGGATCGCGGAACACATGGTCGACCGACTCGAGGATCGTCTTCCCTGAGCGGAACGAGTAGATGAAATCCTCCTTGCGAAACGGAAGCTCGGCATCGCGGAATTTCTGCTCCAGCTTGCGCCGCCGCTCGTCGAATTCGCGCGGGGCCGCGCCCTGAAATGAGAAAATCGACTGTTTCTCGTCGCCGACCGCGAACACGGTTCGCTTAACGCCTTCGCGCGCGCCTTCGCCGGTGGTGAAGTCGGCGATGATGCGCTCGACAATGTCCCATTGCTTTGGACTCGTATCCTGTGCCTCGTCGATCAGCACGTGATCCACGCCGCGATCGAGCTTGTAGTGGACCCATCCCGGCGATGTCTGCTCCAGCATCTGAAGCGTCTTGTCGATCAAGTCGTCGTAATCAAGAAGGCCGCGCTCGCGCTTCTCGCGCTGGTAGTTGGAGGCGACTGCGGTCGCGATGATCAGCAGGGATTGCGTGCGGTCGCGGATGTTGATGGCGCGTCGGCGTTCGAGCAGCGCGATCACACGGGTGCACTCGCGATCGAGCATTTCAGCGATGTCGGGTCGGACATCGCTGATCTTCTTTGTAACGAAGGATTTGCGCCGGCCACCATCCCCGGTCAGGAAGACGTCGAGATAGCGATCGGCTTGCGCGGCGTCTCCCACCATGGCGTGCGCCTCGCGCAGACGCTTCGCTTGATCCTGATCGGTCGAGCTGCCGGTCGCAAACACCGCAGCCGCGGAAAGCCATTGCGCGCGCGGTAGGTTCGGCCCATCGACGATCTCGCGCTCGACATCCTCGACGCGCTCGGCTGGATCGACACCGAGCGTATCGGCAACATCCCGGATCGTCTGCTCGATGCCGCGGTCTTCGGTCCGGAGCATGACGTGATCGCGGCTGAGACAGGCCTGGTTGACGACGTCCCGCAGCGTCGAATCAGCGGCCGCGCCCATGGCGTATCGCAGCGCTCGCCCGGCCGGACTGTCCGGATTTTGCGAAGCATCAAGCATGATACTGATGCTCGCGCGCTCCATTATCTCGGTCTGGTCGCGCTCGTCGAGCACGGTGAAGCGCGCCGGCACCTGCGCCTCGAACGGAAATTGTTGCAACAGCCGCGTACACAGCGCGTGAATGGTCTGCACCTTCAGGCCGCCCGGCGTTTCCAGCGCGGATGCAAACAGTTTGCGCGCCCGTTCTCGCCATTTCACGTCAGGCTGCGCGATACCGACGCCGCGCAGCGCTGCGTCCAGCGCCTTATCGTCGAGCGTGACCCAGTGACCCAGCGTTGAGAACACCCGCTCCGCCATGTTCGCGGCGGCGGCCTTGGTGAAGGTGATGCAAAGGATGCGCGCCGGGGAAACGTCGTTGAGCAACAGGCGGATCACGCGCTGCACCAGCACGTGAGTCTTGCCCGATCCGGCGTTGGCGGACACGAACACCGAGGTTGCCGGATCGGACGCGCGCTGCTGGCGGGCGCTGGCGTCGGGATGAACAGGGCGGGACGCCTTCACCATTCCTCTAACCCCAGCCCGCCCGCCGCCGACCATTCCTTGACCCGTGCGAGATCGTCATAGGCACCGTAGCGCGTTTTCCACATCGGCAGGTCGAGCGATGCATAGCCCTGTTGCTCGTCGTCGAAAGCGCGGATCAGCGCGGTGAGTTCTTGAAGAGCACGATCGGCTGCCTCATCCGGCGATTGTTTGTCGGTCTTGCTGTTGTTGAGATCGACCTGACGTGGCTCGCCGGGTGGGTTGTTGCCGCTAAGCCGGACATACACCAGCTCGCTGACCGATGCGCCGGAGGGAATGCCCGCGAAGCCGCCCTTGCGCAGGATCGCGGATTCCAGCGTAAGCTGCGGCGACAAAGCGAGCCGCACCTGCTTGTTACTCGGTGGGCTGCCGGTCTTGTAGTCGAGAACGGCAAAGCGACCGTCGATGAGATGCTCGATGCGGTCGGCGCGCGCCGACAGAATAAAGTTGCGTTCACCGTCGATCTGGATCTCGATCTTGCCGCTAACCTCGGCGTCGATCTTCACGAGTTGCGTTCGTCGCGACGCTTCCCATTCTGCGAACCACGCCGCGATGCGCTGGAAGCGTGGCCACCACAGCGCGCGCGCCTCTGGCCGCTGCATCAGCGGCGCGAAACGGCTTTCGCCGATAGCGCGCAACACGTCCTGCGGATCGTCGGGCAGGTTTGCCGGATGCAGTTTTGTAAAATCGCCGAGCGCGTTATGAATCGCCGAACCGCGGTCCGCCGCCGACAAAGGCATATCGACGGCCTCCAGCGGCAGGAGTTTCAGAATGTGTTTGGCGTAGATCGTGTAAGGATCGCGCAGCCAGTCCTCGATCGCGGTTACGGACAGCCGCGTCGGCCGCGCGGCGCGCGGCGGCTTCGGCGCAGGCTGCGCGATGGGCGTGACCTCGTCGGGCCGATCGAGCGCTTCCGCATATTGAATGTATCGCGCTCCCGCCTGTTTCGCAGCCGTCCAGCGTGTCGTGCCGGCGACGGCTTCGAGCCGATGCAGGAAACGGGATGCAACCGCCGGCGACCCTCCGGCCTTGGCGGCATGGCTGAGGATGACATCCTCGGCCCCGAGAAGCTGAGTGAAATCGTGCGCGGAAAGCCCGATGCGCCGTTCCGGAAGATCGAGCCCGAGTTCGTGTCGCATCGGCCGGCTGAGCCAGGGATCGGTCGGCGGCGCGGGCGGCCATACGCCCTCATTGAGTCCGCCGAGAATGACGCGGTCGCATTGAGTGAGACGCGCTTCCAGCGGTCCGTAGATACGCAGGCTCGCCGGGGTCGTCTGCGGCCGGCGCACGACGCGGTCGCCGAACGCGGCCTCGAACGTTTCCGGATAGTCCGCGATCTTGACTATCAGGCCGCTGCGATCACCCGCCTCGCGCAAATCGTCGAACGCGGTGGCGAGTGCAGAGCCGGAGTGGTTGTCGAATGCGCCGGTAATTCCTCGCTCGTCATACGACAGCGCGTCGATTACCTGGCGATGCTGTTCGGCGAGGACGGTGAAGTCCGCCGATCGCGATGTTCCGTCTCTTTCGAGCGGCGCGAGTGCATCCCGCAAGACCGCGATCAGGTCGCGGGCTTCGTCAAGCTGGTGCGGCTTCAGCGCGGCGCGGGGCTCGCTGCGATGCAGAGACGAACTCTCGCCGCGATCGAGCTTGTCGCGCTCGTCGCAGAATCGCGCAAACTCGTCCGCGATTCCCTTGCTGCCCGGCGGCGGCCGGGTGCCGCGCAGGATCGTAAGCTCCAGTGTCGTGATTGCGCGCGCCCATCCTCCAGCGGAGCGACCGAGCCGGCACAGCGGATGCTTCAGCAGGGCCAGCAGGGTCGGCGGCTCCAGACCGTTGCACGCCGTTTCGGCGACCAATCGTGCGAATATTCCCGCAGATGTGTCCATCAGCCGGTCGCCGCCCGAATCGTCAAAGGCGAGATTCCAGCGGCCGAGCGCCGCCATCACCCGGCGCGCCAGCGCTCGGTCGAATGTCACCAGCGCCGCGGTCTTGTTCAGGTCGCGGGCCTCGCGCATGGCGACGGCGATGCTGAGCGCTTCCATTTCGGGATTGGCGGCGGCGATTACGGCGAGGCTTTGCAATCCGGCCGCGATCTTCTCGGTGACCTCGGGCTCGGCAAGCCGGGTGTGCCATTGGGCGGTCGCCTCCGCCGGCCGCATTGCCTCGGACGCCAGCATCTCGCGTCCGTATGGCGCAGGGGAGCCAAGCGCTCTCACGTCGCTCCGCGCGACGCCGAAGCGCGCGAGCAGGCCGTGCAGCGCGAACTGGGGATGACCGGCGGCGGGCGGCGTGATGAATGCGCCGCTTTTATCCTTGCGGCCGCCAATCAGTTGCCATGCGTCTTCATCGAGGTCGGTATCGAGCCCCGGCAGCACGACGGCGCCCTTCGGCAGAGTGGCGATGATATGCAGCAGTTTTGCAGTCGATGGCATCGAGCCGGTGGAGCCGGCCGCGATCACTGGTCCCGCATGATGGGTGAGGAGACGCGCGGCTTCGGCTTCGATCAGGCGATCGCGCCGCGCCACCGGTTCGATCCGCTCCTTTTCCTGAAGATGATCCGGCCAATAGTCCCGCGCGATCTTCAGGAAATCGAGCGTGAGCTGCCAATAGCGATCGAGCGCCTCGGGCACGAGCCCGTCGAGCGCGCACCAATCCACGCCGCGCGTCGCCATGTCATCCATCAGTCGCGCGAGATCCTCGGCAAGCGTCAGCGTCGAGGCCGGGCCGCCGAGAACCAGCGGCGCCTGCGCCGGCTCTCCGGGTTTCAGCCGATTCGCCCATGCATTGATAAGCTGCGCGAGCGCGAGACGGCGCGCGAGCCCGTCGAGCGCCGGCGGCAATTCGAGCGTCTCTGGCGGTAGCGAGACTGCCTGCGCGAAAGCCAGTTCGTCCTCATCGATGCCGCCGAGCGCGACGATACGCGGCAGGATAACGGCGTCGAGATGCAACACGTCGAGGAAGATATCGCGCGCCATGCGGCCGGCGCGGCGGGTCGGCAAGTAGAGCGTGGCTTCGGCAAGTCGTTCGGGCTGCGCGCGCGGACGGAATCCCTCGATCAGCTCGCCGTCGACCAGTGCGGTGATGACGGTATGTAGAAACGGTGCCGATGCGGGGACGTTGTGGACGCGCATGAAGGATCCTGATTCGAGATCAGGCATATCATGACACGGGCAGGAGAGGAGCGGCGACCGGTTGAAAGGCAGGCGTCAGATGACGCCCGCGAGGACCGCTTTCTCGGCCGCCTGGACGGCATCGGGTGTTCCGACATGCATCCAGACGCCGTCGAGCCGCAGCCCGAACAGCCGGTCCCGCTCATTGGCGAGATCGAACACCTTCGTCAGCGGAAACTCGCTTAGGGGCGTGTCGGCGAACAATGCGGGCGACATAATGGCGGCGCCGGCATAGACAAACGGCACGACCTGATTTTCTTTCCGCCTGCGAAGCGCTCCGTTGGAGAGCATAGCGTAATCGCCGCTGCCACTGTAGCCGATGCTGTTCGCGGTCGGCGCCATCAGCAGCAGAATGTCCATGCGCGCGGGATCGAAGGCCTCGGTCAACCGCATCAGGTTGGAACGCGCGCCGTCGATCCACATCGTATCGGCATTAAGATGGAAGAACGGTGCCTCGCCGAGCAGCGGCAGGGCCTTGACCACGGCGCCTCCGGTGCCCAGCACCTCATTGCGCTCATCTGAGATAATGATCCGCGGCCTGATGCGGTGCGCGACATGATCGATGATCTGATCGGGAAGATAGCGCACGTTAACGACCGCTTCTTCGACGCTGGTCTCCGCCAACTTGTCCAGTACGTGATCGAGCAGCGGCTTGCCGGCCACTGGCACCATGGGCTTGGGCATCCGCTCGGTCAGCGGCCGCATGCGCAGGCCGAGGCCCGCGGCGAGCACCATGGCTTTGGTAGGAGTAACTGGCATGTCTTAGCTCACGCACATCGTCGATTCAGCGAACTATAGCGGTTTCGAGCGAAGTGGATACCCGGTTCGCGTGAAGAAAACGCGTCAAATCAGAGTCATAAAGCCACGCTTCTGATTTCATCAGAAGCGTATCACGCCGCGTTGCGAATCGCACTGATAACTCCGGCGATACGCGCCCGAGATGATGAGGCGCCCATGATAGCGGAGGGGTTGCCGGATTGGATGGTGGGATGCGGGCGGAAACCGCACCGCGCTTCTTCATTCGCTCCAGGATCAGGTGTCCGCCGTGACGCTGTTTTGCCGACCTGTCTTTTTCTTTTTGTCGCTCTGCTTCAGGAAATTGACGCCAACCTGGTCGCCATTGACCCAGGCCAGTTCGCAGCGACGATAGGCAAGACCCGTGGATGACAGCAGCAGAAAAAACTCCTTGAGATGCAGGCCTTCGATGGAGCCTTCGATAGTCAGCTTGGCGCCGATTTCCGATACGTCCTCGATGGTGCAGTCGCGGCGCCAGGTGCCGTCGATGCCCATCATGCGCGCGCTGTAACCGCGCTCGAAGGTGACGCGCTCGCCTTTGCGCCGTTCTACACCCATGATGTGCTCCGCCTTGGAATGACGACTCTGCCGCGATCCGCGGGATAGATCTAGGGCTCCGAAGCTACGGTGCTACTTCTAAAAAGGCGTAAAATAAAACGGTTCAACCCGCCGGAGGCGGAACGTGATTCTGATACCACTCTTGGGCCGCTGATAACGCCGGGTGAGCCAGCGAGCGGGTGAGATAGGTCCAGATCCGGGGTTGATGTCGCAGATAGTGCGGTTTGCCATCGCGCCGATTGAGTCGCGCGAACGTGCCGAGCAGTCGGGTGTTGCGTTGTGCCGATATGATGGCATACAGCTCGGCGAAACCGGCGGGATCGAACCGCGCTTCCGATTCCAGCCGCGCCTTCACGTAGCGGGTAAGCAACGCGAGTTCGATCGATTCGGGAACGTCCACCCGCGCATCCTGCAAAAGCGAGACCAGATCGTAGGCGGCGGGACCGAGCACGGTGTCCTGAAAGTCGATGATGCCGACCTTTCGGATATCTCGCTGTTGCTCCAACCAGATTAAATTGGGCGAGTGGAAATCACGCAACACCCAGGTTCTGGACGCAGCACTCGGTTTCGCCAGCAATGCGCGCCAGATTGTCGTGAACTCCGCGCGCAGGTCTTCGCTCGGTTCAATGCCGCGGTCGATCAGATACCAGTCCAGCATCAGGCCGACCTCGACCAGCATCGCTTCGGTATCGAACACCGGAATGGTGTAGGCGATGTTCGCCGCCACCGGAAGCGTGTCGGGCAGTGTCTGACAATGCAGCGCGGCCAGTAGATCGGTAGCCGTTTGATAGCGCTCGACGATCGGCGTCGGCGGCGTGCCTTCGACGAAGCTGGCGCTGCCGAAATCTTCGGTAATCAGGAATCCCGACTCCAAATCGGCATGATGGATCACCGGCGCGGAGAAGCCTTGGTCGCGCAGGCCGCGGGCGATCGCGACGAAGGGCTTGATGTCTTCGGCAAGATGCACCGCCGCGCTGTAGGATTTGCCGTCGTGGATCGCCGGTCCATCGGGTCGCCGTGGCGCGTTCATCAGGATGAAACTGCCATCGCTGCAGATTATCCGGGCGTATGAGCGCGTCGAAGCGTCTCCGGGCATGCGGCGCCGCTCCGCGTCCAGACACCCGGCATCGTCGAGGAATCGGCGAAGCGCGGCAAGCCGCGCAACCTGCGAGGCGGCCTTGCCATACCCGGTGATTTCGGCGGCGCGCGCGGCTAATCCGAGTGCCGGACTGTGGCTGATGGCGATGTCGATCCGATCAGCAGGCAGGCTGCCGGCTGCGCGGTCCGGCCATTCGATCAGGACCAGCGTGTCTTCGGGCAGCGGCGCGAGGCCAATCTCCTCAAGTTCATCGGGGCCACCGATGCGATAGAGGTCGGCGTGGAGCAGCGGACAGGGTGGCAGATCGTAGTGTTGCGCCAGCGTGAAGGTCGGGCTCGGCACCTCGATCGTGTCGTCGCCCGCGAGATACCGGATCATGGCGCGGGCGGCGGAGGTCTTGCCTGCGCCGAGATCGCCGGACAGCGTGATGACGTCCCCGGGACCGATCAGGAGCGCGAGGTCGGCCATGAGATGAGCGGTCGCAGTCTCGTTGAGGAGCGCGGTTGCGAATCTCGACGGTCCACTCATTCGGCGGCGTTTCGGTGGGCGGTTTGGTCAAGCGGAAAATCACACACGACCCGGGTGCCGCTCTTGGTGGTGGAATCGAAATGCACGCGTCCGCCATGGAGTTCCACGAAGGAGCGCACCAGCGAGAGGCCCAGGCCGGGGCCGCGATGGCGCGATCCGTTCGCGTGGCTTTCGAACCAGTCGAACACCTTGTCCTTGACGTCGGGCGAAATGCCGGGACCTTCGTCCATCACGGCAAATCTCACGCTGTGCTCGGCGCGCCGGGCGCTCACCGTGATCACGGCGTCCGGCGGCGAGAAATTGGCGGCATTGGCAAGCAGGTTATAGAGAACCTGAACGATGCGGCGCTCGTCGCCGATGAAGTTGCCGATGTCCGGATCGACATCGACATTCAGCACGATTCGATCGCGGGTTAGGCGGTCCTGAATGCCTTCCGCTGCCGCCGCGATGGTCTTGCGGACATCGACTGGCCCGAGCTCAAGCGTCATGGCGCCGGCGTCGATGGTGGCGAGGTCGAGGATGTTGTTGGTCAGCGCCAGCAGCGCGTCGGTCGACGAGGTGATGTAGTTGACATACTCGGCTTGCTTCTCGGTGAGCGGCCCCGTGCCGGGATCGTTCATCAGATGCGCGAAGCCGATGATGGTCGTCAGGGGCGAGCGAAGTTCGTACGAGACGTGATGGACGAAATCGATTTTCATCTGATCGGCGGTCTCGAGCGCATCGTTGCGCTCGCGCAGCGCGCGCTCCACGTTCTCGCTATCTGTGATGTCATGGAAGGTCAGCATGGTGGCGCCGTCCGGAAGCGGCATGGTCATGCAGTCCAGTATGCTACCGTCCTTGCGCTCGAGCTTGAGTGGCACTGAGGTGCGATTGTCGATGCCGGTGACCGCCCTGCGGATCGTCTGCCAGGCGTCATTGTCGTCGAACAACGGTTTGCACCACGCCTCGACCGTATCGATATGCGGTTGCTGCGAGAGCGCCTCGGGCGAAAGCTTCCACATCCGCGCAAAGGCGGGATTGAAAAGCTGCGCGCGTCCGTTACTGCCGAAAACCGCGACTGCTTCGGTCAGGCTGTCGAGGGTCTCGCGCTGCACGGTGATGAGCCGGTCATATCGCCGAGCCAGATTCAGGCTTTCCGTGACATCGTCAAACAGGTAGGTGACACCGCCCTCCGGATTCGGCGTGGTGACGATGCTGAGTGCGCGCCCGTCCGGCAGATACCATACGTCCTTGACGGCCTCGTTGGCGCGATAGGCTTCATGTAGGCGTGCTTTCCATGCGCGGAAGTCCGGCTGCTCCGGTAATTTGCGCGCCGCGCGCAGGCGATCGAGCACGCTGGAATCGTCGGGATTGCCGTCGAGAAAGGGGCGGTCGAGGTCCCACAGCCGTCGATAGGAGTCGTTGTAGAACGCGAGCCGCTGCTGCCCGTCGAACACGGCGACGCCGGATGACAATTGGTCGAGGGTTCGGCGATGTGCGTCCGCCATCCGTTCCAACGCCTGCCTTAGCTCCGTAGCCTCGCTGACGTCGAGCGCGACGCTGGCGCTCCCGCCGGTGGTCCGCAGTGCGTGGATGTCGTGCATGCGCCGCTCGCCGCCGATGACGATCGGCAACCGCGCGGTAAAAGTGGCATGATCGTTCAGCGCCCGCGCCATCGCGATACGGTCCTCGCTGTCGAGCAGTTCGAGATTGCGCTGGATGGCGTCAGTTGCGTGGGCGGCGTCGGTGGCGCGCGCATAGGCCGCGTTGGCGAAGGAGATATTGCCGTCTTCGCCTCTCGCCCAGAGCGGCCATGGCGCTGCGGCTGCGAACGCCCGCAGCATCTCTGTTTCCGCCAGGAGACTGTTGTGACGCAGAGTCATCTCGGCGAGGTCGCGCCGCAAACCGCCAAGATCGCGGATACGCACGATGGCCTGGCCGCCGATGGCGCGGCCCATCGCTTCTACAGTGCGTCCGGCCGACGTGACCAGATTGAGCAGAAAGCCTTCTCCGGCATTGCGCAGCGCATCGACCGCGTGATCCATCTGCAACGCTGGCTCAGGCAGCAGCCAGGTTCCGAACGCCAAAACCCGCAAGGGCTGTTTTGTATCCTGTGGTAACAGCAGCGCGGTATCGCCGCTGACCTGGGGACGGTCCTCGCCAGCGCCCCACGAAATCAAAATCTGCGGTTCCACGAATAGAAGGGCGCGAAAGCGGTCGGCCTCCGATTGAAGTTCGCGGATTTCAGCACGCAGCCGCTGTTCGTTCGCGGCGGCGCGGATGCGCGTGCGCATCAGCAGGATAGCGGCGACCACCGAGAAACTCAGTACGCCGAGCGCCATTGCCAGCGCAGTCAAATCCTGCCGACTGAGATTCATGAAAGTCTGGAGCAGCCGCTCGGCCAGCGCTGGTTCGGCTGCCCAAGCGGGCGATATGTCAATGAGGCTGACCGCGCCGGCACCGGCGATGCCGCCCGGCACCAGCGAGGTGCATGACAGTAAGGTCCGACGCATCACGCCGATTACGCCTGACATCTTTGCCCCAAAACCGCACGACGATGTTCGACCGGCAGACCGTTCGCCGTTCACGAATCGACCACCATTATGCTTAAGCGGACTCGGGGGGTAAGAGTCCAGACCGTGAACGGGAATCCGGCAATGGAAAAATGCGCGGCCGCGACATTTTCGAAACGATTTTCTTGAAGATGCGCGGCAGGGGCTAAAGCGGGATGAGGTTTGATTGAATCGTCATGTCCGGTTCTATTCCAGACACCCGTCTTGACATATGAATCCCACCAAAGACGTGGATGGGCGTCATCCTGGCGCCCGTTTCCTCCCCGACGGTGGCCGAAACTGAGTCGGGTCGCCGCGCGCTTAGTCCCGCGCGCAAGAGGAGGAGGAGCCGTCATGTTACGATTAGCAATCGCGTTTGTATTGGCACTGGCCGCGACCGCGGCCAACGCGCAAGATACCAAGTCTGGACAATCGCACACGCCGGCTGTTGGCAGCGCGGATGGGACACGGCCGTTCCTATTTGATGGACGATTGCCGGGTGACGGAGTCCGGCGGGGAACGCTCGACGAAGATCATCACCCCAACGCCGGCGCCATCGTGGTGCCGCCGAAAGCAAACGAGCCCGCGCCCGAACGATGAGTTCGCGCACCAGTGAAGCTAGCGTCCGGTCGAACCGAATCCACCGCTGCCGCGGGTCGTTGCCGACAACGACACTGCGCGCGCGAGTTCAACGCGCGTCACTGGCGCCACGACCATCTGTGCGATGCGTTCACCGCGGCGGATGGTGAATGATGCCGTTCCGAGGTTAACGAGGAGGACGTTGATCTCGCCCCGATAATCGGCGTCCACGGTGCCGGGCGAATTCAGCACGGTAACCCCATGCTTGGCAGCGAGGCCGGAGCGCGGCCGCACCTGCGCCTCGAATCCGTCGGGCAATGCGATGATCAGCCCGGTCGGAACCATCGCATGCTGTCCGGCTGCGAGAACCAGCGGCGCCTGTTCGGGAATCGCGGCGACGAGATCAAGGCCGGCCGCCTGGCTGCTTTGGTAGCAAGGCAGCGGAAGACCCTCGGCATGAGGCAGTTGCACGACCTCAACCTTGATCGGGCCGCTCACTTCGACGAAGCCGTCACGGTTGAGACGATGCGTTCGATCAGCATTGCGGCCACCTCTTCCTTGGTCATGACGGCGAAGGACTCGGTCTTGATCTCGCCGCCTTCGCCGCGCGTCAACAGATGCACCGTGTTTCGGTCGCCGCCCATCACGCCGGTTCCGGGGGAGACATCGTTGGCGACGATCCAGTCGCAGCCTTTGCGTGCGAATTTTGCCTTGGCATTCTCGATGAGATGTTCAGTTTCGGCGGCGAAGCCGATCACGAGGGGCGGGCGTTTGTCGCGCAGGTTTGAGATAGTTGCGAGGATGTCCGGGTTCTCTGTCAGTTGCAGCGGCGGAATCCCGGCCGTGGTCTTCTTCAATTTCTGCACGCCTTCGTGCGCGACGCGCCAGTCGGCAACCGCAGCCGAGAAAATCGCGATGTCGGTGGGCAGCGCGGCTTCCACAGCCGCCAGCATCTCCCGCGCGGATTCGACATGCTCCACGGTGACGCCGGCGGGGTCATCGAGGTCGACCGGACCGGAAATCAGCGCCACCTCGGCTCCGGCTGCCTGCGCCGCCGCTGCAATGGCAAAGCCTTGCTTGCCCGAGGAGCGGTTGGCGATATAGCGCACGGGATCGATCGGCTCGAGGGTCGGTCCTGCGGTGATCAGGATTCGGCGGCCCTTCAATGGTTGCGCCTGCGGAGGCCTGAGAATCCGCTCGGCGGCGGTCGCGATCGTCACAGGCTCGGCCATGCGGCCAACGCCAGTCTCACCCGCTTCCGCCATTTCACCGGCGTCAGGACCGATCATGGCGACGCCATCGCGCGCGAGCTGCGCCACGTTGCGACGTGTCGCCGGGTTGTTCCACATCAGCGGGTTCATCGCCGGTGCCAGCAAAATCGGCTTGTCGGCGGCGAGCAAAATGGCGCTCGCGAGATCGTCAGCGTGGCCGTGTGCCATCTTTGCCATCAGGTCGGCGGTTGCAGGCGCTACCACGATGAGGTCACAGTCCCGCGCGAGCCGGATATGGCCCGCGTCGAATTCGCTTCCGGGGTCGAACAGGTCGGTATAGCAACGCTCATCTGAAAGCGCCCCGGCGCTCAGGGGCGTGACGAATTGCTGCGCAGCATTTGTCATGACGCATCGCACAATAAAACCGCGCTCCTTCAATCGTCGGATCAGATCGAGCGCCTTATAAGCGGCGATCCCGCCGCCAATGATCAGTGTTATTCTAAGTAAACTATTGATATTAAGCAATAAATTATGCGCACGTGGGATTGTTGCGTTGCGGGATATGTTGCTGGCGGTGGTGACCGCCGGTGCAGCGGGAGTTGCAGCCTCGCGCAGGATAACGCGGACCTCGTCCTCGACCGAACGGCCGTTGCGGGCGGCCCGCATCCGCAACCCGGCCTTGATGGCGTCGTCGAGCTTGCGGATGGTCAGGCTGGCCATGATAGTCCTGCGATCACATATGATTGCATTGATATCAGTCGATAGGTGTCACTGCAATCAAATCGATCAATGCGCGGTCCAAAGCAGACCCATAAGCGCCGCGGCGATGACCCATAGTGCCAGAATGTTCCAGCGCTGACTGCGTTCTTCAGCCCGCTTGATCTCCGCAATGGTGTCAGGCCCCAATGTCAGCCCTTCTCGCGCCATCGCCTCGAACTGCTCGATGAGAGAAACCGTTCGCGAGGCGATCGCCGGCAACCCACCGAGCAGGCGGCCAAGCTCGCCTGCGCCGGCCATCGCGCCCTGCATCCGTCCGATCGGGCCGAGATTCTCCGTAATCCATTCGCGGACGACCGGATCGGCCACTGTCCAGATATCCAATTTAGGGTCGAAGCTGCGCGCCACCCCTTCGACCACCACCATGGTCTTCTGCAACAGGATCAGTTCGGGGCGCGTCTGCATGTCGAACAGGCCGGTGACCTCGAGCAGCAGCGTCAGCAGCTTGGCCATCGAGATTTCCTCGGCGGTGCGATTGTGGATCGGCTCGCCGATGGCGCGGATCGCTTGCGCGAAATTCTCCACCGAGTGATGACCCGGCACATAACCGGCCTCGAAATGCACCTCGGCGACGCGGCGGTAGTCACGCGTGATAAAGCCGAGCAGAATTTCGGCAAGGAAACGCCGCTCTTTCAATCCCAGCCGTCCCATGATGCCGAAGTCGACCGCGACCAGCCGGCCCGATTCATCGAGAAACAGGTTGCCCGGATGCATGTCCGCGTGAAAGAAGCCGTCGCGCAGCGCGTGGCGTAGAAAACTCTGGATCACCTTGCGGCCGAGCTCGGGCAGATCGGCTTTCGCCTGCGCAAGACGCGCATGATCGTTCAGCGCGATGCCGTCGATCCACTCCATCGTCAGCACGTTGTGAGTGGTGCGATCCCAGTCCACAGTAGGAACGCGAAAGTCCCGATCGTCGCGGGTGTTCTCCGCCATCTCCGACAGTGCGGCCGCCTCCAGCCGCAGGTCCATTTCCATCGCTACCGATCGAGACATGGTGTTGATGATTTCGATGAGGCGCAGCCGCCGCGCTTCGGCCGAATGCGCTTCTGCCTTGTTGGCGACGAAAAAAAAGTCCGAGAGGTCGCGTCGAAAGCGTGCGCCGACGTTGGGCCTCAACACCTTGACCGCAACCTGCTTTCGGACGCCGTTCTTCTCGACCTCGCCGCGATGGACCTGTGCGATCGAGGCTGCCGCCACCGGCGGTCCGAAACTTGCGAAAACCTGTGTCACGGGTCTTTCCAAAGACGCCGCGACCACCGCTTCAGCTTCCGCTTGTGAAAACGGCGGCAAGCGGTCCTGCAGGCTTTCCAGATCGCGAGCCATGGCGATGCCGATGACATCGGGGCGCGTGGCCAGAAATTGTCCAAGCTTGAGATAGGCTGGCCCGAGTCGCGTTAGCGCGCGCGTTAGCCGCGAGCCGGATTTCGCGCCGCGGCGCTCGACGAGGCGTGCCATGCGCAGCGCGAGCTGTCCGGGCGGCGGCACCAGCGAGGGATCGACGACGCCGAACACGCCTTCGCGCGCGAACACGAACGCGGCGCGTGCCAGCCGCGCGACGTGGGATAATGCGGAGATCACAAACGCCAGCCCGAGTGTAGTGCGACGATGCCGCCGGAGAGCGCCTGCCAGGTCACGCGGGCGAAGCCGGCGTCACGGATCATGTCGGCAAAGGCGTTCGGCTTCGGAAAATTGCGGATTGATTCGACCAGATACTGATAGGAGTCGGTGTCGCCTGTGACGGTGCGGCCGAGCGGCGGGATCACCTTGAAAGAAAACAGGTCGTAGATTTTGTCGAGTCCCGGCACATCGACCGTCGAGAATTCGAGACAGAGAAGCCGGCCGCCTGGCTTTAGCACCCGAAACGCTTCGCGCAGCGCGGCGTCGATGCGCGGCACGTTGCGGATGCCGAAAGCGATGGTATAGGCGTCAAAACTGCGATCCGCGAACGCCAATGCCTCGGCGTTACCTTCGACGAACGACACCTGATGATCGAGATGCGTCTTGATGGCGCGCTCGCGGCCGACCGCGAGCATATCCGGATTGATGTCGCAGACGGTGGTCTGAAATCCGTGGCCCGCGGCTTTCGCGGCCCGAAAGGCGATGTCCCCGGTGCCGCCTGCGACATCGAGCAGCGAAAACGGCGCATCGCTGCGCGGCGGGTTCAGCGCCGTGATCATCACATCCTTCCAGACACGGTGCAGTCCGCCGGACATCAGATCGTTCATCAGGTCGTAACGCTGCGCCACGCTGTGAAAGACGTCGTTCACCAGCGTCTGCTTGTCCACCAGGGGGACCTCCCTGAAGCCGAAATGCGTCTGGTCCTCTCGATCCATGCCCATTTTCTCCATGACCGAACCATAGCCTGCCATGCTGCGCTGCGCTACAAGCCAGGTCGATCTGAGGATGGATCGCCATCGGAGAGTGGTTAACCGGCGACATCAAGAGGGAAGCGTCCATGTCTCCAAAGTTTGCCAGCGTGACCCCCACCCTCCGGATGTTCGATGTCCGCAAGGCGCGGGAGTTCTACCTCGATTTTCTCGGCTTCAAGGTCGATTTCGAACATCGGTTCGAGCCGGATCTGCCGCTCTACATGGGGATATCGCTGGGCTCGGCGGTGCTGCATCTCAGCGAACACCATGGAGGCTGCTCGCCCGGCGCACGGATCATCATCGAGACGACGGGGCTTGCGGATTATCAGGCTGGGCTGCTTGCCAAGCGTTACGGCTATGCCCGGCCGGGATTGGAGCGCCAGCCCTGGGGGGCTACCACCATGACGGTGACCGATCCGTTCTATAACTGGCTGGTCTTCAGCGAAGAAAACGAGACCCCGGCTTAGAACGCCGGAGAATCCCACGAAACGAGTGCAGCGGTGCCTGAACTTCCCGAGGTCGAAACCGTACGCCGCGGCTTGCAGCCAGCGATGGAGGGAGCGACCATCGTCCGCGCCGAGACCCGGCGCAAGGACCTGCGGTTTCCGTTCCAGACCGATTTCGTCGCCCGCCTGGAGGGCCAGGTCGTGACCAGGCTCGGGCGGCGGGCGAAGTACCTGCTGGCGGACCTCGCATCCGGCGACGTGCTGTTGATGCATCTCGGCATGTCCGGATCGTTTCGCGTGATCGATGCGGCTGGAGCCGCGGCTCCGGGCGATTTTCACCATCGGCGCAACGAGGGCCGCGTCCACGATCATGTGTGCTTTACGATGTCCACCGGCGTCGAGATCGTGTTCAACGATCCGCGCCGTTTCGGGTACATGAAGGTTGTCGCGCGCGAAGCGTTTGACGACGAGCCGCTACTGAGAGGACTCGGCCCGGAGCCGCTTGGGAATGAATTTGACGCGGCGATGCTGGCGCGTTCGTGCCGCGATAAGAAGACCAGCCTGAAGGCCGCGCTGCTCGATCAGCGCGTGGTCGCGGGGCTCGGCAACATCTATGTGTGCGAGGCGCTGTTTCGCGCACGACTTTCGCCGCGCCGTCTCGCCTCGACGCTTGCCCTGAAAACGGGTGCGCCGTCTGAGCGCGCCGAACGACTGGTCGCTGCCATTCATGACGTGCTCAATCAGGCGATCAAGGCGGGAGGCTCCTCGCTTCGCGATCATCGTCAGACCACGGGCGAACTCGGTTACTTCCAGCATTCGTTTCGGGTCTACGATCGCGAGGGCGACAAGTGCCGGACGCCGGCATGCAAGGGCACGGTGAGGCGCTTCACCCAGAATGGACGCTCGACGTTCTGGTGTCCGGGTTGCCAGACGTAACCCGGTTCAGCCAGCCGAGTGGATGGGCCGACTTATCTCCGTACGCAGATGACGCGAACCACGGCGGCTTCTGCATCAAGCGTTCCGTCGGACGTCACATCGTTCGCTTTCAGAAAATCGCGGACGGCTTCCACTGGAGCGAGCACGGCCTGTGCGGCCGGCGCCACATCCGAAAGCCCGGCGATGTCCGCCGGCTTCAGGAGTGCAAGCCCTGCGAGCTTTCCGTTTGCATCGAGCGCCGCCGCGCCGGAAAAACCCAAGGCCGGCGCCGGCGTCAGCATCAATTCATCGCCGCCCTGCGTCACCGAGGCCTTGACGCGACTGACGGCGGAGCCGCCGCCCTGGTTTTGCGGATCGGTGATGCCGACCAGATCGACGCCGCCTTTTGCCGCATCGCGACCGAGCGCGATCGGATGCAATCCATGTGCGCCGTAGATGCGCAGTAGCGCGAGGCCGTGATCCTTGTCGTCGGCGATCCGATCGGCATTGCCATGGCCCGCGACGACAATCGACCGGCATCCGTCGGTGGCGTCGCGTCCGGTGATGATCGCGCCGTCGCTGCTGACGGTCACGCCGCTTGCATATTCCACCATCTTGCGAAGCGCCGGACCGTTCGCCGGAAACGGGTCGAATGCGCTCGACATGGCGATCACCACCGGCTCCATGATGCCTTCGGTGGCCTGATCGTAGAGAATGGTCAGGATGCGTGCCTCGCTATCGCGGAGTTGGCCGCGCATGTAGAATTTCTTCAGACCTTGTGTGCCTGACAGCACGAAGATATCCGGTTTGACGGCGCTATAGTCGATCTTGCGACCGACGGGCTGCTTGCGTTCGTGGTCGACAAGCCTTGCGGTTGTGAGGCCGGCTTCCTTGCGGCGCATGACGAAGATCTGGATCGTGCCGGTTGAAGAACTCCATTTCGTGCCTTCGCCCTCGCTCGATTGCTGCGGCACCAGCCTCGCCGGCAGGCCCAGCCGAACGCCGATAGCGGCATCGGCGGCGATCTTCCAGCCGACATTCGCGCGCGCTTTCCGCGCCGCCGCGGCGAGAACGCCGCGTTCCTGCGGGTTAAGCACGCCGGTCTGCTTGCCGCCCTGATCGTTCTGGAATGCTTTGATCGCGGTGATGAGCCTGTCGCTGACCTCGCCATTGATGAGGCCGTTATAGTGGCTGGTCCATGCCAGGTCGGATTGAAGTGCCTGAAGCGCCGCGGGTGCCATCGCGCTCACGGTATCGGCCGGGGTTTGCGCCGGCGGGCGGGCGGCTGCCGGTTTGTTTTTCGCGCTTCCGGCAGTGCCGCCGGTTTGCGCTTGGGCATACATCGTGGTGGCCACGATCATCAATGCCGCGGCCATCGTCGCTCGCATGGCAGCTTTCGCCTCCGTTGAAACGGCGCTATTGAAACACATCTGCTTGGTCGGTAACAGCAGCCACTGAGGTTCAGGCCACGTTGCGGCGCTGGATCGAGAGACGAGAACGATAGGGACGATGCTGAGCGCCGACGAACTTGAACGCTATGCCCGCCACATCGTGATGCGCGAAGTCGGCGGCCCCGGCCAGAACGCGCTGCGCAATGCGCGCGTGCTGATGATTGGAGCAGGGGGTCTCGGCGCGCCGGCGCTGATGTATCTGGCGGCCGCGGGCGTGGGTACGCTCGGCGTCATCGATGACGACGCGGTGACGCTGTCGAATTTGCAGCGCCAGATCATTCACGCGACGCCGGATATCGGCAGTCCCAAGGTTCAGAGCGCCGCTGACAAAATCCGCGCGCTCAACCCGCACGTCGCATTCCACGCCCATCACATGCGGCTGGATGCGGCGAATGCGTTGTCACTGTTTGCAGACTACGACGTTGTCGCCGACGGCTCGGATAATTTCACCACGCGCTATCTGGTGGCCGATGCCTGTTATCTGGCGAAAAAGCCGCTGGTGACCGCCGCGCTCGGGGTGTTCGACGGATCGCTGACGACGATCCGCGCGCACGAGACGAATGCCAATGGCGAGTTCAATCCGACGTACCGTTGCCTGTTCCCCGAACCGCCACCGGAGGGCACGGTGCCGAGCTGCCAGCAAGCGGGCATTCTCGGCGCGCTGGCCGGTGTGCTCGGCTCGATGACGGCGTTAGAAGTGATCCGTGAGATCGTTGGATTCGGCGAGGGGCTGGTCGGGCGTTTATTGATGGTGGATGCGCGCGCGATGCGGTTCGAGACGCTGAATTACAGGCGCGATCCGTCGAATCCGCTCAACGGCGATCATCCGACCATCACGGATTTAAGCGCGTATCGCTAGAGCGTTTTCGAGCGAAGTGGAATCCGGTTCGCGTGAAGAAAACGCGTCAAATCAAAAAGCTAAAGTCTTTCACCGTTCCGTGAAGCGGTGAAAGAATCTAGTCGCAGAGCTTCTTCCCTTCGTGCAAGGGGAGGAGAAAAAGCAAGGCGCGCTGTCTCACAACATGCTCGGTAGCACGCGGTCCGGCGGCTTGTGTGCATCGAGGAAGGTGCGAATGTTGATGATGACCTTCTCGCCCATCTCGACGCGGCCCTCGATGGTGGCGGACCCCATATGCGGCAGCAGCACGACCTTGCCGGCCTTGGCAAGGCGGACCAGCCTGGGGTTGACGGCGGGTTCGTGCTCGAACACGTCGAGCGCTGCGCCGGCGATTTCGCCGGCCTCGATCAGTTTCGTCAGCGTGTCCTCGTCGATGACAGTGCCGCGCGCGGTGTTGACGATGTAGGCGTCCTTGCGGATCAGCTTGAGGCGGCGCGCCGACAAGAGGTGGAAGGTGGCCGGGGTGTGCGGACAGTTCACCGAGATGATGTCCATCCGTGCCAGCATCTGGTCGAGCGAATCCCAATAGGTCGCGCCGAGCTCGTCGGCGATCTTCGGCGCCACGGGCTTGCGGTTATGGTAGTGGATTTGCAGGCCGAAGGCGTGGGCCCGGCGCGCCACGGCCTGACCGATGCGTCCCATGCCGATAATGCCGAGCCGCTTGCCGCCGAGCCGCCGGCCGAGCATCCAGGTCGGCGACCAGCCCGGCCAGTCACCGCCCGCGGTCAGCAGCGCGGCGCCCTCAATGAAACGGCGCGGGACTGCGAGAATCAGCGCCATAGTCATGTCGGCGGTGTCTTCGGTGAGAACGTTCGGCGTGTTGGTGACGGTGATGCCGCGCTCGTGCGCGGCGACGACATCGATATTGTCGACGCCGTTGCCGAACTGCGCGATCAGCTTCAGCTTGCAATCCGGCTGTTTCAGCACGGTCCCGTTAATATCGTCGGTCACCGTCGTGACCAGGATGTCGACGGTGCGGACGGCGTCCATGAGCTGTTCGGCCGTCATCGGCCGGTCGTCAAGATTGAGCCGCGCGTCAAAGAGTTCGCGCATTCGGGTCTCGACCGAGTCCGGCAGCTTGCGCGTGACGACAACCAGAGGCTTTTTCTTGATCGACATTTGATGCTCTCTAGTTTCCGATTTTCGAAATTCGTAGACCCCTGCGGCAACCTTTGATGAAACATCGGAGTGACGCGGTGACACCACGCGTTCGAGTTCGGAAACTGCCTGTGGCAACCCGCAATCCAAGCGAATCAGGTTCTGCGGACATACCGTTCAGTCCCTGTTAACCCACACGTTCGAAACTGCAGTCGCTGGCTGATATCGGCTGTCTCCCTGGTATCCCGGGTCCCTCGCATCTTCTGTGCACTTTCCCGGTCATCCTGGGTTTGATCCTCTCTAGCAGAAGGTCGTGCCAAGGCAAGACGGGTCCGGAAGACGGGGTGGCCGGTTCGGGTGGTATGGTGGACGTCTCGGGGGCAGGTGATGATGGTGAAATGGCGCACTATTTCCATGGTGTTCGCAGCAGCGATGCTGAGTGCGGCCGGGGTCGAAACCACCGCCGCCGCCAAGGACTCCGCGCTATCCACCAGCGGACTGCCGGTTCCGCGTTATGTGAGCCTGAAGTCCGACCACGTGAACGTCCGCGCCGGTCCGACCAAGGATAACGACGTCGCCTGGGTCTATACCAAGGCTGGCCTCCCCGTCGAAATCACTGCGGAATTCGAGAATTGGCGCCGCATCCGGGACTCCGAGGGAGCCGAGGGTTGGGTCTATCACTCGCTGCTGTCAGGCCGTCGCACCGCAGTCGTCACGATGAAGACGAAGAACGACTTCGCGCTGCTGTATGATCGCGCGGATGTTCAAGGCAATGTGGCTGCCCGCTTGCAGGCTGGCGTCGTGGCGCAGGTCAAACATTGCGCGTCGGGATGGTGCCATGTTGCGGGTGACGGCTTCGACGGCTGGATCGAGCAGCAGCGACTCTGGGGCGTCTATGCCGATGAGAAAATCAACTGATTGTTGTTCGGCCACGTTCGCCGGAACGTTGGACTAAACACCTCTCACAAAAACAAATGCCCGGCGCAAGGCCGGGCAGCGGGAACATCGTTCGAAACTGCGAGTCGGATCACCGCTTCTTGCGCAGCCGCACAACCATATCGATACGGCTGATCTCGTAGCCTTCCGGCACGTTCGGCATCTTCGGCATCACCAGATGCGGATCGGGGATGTCGACCAGTTCGTGATTGTTCTCAAGATAGAAGTGGTGATGGGCAGTGACGTTGGTATCGAAATACGTCTTGGTGCCATCGACGCTGACCTGGCGCAGCAGTCCGGCGTCGGTCAACTGATTGAGCGTGTTGTAAACGGTGGCGAGCGAAACAGGAACCTTGGCGAGAGTCGCTTCTTCGTAAAGCATTTCCGCCGTGAGATGGCGTGCGCCCTTGCCGAACAACAGCCAGCCAAGCGCCATACGCTGCCGGGTCGGCCGCAGCCCGACCGATTGCAGCATTTCGTTGACATCGTGCCAAGGGCAGCCGGTCAGCGTCGGCTGCCGCCCGTTACCGACCGCCGATACATCATGGTCGTCCTCGGTCACAACTACGATGTTCTCGCTTGTACTCACGCCATGCATCCGAAAAACTCTTAATCCAACCGTCAACCGTTCCCCAAGGGAGCTTGCTGTCTTGTACTATAGGAAAGAAGGTCCTTAGATGCAAGTTTTTCGCAACTAGAACGGCTCAAAACTCGTATCCGAGTTCCGCGCTTTTCAGCGGGCCTGACGCGTGCGGAGTAAAATTATATATACTTATCAATAAGTTAAGTTTTTGGTCGGATCGCAAGTTGGGACGAAGGGTAGCTGTCCCCGTAACCGTCACCTTATAATCGGCTTGGCAGGTCAGGCGAATCGCACGGTTGCCCGCCTCGCTCGAATCATCGCTTGCATCACATAGGATCGCCAGACGCTCACGCGAAACGGGCGCTCTTTGCCCCCTCCGGACCCTGTGTTAGAGAGCCACAATGCGCTGATCTTTAGGATCAGTGTCCGTCTCAGTTGAAAAAGCACACGTCTCGTGCGCCTTTCCAACCATCATTGTCCAACAGAGAGAAAGGCCACGCAGCATGCAGGACCGGCGCAGCAGCTATGATTACGAGGGTTTGCTGGCTTGCGGCCGGGGGGAGCTGTTCGGGCCGGGAAACGCCCAGTTGCCTTTGCCGCCGATGCTGATGTTCGATCGCATCACCGACATCACTGAAGATGGCGGGGAGTTTGGAAAAGGATTGATCCGCGCCGAACTCGACGTCAAACCCGACCTCTGGTTCTTCGGCTGCCATTTCAAGGGCGATCCGGTGATGCCCGGCTGCCTTGGCCTCGATGCGCTATGGCAGATGGTTGGATTTTTTCTGGGCTGGACGGGCGGTGAAGGCCGTGGACGTGCGCTCGGTATCGGCGACCTGAAGTTCTCCGGTCAGGTGCTGCCGCACATTCGCAAGGTCGTCTACAATGTCGACGTCAAGCGGGTGATGCGCTCGAAGCTCGTGCTCGGAATCGCGGACGGGTGGCTTTCCGCCGACGATGATATTATCTACCGCGCGAAAGACCTGAAGGTCGGCCTGTTCAAGCAGGATGCAAAACCGGGGACGTGACGGCCGAGGTCGCCGGATGATGCAGGTTGGGTTTTTGACGAGGACGTTTCATGAGACAACATGACTTTGATGCGAGGCGATCATGAGGCGGGTGGTCGTCACGGGGATGGGCATTGTCTCGTCGATCGGAAACAATACTCAGGAAGTGCTGTCCAGTCTCTTCGAGGCCAAATCCGGCATCACGCGCGCGGCGAAGTATGCGGAGCTCGGTTTTCGCTCTCAGGTGCAGGGTGCGCCGACGCTGAATCCGGCCGACGTAATCGATCGTCGCGCGATGCGCTTCCTCGCCGAAGGTGCGGCATGGAATCACGTTGCGATGGAGCAGGCGATCCGCGATTCGGGTCTAGAGCCGAATGACATCTCCAACGAGCGAACCGGAATCATTATGGGTTCCGGTGGCCCGTCCGCTCGTACAATCGTGGAAGCGGCTGATATAACGCGGAGCAAAGGCCCCAAGCGCGTCGGCCCGTTCGCGGTGCCCAAGGCGATGTCATCCACCGCGTCGGCGACGCTCGCCACCTGGTTCAAGATCAAGGGGGTCAACTACACCATTTCGTCGGCCTGCGCGACGTCCAACCACTGTATCGGCAACGCCTATGAGACCATTCAGTTCGGCAAGCAGGACATCATTTTCGCCGGCGGTTGTGAGGAACTCGACTGGTCGCTCTCGGTGCTGTTCGACGCCATGGGCGCGATGTCCTCGAAATACAACGATACGCCGGCGACAGCCTCGCGTGCCTATGATGTCAGTCGCGACGGCTTCGTGATCGCCGGCGGTGCCGGTGTCGTGGTTCTGGAAGAACTCGAGCACGCGAAGGCTCGCGGCGCACGCATTTACGGCGAAGTCGTCGGCTATGGCGCCACGTCTGACGGCTACGACATGGTCGCGCCGTCGGGCGAGGGCGCCGAGCGCTGCATGAAGATGGCGATGTCGACGGTGAAAACGAAAGTCGACTACATCAACCCGCACGCGACCTCGACGCCAGCGGGGGATCCGCCGGAAATCGAGGCGATCCGCAAGGTGTTCGGCACGGGTGACAAGTGCCCACCGATTTCCGCTACCAAGTCGCTGACGGGACATTCGCTCGGCGCGACCGGCGTACAGGAAGCGATCTATTCGCTTCTGATGATGAACAACGGCTTCATTTGCGAAAGCGCCAACATCACCGAACTCGATCCGGTGTTCGCGGATATGCCGATTGTGCGTAAGCGTATCGACAACGCCAAAATTGGCACGGCGATGTCGAACTCGTTTGGTTTCGGCGGGACCAATGCCACGCTGGTGTTCAAACGACTAGATGCGTAATCGGTTTGAGCGGCGGCGCTGAAGATCTTCGGCGTCGCGGCGATATCGATATTGTCAAGACCGGGCTTAGCGCGAAGCATGTCTTGCGCGGATGACCCGGCCATCCAAACCTTTTAACCTGTCCACGTCGCTAAGGCGTGGATGCCCGGCACGGGGCCGGGCATGACGGAGTCTCGCATGACACACCTGATGCAAGGCAAGCGCGGCTTGATCATGGGGGTCGCCAACGACCACTCGATCGCCTGGGGTATCGCCAAGACACTGGCTGCGCACGGCGCGGAACTGGCCTTTACCTACCAGGGCGAGGCGCTGGCCAAGCGGGTCAGGCCGCTCGCCGAATCGGTTGGCAGCAAAATGGTGCTGCCGTGCGATGTCGAGGACATCGCCTCTGTCGACAAGGTGTTCGCCGATATCGGCAAGGCCTGGGGCAAAATGGATTTCCTGGTTCATGCCATCGCGTTCTCCGACAAGAGCGAACTGAATGGCCGTTACGCCGACACCACGCGCGAGAATTTTGCGCGCACCATGCTGATCTCGTGTTTCGCCTTCACCGAAGCCGCGAAACGCGCCGCTGCCCTGATGCCGGACGGCGGCAGCATGCTCACGCTGACATATAACGGCGGCGACCGCGCGATGCCGAATTACAACGTGATGGGCGTCGCCAAGGCAGGGCTGGAAGCATCGGTGCGCTATCTGGCGGTCGATTTCGGCGGGCAGAACATCCGCGTCAATGCCATTTCGGCGGGTCCGATCCGCACGCTGGCCGGGGCCGGGATCGGCGATGCACGCTTCATGTTTGCGTTCCAGCAGAAGCATTCGCCGCGCGGACGTGGCGTCAGTCTCGATGAGCTTGGCGGCGCCGGGCTATATTTGTTGTCGGATCTGTCCGGCGGGGTGACCGGCGAGATTCATTTCGTCGATTCCGGCTACAACATCATTGCGATGCCGCAGCCCGACGCGTTGCGCGGCGATGGCATGAGCAACGGCGCGTCGAACGATGCGGCGAAGTAGGCTCTGAAGCGGTACGGCAGTCGCGTCTTCTCTCACAAGCGGAAAAACTGATCATCCTGCCGCGATTTTCTCCGCACGTTGAAACGCCGGCCGCGCCATGCAGCGGTCGATGTAGCGATCGAAGGCTGGCCGCGGTGGCACCATCTTGAACTGGCGGATCGCGAAGTTCAGTCCGGAGCCGATTACGATGTCGGCGGCGGAGAAATCGTTGCCGAGAATCCACGGCCCCTTTTCCAGCGCCTTGTCGAGCACATCGAACACCTGAGTGGCGTTCCCCCACGCGGCCGTGCTCGACGGCATCTCGAGCTTGGTGAAAATCTGGATTAATGCCGGCTCGATGCAGCTCGGTCCGAAGAACAACCATTGCAGATATTTTGCCCGGCGCGCATCGCCGAGCGGCGGAGCCAGCTTCGCATCCGGAAAACGCTCGGCGACATAGGCGCAGATCGCCGCCACCTCGGCGGTCGCAATGTCGCCGTCAGTCAGTGCGGGCACCTTGCCCATCGGGTTGATGGCGAGAAATTCCGGCGCTTTCTGCGCGCCGGTCGAGATGTCGATCAAGACCCGCTCGTAGGGTTGTCCGGTTTCCTCCATCAGCCAGAGCGTGGTGAACGAACGCGAGCGCGGCGACCAGTAGAGTTTCATCATCGAATAGTTATCCTTTTCTCCAGCGATCGTTTGGCAATTGGTGTGGCGGGCTGGATAGCCCCTTGTAAGTGAACGGGATGGCCATATCGCGACACTGGAGCGGGATGAGGAAAAGTGTACAGCGGTTTTTCCGCCCGCATCCCGCTCTCAATATCGGAATCGATGACGAAGCCCCTGCGATGAGATCACAGGGGCTTCGTGTTGAACTGCATGTCGCGACAAGAATCGCCGCGCCGCGTGATCGCTGCGATCAGGGCTTCAGATCGAAGCGGTCGGCGTTCATCACCTTGGCCCATGCGGCGGCGAAGTCGTTCGCGAACTTCTCCCTGGAGTCGGCGCAGGCATAGACTTCTGCAAACGCGCGGAGCTGGGAGTGCGAGCCGAAGATCAGATCGACGCGGGTGCCGGTCCATTTCAGCGTATTGGTCTTGCGGTCGCGGCCTTCGTACACGCCATCCTGACCGGCAACCGGTTGCCACTCGGTATCCATGGTGAGCAGGTTGACAAAGAAGTCGTTCGTCAGCTTGCCCGGCCGGGTGGTGAAGACGCCGTGCTTGGAGTCGCCGGCATTGGCGCCGAGCACGCGCAGACCGCCGATCAGCACGGTCAGCTCAGGGCCCGTCAGCTTCAGCAATTGCGCGCGGTCCACCATCGCTTCCTCGGGCGCCATGAACTGCTGTTTCTTGCTGTTGGTGTAGTTGCGGAAGGCGTCGGCTCGCGGCTCGAGCGGAGCGAACGAGTCGACGTCGGTCTGGTCCTGCGACGCATCCATGCGTCCCGGCTTGAACGGCACCTTCACGTCGATCCCGGCATCCTTGGCCGCCTTCTCGACCGCAGCCGATCCGCCGAGCACGATCAGGTCGGCGAGCGAGATCTTTTTGCCGCCCGTCTGCGCGCCGTTGAATTTGGTTTGGATCTCTTCGAGCTTCGCCAGCACTGCTTTCAGTTGGGCCGGCTGGTTGACCTCCCAGTCCTTCTGCGGAGCGAGGCGGATGCGCGCTCCATTGGCGCCGCCACGTTTGTCGGAGCCGCGGAAGGTCGAGGCCGAGGCCCAGGCGGTCGAAATCAGTTGCGCCACGGTGCAACCGGATGAGAGGATTTTCGCTTTTAGGTCGGCGATGTCGTTGTCGTTGACGACTTCGTGGTCCACGGCAGGAATCGGATCCTGCCAGATTAGCACCTCCTTCGGCACCAGCGGACCGAGATAACGCTGGCGCGGTCCCATGTCGCGATGGGTGAGCTTGTACCAGGCGCGAGCGAAGGCGTCCGCGAACTGGTCCGGGTTCTCGTGGAAGCGCTTTGAGATCTTCCCGTAGATGGGATCGAAGCGCAGCGAGAGGTCCGTGGTCAGCATGGTCGGCACGTGCTTCTTCGATCCGTCGAAGGCATCAGGCGTGATCGCGGGCGCGTCTTTCGCTTGCCATTGATGAGCGCCAGCCGGGCTCTTGGTCAGCTCCCATTCGCATTTGAACAGCGTATCGAAGAAGTTGTTGTCCCACTTCGTCGGCGTCTGCGTCCAGGTGACTTCCAGGCCGCTGCCGATTGAATCGGCGCCTTTGCCTGAGCCGAATTTGCTTTTCCAGCCGAGGCCCTGATCCTCGATCGCGGCCGATTCCGGCGCCGGACCGACCAGCGATGCATCGCCTGCGCCATGGGTCTTGCCGAAGGTGTGGCCGCCTGCGATGAGCGCGACGGTCTCCTCGTCGTTCATCGCCATGCGGAAGAAGGTTTCGCGGATGTCCTTGGCGGCTGCGATCGGGTCCGGCTTGCCGTTCGGTCCTTCCGGATTGACGTAGATCAGGCCCATCTGCACGGCGCCGAGCGGCTCGGCAAGCTCGCGTTCGCCGCTATAGCGCTCGTCGCCCAGCCAGGTTCCTTCCGGGCCCCAGAACAGTTCTTGTGGCTCCCATTCATCGGCACGGCCACCGGCAAACCCAAAGGTCTTGAAGCCCATCGATTCCAGCGCGGCGTTGCCAGCGAGAACGTAGAGATCGGCCCAGGAAATCTTGCGGCCGTACTTCTGCTTGATCGGCCACAACAGACGTCGCGCGCGGTCGAGCAACACGTTATCCGGCCACGAGTTGAGCGGCGCGAAACGCTGCTGACCGCCGCCGGCGCCGCCGCGGCCATCGGTGATGCGGTATGTTCCCGCGCTATGCCATGCCAGGCGGACCATCAGCCCGCCGTAATGGCCGAAGTCGGCCGGCCACCAATCTTGGGAGTCTGTCATCAGTGCTTTCAAGTCGTTGATGACGGCGCTCAGGTCGAGGCTGGTGAACTCCTTGGCGTAGTCGAAGTCCCTGCCCATCGGGTCGGACAGGTTCGATTTTTGATGGAGGACCTGAACGTCCAGTTGCTCCGGCCACCAGTCACGATTGCTGTATCCGTGACCGCCTGCGAAAGGGCACTTGCCCGCGCCTTTGTCATTGGTCTTTGCGTCCATGATTGTCTCCGATGCTGTGCTGTCGCGTTGCCGATGGCCGCCTTGGCAACCCAGAAGCCGCGGTCACCCCTGATGGAGGTGTCAACGCGGAGCCATGCGTGTCCGTTCGGGTTCGCCGGCGCTGATGCTGAACAAAGGTTAGGCCGGACAATGCCGCAGTCCTCCGGCAACACGAGGATGGTGGGAGTTTGGGAGAAGTTTTTGATAAGGTCCAGTCGATTTGCCTTCACACAGCGATAAGCTTATCTGATCGGAAATGGTCACGCTCAGACAGCTCCGTTACCTCGCCGCGCTCGCGCGCCACTGTCATTTTGGACGCGCCGCGGAGGCTTGCGCCATCACCCAGCCGGCGCTGTCGATGCAGATTCGAGAGTTGGAACAGTTTCTTGGCGTCACGCTGGTGGAACGGCGTCCCGGCGAGGTGCTGCTGACCGAGCTCGGCCGGGAGATTTCCCGCCGCGCCGAAGACGTGCTGGCGTCGGCGCGCGATCTCGTCGATTTCGCCCGCCATCGCGCAAACCCTCTGACGGGACGCCTGACGCTTGGCATCATCCCGTCGCTGGCGCCGTATCTGCTGCCGCGTATCCTGCCCGCGCTGCAATCGAAGTTTCCCGAGTTGCAGCTTGAACTGCGGGAAACGCAGACGCGGCTGCTTGTCGAAGAGATCAAGGGCGGCGTGCTCGATGCCGCCATGCTGGCGCTGCCGCTCGGCGAGCCTGACATCGACGCCGTGGAGCTGTTCGAGGATCTCTTTCTCTTGGCGGTGCCGGCAAGCGATCCGCGCACTTGCGAACGCCGCGTGGCGGCGCACGACATCGATCAGTCACGCCTGATCCTGCTCGAGGATGGCCACTGCTTGCGCGATCAGGCTTTGGCGTTCTGCGCCACGATCCCGCGTGGGCCGACGCCGGGCGCGACCGGCATGACATTCGGCGCATCCAGCCTTGCCACGGTGATGCAGATGGTCGCTGGTGGTTATGGCGTGACGCTGATCCCGCAGATCGCCGCCGATGTCGAGGCACGCGATAGCCGCGTGAAATTTCTACGGCTGGAAGAGCCGCAACCCGGCCGCAGCATCGGACTGGCCTTCCGCAAGACCTCTCCGCGCAAGGCTGATTTCGAGGCGTTGGGCGATGTGGTTAAGGATTGTGTTGCGACGAACGGCTCCTAACCCTTCCCTGCAAGCGGGGGAGGGAGCTGGCTGTACTCCGATGAAGCGTTTCTATCGAAAGAAGCGCTCTAGAGCCTTCTGACGCGTTTTCAACCGGTGCCCACTTCGCTTGAAAACGCTTTAGTGAAACAAAAAAAGGCGGCTCGAAAGCCGCCCTTTCGTAACTCTGACTGCGTCTGACGACGCCTATTCGCCTGCGACCTCACGTGCCGGCGCCGCCTCGGCCTTCTGTTTGGCCTCGATGTCTTCGCCGGTCTCTTGATCGACTACCTTCATCGACAGCCGAGTCTTGCCGCGATCGTCGAAGCCGAGCAGCTTGACCTTGACCTTGTCACCCTCCTTGACGACATCGGAGGTCTTCTGCACGCGGCCAGCCGCGAGTTGGCTGATGTGGACGAGGCCGTCCTTGGCGCCGAAGAAGTTCACGAAGGCGCCGAACTCCATCACCTTGACCACGGTGCCCTCGTAGATCTGGCCGACCTCCGGATCGGAAGCGATCGACTTGATCCACTTGATCGCGGCCTTCATCGCTTCGCCGTCGTTCGAGGCCACCTTCACGGTGCCGTCGTCCTCGATGTTGACCTTGGCGCCGGTCTTCTCGACGATCTCGCGGATCACCTTGCCGCCGGTGCCGATCACTTCGCGGATCTTGTCGGTCGGAATCTTGAAGGTCTCGATGCGCGGCGCGTATTCGCCGAGCTCGGCACGAGCGTTGGTCAGAGCTTTCGCCATCTCGCCGAGGATGTGAATGCGCCCATCCTTGGCCTGACCGAGCGCGACCTTCATGATCTCCTCGGTGATCCCGGCGATCTTGATATCCATCTGCAGCGAGGTGATGCCGCTTTCGGTGCCCGCCACCTTGAAGTCCATGTCGCCGAGATGATCCTCGTCGCCGAGAATGTCAGACAGCACCGCGTAGCGGCTGCCTTCAAGAATGAGGCCCATGGCGATGCCCGCGGTCGGCCGCTTCAAGGGAACGCCGGCATCCATCAGCGCCAGCGAGGCGCCGCAGACCGAGGCCATCGACGATGACCCGTTGGACTCGGTGATCTCGGAGACGACGCGGATGGTGTAGGGGAACTCGTGATGCGGCGGCAGCACTGGATGAATCGCGCGCCACGCCAGTTTGCCGTGACCGATCTCGCGGCGCTTGGTGCCGCCGAGGCGTCCGGTCTCGCCGACCGAGTAGGGCGGGAAGTTGTAGTGCAGCAGGAAGGTTTCCTTGTACGTTCCCGACAACGCATCGATGTACTGCTCGTCCTCGCCAGTGCCGAGCGTCGTCACGACCATCGCCTGGGTCTCGCCGCGGGTGAACAGCGCCGAGCCGTGGGCGCGCGGCAATACGCCGACTTCGGCGACGATGTTGCGCACGGTCTTGACGTCGCGGCCGTCGATACGCTTGCCGGTATCGAGAATGTTCCAGCGCACGATCTTGGCCTCGAGGTGCTTGAACACGCCGGCGATGCGAAGCTTGTCGTATTTCGGCTCCTGGCCCTCCGGGAAGTAATGCGCGATGACCTTGGCCTTGGCGGCGGCAACGGCATTCTGGCGCTGCTGCTTGTCGGCAATGGCGTAAGCTGGGCGCAAGTCGGCTTCGATCAGGCTGAGCATGTCTTTCTCGAGCGCGCTGTCGTCGGCCTGGCTGACTTCACGCGGCTCCTTCGCGGCCTTCTCGGCCAGATCGATGATGGCGTTGATGACCGGTTGGAAGTGACGGTGGCCGAACATCACGGCACCGAGCATGATGTCTTCGCTCAGCTCTTTGGCTTCGGACTCAACCATCAGCACGGCGTCGGCGGTGCCGGCGACAACCAGTTCGAGCCGGGTATCAACCATTTCGTCGAGCGTCGGGTTGAGCACGTATTCGTCATTCATGAAGCCGACGCGCGCCGCGCCGATCGGCCCCTTGAACGGGGCGCCGGAAAGCGTCAACGCGGCGGACGCAGCCACCATTGCCAGGACGTCGGGATCGTTCTCCATGTCGTGCGACAGTACGGTGACGATGACCTGGGTCTCGTTGCGCCAGCCGTCGGCGAACAGCGGACGGATCGGGCGGTCGATCAGGCGGGAAACCAGCGTCTCTTTTTCTGTCGGTCGGCCTTCGCGCTTGAAGTAGCCTCCGGGAATACGGCCCGCGGCGTAGGTCTTTTCCTGATAGTCGACTGTGAGCGGAAGGAAATCGACGCCTTCGCGCGGCGCCTTGGCCGCGACGACGGTGGCCAGCACGACGGTCTCGCCGTAGATGGCGATCACGGCGCCGTCGGCCTGGCGGGCGATCTTGCCGGTTTCGAGTTTGAGCGGACGCCCGCCCCAGTCGATCTCGACTGAATGCTTGTTGAACATCTTGTTGTCTTTCATGGGTTCACGAAAGCACGGACGCCAGACGCAAAGACCATGCGCAAGATTGCGGGACGCTGGCCACAACGATCGTTGCTGTGTCAGCGTCCGGCGATCCTGCCATGGTCTTCAGGTCTTGAATGGCGTCCATCCTTCCGATGGTACGGGCATTTGACCCGTCATCGCCCAGCCGCCGGATTGCTGCTGGACACGCTCTTCTTGGGCGTGATCTGTTTGCAAAAAGCATGTCGTTTTTGCAGATCACACACATGGCGCGGACATTGACGTCCACGCATCAAGCGCGCGAGGATGCGCGCGGACTTTGCTCAACGGCGGATGTTGTGCTTCTCGAGCAGAGCCTTGTAACGCGCCTCGTCCTTCTTCTTGATATAATCGAGAAGGGAACGACGCGTGGAGACGAGCTTCAGGAGACCACGGCGGGAGTGATTGTCCTTGGTGTGGCTCTTGAAATGGTTCGTAAGGTTGGAGATGCGTTCCGACAGGATCGCGACCTGAACCTCCGGCGAACCGGTATCGCCCGACTTGCGGGCGCTGGATTTGATGATTTCCGCTTTACGTTCGGCGGTCACCGACATCGTCAGCCTCTTTCGTTTTCGTTGCGGCCGGAACTGGCTGTCAGCCCGGTCAGGTTGAATACGCGCTTGGGGATGAGTTCGCCGTGCCCCAGTTCGGCGAGGGCCAGCAACCGGCCTGCCACCGTGACATAGACAACGCCGCTACTCTGGGGTGCATCCCGTCCGCGCAACAAAACGGCCTGGCCCCGATGGAGCCTTGCCGCATCAGCCCGAGTGACGGCCAGCGCCGGGATGTCGTCCAGCGCGGTCTCAACGGGCAGAAGAGCGTCCGCGAGGTTTCCCTCGCCGGACGCGGCTCTATTGCACAAAGCTTCCAATTCTTCCAGCGGAATCATGTCCGCCTCGCCGAACGGGCCGACAAGCGTCCGCCGTAGCGAGCTGATGTGGCCGTAACAGCCAAGAATCCTCCCCATGTCGCGGGCCAGCGCCCGCACATAAGTACCCTTGCCACACTCGGCCTCGAACGCGGACCGGCCATCATCGGTGTGTTCCACAACGGTCAGTTGGTGAATTTCGACCTGTCGCGGCTGCAAAGCGACGGTCTCGCCGTCGCGGGCGAGGTCATAGGCCCGTTCGCCCTGGATCTTGATCGCGGAATATTGCGGCGGGGTCTGCTCGATCGTGCCAGTGAAGCGCGGCAGCAGCGCCCGGACCGCGTCCGCATCGGGGCGGTTCGCGCTCGTCGCCGTAACCCGGCCCTCGCTGTCGTCGGTATCGCGCTCCTCGCCCCATTGCACCGTGAAGCGATAGCGCTTGCGACCGTCCATGACGAAAGGAACGGTTTTGGTGGCTTCACCAAGCGCGATCGGCAGACCGCCCGAGGCCAGTGGATCGAGTGTGCCGGCGTGCCCGGCGCGTTTGGCCGAAAACAGCCGCTTCACGACCGCCACCGCATGGGTCGATGTCATGCCGATGGGCTTGTCGAGAATCACCCAGCCATGCACGTCGCGCCTGTCGCGGCGCGGCTGGTTGTTCTGTTTCTTTCTTCCCTCTCCCGCTTGCGGGGTGGGGTGGCGAATCTCACTCGTGCGATGGGTCGCCGAGGAAAACTCGCCCACCCCAATCCTCTCGGAGCGAGTTCCGCTCTCATCGGGCTCCGAGCGGGAGAGGGAGCTGTCCTCGTCATGTGGCGATGTGTCGGAAAAATTATTTCCGCGATCAGAATTATTTTTCTCGGGCCCGTCCGATTCGCCGATTGGCGAATCGAATGCGCCGTTTTGCGTCGTCATGATCGTCAGCTTTCGTCCGAATCCGATGCGAGGTCTCTCTGCACCGCAGGTGTTCTCAATAATTTCTCGATACGTTCCGCTTCGTCGAATCGCTCGTCGGCGCGGAAGCGGATATCAGGTGCGAATTTCAGGTTAACGCGCCGCGCGATCTCGCCGCGCAGGAATTTCCTGTTGCGGTCGAGCGCCTCGATCACATCGGTGGTGTCGCGGCCGCCGAGCGGCATCACGTAGATCGTCGCGAGCTTGAGGTCGGGGGACATGCGGACTTCGGGCACCGTGATGAGATGTCCTTCAAGCACGGGATCATGCACGTGACCCTGCGTGAGAATTTCGGCGATCGCGTGACGCACGGTCTCACCGACGCGCAACTGGCGTTGCGAGGCACCGGGTTGTTTAGCTTGCTGATGATGGCGCGGCATGAAACGGCGTCTTTCAAACAGTCGTCATGCCCGCGCTGTCGCGGGCATCCACGTTTTTCTCGAGATATCTGGCTTTAGACGTGGATGGCCGGAACGCGTCCGGCCATGACGCCGTATCCCAATTAACGCAGCTCTCTTGTGAGATTCGGACTCACAGCGAGCGCTGAATGGTCTCCACGCGATAGCACTCGATAACGTCGCCGGCGCGCATGTCGCCGTAGTTCTCGAACGCCATGCCGCACTCCTGGCCCGACTGGACTTCCTTCACTTCGTCCTTGAAACGCTTCAGCGTTGACAGCTTGCCTTCGTGCACCACGACATTGTCGCGGATCAGACGGACGTTGGCGCCGCGTTCCACGTTTCCGTCGGTCACGCGGCAACCAGCCACCTTGCCGACCTTCGAAATGTTGAACACTTCGAGGATTTCAGCATTGCCCAGCATGGTTTCGCGCAGCGTCGGCGCGAGCAGTCCGCTCATCGCCTTCTTCACGTCGTCCACGAGGTCGTAGATGATGTTGTAGTAGCGGATCTCGATGCCGTTGCGCTTGGCTGCGGCCGCGGCTTCCTTGTTGGCGCGGACGCTGAAGCCGATGATCGCGGCGTTGAAGCCCTCCGCCAGTGTGACGTCGGATTCGCTGATGCCGCCGACGCCCGCATGGAGGATGCGCGCGGCGACTTCGTCGGTGCCGAGCTTTTCCAGCGAGCCGAGGATGGCTTCCAGCGAGCCCTGCACATCGGCCTTGATGATCAGCGGGAAATCCTTGCGACCCGCGGTCTTGAGTTGCGACATCATCTGCTCGAGCGAGCCGCGCATGCCGGAGGCGCTGGCGGCGGCGTTTTCGCGCTTCTGGTGAGCGCGATAACTCGTGACCTGGCGGGCGCGGGCTTCGTTCTCGACTACGGCAAGGCGGTCGCCGGCTTCCGGCGGTCCGTTGAATCCAAGCACTTCGACCGGTACCGACGGGCCGGCCTCGTCGACCGTCTCGCCCTGATCCGAAATCAGTGCGCGGACACGGCCCATTTCGGCGCCGGCTACAATGATGTCGCCGACCCGCAGCGTACCGCGCTGGACCAGCACGGTGGCCACAGGGCCGCGGCCGCGATCTAGCTTGGCCTCGATCACGGTGCCTTCGGCGGGGCGCATGGCATTGGTCTTAAGGTCGAGCAGGTCCGCCTGCAGGGAGATCATTTCAAGCAGCTTGTCGAGGTTGGTCTTGTTCTTCGCTGATACCTCAACGTCGACGACCTGGCCGCCCATCGATTCGACTTGTACCTCGTGCTGCAACAATTCGGTGCGTACGCGTTCTGGTTTCGCGTCGGGCTTATCGATCTTGTTGATCGCGATGATCATCGGGACCTTGGCGGCCTTGGCGTGATTGATGGCCTCGATGGTCTGCGGCATGACGCCGTCGTCCGCAGCGACGACGAGGATGACGATGTCTGTAACCTTGGCGCCGCGGGCGCGCATCGCGGTGAACGCGGCATGACCTGGCGTGTCGATGAAGGTTATCTTCTTGCCGCTCTCCGGCGAGGCGACCTGATAGGCGCCGATGTGCTGGGTGATGCCGCCGGCTTCGCCCGACACCACATTGGCGTGGCGCAGCGCATCGAGCAGCGAGGTTTTGCCGTGATCGACGTGGCCCATCACGGTAACGACCGGCGAGCGCGGCTCGGTATCGGTGGAATCGTCGACCACATCGAACAAGCCTTCCTCGACATCGCTCGCGGCGACGCGCTTGACGGTATGGCCCAGTTCTTCAGCGATGAGTTGCGCGGTGTCGGCATCGATCACGTCGGTGATCTTGTGCATCGCGCCTTGCTTCATCAGCATCCGGATCACGTCGACCGCGCGCTCGGCCATGCGGTTGGCGAGCTCCTGGATGGTGATCGCTTCCGGCACGATGACCTCGCGAATCAGCTTTTCCTTCGGTTCATTCGAGGCATGACCCTTCAGGCGCTGGGTGCGGCGGCGGAACGAGGCGATCGATCGTTCGCGCACGTCGTCGGCGCTCAACGCCGTCGCTAGCGTCAGACGCCCGCGTTGCTTGGCGGGCGCCGGTTTGGCAGCCGGCTTCGGTGCGATCACAGGACGGGCGGGGCCGCCGCCGGGACGACGGACCAGGCGCGGAGCCTCGTCCTCGTCGCTGCCGTCGGCGGCGACAGCGGCCGGCCGCGCCGGAGGCGCCGGAGGCGCCGCGCGCGTGGTGGTGGTCGTGGTCTTGGCCGGTGCAGCCTTGGTCTCAGTTTCGCCGAACCGGCGTTTGGCTTCGAGTTCGGCTTTGCGCTTGGCTTCCTCTTCCTGACGATGGCGCTCTTCCTCAGCCTTGCGGCGAGCCTCGGCGGCCTCGCGCTCGGCCTGTTCGATGCCTTCTTTGCTGTTGCGCCGCGCAGCTTCGGCTTCCGCAACACGGCGCTCTTCTTCGGCACGCACTTTGGCTCCCGCCAGAGCGCTCGCTCGCGCGCTACGCTCGTCCTCGGTCAGTTTCCGCAACACGACGCCTGAACCCGAGCGCGGAGCGGCGGGTGTCGCGGCACGAGCCGGTGGAGCCTTGGCAGCCAGCGTCCTGGGGGCGACCGGCTCCGAGGTTCCCGTCGGTTCCGGGCCGGGAGCGTCGCCGCCGATTCGACGCTTGCCGCGTTTTTCGACCACCACCTGCTTGGTACGGCCGTGGCTGAAGCTCTGGCGCACGGTGCCCTGCTCGACGCGAGGCTTGAGCGTCAAGGTCTTGGACGGGCTGACGCTCAGAGTCTTGTCGCCAGGATTTTTCGTATCAACCATTCAGCGGTCCCAATCTTGTTGCGCTGTACGCGATCGCACAGGTGGTGTCGTTAGAATTCTTGCCGTGTTCAGCTGCCTTGCCGCTGCCCGCCATCCTGGTATCGAACCAGGATCTGGCTGCGCTGCAGGAAAGTCTTGCTCGCCGGGCCTGCGAGCAGGGCTGCATGTATCACATTTGCCCTGCCAAGTGCCAAATCCAATTCTGCCGATGTCAGGGTGGTGACAACCGGGATTTCCTGCGTTCTACCGGACTGGGCGGCTATTTTCGCGACGGTAGCATCCAATTTCCGAATTCCGTCTGCGGCGCCGTCTGCGGCGTGAAGCAGGGCAACCGCTTGATGACGAAGCAGCGCGTCCTCCGCTTTTGCGAAACCGGCGACGACCTGACCGGCCTTGGCGGCGACCGCCAGCGCGTCGATTGCGCTGCGGACCATCAACTGCCGGGTCTTCTCAACCAGAGAGGCCGATACGTGAACGTCCCGCTTGAAGCCCTTGCTAAACTGGTGGCGGCGGACCGCCTCTGCAACAGCAGCATGCGAGGCTGAAATCCAGAGGCCCCGGCCGGGAAGTTTGCGTTTCAGATCCACGATAACCTCGCCCGAGGGCGAGACCACGAACCGGATCAAGTCGCCGATCGGGCGCACCTCGCGCGTAACCACGCACATCCGCGTCGTCGCGGATTTGTTGGTCCGCGGTCCGTCGTCAAGATCTGCCGGGTCGGCGATGGCGAGCATGTCGTGAACATTCCCCTTGTCATCGGCGGCGAGGTCTTCCCGCGAAGCCGAGTCTGCTTTCGCGGAAGGGGTCCTGGCGCACGTTCCGCAGAAGCGGTGACTGCAAGTTACCGGTTGTGAGCATTTTTTTCACGCTAACCAAACCCACTTAGCCGGAAAATGTTCTGGAGTGTGAATCCCTGCATTGAGATCAGACTCCAGCCTAAATCCTACGAAAGAGCATGATCTATCGAAACCGGTTCCCACTTTTCAGGATCATGCTCTATGCCGGCTGATCTTCATCGGCGACGGCCTCTGCCGGTTTCGCCAGGTCAGCTTCGCTGATCCAGCCGGCGATCAGGCGCGCTTGCATGATGATGGCCTCGGCATCCTCGCGCGAAATCTCGATGCCGTCGAAATAACCCGTGTGTTTGACCGCTTCGCCTTCCTTGCGTTCGGTCCAGCCGACCAGATCGTCGGTGGCGCAACCGGCCAGATCCTCGACTGTCCTGACGTCGTTCTCGCCAAGTTTGACCAGCATCTTCAATGTCACGCCAGGTACCGTCTTCAGAGCGTCGTCCACGCCGAGTTCCTTTCGTCTGCTTTCCAGTTCGGCCTCGAGTTGCTCGAGATATTCGCGGGCGCGGTTCTGCAATTCGCCCGCGGTTTCATCGTCGAATCCCTCAATGCCGGCGAGTTCCCGCGTATCGACCAGCGTCAGTTCTTCAACAGAGGTAAAACCTTCCGACGCCAGCAATTGGCCGACGACCTCGTCGACGTTGAGCGCTTCCATGAACATGCGAGTTGCATTCTCGAAGTCCGCCTGGCGTCGCTCCGATTCTTCCTGCTCGGTCAGGATGTCGATATCCCAGCCGGTCAGTTGTGAGGCGAGTCGCACGTTCTGTCCGCGCCGCCCGATTGCGAGCGACAATTGGTTGTTGGTATCGGGAACTACAACCTCGATCCGCTCCCGATCTTCGTCGATCACGACTTTCGCGACCTCCGCCGGCGCCAGCGCGTTGACGACAAACGTCGCGATATCGGGCGACCACGGGATGATGTCGATCTTTTCGCCCTGCAACTCGTTGACGACCGCCTGAACGCGCGAGCCGCGCATTCCAACGCAAGCCCCAACCGGATCGACCGAGGAATCCCTCGACACCACACCGATCTTCGCGCGGGAACCCGGGTCGCGCGCCACCGCCTTGATCTCGACGATGCCGTCGTAAATTTCCGGCACTTCCTGCGCAAACAGCTTCACCATGAACTGCGGATGGGTGCGCGACAGGAAGATTTGCGGCCCGCGAGTTTCGCGGCGCACGTCGAAGATATAGGCCCGGACGCGGTCCCCGTTGCGGAAAACCTCGCGCGGCAACATTTCGTCGCGGCGTATGACGGCCTCGCCGCGGCCGAGGTCAACGATGACGCTGCCGTACTCGACACGTTTGACGATGCCGTTGACGATATCGCCGATGCGATCCTTGAATTCCTGATATTGCCGGTCACGCTCAGCCTCGCGCACCTTCTGCACGATCACCTGTTTAGCGGACTGCGCGGAGATGCGGCCATATTCCAGCGGCGGCAGTGTGTCGGCGATGGTGTCGCCGATCTGCGCGCCCGGATTGGCTCGCTGAGCGTCCTTCAGCGAGATCTGGTTCGCGGCGTTCTCGACCTGATCGACCACCAGCATGTGGCGGGTGAGCTGGAGCTGTCCGGTTTTCGGATGAATTTCCGCATGAACGTCGGTCTCACTGCCGTACCGCGCCCGCGCCGCTTTGGCGATCGCATCTTCCATCGCGGCGATCACGATGCCACGGTCGATGGATTTTTCTCGCGCTACTGCGTCCGCGATCTGCAGCAGTTCGAGTTTATTGGCGCTGACAGCGGCCATCACTTAGTCTCCTTCGATGGGATCAATGTCGCCGCGCCGCAGTCCTTCTGCGGTCAGGCGATGTTCCTTAGTGTTCTTCGGCGGCTTTTTCCCGGGGGTTTTTGAGCCGTTTTTGAGTTTCCGTTTCGGCGCATTGCGTTTTGATAGATCGTTTTTCGCGTGCGGCGGAGACGGAGGCAGAACGCCGAGATTCCGTTTCATCTCACGTTCCGCGATTTTGCCCCGCCGCATCGATTCCGCGATCAACTCGTCGGTCAGAACCAGCCGCGCGTCGGCGATATCCTCCATGATAAGCAGGACATCGGCATCGTCGCCCTGTTGGACATCGTCCCGATGGAGGCGCACCGCGTTATCCTCGACGCCCCGAAGAATGCCGCGGAACCGCTTGCGACCCTGATGGGCGACCGCCATCTCGACCTTCGCGAGGTGACCGGCGTGGCGTTCGAAGTCGGATCGGCGCACTAGCGGCCGGTCGATGCCGGGCGACGAGATTTCCAGCCGATAGGCCTTGTCGATTGGATCGGCGATATCGAGCACCGGCGACAGGGCCTTCGAGATCGCCTCGCAATCCTCGATCTGCATCGATCCGTCTGGCCGCTCGGCCATGATCTGCACCGTGCAGCCGGCTTCACCTGACACCTTGATGCGGACTAGACGGTACCCCATGCCTTGCAGAACCGGGGCGACCACCGACGAGACCCGCGCGGCGACGCCCGGCTCGACCACGAGACGGGGCTCGTCGAGCAGGTCGTGATCCGGGATCTGGGCAACGGGATCGGTCATATCCAGGTTCAAGGATCGCTCTGCAAGATATTATTATTCAAGATATTATTATTAATGGGTCTGCCACCCATAGGCTGTGCCGCCCACTCTTGTCGTCCGGGTCGGCGTTGTTGACTGAAGGAACCTGGATACGCCGCGGCGCATGAGGCCCGTTCAGGTAATAAAAAAGAGCGGGTCCCGACGGGTCCCACTCTCGATACGCGCTCGTATGAGAAAGTTTCCACAAATATAGCCGTGTTCATGCTCCCCGGCAAGACCGGCGAGGGCGTGAGAGGCGAATTTCATCATTTGCGGCTCTTCGGAGCCCGATGCTGGAGATAAGACGGGATACCCCAAGCCAATCTCGCCAAAGAAAACCTACGCTCTGCCCTCAGGCGCCAGCGACGTCCGTAATGATCGGTCTGTACGCCGAAAGCGCAGATACGTCGCGCGGCGGCCTTCGCGCGTGGCTTTGCGACCGTAGCGCGTCATGGTGTAGCCCGGCCATGGGTTGCGCCAGTCGGCGGCGCGTTCGGCGAGCCAGAGGAAATCTGGCGATCGCGCCAGATGCGCCAGCGTCCATGCGCAGTAGTCGGCGATGTCGCTGACGAAGCGGAATTCGCCGCCCGGCCGGAGTATGCGCGCTATCGCCGCGATGGTCGTGTCCTGGACGAAACGGCGTTTCCAGTGGCGGCGCTTCGGCCACGGATCGGGATGGATCAGATCAATCCGCGAAAGCGAGCTCTCAGGCAACCACGCCAGCAGTTCCGATGCATCGCCAGCGAACAGCCGGATATTGCTGATATCATGCGCTTCGATCTGCGCGAGGATCTTGGCCATGCCGTTGACGTAGGGTTCGCAACCGATGAAACCAGTATGCGGAAAGGCCAGCGCTTCGGCGATGAGATGCTCGCCGCCGCCGAAACCGATTTCAATGCGCATTTCATCAACCTGGCCGCCGAACAGCGCGGTCAGGTTGGACGGCCCGATCTTGGCGGGATCGAAACTGAGGCGCGGCAACAGATGCGCGATCAGGTCGCTCTGGTGCGATCGCAGCTTGTGTCCCTTGCGGCGTCCGAAAAACGAGCCGTGACCTGACTCACGGCGAAGCGATGTATCGTCGGCAATACGACACGGATCGTGAAGGTCGGAAGCGACAGCCATCGTTACAACGCTCGGTGAAGGCCTAGCGCTGGTCTAACGGTTCCTTGGCCGCAATTTGTTCAACCATATCAACGATGCTGCGGCGCAGCTTTGCATCGGTGATCCGGGTAAATGCGCGGGTCAGCGCGAGACCTTCGGATGTTGCAAGAAAATCGGAGACGTAAGCAGGGGATGGCGCCTCGCTCAGACCCTCGGCCTTGGAGATACCCGTGGGGCTACCCTCGAACAGAAACGAAACCGGAACCTGAAGTATCTCGGAAATCTGCTGGATGCGGCTGGCACCGACGCGATTAGTGCCTTTTTCGTATTTCTGAACCTGCTGGAATGTCAGTCCCAGAGCTTCGCCGAGTTTCTCCTGACTCATGCCGAGCATGATGCGGCGCATGCGCACACGGCTGCCGACATGCTTGTCAACAGGATTGGGCGCCTTGGTCGACATCTCCTGGGTCTCCTCGAAGGGGGCCGCGATCTTTGAATACGCTCCCGGTGCCATGATCGTCAAACTCAACTCAGTCACATGATAAAAATTCGAAGTTAATCCTCAGTCGGCTGCATTATACCACTCGCGCAAATTGTTACACGAACTATATCGATCGTGCGATTGGAAGCGCTGTAGCGGAACTCGCATGAAATTATTCACGCGCCGCGGCTAGTCGCGACGCCGTCGAATCACCAGAACAAACGCGATGACCACCATGATTGCGGCGGGAATATCGCCAGCGCGGGCGTAGGGTGTGGCCGTAACGGCAGCGGGCAGGCGGGAATCCAGTATGCCTTCCACGCCGAGATCGAGCTGTGCGACAATACGTCCTACGGGGTCCGTGACCACCGAAATACCGGTGTTCGCCGCTCGCACAAGGGGCAGACCTTGCTCGATGGCCCGCAGCCGCGCCTGCTGAAGGTGCTGGTGAGGACCAGTACTGATCCCGAACCAGCCGTCATTGGTGAGGTTGACGATCCAGCCCGGCCGGCCGCCTCTGGATTCGATATCACCCGGAAAGATCGCCTCGTAGCAGATCAGCGGAAGCATGCTCGGAGCGTTTGGAAGTTCGATGGTCCGTCGGCCGGTTCCCGGAATGAAACCGCCTTGGACCTTCGTGAGTTGAACGAAGCCCAACTTTTCCATCAGCCCCTGAAACGGCAAGAATTCGCCGAACGGCACCAGGTGGAGCTTGTCGTAAATCGACAGGATGCCGCCATCATCGCCGATAACATAGATCGAGTTATACGCCCGTGTGATCCTGGCGCCTGGCGGCAGGTCGGGCGCGCGGACCGAACCGGTAATAAGGATCGTTCCTTTCGGCAAGAGATCGGCGATCTCCGCCATCGCGTCGGCTTCGCGGGTAAGAAAAAACGGGAAAGCCGATTCCGGCCAGATCAGAACGGTTGCGCCGCTGACGCCGGTCGACTGCGGTCCGGTGGCGCGGTCCGAGAGTGCCAGATATCTCTGCATCACCGCTTGCTTGGCGGAATAGTTGAACCGCGCGTCCTGCGCCAAATTGGGCTGCATGATGCGCAGCCTGACGTTATCCGTGAATTCCGTCGGATGCTGCGATAGTCGGACTGAACCGTAGATGCTCATGGCGACGAGCAGCAGGCCCGCGATGACCGGGGCGAGCCATGGCCGGCGACCGCGGCTCCAGCCATCGATCAGTACGGCGGGGCTCGCGAAGATGGCGACGCTAAGGAACGTCAAACCCCACAGGCCGATCAGTGAGGCGGTTTGCGCCAGGGCCAGCGGCTCAGTCAGCGCATAGCCGAATGCATTCCAAGGGAACCCTGTCAGAGCGTGTCCGCGCAGCCATTCGCCGACCGTAAGCGCGGCGGCGAGTGCGAGAATGCGCGAAGCGTCCTTGGTCCAAATCAAACGCGCGAGGGCGAAACCAAGCGACGTAAAGAGTGCGAGATAGGCCGGCAGGCCGATGACGGCGAACGGCATCAGCCATGCGAAAGTCTGTGCATCGACCAGAAAGGCGTTACCGATCCAGTAGAGACCCGGAACGAAATAACCGAACCCGAACAGCCAGCCGGCGAGCGCCGCGGCCGGCACGCCGCCGAGACGGCCGGCGGCCGATCCGTCGATCAGCCAGGTTACGACCGGGAAGGTTATGAACAGCAACGGCCAGAGGTTGAAAGGCTCCATGGCAAGCGAGGAGAGGGCGCCGGAGACAAGCGCAACGAGGGCACGCTTCCAACCCCATGACAACGTGATGGCAAGGCCCGCCGTCCTGGCGCTGCCTGCGATGCTCATGCTCACGGGGTTTCGCCTCCATCGCCCGGCGGTGAAAGAGAGGCCGGATCGCCCTGCGATTGAGAGCTTATATCCGACGCATTCTCTCGTCGTCGCCCGTCGCGTGGTCGAATGGGGGGACGCTCCTTGCGCAGTCCGATCCGCAGCCGCTTGACGCGGCGAGGGTCGGCATCGAGCACTTCAATCTCGAACGGGCCCGGCCCTAAAATGACCTCCCCCCGCACCGGTAGGCGACCGACATAAGTGACGAGAAAGCCCCCGAGCGTGTCGACCTCCTCGCCCGCTTCGCCGGTTTCGAACGCCTCGCCGATCATGGCGCAGACGTCCTCGAGGCTGGCGCGGGCGTCGGCAATGAAGGAATTCTCGGTCTGGCGCACGATCGATGGCGGCTCATCGCCGTCGTGCTCGTCATCGATTTCGCCGACGACCTGCTCGACGATGTCCTCGATCGACACCAGGCCGTCGGTGCCGCCATATTCATCGACGACGAGCGCCAGATGGATTCGCGAGGCCTGCATCTGCGCGAGCAAGTCGATCGCAGGCATGGACGGCGGCACGTAGAGCAACTTGCGGATAATGTTGGCTTCGCTCAGCGGCAGCGCCAAATCAACGGCGCGCAAATCGAGACCGGCAGGCGGCGGTTTCTTTTTGCGTTTCGCCGTGGACGGCAGTGTGGCGCGCGCGCGCGCAGCCATGAAAGCCAGCAGGTCGCGAATGTGAACGATGCCTTCGGGATCGTCGAGGTTCTCGTGATAAACCACGAGACGGGAATGTGCCGCGCTTTCGAAGAGGTTGATCAGTTCGCCGAGCGGAATGTCGCGCTTGACCGCGACGATATCGGCGCGGTGGACCATCACATCGGCGATGCGCCGTTCGTGCAGGCTGAGGATATTGCGCAGCATGGTGCGCTCAATGGCGGTGAAGCTGGCCTCGTCCGGCGTCGAGGCGTCAAGCACCACCTGAAGGTCGGCTCGGACTGATCCCGCCTTCCATCCAAACAGCGAGCGGATCGCACGCATCAGCCAGCGCTCGGGGGCCGGGCGCAGCACCTCGCCATTGTGTACGGGTACCGGCAGGTTGCGATTCTCCTGCGCCGGTGGGTTATCGCTGGGGTGGTCCTCCGAAGGCACTCACGTCGTCCGTTCTTGGGGCGCGTAGGGATCTGGGATCCCGAGCCGCGCCAGAATTCTCCGCTCGAGGTTTTCCATTTCTCCTGCTTCTCCATCGGTTTCGTGGTCGTAACCGATCAGATGCAGAAACCCATGGATAGCCAGATGGCTGAGGTGATGGCTGAACGGTTTGTGTTCGTCATCGGCCTCGCGGCGCAGAGTTTCATAGGCGATCGCAATGTCCCCGAGCATACGCGGCGGATCGTCGGGAAGGGACGGACCCGTAGGCTGTAGCGCCGGGAATGACAGGACATTGGTCGGCTTGTCGATGCCACGCCAGTTGGCATTGAGCGTGTGGATACCGGCGTCGTCGGTCAGCATGATCGCGAGCTCGGCATCGCCGGTGTCCTCATCGACCATCCCGGCAGCGGTCTCGATGGCGCGATGAATGATAGCCTCGGCATTCGCCTCCGCTCGCCAGCAATCGGCGACCACAAGGATTTCAGTCACGGGAGAAGCGGAGCAGATCATTGTATGTTTTTCGCCGCCAGCGCCTTGCGCAGGCCGGCCCTTCTCTACACTCATGTCCGGCATCAGGTTTTTCCGGTGGCCGGCCGCTGTGACAACCCTTCATAGGCGGCGACGATCCGTGCGACCAGTTCATGACGGATGACGTCCTCGGCGGTAAATCTCACCTGAGCTATGCCCTCGACACCCTCAAGCAGCCGCGTCGCTTCCGCCAGTCCCGATGTTTGACCGTTCGGCAGATCGACTTGCGAGGGATCGCCTGTAACGATCATGCGGCTGTTTTCGCCCAATCGTGTCAGAAACATCTTCATCTGCATCGCGGTGGTGTTCTGCGCCTCATCGAGAATGATCGCTGCATTGGTCAGGGTGCGCCCACGCATGAAGGCGAGCGGAGCGATCTCGATCTCGCCGCTTTGCAGCGCGCGCTCGACGATGCGGGAGTCCATCAGATCATATAGTGCGTCGTAGATCGGCCGCAGGTACGGGTCGACCTTTTCGCGCAGATCTCCCGGCAGGAAGCCCAGCCGCTCGCCGGCCTCGACTGCGGGGCGCGTCAGAATGATGCGATCGACCTCCTTGCGCTCGAACAGTTGCGCGGCCTGCGCCACCGCGAGCCAGGTCTTGCCGGTGCCCGCGGGACCGATGCCGAATACCAGTTCATGACGTTTCAGGGCGCGGATATAGAGATCTTGCGCGGCTGTGCGGGCCCGCACCGGGCGCTTGCGCAGGTTGATGGCCTCAAACGTCGAGGGCGGCGCCTTGGCATCGTATTCGAACAGCGAGCCTTGTGCGATTACGGCCCGAATCGTACCCTCGACCTCGCCCTGTGAGAGATCATGGCCCTGCGCCGCCTGAGTGTAGAGCATTTCCAGCACGCGCCGTCCCGCGTCGCAGCCGTCGCGCGATCCGGTGATGGTGATGTGGTTTCCGCGCGAATCGACGACCACTCCGAGTCGCCGCTCAAGCTGTGCGAGATTCTGTCCATAAGGGCCGACCAGCGCGGATACCGCACGATTGTCCTCGAAATCGATGACGACCTGCGTTTCGGGCAGGCCGTGTATGTCGGGTTTCCGGCTGGGAGCAAGTGGAAGGGAATCCGATGCGCTCTTGGGCAAGGGTTCAGACTCCGGCGGTCGTCTGGAACTGTGCGCCGGCCGGCGCTGCATCGTTCAACTGCGCGCGGAATGCCGGCATGGACGCCAGCGTTCCGAACAGGCTGTAACGTTCCAGGCTCGCCACGGTTACGGGCAGCACCTGTCCGATGATGGCGTCGGATGCATCTACATGGGCGGGCTGCAGGTAGGGGGTGCGGCCGGCGATCTGTCCCGGCTTGCGTCCGGCACGGTCGAACAGCACATCAACCGTCCTGCCCAGCGCAGTCCGGTTGAAGGCGGATTGCTGACTGTCGATCAGGTTCTGAAGCCGCACCAGTCGCTCGTCCATGTCGGCCGTTGACACCGTCTCCTGCATTTCCGCCGCCGGCGTTCCGGGCCGCGGCGAGTACTTGAACGAATAGGCGGCAGCGTATCCGATTTGGTCGACGAGCGCGAGGGTCGCGGCGAAATCTTCCTCGGTTTCGCCCGGGAAGCCGACGATGAAGTCCGACGAGAACGCGATGTCCGGCCGGACATGACGAAACCGGTCGATCACCCGGCGATAGTCATCAGCGGTATGTCTGCGGTTCATGGCGGCGAGAATGCGGTCGGACCCGGACTGCACCGGCAGATGCACCAACGGCATCAGGGCGTCGAGATCGCGGTGGGCATCGATGAGAGAGTCCTCGACGTCGCGCGGATGGCTGGTCGAGTAGCGCAGCCGGACGATGCCCGGAATCTCGGCGAGACGATGCAGCAGCTTGCCGAAAGGCCAGGGTTGTCCGTCGGGACCGTCGCCATGATAGGCGTTGACGTTCTGTCCGATGAGGGTGATCTCCCGCACGCCGTTGCCTGCCAGGCGCTCCACGTCCTCGATGATCTTCGCCACCGGACGTGACGCTTCGGCGCCGCGCGTATAAGGCACGACGCAGAAGGTGCAAAACTTGTCGCAGCCTTCCTGCACCGTCACGAACGCCGAGATACCGCGAGAACGAATTGCCTGCCGTGACGGCTGCGGCAGAAAGCCGAATTTGTCCGCGATCGGAAATTCGGTCTCCAGCGCGCGGCCGTCGGTCTTTGCGCGCAAGAGCAATTGCGGCAAATGATGATAGCTCTGCGGACCCACCACCACATCGACCACCGGCGCGCGCCGAATGATCTCCTCGCCCTCGGCCTGGGCGACGCAACCGGCGACGACAACGCTCATGCCGCGGCCATCACGCGCCGCCTGATCTTTGGCGGCGCGCAGCCTGCCGAGTTCGGAATAGACCTTCTCGGATGCCTTCTCGCGGATGTGGCAGGTGTTGAGAATGACGAGGTCGGCATCCTCAACGCTGGCTGTCTCGACATATCCTTCCGGCGCCAGCGTGTCCGCCATGCGCTGGGCGTCGTAGACGTTCATCTGGCAACCGTAAGACTTGATGTGCAGCTTGCGCGGCGGCGTCATGGAACCTGGCTCGGTGGACCTGGCGCGCTTATTGGCACCCTGTTCACTTATAGGCGAGGGCGGCGAAAATCCAGCGCCCGTCCCTTGTCCGATACCGGCGAAGTCGCGCCGGATTCCCTTGTCGTTGCGTTAGCATGGCGGCACGAACCCCGCACGAAATGACTTCGCACTTGAGGAGCTTATACGGCGTAGCATCGTTTCGACAGCCACTCAGGACTTATCGTCGTCCATCGGAACGCAATAGAGCTCGAGACGATGATCGACCAGCTTGTAGCCGAGTTTGCGCGCGACTTCAGCTTGCAGCTCCTCGATTTCATCCGACGTGAATTCGATAACCTTGCCGTCGCGCAGATTAATCAGATGATCGTGGTGACTGTCGCGCATCGTCTCATAGCGCGCGCGTCCTTCGCGAAAATCGTGCCGCTCGATGATGCCGGCGTCCTCAAACAGCTTCACCGTGCGATAGACTGTCGAGATCGAGATCTTGTCATCCACCGCGACGCAGCGTCGATAGAGCTCCTCGACGTCCGGATGATCGGAGGCCTCCGCCAGCACGCGCGCGATAACCCGGCGCTGTTCGGTCATACGCATTCCCGTGGCCGCGCAACGCTCCTCAATTTTGGTAGGCTTCTGCACGGACGTTGATTTAAGAGCCGTCATCAAAGTGTCCGGTTCCGATGGCGCATGATCCGCTCACAGAAATGTAGATAATGCGCGCGAACGATAGAAGGGAGTGCAACCGGACAAAAAACCGATGCACCGTTGCCGATGGTTTTCCTAGTTCCTTTTGCCACCGCCTGGATATTACGACAAGTTACGGCGCAACACCAATGCGTTCAGTTCCTGACCACCCGCTTCGCGATAGTAACGTTCGCGGCGTCCGGCAATGGTAAAGCCCGCGCGTTCATAGAGACGTCGCGCCGGCTGATTATTTTCCTCGACTTCGAGAAATACGGTCCGCACGCCGCGTCCGGCGAGGTGTCCAAGGTGCGTGAACAGCAGACCGGACGAAAATCCCTGGCCGCGATAACCGGCGTCGATTGCGATCGACAGGATTTCAGCCTCGTCCGCAGCGATGCGTGACACGGCAAACCCGATCACATTCGATCGCAGCCGCAGACGCTGAATCAGCGTGTTGCGCTCGGCGAGCATGGCCTCGAATTCGCTTTCGCCCCAACCGCGGTGAAACGATGCGCCGTGAATCGCCGCAAGGCGCGCCGTGTCGTTTGGGCTCGCGGGCTCGACAACTGGAGCGGCGCGCTCTTTGCCTGGGAACCAATTCATCATGATGCGGTCAGCGTCTGTGTTTTAAGCAAGAAATTGCCGGCCGGCTTAGCGTCGGGCGCGCGCAGGTAATACGGGCGGGGCGGCGCAGCGTTCGGACTGACTGCTGCGCCGAGCCATGCCACCCAGGCGATATCAGGTGCGGGCTGCGGATCCACCGCGACCGGGGGCGCTAGGTGCGTCGGCCAGCGGTCGGCGAGAAGTTTTGCGGCATTTCCGACCAGATGCGGCGCGCCGAAGCGCGACGCAGAGAGCGCCTCCTCGATCGGCGCGACACGCGGTTGGACCAGCGTGGCACCGTCACCACTTATCGTTTGAAAATAAACCTGATCATGTCGGGCATCGATCGCGGAGATCACCGGCGGCTTGCGGTTTTCGCCGATAACAGGTGCGGCAAAGGCTGCCAGGGTGGTCACGCCCACCACGGGTTTGTCGGCGGCAAGCGCGATGCCGCGCGCGGCCGACAGCCCTACCCGCAGGCCGGTGAAGCTGCCGGGACCGGTGGTCGCGACGATGCGGTCCAGCGCCGTAACGGCGATCCCGGCGGATTCGATGACCCTGGCGATCAGCGGCATCAGAGTTTCCGCGTGGCCGCGCCTCATCGGTAGCGTTTCCTGAGCGATCAGGCGGCCGGCGTCGGTGTCCAGGACGCCAGCGGCGCAGGCATCGAGTGCGGTGTCGATCGCAAGGACGAGCATGGGGCCAGATTAGCACCCCTGCCCAGGATTTACCTGCGGTTTGGACGAAGGAACCCGAGTTTTAGACACCAGATTGCCGCGATCTGGCTGTTTACCGTGGTCTCGGGGTCCGGCTCAGATTTAATCCGCATTTAACTAAAAGTCGCCTTAATGGCGCTCAGCGAGTCTGCGAACAGCTTCGCTGGAACTTGGGGTTACCGAATCAGCCATGCGCAGTCTTGATCCGGACATGCCGGCGGCGTGCAGACTATCGAGCACTGCCTGCGGGGATCGGAAGTAGAGTGTCTCTGGACGTGGGGCGAATGACATACGTTACGGGCAGACGTTACTATGATGTGGCGGCCTATTCCGCCGACTCGCCCCGCAAGGCGGTCCCGCAAAATATTCTGGGCGCCGCCGCGCTCGCCTGCATCGGGCTGGCCTGCGCCTGGACCCTTTATACCCATGTGTCCGGCGGACCCACGGAGTTGGTTACCGCATCGTTACCGCCGCTTGCACCCAGGCTTTCGGTGGAACCGGTTCGTCGCATCGCGGCGGCCTACGAGGCATTGGGGGAAATACCCGCGCCGCGTGTAGTGAGGGCGACCACCGGAACGCCCGTGGCCAAGGCCCGTGTTCAAGATCCTGAAGCGCGGGCCCGCACGGCATGGCTCTATGGTCCGCGCTTCCTCGGGCCGCCGCCCGGCTCATTTGAGCCGGCTCAGGATGCCCCGCAGACCGTAGCCTCAATTCCGGTCGAGACCGTACCTGAGACCCTGCCGCTCCCGCCGGCACCCCAAGTCGCCGCGATTGTTCCGATGCCGGCCCCGCGTCCGTCCGAACTGCGTCAGCTGCAGGCTGCCAGCTCTTCCCGCGAGGTCGCGGAAGTCCCCGCCGCTGCCGAGCCGGAGCCGAAGAAACCGTCGATCTTCGAGAGACTGTTCGGCAAGCCCGCGGCCGGCCTGCAACTGGCGTTCGCTGCACCGGACGGCGGGGTGACCAGCGACGGTGAGAGCCTGACGCTCGGCCGCATCCCGCAATACAACCAATTCACCGCCGTCTATGATATTTCCGCGCGTAAGGTCTACCTCCCGGACGGCAATACACTTGAGGCGCATTCCGGGCTTGGCAACATGATGGACGATCCGCGTTCTGCCGACAGGAGAATGCGCGGCGTGACGCCGCCACACACCTACGATCTGTCGTTGCGTGAACGCCCTTTCCACGGCGTGGAGGCGATCAGGCTGAGACCGGTCGGCGGCGAGGACAAGATCTACGGGCGCACCGGGCTGCTGGCACACACCTACATGCTCGGGCCGAGCGGCGCCTCCAACGGCTGCGTGTCGTTCAAGAACTACCACGCGTTTCTGAACGCCTATAAGAGCGGCAAAATCAAGCGGCTGGTTGTCGTTGCCAAACTCTGAACTTGTGCCGCCTCGCGTGAAGAACGCATCCAATAAAAATCAGAGAGCCCGCTTCTAATTCATCAGAAAGCGGAAAGGCCAAAGCCGTCTGCGAAAAGAGGCTCTCTTCTATACCGGCCGCACTTCGACGACCTCGGGCACGAAATGTTTCAGAAGGTTCTGGATGCCATTCCGCAGGGTCACGGTCGATGACGGGCATCCCGAGCACGAACCCTTCATGTTCACGTAGACGATACCATCCTTGAAGCCGCGGAAGGTGATGTCGCCGCCGTCATCGGCGACTCCCGGCCGCACCCGCGTCTCGATCAGATCCTTGATCAAGGTCACAGTCTCGGCGTCTGCTTCTTCGAAAAATTCAACGTCGTTGTCTGTGTTCGTCTCGCTCCCCTCGCCGTCCGTCAATAGCGGCGCGCCCGACATGTAGTGTTCCATGATGACGCCGAGGATGGCCGGCTTGAGATGCTGCCAGTCGCTGTTGTCCTTCGTCACCGTGATAAAATCCGAGCCATAAAAAACGCCGGTGACGCCGTGTATGGCAAACAGCTTCACGGCGAGCATTGAGCGGCCGGCCGTGCTGGGGTCGGTGAATTCCATGGTCCCTTTGCCGAGCACGGTGCGGCCCGGGAGGAACTTCAAGGTGGCGGGATTGGGGGTGACTTCGGTCTGAATGAACATCGATCTCTCCGTCGCCGCCGGTTCAAGGCCGGCGCGTGGGTTCTCTAGCAGATAGCGATCACGAAGGCACGGTCAAGGGCGCCAGCGGGGCAGCCGTTCCGCGGCCGAATGGACGGAAATAGCCTGGAGCCTGATCCGACTTCGTGGAAATCACCCTTCTTTGATTAAGCATGATTTTGTCCGAAAACCGGTTCCCACTTTTCGGGATCATGCTCTAGGACAGCGCGTCGATCGCGTCGTCAGTCAGGGTGCCGGGCACGATCGTCACTGGAATCGGAAAGTTCCCAGCGGTCTTGGCCAGCGTCGTGATGATCGGGCCGGGACCTTCGGGACCGCCGGCGGCGGCGAGCACCAGCATCGAAATATCCACGTCCTTCTCGATGACATCCAGAATTTGTTCAAGCGGATCGCCTTCGCGAATGATTCGTTCGGGCGTAATCGCGGCGATCCCGTTGGCTCGGCCGGAGGCGCGCTCGAGCGCCGCATCCGCACCTTCGTAGGCCTCGGCCCGCATCACTTCGGCGACACCGAGCCATTCCTGATTGCGGTCTTCCAGCTCCACCACACGCAACATCACGATGCCTCCGCCGACGCGGATGGCGCGGCGGCTGGCGTAATAAACGGCGCGATCCCATTCAGCGCTGTCATCGACCACGACCAGATATTTTGGCTTGTGACCGCTCTCGTAGCTTCGACGTTGTGCGCTCATCCATGTCCCGATGCTGAATCAGCAACCCGTCGCTATGCTGCCACGGCACCGGCTGCCTCGACAAGCAGGTTCCGGACCGCGATATGCTATAGCGGTTTCAAGCGAAGTGGATGTCGGTTCGCAAACGGAAAGGCTCTAGCGCCTGCGGATGAAACCGACGATGTCCTTCACGGCGTCCACGGTCTCCGATGCGATCACGCTGGCGCGCTCGGCGCCCTCGATCAGAATCTGGTCGACATGGGCCGGATCGTCGGTGAGCCGTTTCATCTCGCGAGCGATCGGCGATAGCTTTGCGACCGCGAGATCGACGAGGTTGGATTTGAAGCCCGAGAACTGCGCGCCGCCGAACTCTGCGAGCAGCGCGGATTTGGGCTTCCCTGAGAGCGCCGCATAGATGCCGACCAGGTTGTCGGCCTCGGGGCGGTTTTCCAGCCCCTTTTCCTCCGATGGCAGCGGTTCGGGATCGGTCTTCGCCTTGCGGATCTTTTGCGCGATGGCATCGGCGTCGTCAGTCAGATTGATGCGCGAATAATCGGACGGATCCGACTTCGACATTTTCTTGGTGCCGTCGCGCAGGCTCATCACGCGCGTCGCAGGTCCCGTGATCACGGGCTCCGGCAGCGGAAAAAATGTGTCGCCATGATCGTTGGCGGCGATCGATTCCGAAAAGTCGTTGTTGAATTTCTGCGCGATGTCGCGGCTGAGTTCGAGGTGCTGTTTCTGATCCTCGCCGACCGGAACGTGCGTCGCGCGATAGACCAGGATATCCGACGCCATCAGCACGGGGTAATCGTAAAGCCCGACCGACGCGTTCTCGCGATCCTTGCCGGCCTTTTCCTTGAATTGGGTCATGCGGTTGAGCCAGCCGAGCCGCGCCACGCAGTTGAGCACCCACGTCAACTCGGCGTGCCCGGCCACCTGACTTTGGTTGAAGATGATGTGCTGCTTCGGATCGATTCCGCTCGCGATAAAGGCTGCCGTCACTTCGCGGGTGGCGCGGCGGAGCTCATTGGGCCCGCCCCAGACGGCGACGGGCACGGTGATGGCATGAAGATCGACCACGCAATAGAGACACTCGTGGTCAGCCTGCAATTTTACGAAATTAACGATGGCGCCGAGATAATTGCCGAGATGCAGATTGCCGGTCGGTTGAACGCCTGAAAAAACCCGTGTCGTCATCGTTTGGTTCCTGCTTGCCCGCGCGCGATTCGGAAAACATGCGGCGAAACGCGGGGCTCATGCCTTCGGTCCGGCGCGCCGTCCATTGCCACGCGGAATCTAAGCGCGCAAGTCGCCCGATCGCGATCGCATCAGCGCGGCTTGTATGTCGTTCCGATCGATGACCCTGAACGTCAATAGCAGCAGGCCGTAGATCGCGACGCCTGCGGCGATCAGGACGACGAGCGTGGCGGCCTGGAGCAACCCGTGCACGCTGGACATTGGGTATAGTAGCAGAACGGCGAACCACAAAACGCCGCCCATCACGAGCGCCGCCAGCCCAATGCGCGGCAGACGTCGGCGCGCTTCGGCATCGATGGAAAATCCAAAGGTACCAGCAATGCTGCGGACGAGGCTCATCGCATTGCTCCATGCACCTAGCGCGACGGCGACAGCGATTCCCGCGACCCCGAACAGCCGTCCGAATGCGAACGCGAGCACTATCGCGACCGCCACGCCTTTCAGTGTGGCCATAAGCGGCGTCATTGTATTGCCGCGTGCGAAGAACGCCGGAGACAGCGCCTTGATCAGGACATAGGCGGGAAGGCCGAAGCCAAGACAGCCCAGCGCGAGCGCCGTTGCGCTCGTGTCGGCCGCAGTAAACGCGCCGTGTTCGAACAGCACCCGCACGATCGGCTCGCTGAGGACAATCAAGCCGACCGCCGCGGGCAAGGCGAGAGCTCCCGCCAGCTCGATTCCGCGTGACTCGGCATTGACCATCGCCGCTTTGTCGCCCTTGTTGAGCGCTTGGGTCATTTCGGGCACCAGCACGGTGCCGATGGCGACGCCAATCATTCCCAGCGGCAACTCGATCAGGCGGTTTGCGAAGTAAAGCCACGACACGGCCGACGGCGATGTCGACGCGACGATCGCACCGGCTATGATCAGCAATTGCGGCCCTGAATTCGCGATCATGCCGGGGACGGCCTTACGGGCAAAATCCCGCATCCCGGAGTCGAACGATATTCGTAAGGGACTTGCGAGATCGTCGTGGCGGGTCAGGAGCGCAAGCACCGCGAGTTGCAGCAATCCCGCCGCGCCCACGGTTGTCGCCATCACCACTGCGGCAAAATGTGAGTCCTGATGCAACGACAGCAGTAGCACGGCGACGAGGATCAGGGCGACATTGAACAGCAGCGGCGAGAACGCGGTGATCGCGAAGCGATGCCGGGCGTTCAGCAGGCTCATGATGACGGTCGCGGGACCTGCGAAAGCGAGATAGGGCAGCATCAGCCGTGCGTCGGTGACGACGAGTTGCAAGCTCTCGCTGCCGACAAAACCTGGCGCGAGCACCCACATGAGAAGCGGCATCGCCACGCCAGCGACCACGGCTAGCGCAATCAGCATCGCGCTCACGGTTGCGAGCACGTTGCCGGCGAAGGCCGATGCGGCGGCAAGGCCGCTGCCGTCGCGCAGGCGCATCCACGCCGGCACCAGCGCCGCATTCAGGGCACCTTCTCCGAGCATCCGGCGGATCACGTTGATGAGCTGAAACGCCATCAGAAAAGCGTCGGCGACCGGGCCCGCGCCGAGCAGCGCCGCGGTCAGCGCATCGCGCGCGAAACCAAGCAGCCGCGAGGCCAGGGTGCCTGAGGAGACTGTGAGGACCGAGCGGATCATGGCGAGGTTGGCCGTACCGTGCTTGATGGCATGGAGGTGCCGTGATACGCGGCACCTTCACAGGTCAGGAGTCTGACCGGATTCCTCGCTTTCCCGCAATTGCCGCGACAGGATATTCTTAATGACTGCAGCGAAATACGACGTGCTTGCGATCGGCAATGCGATTTTCGATGTTCTGGTGCGGACCGATGAGGGCTTTCTCGCCGCCCACGGCATGACCAAGGGCGGCATGGCGTTGATCGACGAGGCGCGCGCGGCCTCGATCTATGCCGACATGGGACCCGCGACCGAGATGTCGGGCGGCTCGGCCGCAAATACCATCGTCGGTCTTGCGGGGTTCGGGGCTCGCACCGCCTATGTCGGCAAGGTGAAGGACGATCAGATCGGCCGTCTCTATACCCATGATATTCGCGCCGCCAAGGTGGCCTTCGATACGCCGCCAGCATCCGACGGCTCCGCCACCGGCTGTTCCTACATACTGGTGACGCCGGACGGCGAGCGCACCATGAATACCTATCTTGGCGCGGCTCAGGATCTGTCGCCGGCGGACATCGATCCGGACACCGTCGCCGCCGCGTCGATCCTCTATCTCGAGGGCTATCTGTGGGACCCCAAAGCCGCCAAGGAGGCGTTTCTCAAGGCGTCGCAGATCGCGCATGACGCCAAGCGACGAGTCGCGCTGACCTTATCGGATGCGTTTTGCGTCGATCGCTACCGGGACGAATTTCTGCAACTGATGCGAAGCGGTGCCGTCGATCTGATCTTCGCCAACGAGACCGAACTGCATTCGCTCTACCAGACCTCCGACTTCGATACGGCGCTGGCGCAACTGCGCGCGGACATTGCGCTCGGCGTTGTCACCCGCAGCGAGAAGGGCTGCGTCGTCGTGACGAAGGATGAAACAACGGCGGTCCCGGCGTGCCCGATCGACACGCTGGTCGACACCACGGGAGCGGGCGATCTGTTCGCAGCGGGTTTCCTGTTTGGGCTGGTGCGCGGCGCGAGCCACGAAGATGCGGGGCGGCTCGGCGCGCTCGCCGCGGCAGAGGTCATTCAGCACATCGGCGCACGGCCGCAGGTGTCGCTCAAGGAACTGGCACAAGCGAACGGCTTGCCGGTGTAAGCTATAGCGTTTTCGAGCGAAGTGGTGACCTGTTCGCGTAACGAAAACGCGTCAAAATAAAGGTCAGTCTTTCGGCAGCGGGATGAACTCGTGCTCGTTCGGCACGGGTGCGAAGCGGCCGGTTTTCCAGTCGTCTTTCGCCTGTTCGATGCGCTCCTTGCTCGAGGAGACGAAATTCCACCAGATGTGACGCGGTCCTTCGAGCGCGTCGCCGCCGAGGAACATCATACGCGCCGGCTTTGTCGCGCGTACCGTGATGCGGTCGCCGGGACGGAAAACCAGCAGCTGCGGCGCTTCGTATCGGTCGCCCGCGATCTCGATCTCGCCGTCAACGATATAGATCGCGCGCTCTTCGTGGTCCGCGTCGAGCGGCACGCTCATGCCGGCCTCGAGAGCGACCTCGACGTAGAACCACGGTGACACCATCTCGACCGGCGAGGTTGCGCCAAACGAACGGCCGGCGATCATGCGGGCGCGGACTCCCTTGTCCTGCACCGTTGGCAGGCTGGCAGCGCCGTAGTGCTGGAAGGACGGCGCGATCTCCTCCTTGTTGTGCGGTAGCGCGATCCAGCTTTGCAGGCCGAGCATCATCTGCCCGCTGGCACGCTGCGCGTCGGGCGTGCGTTCGGAATGTGCGATGCCGCGTCCCGCGGTCATCAGGTTCATGGCGCCCGGCTGGATTTCCTGGATGTTACCTTCGCTGTCGCGGTGCATGATGCTGCCGTCGAACAGATAGGTGACTGTGGCCAGTCCGATATGGGGATGCGGCCGCACATCCATGCCCTTGCCGGAGACGAACTGCACCGGACCGAAATGATCGAAGAAGATGAACGGGCCGACCATCTGCCGCCTGCCATGAGGCAGCGCCCGGCGCACGGCGAATCCGTCGCCGAGATCTCGGGTGCGCGGCACGATGACAAGTTCGAGCGCATCGCAGGATTTGGGATCGCCGAGGGTGGGATCGTTGGAAGGAAGCCAGCTCATGATGTCTCCATCAGGCAATAACGATTGAACCCTAAAGGTCGATTCGGCTGCGTTGAAATCAAACTCTTTTGATTCTTTAGACCGGGCATGATCTTGTCCGAAAACCGGTTTCTACTTCTCGGGATCATGCTCTGAATTATCGTGAGCGGTCGGTCGATTGACAACCGCGCGGGAGCGAATGGACTTCAATTCCGGCTTCACGAAGCCGTCGTTCACTGGATCAAACTTTGTTCTTGCCCGTTGGGTGAGCGTGATCTTGTCCGAAGATCGGTCAATTTTGGGATGCGCTGGACGGTCCTGCCATGGAACGAGATGCGCCCGCGACCTATCAGCCGCTCGACACGCTTAAGCGCATCGCCGACGACGTCTGGATCATCGATGGTCCGACGATCCCCTTCGGCCCGCCTCTGCTGAAAATGCCGTTCCCGACCCGGATGACGATCGTCCGCATTGGGGGCGATTTGCTTTTCCATTCGCCGACGCGGCTGACGCCCGAACTCAGGCGGATTGTCGAAGGCCTCGGCCGGCCGCGCTGGGTCATCGGACCCAACCGGATCCACTACTGGTGGATTCCGGACTGGCACATCGCCTTTACTGATGCCGAGGTCTATCTCGCGCCGCGCATCCGCGAGCAGGCAGGCAGCCGTATCGATTTCGATTGCCAAGCGCTTGATCGGGATCGGGGTTACCCCTGGGACAGCAACGTGGCGACGCTTCCGGTCGAGGGCAGCTACATGACGGAAGTCGTTTTCTTTCATCGCCGGAGCCGGACGCTGGTGGTGACCGATCTGATCGAGAATTTCGAGCCTCACAAGCTGAATTCAGTTTTCATGCGCTGGCTGACGCGGCTCGGCTGCGCGCAGGACCCGAACGGATCGATGCCGCGCGACATGCGCGCAACCTATCGCGACAAGGCGCGGTTGAGATTTGCCGTGGAAACCATGATCGGCTGGAATCCGGAGCGGATTATTCTGGCCCATGGCCGATGGTACGATCGCAATGGCACGGACGAATTGCGCCGCGCCTTCCGGTGGCTATTGCGATAACGGCGGGCTCGCGAGGCCGCCCCCGTGGCGTCAGTCGAACAGGCCGAACGGATTCCACGCGGCGTTGCGGGCATAGCGCGGGCGCTCGGCCTCTTGCGCGATCCTTGCCGGGCGGGCATGGGCAACATGCTTACGCGTCGCTGGCTTTGCGGCGATCTTGGACCGTTCCGCGGTCGCTTCCTTCGGCATTTCCGCCCGCGCTTCGTAGACGTGGTCCGCCGGCAGATAACGGAGGTGGCGCTCCCACTGCAGACGATCGGGGGTTGGCGCTAGCGTGGCGACGTTCGGATAGACGACAGGGTGGGGATGTTGCTTCGCCCGCTCGAAACGTTTCTCGGACCGGCGCCAATTCTCTATCGTATTGAGAACCGTCTGTCCTTCGGACGATGCCTGGCTCGCAGATCCGGATTCTGTCGATGACGCTTCCGCGTTAATGACCGCTGCGGGGGTATCAGAAATCTCCACGCGATCACTGGGCCACAGCAAGCCAGCGACAAAAAGCAGGCCTGCAAGGCAGCAACCCATTACCACAAAATAACGGAAGATCGGCATCATACCCACCAACGCACACTCAGAACCAAAAACGCGACCCGTACGATTAGGTTCCTGATGATGGGTTCGGGTTCAAGCGAATATCGGAAATATGGTTCACACGCGCGTGTTCGTCGCCGGGAACAACGACTTACGACCGCGAGCCGCCAGTTGTCGGATGGCCGACGGCAATCCTTGTGATGCAGATGAGCGTCGCCGTTTGCTCATGTTCGCAGGCGGCGGCTATCGCGTATTCGAGCGAAGTGGATTCCAGTTCGCGTGAAGAAAGCGCGTCAAAACAACAATCTGGAGCTTCGTCTCTGATTCAATCAGAAACGAAAATGCTTTGGCTGATTGGCGCCATAGGCGTCGCGGCGGATGCGGACGTATCCGCGTTATCCGCCCGTTCCTCCGACCGTTATTCGCTCCATTCGCAAGGTCGGCTGACCGACGCCAACGGGTACGCCCTGACCGTTCTTGCCGCAGGTGCCGATGCCGTCGTCCAGCGCGACATCGTTGCCGACCATGGTGATGCGGTGCAAATCGGTTGGCCCGTTGCCGATCAGCATGGCACCTTTCAGCGGAGCGCCGATCTTGCCGTTCTCGATCAGGTAGGCCTCGGTGCATTGGAACACGTATTTGCCCGAGGTGATGTCGACTTGGCCGCCGCCGAAATTGACCGCATAGATGCCGTTCTTCACCGACGCGAGGATTTCCGCCGGATCGCGATCACCCGCCGGCATATAGGTGTTGGTCATGCGCGGCATCGGTACGTGGGCATAGTCCTGACGGCGGCCATTGCCGGTCGGCTTCATTCCCATTAGCCGCGCGTTCTGACGATCCTGCATGTAACCGACCAGGATGCCGTCCTCGATCAGCACGGTGCGGCCGGTCGGCGTGCCCTCGTCATCGATGGAAAGGGAGCCGCGTCGGGCCGAAATGGTGCCATCGTCGACCACGGTGACGCCTTTGGCCGCGACCTGCTGACCCATCAGCCCCGCGAAAGCGGACGTCTTCTTGCGGTTGAAGTCGCCTTCGAGGCCGTGTCCTACCGCTTCGTGCAGCATCACGCCGGGCCAGCCCGGCCCGAGCACCACGTCCATCTCGCCGGCGGGCGCAGGGATCGATTCCAGATTGATCAGCGCCTGACGGATCGCGCCCTCCGCAGCTGACCGCCATGCCTTGGTCTCGATGAAGCGGGCATAGCCTTCGCGGCCGCCATAGCCCTGGCTGCCGGTTTCCTGCCGGTCGCCCTGTCCGGCGACGACGGAGATGTTCACTCGTACCAGCGGACGGACATCGCGATAGCTTTCGCCGTCCGGCCGCATGATTTCAACGACCTGCCATGTCGCGCCGAGGCTGACGGACACCTGACGCACCCGCGGATCCTTATCGCGGACATAGGCGTCGATCTCAGTAAGCAGCTTGACCTTGGTCTCGAAGCCGAGGCCATCGAGCGGATTGTCATCGCCGTAAAGCCGTACGTTGGTATGGGAGGGAGCGGCCGCGAAAGTGCCCTGATAGCCGCCGCGCACGGCGCCGACGGCATCGGCAGCGCGGATCAGAGCGGGCAGCGAAACGTCAGACGAATGGGCGTAGCCGACGGCGTCGTCCTTGACCGCGCGAAGGCCGAAGCCTTGCGAGGTATCATAGGTCGCCTGCTTGAGCCGGCCGTTGTCGAACATCAGAGCTTCGCTCTGGTTATATTCGAGAAACAGTTCGCCATCGTCCGCGCCTTTGAGGCCCCGCGCAACTTCGTTGCGTACGGAATCGCGGTCGAGATCCGCGCGCTCGAGCAGAGATGTGCTAGTGGGGCTGGTCATGCGAACTCCGGGTGCAACGTGCCCGTTCCGTATGGTTCAGGCGGACAGAAGTTCAAGATAGGTATGATTACCGCCAGAGGGGAGGCTTTTTCTGCCGAACTTCTCGAGTGGCGTTGCGCTACACGCTGAGGCGAACTTTGGATTCGGGCTCTAGGGCAGCTTGTCGTAACCTTCGCCGAGCCCGTTAAGGCTGAGCGGAAAGCCAATGCCTTCCTCGGGCGTTTCGAAGATAATGAATGTCGCCGTCTTTGCGCTGCGCAATTGCCCAAGCAGCTTGTCGTCCAGAACGACCTCGGCGACGCAGCCGTTTGGGAGGCAGCGCACGAAACCGGCGCGGCCAACGTCGGCGTTGTCGAGCTTCAGCCCGAGGCCGGAGGGCAGCAACACGCCGAGCGGCGCCACCACGCGCATCAGCCGGCTTTTTTGGTCGGCGGTCTTGAGCACAATCACGGTCAGACCGGCATTGGAGCGATCCTCCGCCACCACGCTCTGGATCAAGGCACATTGCTCGGCCTTCGCTCCGGGGGGAGTATCGCAGCGGATCTGCCAATCGCCATGAACAGATTTGACGGCTCCCTGGGCCTCGGCCGCACTGGTAAAGCCGACCACGAGAAGTGCGGCGGCGAAGCCCGTCAAAGCGCGGAGCGACGGCCGCCGAGCCGCCATGCGCGGGAAAGCATATCTCATATGTTGTTTAGAAGGCTCCATCCGGGTCGATCCCCTGCTTTCGACCATGCCTCGCCGCCCGACGGTCAATGACGGTGCCTTGAAGGCGGTCCCGGCCCGGATTAGCCCGAACCACGGCCGAATCTGCGCGATGCGGCCGAGCCTGTGCCTACATCGGACAATCCGCCTGTCAAGCGGCGTCCTGCCGTGAAACCCGTGTTGCGCTCCGCTTCGTCGGCCCGATGCGTTTATAGCCCACGCGCCGCAGGGCCGTTTTAAGCATCGCTCAACTCGCTGTCCTTGGTCCTTGCGAGGCGCGACAAATTATGGTTTGAGAGGGGCGGCTTTGGACGCATTCTAGCTAAACGGCGCGCAGGCTGTTTGCGGAAGTGTCAGAGGAGCAGCAGGCTCGTCCTCGGCGGGAACTGCTTAGGGGCTTGTTTAGGGTTTATTTATGACAAGGAGCGCGAGCGGCATGAAGATGTCGATGGGCCAGTCTGGCCGCCGGTTTGGCCGCCGGTTTCTGGGATTAGCGTTTGGCGGAGCGGCGCTTGCCGCGAGTGGTGCGGTATCGGCGGAGGAGCTGGGTGTGCCGCATCCGTGGGCGTATGGACTTCAGACGGGTGTGACGCCTGTCATGGAGAGCATCGCGAGCATGCATAGCGGGCTTCTGATTGTTATCACGCTGATCACGCTGTTTGTGACGGGTCTGCTGGTTGTGGCGATGTTGCGTTTCAACGCACGGGCCAATCCGGTTCCGTCGAAGACGACCCACAACACGATGATCGAGGTTGCGTGGACGATCATTCCGGTTTTGATCCTGGTTGGCATTGCGGTTCCGTCGTTCCGGCTTTTGTTTCAGCAGCTTGACCTTCCGAAGGCCGATCTGACGGTGAAGGCGGTCGGCAAGCAGTGGTACTGGAGCTACGCGTATCCGGACAACGGCAAGTTCGAGTTTGACTCGCTGATGGCGCATGAGAAGCAGCCGCGGATGCTTGCGGTGGACAACGAGCTGGTTGTTCCCGTGAACAAGGTCGTCCGGGTTCAGGTGACCGGGGCCGATGTCATTCATTCGTTTGGCGTTCCGGCGTTCGGCATCAAGGTGGACGCGATCCCGGGCCGTCTCAACGAGACCTGGTTCAAGGCCACCAAGACGGGCGTGTTCTACGGCCAGTGCTCGGAACTGTGCGGGCGGGATCACGCCTTCATGCCGATTGCGGTTCGTGTGGTGAGCGAGCAGGATTTTGCGGCCTGGATTGAAACCGCGAAGAAGAAGTTTGCCTCGAACCCGGCGAACGCGGTGGCGTCAGCTGCCGACGTGATGCGCTAGGCGTCGCGTTGGGCGATTTCGACGGGGCGACAACCGCTAAAGGGACGTCGCCCCAAGGGACATCGCCAAGGTTCGTTCGAAGGACTTCAAGGGACGAAAGACAGGATTAGACAATGGCAACAACCGCAGCACATGCTCACGACCACGGCCATGACGATCATGGCGACCATGCGCACCACCCGACAGGGTGGCGGCGCTTTGCGTATTCGACCAATCACAAGGACATCGGGACTATGTACCTGGTGTTCGCCATCGTCGCGGGGATCATCGGCGGCCTGATGTCGATGGGCATCCGGGCGGAACTGATGTATCCCGGCGTGCAGGTTTTTGATCCTGCGCATACCTACAACGTCTTTGTGACCTCGCACGGCCTGATCATGATCTTCTTCATGGTGATGCCTGCGATGATCGGCGGCTTCGGCAACTGGTTCGTGCCGTTGATGATCGGGGCGCCCGACATGGCGTTTCCGCGCATGAACAACATCTCGTTCTGGCTGCTGCCAGCGGCGTTTGCGCTGTTGCTGACCTCCACGTTCGTGGAAGGTGAGCCGGGCGCGGCGGGCGCGGGCACGGGCTGGACGCTGTATGCGCCGCTGTCGACGAGCGGTCATCCCGGACCGTCGGTGGATTTCGTGATCCTCGCGGTGCATCTGGCCGGCGCCTCCTCGATTTTGGGCGCGATCAACTTCATCACCACGATCTTCAACATGCGCGCACCTGGCATGACCTTGCACAAGATGCCGCTGTTCGTCTGGTCGATCCTGGTGACGGTGTGGCTGCTCTTGCTGTCGCTGCCGGTTCTGGCGGGCGCGATCACCATGCTTTTGACCGACCGTAACTTCGGCACCACGTTCTTCGCTGCCGACGGCGGCGGTGATCCGGTGCTGTTCCAGCATCTGTTCTGGTTCTTCGGTCATCCCGAGGTGTACATCCTGATTCTGCCGGGCTTCGGCATGATCAGCCATGTGATCTCGACGTTCTCGAAGAAGCCGATCTTCGGCTATCTCGGCATGGCCTATGCGATGGTCGCGATCGGCGGCATCGGCTTCGTCGTGTGGGCGCACCACATGTACACGGTCGGCATGGTGTCGACGGCGCAGGCTTACTTCGTCGCCGCCACGATGGTGATCGCGGTGCCGACCGGCGTGAAGGTGTTCTCGTGGATCGCCACCATGTGGGGCGGCTCGATCGAGTTCAAGGCGCCGATGCTGTTTGCGATCGGCTTCATCTTCCTGTTCACGGTTGGCGGCGTGACCGGCGTGGTGCTGGCCAATGCGGGCGTCGACCGGGTGATGCAGGAGACCTACTACGTCATCGCGCACTTCCACTACGTGATGGGCATTGCCGCGGTGTTCTCGATCTTCGCGGGCTGGTACTACTGGTTCCCGAAGATCTCCGGCTACATGTACAACGAGACCATCGCCAAGCTGCACTTCTGGCTGATGTTCATCGGTGCCAACGTCCTGTTCTTCCCGCAGCACTTCCTCGGGCTGCAGGGCATGATGCGGCGCTCGGTCGACTATCCGGATGCGTTCGCGGGCTGGAACGAGATCTCGTCCTACGGTGCCTTTATCGCTGGGTTTGGCGCTGTGGTCTTCCTTTACGGCTTGGTCGACGCCTTCGCTCGCAAGGAGCAGGCGGCGGACAATCCGTGGGGCGAGGGTGCAACCACGCTGGAATGGACGCTGTCGTCACCGCCGCCGTTCCACCAGTTCTCCACCCTGCCGAAGGTGCAGTAATGTGATTGTGCGCGGCGCGCTCGACGCGCCGCGCACCCAACAAGCGGGTGTATCGTGTCGGTTGTTGATCAAAAAGCTGTTGAACTGCCGCCCCGGATCTCGGAGGCGAGTGTCGCCGATTACTTCGCGCTGCTGAAGCCACGGGTGATGTCGCTCGTGATCTTCACCGCGCTGGTCGGACTGATGATCGCGCCGGGCCATGTTCACCCGATCCTGGGCTTCATCTCGATCCTTTGCATCGCGGTCGGAGCCGGCGCCTCTGGCGCGCTGAACATGGCGCTGGAAGGTGATATCGACGTGCTGATGTCGCGCACGGCCAACCGGCCGATCCCGCGCGGCCGCATCACTCGCGGCGAGGCGATGGGGTTCGGCCTCACGCTGTCGTTCTTCTCGGTGATGACGCTCGGCGCTCTGGTCAACTGGTATGCCGGGGGCCTGCTCGCCTTCACGATCTTCTTTTATGTTGTGATCTACACGATGGGGCTGAAGCGGCGGACCGCGCAGAACATCGTGATTGGCGGCGCCGCCGGTGCGCTGCCGCCGGTGGTGGCGTGGGCGGCTGCGACGGGGTCGCTGTCGGTGGAGCCGCTGCTTCTGTTCCTGATCATCTTCTTCTGGACGCCGCCGCATTTTTGGGCGCTGGCGCTGTTCCGCAACGACGACTACACCCGCGCCGGCGTGCCGATGTTGCCGGTGGTTGCCGGTCCGGATGCGACCCGGCTGCAGATCCTGCTCTATACCATCGTGCTGGTGGCGGTCGCCGCCGCGCCCTGGCCGCTCGGCTACTTCGATTGGATTTATGGCGTCACTTCGCTGATCCTCGGCGCCGGCATGCTGGTGTTCGCGATCAATGTCTATCGCCATCGCACCGGCAGCACGGCGCTACGCGCCACACGGCGGTTGTTCGCCTTTTCGATCCTCTATCTGTTCGCGCTGTTTGCCGTTCTGCTGCTCGATGTGGTTGCGAAGGCCGTCGCGCCGTTGATCTGGTAGAGGGCGCATGGACCGATGGACAACGAAAACAAGCCGGACGGAGACGGGATCGTTCTCACCGAGGCCCAGAAGAAGCGCCGGCGCGAGCGGTCGATCGCGATCGCCTGGGCGCTTGGGCTCATGGTCCTGCTGTTTTTCGCGGTCACCTTCATCAAGGGGCCGGGCGTTCTCGTCCGTCCGATGTGATTTGAGATGACGGACGCGCCGCAGCACTCGCAGCAACCCGCTACCGCAGCCTCGGTCCGGCCGAAGGCGACGCCGCGCGTTGGCCGCGACGTGAAGGTTGGCGCCGCCTGCGGCCTGGTGGTCGCCCTGATGGTCGGCGCCGCCTATGCGTCGGTGCCGTTCTACGACTGGTTCTGCCGCGTCACCGGCTTCAACGGAACGACGCAGGTGGCGGGGGAGGCCCCCCAGTCCAAGCCACTGGCGCGCACGGTGGCCGTACGCTTCGACTCCAACGTCTCCGGCGGGCTGCCCTGGAAGTTCGAGCCGGAACAGACCGAGATAAAGGTCCGGGTCGGCGAGGTCACCACCGTCCATTACACCATCACCAACGAGGTGGCGGCGACCACCATGGGGCAGGCGGCCTATAACGTCACGCCGCTGACAGTCGGATCCTATTTCACCAAGATCAACTGCTTCTGTTTCACCGAGCAAACCCTGGCGCCCGGTGAGAAGCGGGAGATGGCCGTTGTCTTCTATGTCGATCAGGCCTTCGCCGCCGACAGCGAGAACGACGGCGTCAATACCATCACCCTGTCCTATACCTTCTTTCCGGTGAAGAAGGCCGCGCCCAAGCCGGTGGCGGCCAACGAGCCGGACAGGCCAGGGGGAAGCATCTGAGCTTTGAGGGCCGACGCGTTTTGTTACCGACGCGTTTTGTTTTGAGATCAATAGGTGCCCAATACCGCCGGCACCGCTAACGGAGAGAGACCGCAATGGCTACGGCGCAAGTCAAGCACGATTACCACCTGGTCGACCCGAGTCCGTGGCCGATCGTAGGCGCGACCGCGGCTTTCATCATGGCCGTCGGCGCGATCCTGTGGATGCATCATCTGACCGCGGCCGCGCCGATCATTTTCGGCATCGGCCTGATCGGCGTGCTCTACACCATGGCGAGCTGGTGGGCGGATGTGATCCGCGAAGCCGAGCACAAGGGCGATCACACCCGCGTGGTGCAGATCAGCCATCGCTACGGCATGATCCTGTTCATCTGCTCCGAGGTGATGTTCTTCGTCGCCTGGTTCTGGGCCTTCTTCAACTCCGCGCTGTTCCCGGGCGATCCCGTGCATATGACGCGCGACGCGCTGTTCGGCGGTGTCTGGCCGCCCAAGGGCATCCAGACCTTCGATCCCTGGCACCTGCCGTTGCTCAACACCCTGATCCTTCTGACCTCGGGCACCACCGTGACCTGGGCGCACCATGCCCTGCTCAATGGCGACCGCAAGGGGTTGAAGTGGGGGTTGATCCTGACCATCGCGCTCGGCGCCGTCTTCACTTGCGTGCAGGCCTATGAGTATCATCACGCCGCCTTCAGCTTCGCCGGCAACGTCTACGGCGCCACCTTCTTCATGGCGACCGGCTTCCACGGCTTCCATGTGCTGGTCGGCACCATCTTCCTGATCGTCTGCCTGTTCCGCGCCAATGCGGGACACTTCACGCCCTCCCAGCACCTCGGCTTCGAATTCGCCGCCTGGTACTGGCATTTCGTCGACGTGGTGTGGCTGTTCCTGTTCGTCTGCATCTATGTCTGGGGCAACGGCGCCGCGGCCATGGCGCACGCCGCGCACTGACCGGGACCAGCCCGCTCAACACCATCAAGACAAGGGCGGCCGCCGGGCCGCCCTTTTCTCTTTCGGAAGAAACGCTGATGTCCAATCTCGCTCGACCGACATTGTCCCAGACCATCCTGCGCGGGCTCGCCTGCAAATGCCCGCGCTGCGGCAAGGGAAAACTCTTCTCCGGATTCCTGACCCTGCGGCCCTCCTGCGAGGCTTGCGAGCAGGATTATTCCTTCATCGACGCCGGCGACGGACCCGCCGTGTTCATCATCCTCATCGCGGGATTCATCGTCGTCGCCGCCGCACTCGTCGTCGAAGTCAAGTATCAGCCATCCCTCTGGATCCACGCAGCTCTCTGGATCCCAACAGTCCTCGCTGTGACCCCCAGGTGCGAAACGCTTCAACGCAACGTTTAGCTACATTGGGCGGCGCGGCTTTTTCTCCCTTCGATTTCCTCTTCATCCCGAAACGCTTTATGGTACGCGGCGGCCATCGCCGATGGCGACATGGATAACTCGCACTATCAACTATTTGGTAACCCACTCCGCCGTTGGAGGCCGGCTTGACGCATTATCTCTCGACACGGGGGGAAACCCAGAAACTCGGCTTTTCCGATGTGATGCTGGCCGGCCTCGCTCGTGACGGCGGTCTTTATGTGCCCGAAGTCTGGCCGCAGCTAACGCCCGACACGATCGCAGGCTTCTTCGGCCGGCCGTACTGGGAGGTGGCCGTGGAGGTAGTTCGGCCGTTCGTGGCTGGAGACATCGCTGAGGCCGATCTCGGCCGCATGGCCAACGAGGCTTATGCGACGTTCCGGCACCCGGCGGTGGTGCCGCTCGATCAGATCGGTCCTCAACAGTTCATGCTGGAGCTGTTTCACGGTCCGACGCTCGCGTTCAAGGACGTGGCGATGCAGTTGTTGTCGCGGCTGATGGACCATGTTCTGGCACAACGAGGCCAGCGCACCACGATCGTCGTCGCAACCTCGGGCGACACCGGCGGCGCTGCGGTTCACGCATTCGCCAACAGCGCCAATGTCGATCTGATCGTGCTGTTTCCGGACGGCCGCATCTCCGAAGTGCAGCGGCGCATGATGACGACGACGGCCGCGCCAAATGTTCATGCACTCGCCGTCAAAGGCACCTTCGACGATTGCCAGGCGATCGTGAAAGGGTTGTTCAACAACCACCGCTTTCGGGACGAGGTGTCGCTCTCCGGTGTCAACTCGATCAACTGGGCACGAATTGTTGCGCAGGTGGTGTATTACTTCACCTCGGCGGTTGCGCTGGGCGCGCCGGCACGGGCCGTCGATTTTACCGTGCCGACCGGTAACTTCGGTGACATCTTTGCCGGCTACGTCGCAAAGCGCATGGGTCTGCCGATACGCTGGTTGCGTATCGCCGCCAACATCAACGATATCTTGCCGCGCACGCTAAAGACCGGCATCTATGAAGTGCGCGAAGTTCACGCCACGACCTCGCCGTCGATGGACATTCAGGTGTCGTCGAACTTCGAGCGGCTGTTGTTCGAGGCGACGGGCCGCGACGCCGCGCAGGTGCGCGCGATGATGGCGTCGCTGCAGCAATCCGGTCGCTTCGCGCTGCCGGATTCGGTGCTGGCCGCGATGCGCGCCGACTTCGATGCCGGGCGCGCCGACGAAACAGAGACCGCCGCCTCGATCCGCACAGCGTGGCGCGAAGCCGGAGATCTGGTCGACCCGCATACGGCTGTTGCGCTGACAGTGGCCGATCGCGACGCGCCCGACTCGCGTGTTCCTAATATCGTGCTGGCGACCGCCCATGGCGCAAAGTTCCCTGACGCGGTTGAAGCCGCCTGCGGCGTGCGGCCTCCATTACCGGCCTGGCTCGACGGCTTGATGACTCGGCCCGAGCGGATCACGGTCGTGAACAACGACCAGGCAGAAATTGAACGGTTCGCGCTGTCCGTCAGCCGTGCCGCCAAGCACGGAGTTGCCGGATGAGTGTCGATATGACGAAACTGTCTTCCGGCCTCACGGTCATCACTGATGCCATGCCGCATCTGGAAACCGCCGCGCTCGGGGTCTGGACCGGGGTTGGCGGCCGCGACGAGAAGCCCAACGAGCATGGCATCTCGCATTTGCTCGAGCACATGGCATTTAAAGGAACCACCAAGCGTTCGGCGCGAGAGATCGCCGAGGAGATCGAGGCAGTCGGTGGCGATCTCAATGCCGCTACCGGTGTTGAGACGACGGCTTATTACGCGCGAGTGATGAAGGCTGACGTTCCGCTCGCGCTCGACGTGCTGAGCGATATCCTGTCCAATCCTAGCTTCGACGCGAAGGAACTCGAATGCGAGAAAGGTGTCATCGAGCAGGAAATGGGTGCGGCGCAAGACACTCCTGACGACGTCGTTTTCGAGCATCTCAACGAGCTCTGCTATCCGGACCAGCCGATCGGGCGTTCGCTGCTCGGTACGCCGGAGACGCTGAAGCGGTTCAACAGCGACATGCTGCATGGATATCTCAAAACGCATTATCGCGGGCCGGACATGGTGGTAGCGGCGGCGGGTGCGATCGAGCACAAGGCGGTCGTGGCCGAGGTCGAGCGTTGCTTTGCAAGTTTGGATGCCGCGCCGGCTCCGCAGCCGCCGGCGGCGAAATTCGGCAGCGGTGGCTCCAAAGTGGTGCATCGCGACCTCGAGCAGGCGCATCTGACGCTTGCGCTGGAAGGGGTGTCGCAGACCGATGCCTCGCTATTCTCGTTGCAGGTGTTCACCAATGTTCTGGGGGGCGGCATGTCCTCGCGATTGTTTCAGGAAGTCCGTGAGAAACGCGGTCTGTGCTATTCAATCTACACCTTCCATGCACCCTATGCCGACACTGGCTTCTTTGGGCTCTACACCGGCACCGATCCAAGCGACGCGCCGGAAATGATGGAAGTCGTCGTCGACGTTATCAGCGAGGCTGTGGAAACGCTGAAGGAAGCTGAGATCGCGCGCGCGAAAGCGCAGATGAAAGCCGGCCTGCTGATGGCTTTGGAGAGTTGCAGCGCCCGCGCCGAACAATTGGCGCGGCATATGCTCGTCTATGGACGGCCTCAGGGAGTTCCCGAATTGATGGCTAGGATCGATGCTGTCAGCGTCGACTCAACGCGCGACGCGGCGCGCGTCTTGCTGGCGCGCAGCCGTCCTGCGGTCGTCGCGCTTGGCAGCGGCAGGGGGCTGGACTCCGCGGTCGCTTTTGCGGAAGGATTGGCGCAGTCGAAGGCCCGAATTTTGCTCCACTAGCCACATGCTGGTGGGATTCGGGGTCGAGGAACGGCCATGGCTCTATTTCGTTTGCCGTCCAGCGCGCCAGCGCTTGTGCCGCGAGGGCACGGTCTGTTGCTGCGCGCGCCTGAGATGTCTGATTTTTTGCAATGGAGACAGCTTCGTGAGCACAGCCGCGCCTATCTGACCCCATGGGAACCGATGTGGCCATCGGACGACCTGACCCGCGCCGGATTTCGGCGGCGGTTACGCCGCTACGCAGAGGATATCGCCGGCGACAGGTCCTACCCATTCATTGTGTTTCGCGAATCCGACGGCATCATGTTGGGTGGGGTCACGCTCGCCAATGTCCGTCGCGGCATCTCGCAGGCAGGCACTATCGGATACTGGATAGGCGAGCCCTATGCGGGGCGAGGCTATATGACCGCGGCGTTGCGGGTGCTGCTTCCGATCCTGTTCGGCGAACTGAACCTGCATCGCATCGAGGCTGCCTGCATTCCCAGCAATATGCCGTCCATTCGCGTGCTGGAAAAGTGCGGCTTCACGCGAGAGGGGTTGGCGCGCCGCTATCTTTGCATCAACGGAATCTGGCAGGATCACCTGCTGTTCGGCATGTTGCACGACGATTTCCACGGCTAGACATTTTCCTTCCGAAAGAATTCGGAGACGGTCCGAGATCGCCCGTCATTTCTGTCTGACGAACCCCACCTTTGGCTTGCGGCCATTGGCTTGTTATAAAGCCGCGCGTGGAAACAACGATCGGACGACGTGAATGCTTAATGTTGCGGGCACCACCGAAGTGGATGAACCGGCTCCTGTCAGGCACTTGGTTGGCTTTCCGTTGCGTCTGATGACTATGGTCGCAGGCTGCTGGATAGTTGCCGCTTCCCCAGCGCAATCGCAGTCGCTCGGGGATCGTTTCAAGGAAATGTTCGGCGTCAAATCGCAGCCGGAGCGAGCGGCGCCGGTGTCCGGCGCCGCTGCTTCTGTGCCCGACGATCTTACCTGTCCGACCGTCTCCATCCGTGCCGGCGCATCGACCTACACGGTCGGCGCCTCGGACCAGCCGGCGAGTGGTACCGATGTCCGCTATCAGGCGACTATCGGCGATACCGCGCGAGAATGCGACTACAACACCGACACGCATCAGATCGCAATCAAGGTCGGTATCCGCGGGCGGGTCATCGTGGGGCCGGCGGGGGCGCCGCCGTCCGTGGAGGTACCGTTGCGCGTCGCGGTGGTTGAGGATGGCGTTTCCGCGAAAACGATCGCCACCAAGGCTTATACGATTACGGTGAGCCTGTCGGGCAACGAAGGCGGGACCTACAGTTTTGTTTCGGACGACATTTCGTATCCGGCGCCGCAGAGCGCGGCCGCCGACCGCTACGTGTTTTACGTCGGATTCGATCCGCAGGCGCTAAAGCCTGAACCGCGCTCGGATCGAAAACGGCCGAGATCGCAGAGATAACGACACAGCGGTTGCGCTGCGCGCGATCCGTCGGCAGCAATTCGCGCAAGCGGATATTCAATACGCCGCGGTCGTTGCGATTTTCGTCACGCTTCCGCGTTTGATGATACCGTTCGGCAGCGCACCAGCAACAATCCGGGAAACAAAAAAGCCGGCGGAGCATCTCACGCCGGCTTTCGTCGCGTTTGTAAAGAACTCAGTTGAGCTTGGTCCGAACTTCGCTGACGCCTTTGGCGAGCAGATCGTCGGCAAGCTGTCCCTTTACCGAATTTGACAGGATTGAGGAGGCAGCAGCGACAGCGGCGTCGGCGGCGGCGGCGCGGACATCCGCGATAGCCTGGGCTTCTGCCGAGGCGATCTTGCCTTCCGCGCTCTTGGTGCGGCGTGCAACGAAATCTTCCATCTTGACCTTTGCTTCGGCCGCGATGCGCTCGGCTTCGGCTTTGGCCGAGGCGATAATGTCCTGCGCCTCTTGCTCGGCGCTCGCATGGCGGGCTTTGTAGTCGGCGAGCAGCTTCGCGGCTTCATCCTTCAGGCGACGCGCGTCGTCGAGCTCGCCCTTGATGCGCGCGCTGCGACGATCGAGCGCCGCCAGCACCGTGCGGTGTACCCCCACATAGGCGAAGACGCCCATCAGGATCAGGAAGGCTATGGCAACCCAGGTTTCCGGTTGGGCAAACATGGTCTCGTCATCCCTTCATCGAGGCTTCGACGGCGCCGTCAACGAGCTTGGGATCGGGCGTTGCGCCGGTCAGTTGCTGCACGATAGCCGTTGCCGCATCGCTTGCGATGCCGCGGACGTTGCTCATCGCCGCCGCGCGTGTTGAGGCAATGGTCTTCTCGGCGTCGGCGAGCTTGACGGACAACCGTTCCTCGAGAGCCTTGCGTTCGGCGTCTGCCGCTGCATTCAGCTTCTCGCGGGTGTCGTTGCTGATCGCCTGCGCTCGTGTCCGCGCGGCCGCGAGTTCGGTCTCATAGGCCTTCAATGCGCCGTCGGACTCGTCCTTCAGCTTTTGTGCCCGCGCGAGGTCGCCCTCGATCGTGTTCTGCCGATCATCGATGGTCTGGCGGACGCGCGGCAAGGCCACTCGCGCCGAGATCATATAGAGCGCAACGAACGTGATCGTCAGCGATACCAGCTGGGACGCGAAGGTCTCCTTCTGGAACGGCGGGAACGGAGCCTTGTGGCCGCCGTCGGCTTCGGTGTGGGCCGTCGTGCCCTGTGCGTTGCCATGACTTTCAGCCACGGGCTTCTCCTTTGCGGTCGATCGGGACCCGGCTTTCCAGGTCCCGTCAGCCGGTCAGTGATCTTAAAGTGCGAACAGCAGCAACAGGGCGATCAGCAGCGAGAAGATGCCGAGCGCTTCCGTCACCGCGAAGCCGAAGATCAGGTTGCCGAACTGGCCCTGGGCGGCCGAGGGATTGCGCACCGCGGCGGCAAGATAGTTGCCGAAGATGATGCCCACGCCGGCGCCGGCGCCACCCATGCCGATGCAGGCAATACCAGCGCCAATGTACTTCGCGGCAATCGGATCCATGAAACAAACTCCTTGCTGAGGCTTGTGAGAGTGACTTTGGAGGGGTGTTTACCGGTCTTAGTGACCGGGATGAATCGCATCGTTGATGTAGATGCAGGTGAGAATTGTGAAGACGTAGGCCTGAAGGAATGCGACCAATAACTCGAGTGCGGTGAGCGCCACCACCAGCGCCAGCGGCAGCACGGCGCCGAACACGCCGACGATTCCCATGGCGCCGAGCATGGTGACGAAGCTCGCGAACACTTTCAGCGTAATGTGACCCGCCAGCATGTTGGCGAACAGACGCACGCTATGCGAGACTGGCCGCGACAAGAACGAGATGATCTCGATCGCCACCACCAGCGGCAGAATCGCTACCGGAATGCCCGACGGCACGAACAGTTTGAAGAATCTCAGGCCGTTCTTGTAGAAGCCGTAGATCAGCACGGTGAAGAAGACGAGGAATGCCAGCCCGGCCGTGATGATGATGTGGCTCGAGATCGTGAAGGTGTAGGGGATAATGCCGACGAGGTTTGAGACGGTCACCAGCATGAAGATTGAGAACACGAAGGGAAAGAACTTCATGCCGTCCTTGCCGGCGGTGGTGCGTATGGTGTCGGCGACGAACTCGTAGCTGATCTCGGCGATCGATTGCATGCGCCCGGGCACGAGCTTGCGACCGGTGCCCAGCATCAAAAGCGACGTCAGCACGACGGCGAGCAGCATGTAGGCGGAGGAATTGGTGAAGGCGATTTCCTGGCCGCCGATATGGCCGATCGTGAAAATCTTCTCGATGTTGAACTGGTGGATCGGGTCCATCATCCGCGTGCAACTTTCAGTCTGCCGGCAGGCCGGCGTTCAAGCAACTCAATCGTCCAGACGGCCATCCGTCATCGGTCTGTCTGCTCGGGAATCACGCCCGCCGACCGCATCACGTTGATCACGCCGGCTGCGAAGCCAAGCAGGAAAAACACAATCAGCCCCCAGGGCGAGGTCGACAGCAAGCGGTCGAATCCCCAGCCTATCAACGCTCCGACAGCAACGCCCGCGATCAATTCCGAGGATAGGCGGAAACCACGCGCCATTGCCGAGGCCCTGGCAGCTCCGTCCCCGCTTCCATCACCGGATTGGTCAGTCTCGTTCTTGCGGTGCCCACGAAGCTTGGACAGCCGTTGATCGAGATTTCCGAGCCTTTCGGAAAGCGCAGCTTCGTCGGGAGCCGAATGCTCGCGATCTCCGTGCCCGCTGCTGTTTTTGTCCGTGCCGTCAGCCATGCTCTCGACACCCGACACAACGCCGCGATCTTCAGGAAATTACGCCCGTTACCCTCAGAAGCCGCGCGGACCATACTGACGGCCCAAGGTCAAGTCAAGATTGTGTCGCGGTGGACTATAGCGTTGAATTAGCTAGCTTTATTCTAGAAAATCAAAGCGGCTGCGCTTAGTTGCCGCGCTGCAAAAGCGGTCTTCGCGAAAGGCGGCGGGTTAGCTAAGCGTTGCGGGCGCGCTCGCAACGCAAGAAAGCTGGCGACTTTGGGTATCTCAAGGGTCGTCTGCCGCGCCGCAGCGGCAGAATAGTTGAGGGTGGTCGTGGACCGAAACGGACTGCCGGCGCGTTGAAATCGGGTGGTGGGCGCTATAGGTCGATGACAGAGCGCCCGCTCGGGTGAAGCGAATTCGGTCTCGACGGAGCAGAGCATGTACGCGGCGATACCGTTCAGACTGTTGCGGATTTCCGCGATCACCGCGCTGCTCTTTTGCCTGGTTGTTCCGGCGCTTGCGCAGGAGGCGGAGAAAGGACGCTATACGCTCGTGCCGATGAGCGGCGGCTTTGTCAGGCTGGATACGCTTACCGGCGTGGTTTCCCATTGCGAGAACAAGGGCTCGGGTTGGGCGTGCTACGTATTGCCTGAAGAGCATGCCGCGCTGGATAAGGAAATCGGTCGGCTGCAGGCGGAGAACGAAAAATTGAAGGCGCAGCTCGCTGCGCGCGAGCCGACCGGGAAGATTCAGAAAGAATTGCCTCAACAACAGGGGTCGGGCGAGCCGGGGCCAGCTTCGCCAAAGGCTGAGGGACCGAAATCCGCGGACGTCAACCGCAACAGCATTGAGATTCCACTCCCGAGTGATCGCGATATGGGCCGCTTGATGTCATTCGTCGAGCGTGCGTGGCGGCGGCTGATCGAGATGGCGAGCCGCGTCCAGCGCGATACATCAGGAATCTGATGCCCGGGTCAGCTGTAGGCATTTGATGGCGGCGGCGGCGATCACGCCAGTCGTGCCATTGTGTGTCCGGCAAGGCTTGCCCTTGTAGCCTGCTTCTGATGGCCGCCGGTCTCGCCTTTCAAATCAAACAGATCAAACTTTTTGAGCTGTCTCGCGGGACCAACCTGCCGAGATGATTGCGGGCCCAAACGAATCAGATTATACACGTATAAGTTGTGGTAACTCGCCTTTCGCTCGTGAGGAAGCCGCGGATGGGAAAGCTTTTGCCGTTTGTGTCGGATGTCCCGGTTTTCGTCGTCGACGATGATCCGTCGGTACGTGAAACGCTGGTCCTCCTTTTGAAAATCGAGGGGTATGCCGCCGCAAGGCTTTGGTGACGGCGCTTCGTTTCTTGAGGAGATTCGCAGCGTGTCTCCCGCCTGTGTCATTCTCGACCTGCATCTTCCCGGCGAATCGGGATTTCATGTCCTGCGTACGCTCGCCGCCGAAAAAGTTGCCTCGCCTATCCTCGTGATCTCGGGCGCAGCCGACATTGCGATGGCTGTCGAAGCCATGAAGCATGGCGCGCTCGACTTCCTAGAGAAGCCGTTTTCCTCCGATGCCATCGTCGATCGTGTTCGTGCCGCGGTGAAGGTTTGGCGAGAGACGCGCGGGAGCGAGAACGGCGGCCTCGCCAACTTTCCCGGCCGCCATCTATTGACCTGCCGAGAGCGCGAGGTTCTATCCCAGGTGGCCAGGGGTGCTTCGAACAAGGAAGCGGGGAGGAGACTTGGCATCAGTCCGCGCACCGTCGAGGTTCATCGCGCGCGGATCATGGACAAGCTCGGGGCGAAAAACACTGCCGATCTGATTCGGATCGTGTTCTCGGAGACGAGTTCACGGCGGCAGCTTTCCGCGTCCTAGAGCCCTTCCGCTCCTGAGGCGGGTTCTGCTTGAAAAAACTTCGCGGCAATCGCACCTCCCAGCTGGATAGTTTCCAGCTGATCAGTTCCTCCGCTTAGCGAAGGAGGGGCAGCGGTTCACGCGGAAAAATACCTCACCTTGAACGAGAACGCGTTTGTGTTTCCGTTAAACACGAAAACGTTCCGACAGGTCGTTACTCGGCTGCCATGGATTTCGCCTGCAGCGGCAGATCGAGACGCTCCCATACTTGAAGCAGCGCTTCGGCCAACTGATCGATCAGCGCGTCGTCGTGGTACGGCGACGGCGTGATCCGCAACCGCTCCATTCCCTTGGCAACGGTCGGATAGTTGATCGGCTGGATATAGATGTTGTGGTCGTGCAGCAGCATATCGCAGGCCTGCTTGCAGCGCTCGGGATCGCCGACGAAAATCGGAACGATATGCGTCGAACTGACCATCACCGGCAGACCTGCCGCGATCAGGCTCGCCTTGGTTCGCGCGGCCCGCTCTTGATGGCGTTCGCGTTCCCAGGTTGATGATTTGAGATGTCGGATCGCGGCGGTCGCTGCGGAGCAGATCGCGGGCGGCAATGAGGTGGTAAAGATGAAGCCCGGCGCATAGGAACGCACGGCGTCGATAATCTCGGAATTGCCGGCGATGTAGCCGCCGAGGCAACCGAAGGCCTTGGCGAGCGTGCCTTCGAGGACGTCGATGCGGTGCATGACGCCTTCGCGCTCGGCGATGCCACCGCCGCGCGGGCCATACATGCCGACGGCGTGTACCTCGTCAACATAAGTCATGGCGTCGTAGCGTTCGGCGAGGTCGCAGATCTTCGAAAGCGGCGCGACATCACCATCCATCGAATACAGGCTTTCGCAGGCGATCAGCTTGGGACGATCTGGGGCGGCGGCGCGAAGCAGCTCCTCGAGATGAGCAAGGTCGTTGTGGCGGAAAACCACACGTTCACAGCCGGACTGGCGGATGCCTTCGATCATCGAATTGTGGTTGAGCGCGTCAGAGAGGATCAGGCAGTTCGGAATCAGCTTTGCGAGGGTCGAAATACCGGTCTGATTCGAGACATAACCGGACGTGAACACGAGTGCCGCCGGCTTGCCGTGCAGATCGGCAAGCTCCTGTTCGAGCTGGACCAGAGGATGATGGTTTCCAGCGATATTGCGGGTGCCTCCGGCGCCGGTGCCGATACGGGTCGCGGTCTCGACCATGGCGCCGACCACCTTCGGATGCTGACCCATGCCGAGATAGTCGTTCGAACACCAGATGATGACGTTGCGCGGGCCCTTGGGCGTGTGCAAGGTGGCATAGGGAAACCGACCGGCGATGCGCTCAAGATCGGCGAAAACACGGTAGCGCCGCTCGTCATGAAGGCGATCCAGCGCGTTACTGAAGAACTTGCTATAATCCATGACAACATCCGGATAAAAGCCCGGTACGCCGGACCGATCAGAACCTTTTTAGAGCCTTTCCAGCGGGGCTGTCGAGCCGAATCCGCAAAAGCGCCGGCTTGAGGGTTAAAAATCGCCATTAATTTTGCGCTGGAACAAAGCGGCCCTGCAACCGGGTGCCCGCTCGCGTCATGCGAGCAAGCTGATGCCCCCTCGTTACGCTGCAACCGAGGTAGTTCTCCCGGTCAGATCAGCGAGACGGCAGGCGCTTTCGCACTGTCCAGCGGCGACCTCATGCCGAGGCGGTCGAGCAATGCCGCGTCGCGCACGGTCTGCGGATTCTTCGTGGTGAGCAAAAGGTCGCCTATGAAAATGGAGTTGGCGCCGGCCACGAAGCACAGGGCTTGCAGTTCATCGGTCATGTATTGCCGGCCCGCTGACAGCCTTACCACGCTCTTCGGCATCATGATCCGCGCTACCGCGATCATGCGGACCAGCGCGATCGGATCCGGTCGCTCGGCCGTGGCGTTGACCGGCACCCCCTGGACCTCGTTCCACATGTTGATAGGAACGCTTTCCGGATGCGCCGGGAGATTGGCCAGCAGCATCAACATGCCGAGGCGGTCGCCGACCTGCTCTCCCATGCCGATGATGCCGCCGCAGCAGAGCTTCAGCCCAGCCTCGCGTGCATGGGCGAGCGTGTCGATACGGTCCTGCATGGTGCGGGTAGTGATGATCTGGCTGTAGAATTCGGGGGAAGTATCGACATTGTGGTTGTAGAAATCGAGTCCGGCCTTCTGCAGCCGCCGGGCCTGCTCGGGCGTGAGCATCCCCAGCGTCGCGCAGGTCTCCATGCCCAGTTCCTTGACGGCGCTGACCATGTCACAGATCCGATCGAGATCCCTGTCCTTCGGATTGCGCCAGGCCGCCGCCATGCAGAACCGGCCGGCGCCGGCATCCTTTGCCCGCCGGGCGGTTTCAAGGACCGCTTCCCTGTCCATCAGCTTCGTGGCTTTGACCCCGGCGTCGTAATGCGCGCTTTGTGCACAGTATCCGCAGTCTTCCGGGCAGCCGCCGGTCTTGATGCTGAGCAGGCTCGCGGTCTCGACGTGATTGGGATCGAAATTGCGGCGATGGATGGTCTGTGCCTGAAAAAGCAGATCCGGGAACGGGAGATTATAAAGTGTTTCGGCTTCGAGACGCGTCCAATCGTGGCGCGTGCGCGCGACCGAATCATGGGTGCTGTCGAACGAAACCGAGGCTGAGTCCATGGCGCGATTCCCGTGTGCTCTCGTCATGCGGAATCGGGTCTTTGAACCGGTTTGCCGCTTGGCACAGATACCATGTGCGCTGCGAATCGCGAATGAGATCAAGCCCCGAGAGCAAAAAAGGCCGGCATAAGATGCCGGCCTTTCTCGTACTTCAGAACCGTGAGGTTCGGAAGTGATCAGTATCCCGGAGCAAGCGGGGCAACCGGAGCACCCCAGTTGAAGCGGTAATTCAGGCCGACCTTGATGGTGTGCTGGTCGTTGCGGAAGCTGCCGGGGACCAAACCCGGAGCCGGACCGACGAAGTTCACAGTGCCGAAATCATAGTACTGGTACTCGACCTTGCCCGACCAGTTCTGGGTGAACAGGTATTCGAGGCCGCCGCCGACGGTGTAGCCGTCACGGCCGCCGTTGCCAGCGAAGCCGTTGGTGAAGCGCGAATCAGCCCAGCCATAACCGCCCTTGACGTACAGCAGCGCCGGACCCCAGGTGTAGCCGAGCCGGCCGGTGACCGATCCGAGGCCACGGTTGGCGAAATTGCTGCCGGTGTCGAGGAAGCTGTAGTTGGCTTCGATGCCGAACACCCAGTTCGGGGAGAACTGCGTGTCGTAGCCGACCTGCACACCACCCATGAACCGGCCGTCGTTGTTGTTGGAGATAAAGCCCGGTGCAAGGACGTTATTGCTGCCGCCGAAAGCACCGCCGATGTGACCGCCGATGTAGAAGCCGGTCCAGTTATAGATCGGCGCGGGCGTGTAGGCCGGTGCCTTGGTGTAGGGGCGCGCCGCAAGATCGGCGGCTTGTGCTGGCACGATCGCGGCCATACCGAGGAAGGCTACAGAAGCGAGCAGAATCTTTTTCATTGTGTTCTCCAGGAATTCAAGTTCCGAGCAGCCGTTCGTCGGCCCCGTCATTTGGACCCTAGATCGATTTGCCGAAAAAAGCTGTCACTGAGACGCCACACTCTGAAACGTTCGCAATCCGTTGAAGGGGCAGCAAGAGGGCAGCGGACCTTGTAAGCTTAATGCCGCCCTAATAAAAGCTAAATGGAGCCTTAATTCTCGCGCCTTCGCGCCAATTTTTGGGCAAGCAACAAGGCTGCTGAAGCTTTCTCGGGCGGTCTCGGAGCTGCAACTCCGCGAATCGCCTTTCGATTCGCGCTACTTGAGGATCGTTCGCGCTCTTCAAGGAAGAATGGTGCTGCCAGACAGGATTGAACTGTCGACCTCTCCATTACCAATGGAGTGCTCTACCACTGAGCTACGGCAGCAAGCCCCAACGCGGAATCAGCCTATGGCCGACAAGGCGGGCCGATCCTTGCCACAAGGCTGTAGGGCGCGCAAGCCGAGGCGGCTGCGTTGCTGCGAATCGGGCGGGCCAGGGCGATCGCTATCGAGGCGGACGAACCGCGCCCGTGGATGACTTGGTTGCGGCAGCCGCGCCGGCATGTATGTTGAATTCGCCTGCTCCTCCCAGATCGAGGATCGGGCGCATCCGGACTCCCGAGCGGAACACCATGATCGACAACCGCGACACCGACCGCGACGCGGAGAATGGAAAACGTCGGATGCGGTTGAGGGCGGCGCTGCGCGAAAACCTCAAACGGCGTAAATCGCAATCCCGCGGACGAGCCGATCAAGCCGCTTCCGCGGAAGATCCTGAACCGGAGTGTCGGGACGAATGATGCCGAAGCTACTCGCTCTCTTCGGTGCGCGACAGGCGCGAAGAGATGGCGCTTGCCGCGCGACGTTCTAGCTAGTCTTTTTTGCTTCTAACTGAATCAGAAACGAAGCTCTAGATTTGTTGTTTTGACGCGTTTTCTTCACGCGAACCGGTATCTACTTTGCTCGAAAACGCTATAAATCATCCGGCCGACAGGTTGTAAGCTCCTCTCAACGCCCTGATTTGCGAAGCTTTCGAGCGCGGGGCGATTTCTCTTCTACTTCATCCATAGAAACGGAAATGGGTATGGATCGCATTCGCATCGTCGGTGGCAACAAGCTCAACGGCACCATTCCGATTTCCGGCGCAAAGAACGCGGCGCTGCCTTTGATGATCGCCGCGCTGCTGACCGAGGAGACGCTGATCCTCGACAACGTGCCGCGGCTCGCGGACGTTGCGCAGTTGCAGCGTATCCTCGGAAACCACGGCGTCGACATCATGTCGGCGGGCAAACGCTCGGGCGATCACGAATATCAGGGACAGACCCTGCACATTTCGGCGGCCAACGTCATCGACACCACTGCTCCCTACGAGCTGGTCTCGAGGATGCGGGCAAGCTTCTGGGTGATCGCGCCACTCTTGGCGCGGATGCGTGAGGCGAGGGTGTCGCTGCCCGGCGGTTGCGCCATCGGCACCCGTCCGGTCGATCTCCTGATCATGGCGCTGGAAAAGCTGGGCGCCAGGATTGCGATCGACGGCGGTTATGTGATCGCCAGCGCGCCCGGCGGCCTGACGGGCGCCGAAGTGGAATTTCCCAAGGTGACCGTAAGCGGTACCCATGTTGCGTTGATGGCGGCAACGCTGGCGAACGGCACCACCATCATCACCAACGCAGCCTGCGAGCCGGAAATCGCCGACGTCGCGGATTGTCTCAATAAAATGGGCGCGCGCATTTCCGGAGCGGGCACGCCGCGGATCGTCATTGAGGGCGTCGGCAGGTTGGCTGGCGCACGGCACACCGTGCTTCCCGACCGGATCGAGACCGGCACTTATGCGATGGCGGTGGCGATGACCGGCGGCGAGGTGCTGCTGCGCGGGGCGCGGCCGGAGCTGTTGCAGTCGGCGCTCGATGTGCTGACCGATGCGGGCGTTGTCATCACGCCGAACAATGAGGGTATTCGGGTCGCACGCAACGGCGTCGGCATCAATCCGGTCACGGTCTCCACCGCGCCGTTTCCGGGATTCCCGACCGACCTTCAGGCACAACTCATGGCGTTGATGACGCGCGCCAAGGGGGCGTCCCATATCACCGAGACAATCTTCGAAAACCGCTTCATGCACGTGCAGGAGCTGGCACGGTTCGGCGCACGCATTCATCTGGACGGCGAAACCGCCACCATCGATGGCATTGGAACGTTGCGCGGGGCGCCGGTCATGGCGACGGATTTGCGAGCCTCGGTGTCGCTGGTGATTGCGGGACTTGCCGCCGAAGGGGAGACCGTGGTCAACCGCGTCTACCATCTCGACCGCGGTTTCGAGCAGCTTGAGAAAAAACTGTCGGCGTGCGGCGCCTTGATCGAACGGATCAGCGAACGGTGATCCGATTTTTAACGTTCCCGCCAACTTCGCGCCGCCGGAGCGGGTTCGTGCCGACCGGTTTCGGGCACGATCATCCTCGATCAAGGATGAAGACAAGTCAGTTTTTAACGTTGAATCAGGCGTCAGGTGTCTCGAAGGGTTGACGGCGATTTGAGGCCGCGCCATTGAGCGCTGTACCCGAGAGCGGGTTCGCTCCATGAGAGCCTTTCCGCTTCTGATGGAATCGGAAGCGGGGCTCTATGATTTTGATTCGACGCGTTTTCTTTATGCGAACCGGTGCCCACTTCGCTTGAAAACGCTATAGGTCTTGCCGGAAACATTCCCATGCCGATCCGTATCGATAGCCGCAGCGCCGATTTTGCCTCGCGCTTCAGGGCGTTTCTCGCGACCAAGCGCGAGGTCTCGGCCGATATCGAGGCGGCCACTCGTGCGATCGTCGATGACGTGGCGGCACGCGGCGATGCGGCGCTGATCGAGGCGACTCGCAGGTTCGACCGGCTTTCCATTGATGCCGCAGGACTCCGCTTCACGGCCGCCGAGATCGACGCCGCCGTCGAGGCCTGTGACGCGGCGACGCTGGACGCGCTGAAACTGGCGCGCGACCGGATCGAGATTTTTCATCGCCGCCAACTGCCGAAGGACGACCATTTCACCGACGCGCTTGGCGTCGAGCTCGGCTCGCGCTGGACCGCGATCGAGGCGGTCGGACTTTACGTCCCGGGCGGCTCCGCGGCGTATCCGTCGTCGGTGCTGATGAACGCGGTGCCGGCCAGGGTCGCCGGTGTCGCCCGCGTCGTCATGGTCGTGCCCTCGCCGGAGGGCAAGATCAATCCGCTGGTGCTGGCGGCGGCGCGGCTTGGTGGTGTCTCCGAAATCTATCGCGTCGGCGGCGCGCAGGCGGTCGCTGCTCTCGCCTACGGCACCGCGACCATCGCGCCGGTAGCTAAAATCGTGGGACCGGGCAACGCCTATGTCGCCGCCGCCAAGCGCCAGGTATTCGGCAAGGTCGGCATCGACATGATCGCTGGTCCCTCGGAAGTTCTTGTCATCGCCGACGACACCGGTAATGCGAACTGGATCGCCGCTGACTTGCTGGCGCAGGCGGAACACGATGCCAACGCGCAGTCGATCTTGATCACCGACAGCGAGACGCTTGCCGCCGACGTCGAGCGCGCCGTGGAGACGCAACTTACAACACTGCCCAGGGCGGATATCGCGCGCGCCTCTTGGACCGATTACGGCGCCATCATTCTGGTAAAGAGCCTCGATGATGAAGCGGTGACGCTGGCGGATGCCATTGCCGCGGAGCATCTGGAGATCATGACGGCCGACCCTGAAAGCCTCGCCGCGCGGATCCGAAATGCTGGCGCTATCTTTCTCGGCTCCCACACGCCGGAGGCGATTGGCGATTATGTCGGCGGCTCCAACCATGTGCTGCCGACGGCCCGCTCGGCGCGGTTCTCGTCGGGCCTCGGCGTGCTTGACTTCATGAAGCGAACGTCAATCCTGAAATGCGGACCGGTCCAGTTGCGGGCGCTGGGGCCTGCGGCGATGACCCTGGGCAAAGCCGAGGGTCTCGACGCCCACGCCCGCTCGGTCGGAGTGCGTCTCAACTAGTGGATGACATTCGCCTCTCACCGCGCCGAAACGAATGCGAATGTTGGAATTGGACCAGCAGGCGATGAGCCAGGACTCACCCCAGGATGATTCCCGCAATTGTATCGTGGCGGTCACGCTCGATGAGGATTCGATTGGGCGTTCCGGGCCGGATATCGAACACGAGCGGGCGATCGCGATCTACGATCTCGTCGAGAAGAACGTGTTCGCGCCGGAAGGCGCGGAAGGTGGCCCGTTCACGCTGCACATCGCGATCACCGGCAACCGCCTGATGTTCGATATCAGGCGCGAAGACGGCGTGCCGGTGGTGACGCACCTGTTGTCCCTGACCCCGTTTCGTCGGATCGTGAAAGACTACTTTATGATCTGCGACAGCTATTATCAGGCGATCCGCACCGCGACGTCGGACAAGATCGAAGCCATCGACATGGGCCGGCGCGGTGTTCACGACGAAGGTTCACGCACGCTTCAGGAGCGGCTGAGCGGCAAGGTCCGCGTCGATTTCGAGACCGCGCGGCGGCTGTTCACGTTGATCTCCGTCTTGCACTGGAAGGGTGGCGCATGATCCGATTGGTGGAACATCTGTCGCTGTCGCGATACCTGCGTGGTGGTTGCGCGGAGGGCGCGCGCGAAACGAAAGTGGCCTGAGCGTATGGCCGCGCCGGCGCGCGTGGAAAACCCGCAGTCGGTGCTGTTCGCCTGCGCGCACAACAGCGTGCGTTCGCCGATGGCGGCGAGCCTGTTGCAGCACATGTTTCCGCGAACGCTCTATGTACGATCCGCCGGTGTCCGGACCGGTGAACTCGATCCGTTCGCCGTCGCGGTGATGGCCGAACTGGGCCAGGACATCTCGAAGCACCGGTCGATGACGTTCGAAGAAATCGAGGACTGGGAGGGTCTCAATTTCGATCTCATCATCACGCTGTCACCGGAAGCCCATCACAAGGCGCTGGAATTGACGCGGACGATTGCAGCCGATGTCGAATACTGGCCGACGCCGGATCCCACCAACATCGAAGGCAGCCGCGAGCAGCGTATGCAGGCCTATCGCGACGTCTGCGACGGATTGCTGTCACGTATCCGCAAGCGCTTTGCTCGGGGCAGCGCAGGACTCAAGGCATGATTTGCGAAAACGGAACCGGCGGGACCAAAGCTGGAAGTCTGGATACGACCGAAAAGCCGAATCTACGTGCCAGCCCTGTTGAACACAGCCACCCTAACAACCAAGCTGTCGATAACTCCCCGCAATCAGATCATCCATTACAAGGTCGAGGACAGCTTCGATCTCGCTAGGGTGCTCCAGGATAGCATCGACAGACCGAACCGTTTCCCCTGAAACACCATCCACCACAATTAATTCCGTCTGAAGCTCTGTGCGCTCCCATACCGTGAAGCTCACAAGGACGTCATCTTTGACAAGCCCAATTGTGGCTTTCCAAGGCACGTTCGAGGATGGCTGAGGTATTCGTTCGGTAATTTCTATACCTGTTCGCACAAGGCGCTCGCGCCTAGTTTCCAGCCAAAGCCTCAATTGATGGACGATGGACTCGGTCATTAAAACACTATGGCATTAGTTGCCGAAGGCATCTCGGTAACGTCAAGTCGCTGGCCAAATTCTAATTGGGGCTTTGCTCCGCGCAAAGCGGAGGCGGCATCGAAGGCCGGTTGGCAAGCTGCGCAATCAGCGTGAAAAGCCACTTGCAGTCGTGAGCTTGCCGAGCTTCCGGGATGAACGCGAAGTACCACGCCGCCTCTCAAATTTGCGAATCACGGACGAGACTTGGGGTGCCGATACCGGTTTGCTGAGAAAAAAGCCTTGCACTTCATCGCAGCCTTCAGCGGCGGCCTGATCAAACTGGGCGATGTTCTCCACGCCTTCGGCAGTGATTTGCATGCCGAGGCTTTTTCCAAGGCTCACGATGGCGCGAACGATCAGCTTCGACCCTTCCGTCGAGGTCAAGTCATGTACGAACGATTGATCAATCTTGAGTTTATCGAAGGGAAAACTCTGCAGGTAGCTCAAAGAAGAATATCCCGTTCCGAAATCGTCAATTGCGATCCGTAAGCCAAGCGCGCGGAGCTTGTGCAGGGTCGCCATGGTTTCCGTGCTATTCGCAAGAAGCACCGACTCGGTGATCTCGATCTCCAGGCGTCCGGCTGGTAGCTGCGAGTGCATCAGCGCCGATGAGAAAGCCTCGACGAGGCGCGGGCTACGAAACTGGACGGAAGAGACATTCACTGAAACCTTGATGTCGTCTGGCCACGATGCGGCTTGTCGGCAGGCCTGATCAATCACCCATTCGCCAAGCCGAATAATGAGACCAATCTCCTCGGCCACTGGGATGAACTTTTCGGGAGACACCAGGCCGAGTTGCGGGTGACGCCACCGCAGCAGAGCTTCGAACCGGCAAATCTTTTCAAGTTTGAGATTGTAGATTGGCTGATAGACCAACTCAAACTGGCCATTCGTCATCGCGTCCCGAAGATCGAGTTCGAGAGCGCGGCGCTTCTGTAGACTTTCGTCCATCTCAGTTTCAAAGAACCGCCAGACGCCGCTACCTTCAGCTTTAGCACGATACAACGCCAAGTCTGCATTCTTCAGGAGCTTTTCGCCATTCGAGCCATCGTGAGGAGCCAGCGAGATACCGATACTACAGCCGATGACAATCCGCTGTCCGTTGAATTCATAAGACTGTCCGATGCATTCAACGATACGTCGTGCAAGTCGCTCCACATCGTTAGAGTCTCGCGTGCCTGCTTGGATGATGGCAAACTCATCGCCGCCCAAACGAGCGACGGTATCGATCTCGCGGACACAGGCGAGCAGCCTTTCGGCGACTGCACAAAGGAGCTCGTCGCCGATCGGATGTCCGAGTGTGTCGTTGACCTGTTTGAAGTTGTCGAGGTCCAAACATAGAACGCTGAATCCAGGTCCGCGTCCAGCCTGGGCAATCGCTTGTTCGATACGTTCCGCCAGCAGCAGACGATTCGGGAGGTGGGTGAGGGCATCGTGACGGGCCATAAAAGCGATCTGAGTCTCCGCCCGCTGCTGCTCGGTGACATCTTCGCAAGTTTCCAGCCATCCGCCATCGGAGGTCGAACGGCGATCGATACGAATAATGCGACCATCGCTTAAACTCTGAAAATAGCTTCCGATCTCCGAGCGCGATATGGACGACTCCACGAGTTCATCGAGGGTCTGACCCGCGTGGTTTCCTGCCATGATGCTCAGCTTCAGAACAGATTCGAACTGCATGCCAGCGCGGACATGGCCGGGAGGAATGCGGAAAATCTCGCAGAAACGACGGTTGACGACTTGCAGGCAACCATCATTGTCATACAGACACAAACCCTGCGACATGTTGTCGAGCGCGGCATCGAGTCTTCGGTTGGTCTCGTAGAGTTGCTCTTCCTGTTTCTTTAAGGCTGTGATGTCGCTGAAAACTACAATCTCGCCGCCTTCTTGAGTCTTGCTACGGCTGATGCGCAGCCACCGACCGTCCGGTAAACACGCTTCGCCTGTGAGGTCGTCGTTCGCGAGGAGAGCTGGGCCAGTTGAGGGAAACGCAATCTTGAATGTGTCTAGCGAGTCGAACCGGAGAAGCTCCGGTGCACTGGTAAGAAATTCGCTTGAGCGGGAGTTGGCCAGCGCGATCTTTCCGTCAGGATGAAGGAGAACGACGCCTTCGCGGGAATTTTCAAGCGCGTCGGTCAAACGCGCTTGTGCGGACCTCCGCTGAGCGATTTCACGCCCAACCATATCCTTAATATTATTTCGCATCACGTTCATCGCGGCGATTAACGTGCCGAGTTCGTCGGCTCCTCCCCTAGGAATGTTAACATCGAGCTCGCCCGCCGCGATGCTGCGTGCGGCTTTGGAGGCAACGGCAACCTGCCCAATAATACGGCGGCTCAACAACCAAGTGACGAATCCGGAGAGAAGAAGCGCGATGGCGATAGCTCCGAGATTGAAATGCAAGTCACGATCAATAGCGGTCAGAGCTCGTTGCCGGAACAAAAAGCCGTCGCCAGCAGTGTGGTTGATCAAAAGGTCAATCTGCTGGTCAACGGTTTTTGCGTAGCCATCCAGGCGGTCGACAAAGGTGGCGCGGCTATTCACATCAGGTACTTTGCCGCCATTGCTATACAGCGTGGCCCAGTCACTGACGGCTTTGCGTACCTTGGTGACCGCGTTAGTCGCGCCGGGGGACTGAGATCGTTCGGCGGCGATACTCAGATCTTCGTAAAAGGCGTTTTCCAGATTGTTAATTTTCTTCTCAAGCTCGGTGCGCGCCTGAGGGTCGAGAGTCCCAAGCCGCCGGGAGGCGACTGCGCGCATTTTTGAGAAGTCTGCCGCCGCTGCCCGTGCGTAGTTGATCGACATAAGGGATTCGTCGAATGTTTTGGCAACAAGACCGCCAGCGTGCTTGATGCTTTGCATGGCGTAGAATCCGAGAGCAGCCGTGATGGCACTCATTAACAGATAGCAAACCAGGATCTGTGTTCGGATTGTGTTACCCGCCGGTATGCAGGAGCGTAGGCTTTCGTAAGCAGCGTGGAACAGCGCGCGATTTGCCCCGACTCCTGACGACATACTCGCACCCACACGATGGCTCCACTTCCGTCAGCGACCGAAGAATAAGCCCTACTTTCAGGGATAGCCCTGGCGATAAGGGCATTCGGAGGTGACATCACTCATCGGAATAGCGATATAATCTTTACGGCCGGTGTTGAGTAAAGGTACTTCTGGATTATGGTAACCAGTTAGTGCATCGAATCGCTCTAATTTGCAGTTCGCGCATGAAGGTCTGACGGAGCAACGGAATGCATGTGCTCAGATGGATTTCGGTCCTTCTAAGACGGAGTGATACGCATGCTTTGTTAGCAGTGTTAGGTGGTTTGGTCGCCGGCGGTGCATTAGCTGCCAGCCCTCATCAAATTTCACAGAAAAATCGTGAATTTCAGCCAGGCAATATTGCCATTAACCGCGGCGAGGCTTTGCGCTTTATCAACGACGATGGCGATCTTCTTCACCACGCCTATCTCACCTCCCCAACGTTCTCGTTCGATTCGAACGATCAGAAGCCGGGTAGTTCGTTCACCGTCGTCTTTCCGGTCGCGGGCAGCTTTACGGTGCGGTGCGGGATCCATCCAAAAATGAAGCTGATGGTGAAGGTGAACTGAGTTTGTTTGCTGGCCGCCCGGGTTACAAAACCGTCGTATTGAACAGCGTTGCGTGGCCGACGTAGTAAACAAACAGCGTTGCGGAAAGTGCAGCGCAGAACCCGGCCGGAGCGGCGAGTGGAACACGCCGGTCGTTCTCTACTCGGCGGTCATCGGCAAGCACCGCGAACAGCACCGCAATGATGCCCGAATGCCCGATGGTGTCTATCTTTCCAAATTCCAGGCAAGCAGCGATGAACATACCCGCTAGAATTGCCGCTGCGCAGCGCCGGACCAGTGGCGTCCAGAGCAATGCAAATGCGAGTACGAACTCAACGGCGCCAGCAGCACGCATATAGAACTCGGGATCAAACCCGAAAGTAATGCTCGGGTGCGTGATGAAGATCGGGTAACTCCACTGAGGATAAGCCCATTTTTCGACGGACGCCCACATCAGAGTCACCGCCGTCGCATAACGCATGATATCAATCGGCTCGATCCCGAAGAATTTCTTCTGAAGCCCCCTCAAAGCAAGATACGCTGCGATGCCCAGAAAGATTGGGTAGTCCGCCAAATGGAACATTCCGTAGTCGTGTATCGCCATGCCGAACAGGATGACGATGCCGAGCGCGGAGATCGGCAAAGTCCGCCTCCACAATAGGCAAATCGCGATTGTGAATTGCAGGGGCGGGAGAAGGACCGATTTGCTGGTCAACTCTGGCGTTAACAGGATGCCACCCAGCGTCCAAACACCGATGAAGAAAAAGAAGCAGAACGCACGCACCATTTCCTCGGTATGGAGGCGTATTCCAACGGTGACGCGATCCATTGATCGTAACATCGCTTCGCCGAGAGGCGTCTTCTCGAGAAAGCAACCGGCAAGAAGTCCGACCGCGGCAACGAAGATCAGGATTTCGAAGTCCTGGCACAGCACGTTGGAGAGTTCCAGTGGCTGGCCCGCGACATCGTAAGCGCAGAACCATTTCACATGGGCGCTGGCATTGGCAGTGCTCGTCACGGCGAACAGCAAGGCGAGGAGACACCGGGCGAGGACAAGAGACGAGTTTCTCAGGATGGGGATGCTCCGCTGAAGGTAGCTGTTCATCGCGCAATCCAGGCAATTAACCAGAACGTGTTGGGAATTTATTTACTATACTGCAAATTGAATAGTTTGGAAGGCATGCCATTTAGCATGGTTAAAATTGGACAAAACCCGCGTGGAATTAAGCTCAGGGGCCTACTAATTTGTAGGAGTTTCGAGGAGTCTGCGGTTGGGGAACTCTGATGGCCGATCTATTCGTGTGATGAGCCCAAGACAGAAAAGATGTTCCCCGTCTTATCGGCGTACCCAAGACGGCCTGAACTCAAAAACTCCATGCTGTCTGCGGCGCAAACTGAGCGAAGGTCGGATGAGTACCACTAGGGCGCGGGCCACAAGTCTGATCGCCGACCGAAGATAGTCTCTATCGTCAACGACATAGATCGACTCGGCCGTCTCAAAGATTGGCGCATCATCCGGGTTGCCACCCGCTACGACGCGTTCCGCGCGCACCTTCTTCTCAGCAATCTGTACTGCAGCTACAGTCGCTTTTATTTCAATCAATGAGTCCCCACTCAGCGGCGCTTCTCTTTCAAATTTTAGGTATTGGAACCACGAGATATCAATTTTTTTGACCTATCGTTTATGTAAGCGAGAGGCGGAGATCGGGATGTTTGTCCTATTGAGTGTCGCGGCCATTTTGGCCGGGGTTGTATTGGCGTGGGCTGCGGATAGACACACCGTCCATTTGGAAACACTGGAGACCTGCGCGGGCATATCGCTTTTTGCCGGCTTCGGTCTATTAGGCGCTTTGCTATCGCAGTTGGCCGCGTGATCGAACGAGGCAGATTTTTCGCGATGGATTTATTGAGTGGGTCCTGATAGCCGCGCATTAGGCGACGAGTCGGCAGTCAATGTTTGCAGAAATTCAATGAGCGCCTTCTTCTCGGTTTCCGTCAGCGAGAGTGGTTCAATGGAAGGCGAGCGGCTAGGCCGATCGATACCGCCTCTATTGTACAACTCGATCACACCTTCCAAAGTCGGAATCGAGCCATCGTGCATGTAGGGTGCACGCTTCGCGACGTTGCGTAACGTCGGAGTCTTGAAGGCGTAGCGCAGCATCTCTGATTTCGGAAAAATTCGTCCCCTTCCAATATCGGCGCCAGTCGCGGTGCCTATGTCCTGAAAGGATCCATCGGTGAACGATGGGCCGCTGTGGCAGTGCGAGCAGTGGGCCTTGCCGTTGAACAGCGCGAACCCGCGCTTGGCTTCGGCAGAAATGGCCGTCTCGTCGCCCGCAATCCAGCGATCGAACGGTGCTTCACCGGCGACGATGGTGCGTTGGTAGATTCCCAACGCCTTCTCAATTCTGGTTCGTGTGATAGCGCCTTTCCCGAAGGCGGCGTTAAATGCGGCAACATATCTCGGCGCGTGGCGCAGGCGTCGTACCAGTTCACGTTCTGTGATGTTCATGATCTGCGGACTCACCAATGGCTTGAAGGCCACCGACTCGAGATCCGGAAATTTTCCATCCCAGCCAAGAATATCAACGAACGCGATGTCAATTAATGTGGGCGTACGAATCTTAAGTCCCGCCGGGTCTTCGCCGACCGCCTGCTGCAAGCCGTCTGCCCATGATTTCGACGGGTCATGACATGACGCACAGGAGATCTTGCGCGATCCTGAAAGGATGGGATCGAAGAACAGCATCTTGCCAAGATCAGCCTTGGCGGGAGTGTAGGGATTACTGTCCGGAAATGGGATCTTTGCCGGGCGTTGATAGTCGGACTTGACCTTATCGGAGATGAGGCCAGAACTATCCGTTTCTTCGGCCGCTGAAAAATTAAGCGGAACGCAGGCAAGCAACGCTGCGATAAGAAGCCCAGTCCGTCTTGTCATTGTGCACCAGGTTTGACGATAGCCTGATGTACTTTCCTAATGCTTAAAGATTGATGGCAGGTTTTGGGGAACCTGGGGCGCACGCAAGTCACATTTGACGAGTCATCTCATCGGCTACGAGCCGATTGAGCTTTGGCGACACTATCTGGGCGCGACTGTCGTGCGTCGTGCTGCCGAGGGTGTTGATGGTGCATGGAACGGGACTTGGGCTCGCGAGCCAAAAACTGGCTTATCAGCCGAACTCGGCCTACCGGCGTTGCCAACGACTTTGCCAATGTCTACCTGAAGGCATCGCCGAAATCATCCGGCTCTCGGTATCATGGCCGAACGTGAATGTGCCGTCCGAGGTGAGATTGCCGTTGCCGTCATAGATCGGGCTCGCGGCCTCGACGGAGGTATATTGGTTGAGCGCGTTAGCGTTGTTCAGTCATGAACTTCCCGGCCTTTTATGCCAAAGGAGTTCAGATTTCAGTATGAGCGACTATAGAAGAGTAACGCAGGAATCCAAAAATTACTTTGGTGCTAATGCTACAGAATGTCAGAGCCAATCCACTCTTTCTACATTGGTATCATCTCTTAATACGAAACGCTTACCCCGATAAGCGGTATCTAGGATCAGCTGGTAATTAAGGGACAACTTTCGTTGCCATTCAGGACTTAAATGACTAAATGGGAAGAGTTCAGCTAGCTCGCCGCCCCTAAGAGATTCAATCGGCGCCGCTCGCAATTTCCGAATAGCCTCTCTAAATTTTTGAGCACCGTTCACATGGCGGAAGCCAATCACGGCGATATCGCTGTCCTTTTCACAATAGATCTCCCATTCGCCCCTATCTGAAGCACAGCCAAACTTATCCGTGCTGTAAAGCCATCCAGTAGCTGGTCCGTTTCCTCGTGGGTCTCACCGCTCAGTTTATTCTCTGTAGATCACCGGGCTTCCAGCTGTAGTTTACTGCCGCTTCTTCCGGACCGTAGAGACGTAGGATTGCGAAGAACCCTCGTCCCGGTGCCGTTGCCAACCAATTGGTTTCCTTTCCAACGGGAGGCTTCGGACCGATGTAGAGGTCAGTTGTGCCATCAGGGTTCTGCACTGGCTTGTCGCGCGATCCGAGTGACGGGAAACGCCTTGCCTCTGTCACCAAGCCGGAGGCGTTTTCGGCCTCATAGAGTGTCAGAGACCAGAAGAGCGCGACAGGAACATTCGGAGGTAGCGTTACCGTGTACGAGCTATCGCCCGATAATGGCTTGTCGTCGGTGTCATTGAAGGCGATGCCGTAGAATGCCCCCTTGCCCGGTGACAACGACACCATCCCCGGACTGATCGAGTAGTAGTCAGTGAACATCCAGACGCGTGGCTCGATCTCGGTGAAGCCTGCCTTCGTGTTGCGCCAAGCTAAATCCATCGTCTTGTCGGGACCGGGTTGGCTAACGTTGTTGGCGGGGTTAAGCCACCGACGGTCCTTCCAAATTCTGAGGTCGCGACCACCAATGTCGGTCATCCTGCCGATCACACGGCTCATTTTGTAAGCCGTTTTCGCCGCAGCGTTGAGGATTACCTTCGTGTCAGCATCAGGCTCGAACGGGCGGTCCTTAACGAGGCCTATGTTGGCAAGGAGGCCCAACCCGTCTGCATCCGCTAGGTTTTGGCCCTCACGATCAACGACCCATTTAAGTTGCTCAAAAGCCGTCGCATCGGAGCGCGGCAGCATGTCCGCCGAGACGCCTGAGGCATTCGGATATTTCATGGGCTTACGTTCAGCGGCTGGAAGGTTGAGCGGATAGACCTTTACTTGCTCCATTACCTTTACGGCGGGCGAAAGATCTTTCGGATCTTGATAGAATGCGCGGAGGAAGATGAAGAGGTTGTTCGTGCCTGACCGGTAGACGTAGTAACCGTTCGGAACATCGCCGCTGTAGCCAGGTGGCAGAACAAGGAATTTACCGCCCTTGCCAGCGTCCGGGCCTGGAAGTCCGACATCGCCCGCGAATTTGCCGCCGTCAACCGGGATCGGTCGCTGCCAGAAATCGAGTAGAATGCCTTGGAGATTGGGAGGCGCTTCAAATACGATTGGCCCGGTCTCACCCATGTCCACGTAGCTCATGGCGTAGAGCACGTCCGAGTTTGGAGTTGTGACAAGTGTCTTTGTGTCGAGTCGCTCTTTCCACACGGGAAGGACATTGTAGCCCGCTCCAAACACCTTCTCGGAGCCGAACTTCATTCCTAGCGTGTTGATGAGCGGCATGGCCCATAGATAAGCCTGTGTGGCTTGTTGAAAATCAAGCTCCCGCATCAGCGTCTTGGCAGTCTCGGGCGTGGGGCGGTTTTGCTCGAAAGGGAGGTTGGCAAGTTCATCGAAACGGCTGGATTGGCCGTAAGCTGTCCCGGTCGCAACAATCGTTGCGCTGACAAGAACAGAAATGGGCAGGACGCGATTGTGAGGCAGCTTCATCTTGCAACTCCGCTGTGATTGACAGTCAAAGATTGAAGTTCCACGCCGACACTGCGACACGATTGGTCGCATTGAGCCTCATGCTACGCGTTAATCCCCCGGCCGCAACCTCAGATCTTGGGGGACCTGTGCTGCTTGTCGGCAATCCCCCGCTTGGGGACAAGACATGGAGATCTCTTTTGGGTCACACTCAGAAGCCCGGAGCTAGCAAAAGAAAGTCCGCTTTGGATCGATTGTGTTGAAAAACTCCGGGTTGTGAACGGTCAGAAGCGCTGATTCACTCAGGCATCCAAGCCTGGGGCGAAGCCATGATGGGTGAACGGCGAATCGATCAAGCGGCGCTTTTCTATCTATTCTCGCTGGAGCGGCACGTGCCGGCGGACCACATGCTGCGGGCGATCGACCGGTTCGTCGATCTGCAGGGTGTGCGGGCGCACTTGGCAGCGTTCTACAGTTCGACGGGTCGCCCCTCGATTGATCCGGAGCTGCTAATCCGGATGCTGATTGTCGGCTACTGCTTCGGCATCAGATCGGAGCGGCGTTTGTGCGAGGAAGTCCACCTGAACCTCGCCTATCGTTGGTTCTGCCGATTAGGCCTCGATGGCGACGTGCCAGACCACTCAACCTTCTCCAAGAACAGGCACGGCCGCTTCCGTGACAGCGATGTGCTGCGACATGTGTTCGAGACCGTGGTGCGTCGCTGCATGACCGAGGGGTTGGTTGGCGGTGAGAGCTTCGCTGTCGATGCCAGTCTGATCAAGGCCGACGCCAACCGCCAAAGCGGGGTGCAGGGCGCCGAGGAGCTAGATCCAGTTCGATCTCGTCGCGCAGTTCGTGAGTATCTGGCGGTGCTAGATGACGCAGCCTTCGGTGCGGCGACGTCCGTCGCGCCGAAATATCTCGCGCCCGTCGATCCGGCCGCGCGGTGGACCGCGGCAAACGGCGGCCTCGCGTTCTTCGCCTACGCGACGAACTACCTGATCGACCTTGATCATGCCGTCATCGTTGAGGTGGAGGCATCCAGCGCCGTACGCCAGGCCGAGGTTACAGCCGCCAAGACCATGATCACGCGAGCCCACGATCGCTTCGATCTTCAGCCGGCGCGTCTCGCCGCCGATACGGGTTATGGCTCAGCCGAGATGCTCGATTGGCTGGTCAACGAAGAAGGTATCGAGCCGCACGTGCCGGTGTTCGACAAATCCCAACGCACCGACGGGACCTTCTCACGAGACGAATTTATTTACGACCATGAGCGCGACATCTATGTCTGTCCCGGCGGCAAGAACCTAACGACGAAGGGAACGCTGGTGAACGACGGCGCCACCTTGTTCTACCGCGCCAGCAAGGCTGACTGCTCCGCCTGTACTCTTAAATCTCGTTGCAGCCCTAACACCCCGATGCGGCGAGTGCCTCGCAGTATCCATGAGGGCGCAAGAGACTTCGCCCGCCACATCGCCAAGACCGCCGCTTATCTAACCTCGCGGCGACAGCGCAAGAAGGTTGAGATGTGCTTCGCCCACCTCAAACGCATCCTCAAGCTCGACCGACTGCGACTGCGCGGCCCATGTGGCGCACATGACGAGTTCCTGCTCGCCGCCACCGCTCAGAACTTGAGAAAACTGGCCAAGCTGATCCCCGCCACCGCACCGATCTTGGCCGCTTGATCGGTTACGACCGCCTTCAAACGCCACGGCTTGCCTCGACGTAAGATCACTCCAGACCGAAAGGCGACTTCTTCAACACAATCGGTCAAAAGCTCACATTTCTGACTCCGCCTAAACCAATAGACATTGATTGGCACTTCCTGCTGAATGGTGCCATCAACCGCAAACATAGCTCTCTCTAGAGCCGTCAGGTCCAGTTTAAAGATAGCTTCGATGGGAATATTACCGAGCAGCAATGACAGCCGCCCTTGCGGAATGAGGTGACAGACAGATCACGACTCGGCGGATGCTTTACTGCTGCCGCGATCTACTTCGTTTAACACTTCGATTTGGGCAACAGCGACGGCTAGATCGCGGTCGTTAATCCCCTCACCAAGTCGCGCCACCGGAATTCCAATTCCAAACGCGACTCATCAATTCCTGAACCACCTGCCGCCCAAAGAATTCCGCAATCGGGAAGCCAAGCACGTCTGCCAGGCTTTGGACAGTTTTAGTGCTAGGCTAATTCTGGTCTGATTATTCGAGATACGTCCGACATCCCGAGATGCGGAAGGAATATGCTCATATGACGAGCTATTTCTTCTTGCGCCCTTTTCGGAGCGTAGCAGGGGGCTTCTCGCCGGCCTTTGGACGGATAAAAAAATCAGTGATGCTCACTGACAAGGCTTCGGCAATACGGTCGAGCAGATCGACGGTTGGATTCTCCTCCTGCCGCTCAAGGCCACCCACATAGGCCCGATCCACGGAAGCATCAGCAGCAAGCTTCTCCTGAGAAATGCCCTGGAGCACTCTCACGCGCCGCAGATTCCATGCAACGAGGGCCCGCCCATTCATGGGCTGAACCCAACATTGCGACGGCTATTAAACCACTGGATATAGCCGTACTAATAGGCTAGCGATGATGCGTATCTCGGTTGAGCGCCGGTTCGCCAACCGCCTATCAATTCGTGCCGTCTGGGTGCTTCGAATCCTCCATGCACGTCCGAATCCATCGTGGGACCAAAGAAATCGGCGGGACGTGCATCGAGCTGATGGCCGATGGCGCCAGGCTCTTGCTGGATTTGGGGTTGCCGCTGGACGGCGATCCGGACGATGAGAGAGCGCGTCCGGCCATTGAGGGCCTGGCGGGCGGCGGCGACCTTTTAGGCCTGGTGCTCTCGCATGGGCATGTGGATCATTGGGGCCTGGCGCTTTTGGCCGGGCCTGATCTGCCGGTGGCGTTGGGAGCAGCGACCCTTCGTATTCTGCAGGCCGCAGCCCCGTTCGTGCCCCGGCCCTATGTGCCGGCGAGCCCGGTCGAGTTCACCAGCGGCGCGGCGCTGCAGTTTGGCCCGTTTCGCGTGACACCGCACCTTGTCGACCACTCCGCATTTGATGCCCATGCCATCGAGGTTGAGGCCGGTGGCAAGCGGCTGTTCTATTCCGGCGACATTCGCGGTCATGGTCGCAAAGCGGCGCTGTTCGAAAAACTCATCTCCCATCCGCCGCAAAACGTCGATGTCATGCTGATGGAAGGATCGAGCTTCGGCCGCCTTGATCCCGATCTGTCCTTTCCGACCGAGTCGGAGGTCGAGCAACGCTTGGTCGATCTGTTCGGCGAGAGCAAGGGTTTGGCCCTCGTCGCAGCATCCGCGCAGAACATCGACCGTATGGTCAGTCTCTACCGGGCCTGTAAGCGGACCGGGCGAACGCTGATCATCGACCTCTATACCGCCGAAATGCTGCGGGCGACCGATAACGCACATATCCCGCAATCGGACTGGCCCGGGGTCGCTCTTTACATTCCGCAGTATCAGCGCGTTCAGATCAAGCGATCCGGGCGCTTCGATCTTCTTGATCACCACGCAGCCCACCGCATTTTTGGCGAGAGGCTGACCGAGATCGCATCGAATGCGGCGATGCTATTCCGCCCGGCCATGCTCGGTGACCTCGACCGGGCGGGATGCCTGAGTGGCGCGGTTGCGGTCTGGTCCCAATGGAACGGCTACCTCGCACAAGAACGGGGCAAGGCGCTGATGGCAGAGCTGGCGCAGCGCAGCATCCCGCTGGTCCATGCCCACACCTCCGGCCATGCCAGCATCAAGGACCTGAAACGATTGGCCAGCGCGGTGGCGCCCAAGATGCTGGTGCCGGTCCATACCTTCGCACCGCAGTCGTTTCCGGATCACTTCGAGGCCGTCGCACTCAAGCAGGACGGCGAATGGTGGGAGGTCGCCGCGTGACAGAGTCTGATTCCAGCCACGGCGTCAGTGACGCGTTTCTCGATCACCTTGATCAACTGGCCCGACAGGACGGCGGATCCTGGTGGCGGGATGTCCTGCTGCGCGACGACGTTTTCCTGGCTGTACGCCGCAACTCCTTGAACGTTTACTATCGGGGTGGCTCGATCTTCCGGATCGACGACAGGGGCGACGGCACCGCGAGCCCCAAGACCCATGTCAAATATCTGGTCCGCCAACAGCAGGCATTGGCCGAACTCGTCGATGGCGAATTCAGACCAAACGGGATCGGCTGGACGCATTATGCCGGTCCGGAAACGCTTCGTGACATGATCCGCGCGGCCAGCGACCTCGCCGGCGCTGAGAAGACCGGACTGCACCCGTTGATCATGGGGAGCCCAGCCGTGGTCGACGTCGAAATTGCGTTGGGGAGAGCACAAGAGAGCGAGATTAACGGCAGCACGACTGACGGCCCCGCTTCATCGGCCAAGCGCAATCTCGACCGGCTGGATGTCGCAACCCTGGAGCGACAGGGTACAGATATTGCGGTGGTGTTCCACGAGGCCAAGCATTTTACCAATACGGCACTGAGGGCGCGCAGCGGATCACTCGCGGTAGTCGACCAGCTCCGCCGCTACCGATTGACCCTTCTTCACCACGTCCCGGCGCTGATCGCCCGCTACCAGGCCGCATGTCGCGCCATCGTCCGGTTCGATGCGATGCGCCGTCACGTGCGCTTGGACGTGGGAGCCGGTGGACTGCTCCCACCCGACCCAATGGTGCAGGAGGTTGCCGCCGGCAACGCCGTCCTGACGATTGATCCCAATCCGCGTCTGATCGTCTTCGGCTTCGACGCTGATCAGAAGAAAGGCCAGCTGCAAACCATTCTGAATGCTCTCAAGACCGCCGATCCGAATCTCGCGGTCTACGCGGCCGGTGATCCATCCTCAGCCGGCGGCGCCTTTCGGCCGCCCGCGAAGCAGTAGCTGCGGCAATAAAGTCACGATCGAGATTTCTTGGCAAAAGCCCGCAATTTCTCGGGGCCTCATTTGAATCTAGGAGGATCGACGCTCTCGACGCCATCCCCGTGTCGACCGCGTCCATCCTGACGGTTGGAGTTTTTAGAGTGTCGTATCGGCCGGTCAGTGGACGAACACCGCCAACCGCTCTCGACGCGGACCGGATCATAACGGAGAGATATTTTGACCGACGACAGCACGACAGACGGTGAGGGATGGTTCTACACCCAAGGCGGGCAGCGCAAAGGGCCTTTCCCGGCCGACGAACTCCACAAACTCCTGGCCGCTCGGACGATCGACGGCGAGACCCCGATCTGGCGCAAGGGCCAATCTGGCTGGCAGCCATTGCGCACGACAGACCTCGGTACGCAGCTGAACGATACTCCGCCGCCCATTACTCCAAGCAATTTAAACAACGGCTTGGTGTGGGCGCTCGCCGTCTCACCGATTGCGTATGTGTTCGTGGATGTCGCGATCCTGCATTATCAACTCACCCATATCATTCAGTTCCTGGACGGCAATCCCGTCTACGATCCGCCGTATCTGGCTTTCCTGTCGCCGCTCACCTGGCTCGTTCCCCTTCTTACAAACGCGGCGCTGTGTTTGACCGACGCGGCGCAACTCAAGCGCGCCGGCTACAGCTCCGGATGGATGACGTTCTTCGCACTTCTGCTGGCGCCAGCCTATCTGTTCATGCGCGCACAACGCCTGCGCCAGACGCCGACCTATGGGTTTGTCTGGATTGCATCGTTCATCGTCTCGATCATTCTGCGAGTATTGTAACATGCAGCCCGATTCTCATGCCGGCGACCTCATCTTCCTAGGCATCGTATTCCTCATCGCCGGCATCATCTACATCATTCCGAGCTTCGTAGCATTCCGTCGCGATCATCCGAACCGCTGGATCATCCTTGTCATCAACGTCGCCTTCGGCGGCACCATCATCGGTTGGGGGATCGCGTTGGTCTGGGCGATGCGGGCAGCTCACCGCGTGGGGTCGACGAGTAGTGGCGGGGAATCCGGTCTCAACCTCTTCGTCAACGACGTGAAAAGGGTTCAGGTCGTTGAGCCTCCACCGCTGCCCCAATCGTCCATCGCTCAGGAGCTGGAGCGCCTTCATGGTCTTTTGACCAGAGGAGCGATTACTCAAGTTGAGTTCGATGATCTGAAGGCCAAGCTGCTGGGCAACGCTACATCAACATAGTTCAAGCGCTGCGCTTATGGCCGTATCGCAACCGCCTGAGCCATTCCTGTACGGAGGTCTCTTCCTTCCGAAAGCGTAGGAGTCTGCACATGACCGGCTGGACCATCGCCGCTTTCACCCATCGCGGTCGTGTGCGCCCGGCGAACGAGGATGCCATTGCTATCGGCCCTCGCGTACTGACGGGCAACATGAACACGCCCATCGTCATAACGGCACCTAACGAGGGCTGCCTCCTGATGGTCGCGGACGGCATGGGCGGCCACGCCCACGGCGCGCTGGCCAGCCGTGCGGTGCTCGACTATCTGGTTGCAGTCAGCGACCGGATTTCAGATCCGGAAACGTGCGTGGAAGCGATCGAGGAGGCCAATCAGCATCTTTACACGCTGATGGAGCAGCAGGAGGCGGCGCTTGGCATGGGGACCACACTGGTTGGGACGTTCCTCACCCCAAAGGCGTTGCTCACCTTCAACGTCGGAGACAGCCGCAGCTACCTGTTCAGTGCTGGCCGGCTGATCCAGCTCAGTCACGACGATATTTCTGATGAGGAGATCAACCACTCAGGCCACCGCCGGTCACATGCTATCACCCAGGCGCTCGGTGGCTCTTCATTTCCCGTTGCCATTGAGCCGCACGTCAATATCGATGCGCCGCTCGGAACCGACGAAACCCTATTGCTATGCAGCGACGGACTCACCGACATGGTGGACGACGATGGCATCGCGCGCACTTTGGGTGCGGCTAACGATCCGAACCGAGCTGCGCGCGATCTCGCTGGAAAAGCTTTCAGCGCCGGGGCGCAGGACAACGTCTCGTTGATTGTTGTGCGCCGATTGGACTCGGCCAGCATCTCATGATGGCCGACCACTAAAGTTACCTCACCGTTCGTTTTTGAATTTCAAACCTTTCCTTCTTAAGGGGCAGCGTGGATAGAAATGATGCGTTCGGGAGCAACTCCCCATTGGCAGCCAAGGCCACACATTAGATTCCATCGTCCTTTACATCTAGCGATCTTCGGAGTTGGTGCTGGTGCAACTGCCATCACGCTCGACTGCCTGGGGTTGCTGCCACGGGGGACACTTACACGGCCAACAGCATCTCTGACAGTCCGTCGAGTTCACCCTTCGCGGACCGCCAATCCGGCATGTGGCGGTCGAGAAGCGCGTAGAAGCGCGGGCTGTGGTTGTGTTCGGCGAGATGGCAGAGTTCGTGGAGAAGGACGTATTCCACGCAATGAGCCGGCGCTTTGATCAGTGCCGGGTTGAGAGTCACCGCGCCCTGGGGTGAGCAGCTTCCCCAGTAGCGCTTCATGGTTAGCAGCTTGATCGGCGGTGCGGCGTCAACCCATGGCAATTCGACGGCCATGCGAGTGATGCGCGACGTGAAGTAGGCAAGCGCGCGTTCGCGATACCAACGCTGGAGGGCGAGCCGCACGTCGGTGGCGTGGCCCTTGGGCGCGGTTACTTCTAGGCGGCCGGCGATGAGACGTAGAGAGCGCTTGGCGCGCGGATCGATGATAATCTTCAGTTTGTAGCGGCGGCCGAGATAGAAGTGGGTCTCGCCGCTGGAGTAGTCGTGCGCCAAGGCGTGGCGGCGGTAGTCCTCGAAGCGATCGATGTGATCCATGATCCAGCGTGCGCGCTTCTGCACACCGGCCCGTATCTTGTTCTCAGGCGTGCCGACCGGCGCCTCGACGGTCAGGACGCCGCCTGGCTCAACGTGGATGCGGAGCTTGGCGGTAAGGCGCGCGGATTCGTGGACCTCATATTCGGCAGTGCGCACGCCGTAGCGCAGCGTTAGGCGCATCAGGCCGCGTCCCGCGAGAGACCCACACGTGTGACCTCGACTACTTGGTCGGTGATCGCGCGGGCCAGGTCCAGGCCAGTCAGCGAGAAGAGCCGTGGCAGGACGGACTTGCGGATCGCAGCCTCGACATTGGCGGGATTGAGAGAGTTTTCCGCCACGGCCGTCTGCACCATGCCATCGATGTCCAGCGCCGCGGCTGCGAGGCTGTCGACATCCGGGCCAAGCGCGCGACTGTCGCCAACGGCGAGGCGAATGATTCCGAAATAGGCTGCGGCGTGGCGGTTGCCAATCAGGGCGGACGGCGTGCCATCGACCTTCCGCTCGGCGACCTGCTCCTCCACGTCTTTGAAGAGCGCGTATTGCTTCAATGGGTGATCGAACAACGCCGACGCCTCGGCGATGGCGGCCTTCAACAGCTCGGAGAAATGGCGCTGGGCGTAAGGATCGTCGACGAGGTCCTGTTCAATGGTACGGGTCAGACGAGTGCGGATAATGTCCGTTTCGTTGCGCGTCTTCTCCTCGCTCCACTCATCCGGCGTCTGTTTCGCCAAGTCGTTGACCACCAGCAGGTTGCCGTTGGAGACTACATCCTCACCGATGACGTAGCGGTCGACGATCTTGCGGATCTGGTTCTCGTAGGCGTTGAAGTCGACGGTCTCGTAGGCGTCCTGCTTGGCCATCCGGCGCAGGTTGGAGAAGAACTTCAGGTCGCGCTTGTAGGTGGGGATCTGCCCCTCGGTGAAAGCGCCGTCCTCAAAGAACGAGCGGGTCGCCAGGGCCGTGCGCAGGCACATGCCGAAGGCGGTCAGCGTCTCATAGAAGTCCTCGCGGACCTTCTGGTGGACGTCCGTGGAAACGCCGGCCTCGTCGTCAGCGTACTTGGGGACCAGCACTTGCCGGTACTGCTCGATATCGCTGCGGTTGCGCACATCGGCGAAGATGGCCCAGAGCGCGTCATGCAGCGCCGGCAGCTTTTTGTATTCGGTGCTGACGTTGGCGTAGAGGCTGTCGACATCCTTGATATCGAAGCCGCCCTGCGTCTGGTCGGCCAAGTTCTGGTACTCGGTGAGCGCCGAATCCAGCTCCGCAAGGATGCCGCGGTAGTCGATTAGCAGGCCGAACTTCTTCTGCTCATGCAGCCGGTTCACGCGGGCGATGGCCTGGATCAGGTTGTGCTGCTTGAGCGGCTTGTCGATGTAGAGCACCGCGTTGCGCGGTTCGTCGAAGCCGGTGAGCAACTTGTCGACGACGATGAGCAGATCAGGGCGGCCCTCGGTGGAGAAATCCTCGATGACCTGACGTTCATAGGCTTCGGCGTCGCCGGGGACGTTGTCCTTCCACCATTGCAGAATCTCGGGCAGTTCGGACTCGTCCACCTCCTCATGTCCCTCGCGCGTGTCGGGCGAGGAGATGACGATGGCGCTGCTGACCAGGCCCGTGGCGTCCAGCGCCTTCTTGTAACGGATGGCCGAGAGCTTGCTGTCGGTGGCGATCTGGCCTTTCAGGCCAAGATCCAGATCCTTGAAATTGGTCTTGAAGTGGACCGCGATGTCCCAGGCGATCAGGTCGATCCGGTTGCCGGAGCCATAGACCGGCCCCTTCTTGCCGTACTTGGCCTTCAGGTCGCTTTGCTGCTTCTCCGACAGGCCCAGCGTGATCTTCTCAAACCAGTTGTCGATGGCCGCGTCGTTGATGTCGAGCACCGGCTGGCGCTCTTCGTAGAGCAGCGGCGTGACCGTTCCGTCGCTGACCGCGTCGCGCATGGTGTAGGCGTGGATGATGAGGCCGAACTTGCTGGCGGTCTTATCGTCCTTCAGCAGCGGCGTGCCGGTGAAGGCGATGTAGCTGGCCTTGGGCAGCGCCTGCCGCATCCGCTCGTGGTTCTCGCCGCCCTGGCTGCGGTGGCCCTCGTCCACTAGGACAATCATGTCGGCGCTGTCGTTGTGGCACTCGGGCAGCTTTGAGGCGCTGGCGAACTTGTTGATGATAGTGAAGATGATCCGCTCGGCGCCCTTACCGATGCGGCGTGCCAGATCGCGGCCGGACGAGACCTTGGCCTTCGTGCCGTCCTTATCGGAAAGGCCCGAGCCGAAGGCGCCGCCGGTGAGGAAATTGCCGGCTAGCTGCTTTTCAAGGTCGCGGCGGTCAGTGACGACCACGACGCGGCAGTTCTTCAGCACTTCGTCCAACAGCAGCGCCTTGCAGAGCAACACCATGGTGAAGCTCTTGCCCGAGCCGGTGGTGTGCCAGATCACCCCGCCTTGGCGCTCACCGTCGGGGCGTAGGGTGCGCACGCGCTCCAGCAGGGCCTTGATGCCAAAGTACTGCTGGTGGCGGGCCGCGATCTTCCCGGCCTTGCGGTCGAACAACATGAAAGTGCGGACAAAATCGAGCAGCCGTTCGGGCGAGCACAGGCTGATCAGCAGCCGGTCCTGGCCGGTGACCTCCTGCTCCTCGCTCCACAGGCTGGTGAAATGCGCCTTCACGTCGGCAAGGCGGTCGAGCAACAAGGCCTCGCGCGAGTCGGTTTCCAGCGTCTGGTTCTTGATGGCCTTGAAATGCGTCTCGTCCAGCACCTCCTCGTGCCAGCGGGCCCAGAACTTCTTTGGCGTGCGCGTGGTGCCATAGCGGCCATCGGTCATGCCGATGGAGACCAGCAGCTGGGCATAGACGAACAGCTGCGGAATCTCGTCCTGGCCCTGGTTACGGATCATCTGACTGATGCCCTCGTCCACCATGGCTTTGTTCGGATTTCCGCTATCGGGCCGCTTGGCTTCGATCACCAGCAGGGGAATGCCGTTGACGTAGCCGACGACGTCGGGTCGGCGGGTATACACCCCGCCGGTGGCCAAAAGCTCTACCTCCTCGGTGACCGTGAAGCGATTGGCGAGAGGCCGGCTCCAGTCGATGATCGGCACGGTCACGCTGTGGCGCTTGCCGTCCACGAACTCGGTGACCGTCACCCCCAGGGTGAGGGCGTTGTAGATGCGCTCATTGGCGGTCAGCAGGCCCTCGTTCAGAGCGGGCGATGACAGCTCGCGCATGATCTGGTCGATGGCGTTGGTCGAGAGCGGATAGCTCTTGCCCCTGTATTCAAAGGTCCGCCGCCGAAGCTCCTCCACCAGCACCGGCAACAGCAGGATACCCTGGGCGCCGCTGCGCGCCGCCATGCACTCGGCCGGCGGCATGTAGCTCCAACCCAGCGTCACGAGCGTCGCCAGGGCCGGGACGTGGGAAGAGTAAATTTCGGCGGTGTCGGGGGCGTGGTTCATGGAGCGCCCCAAACATTCGCCGACGCGGCGTCGTAGAACGCGACCTCAAGAGGGTAAGCGCCGGTGCGGAGGTCCGCCAGCGCGTTGGCCCGCTGCGCGATCCGCTGGTTGTCGGGTGAATTCTGGTCGCCGTAGATGCCCACGTAGAGCTTGGGGAACCGTCCGCGCCCAATGCGGGCCAGGATGTGATCGTCGTTGGCCGCGAGCGAGTGGCCGTAGATGAAGACGCAGTGGGTGCCGACGCGCACGTTGGCGGTGAATTGCTTGAAGCCCTGATAAAGATAGGCGTTGTGCCGGATCTTGGCCTTCTTCTGGACGCTGGTGCCCTCGGCCACGAATAGCGGATAGGCGTTGCCGGCGATCGCCTGTCGTGCCTGCTCGATCAACGGCACTTGCTTGCGGACCCAAGTGTACTTCTTTAGCTCCGAGCCGGAGTCGAAGAGGTGCAGGGCGCCGTGCAGGAAGTGCACCTTGGCGTCATGCGCGCCGGTCTCGCCCTGCCAGACCACATAGTCGGCGTTCGGGTCGTCCTCGTCATTCCCGAAGCCATCGTTTTTTGTCAGCGCGATCGCGTCCCCGAAGGGCATATCGTCGTGCATCAGTGTCCAGTAGAGGAGCAGGTCGTAGTTGAGCGTGAAGACGCAGCCGGCCTTCGGACCCGCCAGGAAGTGGGCGAGGAAGCGCCGGCATGCCCAAAACTTCTCGTCGGCGATGTCCGGAGGGATGTTCGGGTGGTTGCCAGCGATGGTTTGCACGAGGATTTCTTTCAGCGCCGCCGCATGCTCCTGCATCTTCGCCACCGCCGCCGCACCGTGCGGGACATATGCCGGAAGGATGCGGGCGGCGTTTTCCAGCGCTCGGATCGCAGCTTCGAAGTCCTGTGTGCCCAGCGCCTCGAAGACGGCCTGAACCTCCGGGACCTTGGAGAAGTCCGCCTGGGCGTAGAGGGAGCCGTAGTGGAAGATGTCGGCGCGACAGGCGATGCTGAAGCCGTTGCCCAGCAGGAGGTGGCGCTTCGCGAACCGATCCGAGTCTGCGATCGCCGCTTCAAAAGTTATGTGTGACATCACGCCGCCTCGCATTCGGACAACCTGACCCGGCGCTTGCCGGTCAGAAGCTGTTGCATCAGGGCGGCCTTCTCTTTGCAGAGACCGGTGAGTTGCGCTTCTTCCCTCTCAACGACCCCATCCCAGGTTGATAAGAGCTCGGCAATTCGCGCCTGTTCTTGGCGCGACGGTGTCGAAAATTCTCGAAGGCGCAGTTCGCGCATATGACGACTGTAGCCGAGCGATGGCAGCTCGACGGCGGCTAGCATATGATACCTCTTCGAACAGATGCTCGAAAAGCGGCCCGCGCGACCACCCGGGCGGCGTCACGCCTAGGCGGGGCAGGCCGGGTTGCACCGACTTGGGATAGGCCGAAGCCTTCGAAACTTCGGTCATCCTTTGCGCCCCTTCACCGGCTTCGGGCGCGCGCCCTCAATTGCCTTGGCCTTGCTGATCGCCTCCACGAAATGCCGCTCCACCGCGCTCGGCGCATTAATCGCCCGCGCGTGCCAGGCGTCGTACTCGGCGTTGACCCTCTTCTCGGCTACCTTGGCCTGGACCTTGCCGGCGCCGACAAGCAGCGGGTGGTCGCCGAGCTTCAGGAAGTCGTCGAGCTTGGCGATCCAGTTGGCCATGTGCATGGGGCGGCGGTTCTTGGCCATCGCCTCGGCGAATTCCAGGAAGGCGACGGTGATACGGCTCAGCGTTTCCATCTCCGCCGGCTCCAGGTAGTTCTTGGCGACCTGGGCGTCGGCTCGGGTGGGCATCTGGCCGCGCGACTCGCCCGGCCAGCTGGTCAGACCCATCATCGGCTTGGCCGCATCCGCGCGGGCGACCTTGGTTTCCGCGGCCGTCTGGCCATGGGCGGCGTGGTGCATCTTGTTCTGCACCGTTTGGAAGAATTGCTGGCTGGTCTCGGCCTTGGGGTCGTAATCGACGGCGGTGGCGTAGATGTCCAACACCTTCTTGTAGAACAGCTTCTCCGACGCCCGGATGTCGCGGATGCGCGCCAAGAGCTCTTCGAAATAGTCGGCGTCGGGGTCCTTCAGCCGGGCGTCGTCCATGACGAAGCCCTTGACCAGGTACTCGCTGAGAGAAGCGGCGGCCCAGCGGCGGAACTGGCTGCCCCGGGGCGAGCGGACGCGGAAGCCGACGGCCATAATGACCGGCAGGTTGTAGTGGACGATCCGCCGGGAAACCTCCCGCGTACCCTCGGTTCGAACTTGTAAGTAATCGTTACAAGTTGCTGCCTCCTCCAGTTCTCCTTCCTGGTAGATGGAGCGGATGTGCTGGGTGACGGCCTGAGGGGTCACCTGGAACAGCTCCGCGATCTCGGCTTGGCTGAGCCAGACGTTGCCGTCCAGCGCCCGAAGCCGGATGACGGTGACGCCGTCCTCGGTCTGGTATTGGATGATCTCGCCGGCCATCAGTAGCCCAGCTCCTTGAGGTAGCCGTCCATCTTTCCTTCCAGCTCTTCCAGCTCCGCCTTCAGGCGCAGCCGCTGGGCGCGGACGGCGACGAGGTCGATCTCCGGTTCCTTCTCGAAGGTATCGACGTAGCGCGGGATGTTGAGGTTGAAGTCGTTGCCGGCGATCTCCTCCGGCGCCGCCAGATGGGCGTACTTCGGCGCCGAGGCGCGGGCGTGGTACGTCTCCACAATCTTACGGATGTTACCGTCGGTGAGCTGGTTCTGGTTCTTGCCCGACTTGAACTCCCGCGAGGCGTCGATGAACAGTACGCTCCGGTCGGCTTTCGCCTTGCGCAGGATCAGGATCGCGGCTGGGATGCCCGTGCCGTAGAAGAGCTTTTCAGGAAGGCCGATGACGGTGTCGAGGAGGTTCTCCTCGATCAGCTTGCGCCGAATGGCGCCTTCGCTGCCGCCCCGAAACAGGACACCGTGCGGGACTACGACAGCCATGCGCCCCGTGCGCGGCTTTATTGTCTCAACCATGTGAAGGATGAAGGCATAATCGGCCTTTGTGCGCGGCGGCAGCCCCCTGCGGAAACGGCCGAAACGGTCGTGTTCGGCGGTGTCGTGACCCCACTTGTCCAAGCTGAACGGCGGGTTGGCGACGACGACATCGAAGTGCTTCAGCGAATTCTCGCTGTCGAGCAGCTTCGGGTTGCGGATCGTATCGCCCCATTCGATGCGGTGGTTGTCCTCGCCGTGGAGGAACATGTTCATCTTGGCGAGCGCCCAGGTGCTGCCGATCGATTCCTGGCCGTACAGAGCGTACTTTTTAGAGCCGTGCTTGGCCTGGACCCGCTGCCCGCATTTCATGAGCAGCGAGCCGGAACCACAGGCCGGATCGCAGGCCTCTTCGCCTTCGGCCATGTCCATGATTCCGGCCATAAGGGCCGACACTTCCGGCGGCGTGTAGAACTCCCCCGCCTTGCGCCCGGCGTCGGAGGCGAAGTTCTTGATCAGGAATTCGTAGGCGTTGCCTATGACGTCGAGGTTGCCGATGCGCGATGGGCGCATGTTCAGCTCGGGCTTGGCGAAGTCCTCCAGCAGGTGGCGGAGCAGGTCGTTCTTCTGCTTCTCCTCGCCCAGCTTGTTGGAGTTGAAGCTGATGTCCTGGAAGACGTCGCGCAGCTTGCCAATGTTGGCGTCCTCGATGGCGTGCAGCGCCTTGTCGATGCGCTCGCCGTTGCCGGGTTCGTGGCGCCTGTCGAGCATGGCATAGAAACGGGCGCCCTCCGGCAGGACGAAGCGCTCGCTGCGCATCAGCTCGGCGATCAGCTCGGGCGTATCTCCGTACTGCTTCCGGTAGCCGTCGTAGTGATCCTGCCAGACGTCGCTGATGTACTTCAGGAACAGCAGCGTCAGGACGTAGTCCTTGTAGATGTCCGCCGAGACCGTGCCGCGGAAGGTGTCGCAGGCGGCCCAGACGGCGCGGTTGATGTCGTCCTGTTTGATGGCCTCAGCCATGGCTTCCCTCATCACTGGCGCGCAGCCCGGCGGCGAGCGCGTTCATTTGCTGTTGGCGGTTTTCGATCAGGCGGGCGAGCAGGCGCTTCTCGCGCGCCACCGTTTCGGCGAAGGCCACGATCGCGGCCTGACGGGCGCGCGACGGGATCACAATTTCCAGGCGCTCGATGACCTCGCGCCGGATGTTCAGGATGTGCGATCCGGTCGCCTCGCGCTGCAGGTATTCCTGCGCAGGCGCCTGATTGATTTGCCAGGCGAGGAAGCGGGGATCCAGCTTGGACCCGCAAGGCCGCAGGACGAAAAAGTGCGGCGAACACACCGTCGGGAACGGCGGCGGGTCCAGGGCCACGGCGTAGGTCCGAATGCCGCGCGTTGAGAAGATCACGTCGCCTTCATCCAGGGGGACGACCCGGCGCGCCGGCGGGAGCTCAATGCGTGACACTGCATCCCACGCCACACCAAATTCCGGATCAACGTTGCGCATTTGGATCACCCCTGTGTCGCCCGGAGGGAAATCATCCACCGCCGACCTCAGAGGATGACCGGCGGTAATCACAACCGCGTCCGCCAAAGGTTGAATTTGTGCACGATCCGTATTCATGCGAGAAGCATGCATGGGTGAGCACATTAAGTCAATTGCTCATATTGCATGAATTAAATTATTGCATTTCGGCTCTGCGCCAGCTGGCCCGGTCAGGAGGGTCGGCGGGGCCGAGTTTTTCGATGGCAGATAAAAGGCCGCACATTGCGCGGCGCTCGGATGGTTGTTTTTCAATGGGTTAGGAGCGAAGGCGCTCGACTCAATGACCGGGAGGTCGAGAAGCTGGCCAATATCCAGATCGGCTCATTCATCAAGCTCGATGAACACAGTAGGTCGCCCCCTGACGGAGAATCATATCTGTCAGTTCCAGCGCGATCTGTTGGCACATTCGGCCATGGACGAGCGGCATCACGGCGTTTACAAGACGCTCGCCAACCATCTTGAAGCCTTCGACGAAAACGGCGCAAGCCTAGGCATCGTGTTCGAGACGGCCCCGCCTTTCGACACGCCCCACCGCATGGCTGAACTGGTCGAATGGGTGGCCGGGATGGCGAAGGAGCGGAGCCTTTATCCGCTGTGCTGCTGGTCATTGTGGTCTTCGTGGTGGTGTTTCTGGAGATTCACCCCTTCCAGGGCGGCAACGGCCGGGTGTCGCGCGTCCTGACGACCTTGCTCCTGCTCGCGGCCATGTCGGAACTGTCGGTGATCCTCGAAGTGGCGCGCGAACATGGCCGGGTCACGGTGGCCGAGACCGCGAGGGTGAGCGGGGCCAGCCGCAACACCGTCAAGGTCCACTTTAAGTCGCTGGTCATCTGCAATTGACGGCGCTGTCCGTGGAGCCTGGTATGGCCTTGCCTGACGCACAGAAGGAGCGGATCGCTGGCCTAAAGGCGATCCGGAAGCAGGCCGCCAGCGACGCCTTCCGCACGGAAGCCGCCCTCGACAATGCGGGAAATCAGGCCATTGGCGTTGATCGCGTGAAGACCTTTGCCCGCGTGGCCCGCGAACGAATCCGGCTCGCGGGCGGCGGCTACCGCCGCGAGCACCTGGGCGCGCTGGTTCAACGCATCGAGGTCGCCCACAAGGAAGTCCGCATCATGGGATCGAAGTCTGAACTGCTGCGCACCCTCGTTGCCGACTCAGGCGGAAAATCGGCGGCAATAGACGTTCAGGGGTCTGTACAGAAATGGCGCGCCCGAAGAGATTCGAACTCCTTACCCCCAGATTCGTAGTCAGGAGTCTTCACTCTCCAGCTTCAAACAAAATGTCACGCTTCTTCTAACGACAGCGACAACGCAGGTATCTTATCGAGCTCACGTTTTAGGGCGGGCATTGGGAATTCTCCATACCCGTCCGCAACAGTTCTCTTTCGATGGCCCGTAATGGCATCAATGAGGTCCGGCTGCAGCATATAGTCCCGTGCAAGTGTACGCATCCGATGGCGCCATGAGTGATTGGGGGCTAACCGGGGGTCCTTGAGGCCCAATGACCGAATCCATCGACCCAGAACCTTAGTACCTGTGCCACCCCGGCTGCCGAACTTGTCCGGTTTCAATTGAATGAACAGAGGACCACTTTTGATGCTGGCCACGAACTCCAAGAAACCAGCATCAATGACTGCTGTGTGAATCGGTATCGTGCGCTCGGAGCTCTCTGTCTTGAGGGGACCTGCCTCGGCAGTGAAACTCATGCAGTGGATCCCATCAATCTCCGAAATGTCCTGCACCCGCAGCTGACAGATCTCAGCAACTCGGGCTCCCGAATAGGCACCCAATATCGGAACCCAACGGCGAACCGGATCACTTGCCTTCCCGGCGGCTGCAAGCACGATCCGGGCTTCTGCGTTGGTATAACCGCGGCGTCCTTGCCCCGGCTTCGCCTTCAATTTTATGGGAAGGTTCGCCGCCGGATTGATTGGAAGAAGCTGATTGTCAACCGCGACTTGGAAGATGGCGCGAATGGGAGCCAGCTTTGCATCACGGATGGTTTTGGTCGAACCTCCCGCGTCGACTAGACTGTTTTTCCAGCTGACGATGTCGTCGCGGGTGACGAGGTTCGCGTCATCGTGCTGCACGTGCCGACAAAACTCATTGAACACACGCGTCCATTCATATCGAGTCTTCTCCGCAGGCTTGCGCTCTGCCGCCCACCGGTCCAGCAAAATCTTGAATGAGACGGGCTTCTTCGGCTCAATGGGACGGATGCCGAAACCCCACACACCGGGAACGGTCGCTTCGAATTCCCCGCGCTTTAAGCGAGCAAGTAATAGGCTCGCGCGCTGAATCGCGACGGCTACCGCCTTCTCCAATTTGATTTCGTGTGTCGGATCAAGGACGATGCCCTGTTGTTCGAGGACGTCACCAGCGTACATCAGGCACAAGCTCTGCTGGAGAACAGCCCGCTCATCGTCTTCCCTGCGTTGTCGAGCGGCTTGTGAGTCGGCCTCAAAGCAGTTCTCCAGAGCCTCCCGGCCCGTGGGGACACGCCACATGCGTTCGAAGACGTCGGTGCGCCAGGGATTTCCGCTCGGATCTTCTCGGTGTTTGGCGAGCCACAAATCATAAATCGGAGCTGCTAATTCGTGAGCTTCGCGCTCAGTCAGCTGCCTCGATCCGGCGCGTAAGTTGCCCCATCTGGCCTCAAGTTCGGCCAAGGCTTTGGCATGCAGCCGCTTTGCTTCCGCAGGGTCTTTCGTTCCAAGCGTCTGCTTCTCTTCGCGCTTACCGACCAGCCGCCTTAAATCGGCCGGCACGGCGCGACGTAGCCAATAAACACCGCTCTTGGGATGCTTCCACGGACGTGACATTGCAAGGGGCATTGTACCAACCTTTTGTACCAGGCGGGTAGCGTCAACTCCTTGATTTTGCTTATTTGCTTTCGAAACAAAAGTTTAAAGCAATCATGGTGCCCAGGGGCGGGATCGAACCACCGACACTGCGATTTTCAGTCGCATGCTCTACCAACTGAGCTACCTGGGCGTCGTCCGGCTACAGCCGGGCGCGCCGGTTTATAGTCAGGCCCGATGGCCGTGTCCACCCGTCCGCCGAATTGGCGTCGCTAGGCGTTCAAGGCTTTGACCGGAGATCAACCCAGAAAGCCGCCGGACCCGGCGTTCAATCTCAGAAGCGCACGGGAGCCGGCAAAACCAAGTCGTCTCGCTGAGACCGGACACCTACTCCTCGTCCTGGCCGTCGGACTTGCTGACCGGAATAACGTAAGAACCGGACAGCCAGCGGTTCAGATCCACGTCGCGGCAGCGTTCCGAGCAAAACGGACGCGAAGCCTCGACTGATGGCTTGCCGCAGATTGGGCACGGCTTCTCCGGCCGCGCGGGGGCCGGTTTCCTAACCGGCATTCAACCAGCCGGCACGAATCGGAAATTCCTCGCCGCCGAGTAGCGCAATCGACTCATTGAGTGGCAACCCGACCACATTGGTATAGGAGCCCACCAGCTTGACCACGAACGAACCGGCGATGCCCTGAACCGCGTAGCCGCCTGCCTTGCCTCGCCATTCGCCTGAACCGACGTAGGCTCGAATGTCTTCCTCGGTCAGTCGTTTGAAGCGAACACGCGTTTCGACCAGCCGCTGACGAAAGTTTTCCTTCGGCGTCACGAGGCATACCGCGGTGTAGACGCGATGATTGCGGCCCGAGAGCAGCCGCAGGCACTGGGAGGCCTCATCGACCAGGTCGGCCTTGGGCAGGATGCGGCGGCCGACTGCGACGACGGTATCGGCAGCCAGAATGAACGAGCCGCGGAGTTCATCGTCGAGCTGCAACGCTCTCAAGGCGGCATCAGCCTTGGCGCGAGCAAGGCGATTGGCGCAGGCGCGTGGAAGCTCCCCCTTCGTCGGCGTCTCGTCAATGTCGACAGGCCGCAGCGCGTCGGGTTCGATGCCGGCCTGGTTGAGGAGGCTAAGCCGTCGCGGCGAACCGGAGGCGAGTACGAGTTTGGGGCAGCCTGACATGTGGTTTCGTGTCTATAGCGTTTTCGAGCGAAGTGGAATCCGGTTCGCGTGAAGAAACGCGCCAAATCCGGTTTTCGGACAAGATCATGTTCGGTTGAAGAAAATATAGCAGAGCTTGATTCAACGCAGTTGAATTCGGACTCTTGAGGGCAGGGATCGAGTGCGCGGAAGCTATCGGAACGCGGCCGGTTCCACAACCGTGACTGCAACGATGCCCGTCTCCAAGCCCTTTTGAGGGCGTTCCGGCGGCGGCTGGGGTGATTGGCGGCTGACATCTGTCGAGGGCTTGCTACACAGGAGCGATGCGGGGCCGAGTGATTCGTCGTTGTCACCAAATCGTCGTGGGCGCATTGCTGCTTGCGCCGCTCGCCGACGTTTCCGAGGGCGTGGCGGCTCCCGCGACGCCAGCCGACGCGATGGCGCAGGCCGCGGCCCCGGCCGCAATTGCGGATTACCGCCGCAAGCTGAACGCGTATCAGGAGGCCCGCGCTGCTTTCGAGCAGGAGGCGGGCGCCTACTGGAACGCGATTGCCGACAAGAGACGTATTCGTAGTGCCAAGCGGCGCAGCCACCAGCCTGTCACGCTCGACGACTACGTGCTGGCCCGGCCTCCGCTCTACGAGGGACCGCCACGTCCCATCAATCCGGAGCCGGAAGAGGAGCGTTCGCCGCGGCAGCGCAAACACATTCCCGTTGTCGCCGATTTCCTGAAGGCTGCGGCGGAGCAGTTCCAGTTCGCGCCGCAACGGCCCAGAACCGAAATCGATTTCAAGCGCGCTTATGCGAGGGTGGCGCAAGCCTACGGCCTAACGAAAGAGCAGGCGGTTCGGGTCTATTCGTTCGAGACCGGCGGCAACGGCAATCACGACATGCAATCGGGTCTCAGCACGTCCCGACCGGGATCCCGCGCCATCTCCACCGCGATTGGCTATAACCAGTTGCTCACCACCAACAGCGTCGAACTTCTCGCCGAGCAAGGCGATGACATCCTGCGTGCGCTTGGGGAGAAAGCGGCGCGGTTGTCAGGACCGCAGCGCGCCGCGATGGAGCGCAAGATCGCGGCGATCAAGCGGATGGTAGCCTACGCACACTCGATGCCCGATACCTGGAGCGCGCACGAGAAGCTTGCCGACACGCCGAAAGGCTGGGCGATCCATGCGCTGGTGCTGGATATCGATGTCGGTCCGCTGTTGCAGACCCACAAGCTCCTGACCTCGATCATTTTCGCACGCAACAAGGGCTACGCTCGTCCGCTGACCGCCGCCGAACTGGAGATGATGAATCTCACCGGTGACGGCACCGGCCTCGACATGGTGACGATGCCGCCGGCAATGCGCGAACGCGTCCCGACAGCGAATTTTTTCCAGCGTCAGGGCTACGAACGCAATCCGGTGGCGATCCGTCACGACACGGTGGCGAAGCTGCTCGCGGTCACCGACGCCCGGATGGACAGCAACAGCGCGAAGCCGGGTGCGCGGGATCTGGCTGCGGCGTTCTGATCAGGTCAGAAGCGTTTCTGAGGGAAGCGTGTCTTCGGGCTTGACCCGAGGATGAATACCGGTTCGCCTGAAGACAACGCGTCAGATCAGAATGAACCCGAATTTTACCAGGGGACCGCCGATGACCGAAGCCGTGATTGTTTCCACCGCCCGTACGCCGATCGGCAAGGCCTATAGGGGCGCTCTCAACGTCACTGAAGGAGCGACCCTGCTCGGCCATGCCATCGGAGAAGCCGTTGCCCGCGCCGGGGTTGATTCGAAAGAGATCGAGGACGTGGTGATCGGTGTCGCCATGCAGCAGGGCGCCACCGGCGGCAACATCGCCCGCAAGGCGCTGCTTCGCGCCGGGCTCCCCGTAGCCGTGGCCGGCACCACCATCGACCGCCAATGCGCCTCGGGCCTTCAGGCAATCGCTCTCGCCGCGCGCTCGGTCCTGTTCGACGGCGTCGGAATCGCGGTCGGCGGCGGCGGCGAATCGATCAGTCTGGTGCAGAACGAGCACGCCAATGCCTTCCACGCGCAAGATCCCGCGCTTCTTGAGATCAAAGGCGAAGTCTACATGCCCATGATCGACACCGCGGAAGTGGTGGCGAAGCGCTACGGTATCTCGCGCGAGGCGCAGGATGAATACGCGCTGGAAAGCCAGCGCCGCACGGCGGCCGCGCAGCAGGCCGGCAGATTCAAGGACGAGTTGGCGCCGATCTCCACAAGAATGGCTATCGTCGACAAGCAGACCAAGGAGGTCACGTTCAAGGACGTGACGCTGTCGCAGGACGAAGGTCCGCGTCCTGATACGACCGCTGAAGGTCTCGCCGGGCTCAAGCCGGTCCGCGGCGAAGGCTTCACGATCACAGCCGGCAACGCCAGCCAGTTATCGGATGGCGCCAGCGCTAGCGTGATCATGAGCGACAAGGAGGCGTCGAGGCGCGGGCTGAAACCACTTGGCATCTTCCGCGGTTTCGTCGCCGCGGGCTGCGAGCCCGATGAAATGGGCATCGGCCCGGTGTTCGCGGTGCCGCGCCTGCTCAAGCGTCACGGCCTCACGGTGGGAGACATCGATCTCTGGGAGTTGAATGAGGCATTCGCGGTGCAGGTGATCTATTGCCGCGACAAGCTCGGCATCGATCCGGAGAAACTCAACGTCGACGGTGGCGCCATCGCGGTCGGCCATCCCTATGGCATGTCGGGCGCGCGCCTCGCCGGCCATGCTCTGATCGAAGGGCGCCGGCGCAAGGCCAGGTACGCCGTGGTTACCATGTGCGTTGGCGGTGGCATGGGCGCGGCAGGCCTATTCGAGGTGCTCCCGTAAGCTTTCCTGCAAACCGCGAAACGCGGAATCCACACAAGTGCATGGATTCCGCATCGCATTCTTTCGATTGAGCATGATCTTGTCCGAAAACCGGCTTCCACTTTTCGGGATCATGCTCCAAGGGCAATCAGCTCCCCGCTAATCCACCTCGATTTTGGTGATGGTCTTTTCGGTACTTTTGGGATCGCCGCCGTCCCTGACGGAAAACTTCACCTTGTCGCCGGCGTGAACCGACTCCGACAGCTTATGGTCGATCTTGAACTGCGTGGCCGCGTCCTCGACGTCAGCCTTATCCTTCTCTTTTTCCTTAGCCTTATTCTCTTTATCTTTCTCTTTCTCCTTACCCTTGTCGTCCTGCTCCTCCCGGATCGCAATCGTGCCGTTGAGCCGGTTGACGACCGTCACCAGACCCTTCCGGGTCTCCGCCGATGGAGTCTGCTGGGTCGGAGGCGTTGCTTGAGCGGAGGCCGTTGCACCGACGATCGCGAACAAGGAGCCGGCCAAAATCATCTTTGCCAGTATCATCTAGGGTCTTTCGGTTGCTGAAGAGTCATGGACAAACGAGTGTAATTTGCTTTCGGTCGGGCACTTCTGCCCGGTGGGACGGACGGTCGGATGGAAGCCGTGCGGGTATCTTATCCTTTCGTCGGGGGGAAGCGTGAATCAAAACGAAGGCACAAACTTGACCTTGGTCAGGCAATCCGCTTGCCTCGACCCTCCGCTTGCTGAGCGCAGCCGGGGAGCAAGCCCGCAAGTTTGAGAAGAAATTCATGGAAACTCACATTCTCGCCATCGATCAAGGCACCACATCGTCGCGCGCCATCGTGTTTCGCGCTGACATCTCCATCGCCGCGATCGCGCAGCAGGAATTCCAGCAGCACTTTCCAGCGTCGGGCTGGGTCGAGCACGAGCCGGAAGACATCTGGACCTCGACCGTTGCGACCTGCCGGCAGGCGATGCAGAAAGCGGGCGTCACGCCGAAGGACATCTCCGCCATCGGCATCACCAACCAGCGGGAAACCACCGTGGTCTGGGATCGTGCCACTGGAAAGGCGGTGCATCGCGCGATCGTGTGGCAGGACCGGCGCACGGCGGATATTTGCGCGCGGCTGAAGGCCGAGGGCCATGAGCCCGCGATATCGGCGAAAACCGGCCTGATCATCGATCCCTATTTTTCCGGCACCAAGGTCGCCTGGATCCTCGACTCGGTGCCTGGCGCGCGTGCGCGAGCGATGCGCGGAGAGCTGATGTTCGGTACCGTGGATTGTTATCTCTTGTGGCGGCTGACCGGCGGTAAGGTGCACGCGACCGATGCCACCAACGCGTCGCGCACGCTGCTGTTCAACATTCACACCGGGCAGTGGGACGACGAACTCCTGGATATGCTTCAGGTACCGCGCGCGATGCTGCCGGAGGTGAAAGATTCGTCCGTGCATTTCGGTGATAGCGTCTCCGAGCTGTTCGGCGCGCCGATCTCGATCCGGGGCATCGCCGGCGACCAGCAGGCCGCGGTGGTGGGTCAGGCGTGTTTTGCTCCCGGAATGATCAAGTCGACCTATGGCACCGGCTGTTTTGCGCTGCTCAACACCGGCACGACGCCGGTCGCATCGAACAACAAGCTGCTCACGACGATCGCCTATCAGCTGAACGGCCAACGCACCTACGCGCTGGAAGGCTCGATCTTCGTCGCGGGCTCCGCCGTGCAGTGGCTGCGGGACGGCCTTGGCCTCATCAAGCAGGCTTCGGAGGCGGGGCCGCTGGCCGACCAGTCCGACCCCACCCAATCCGTGTATCTTGTGCCGGCTTTCGTCGGCATGGGAGCGCCGTACTGGAATCCGAATGTGCGCGGTGCGCTGTTCGGACTGACCCGCAACACCGGGCCGGCGGAGCTCGCTCATGCGGTGCTGGAAAGCGTCTGCTACCAGACGTTTGATCTTTGGGACGCAATGCGCGCCGATTGGCCGGGCGCCGATGCCGCGCACACCGTGCTCCGTGTCGACGGCGGCATGACGGCCTCGGATTGGACTATGCAGCGCCTTGCGGACCTGCTCGAGGCACCGGTCGATCGGCCGGTGATTCAGGAGACCACGGCGCTGGGCGCGGCCTACCTCGCGGGGCTCTCCGCAGGCGTTTATCCGGAGCCGTCGAGATTTGCCGACAACTGGCGGCTCGAGCACCGCTTCAGGCCGGCGATGAGCGCCGCGACGCGGACGCGAAAGCTCAAGGGTTGGGCGGCGGCAGTGCGTGGCGTGCTGGCGAGCGACGAGCAATAGGCTATTCGTATGTGGGGAATGCAGGCATGCCGGCCGCGCACGCGCGGCAGAAGCCGGTCGTTCAGACTTTCACCGCCGCCTTGTGGCGCAGTTGGCGGATTTCCTCGAAACGGGCGGTGACATCGCGCAGCACCGACACCAGCCCGGTGATGCGGCCGGCGGCGTCCGTCAGCGGCACGATGGTGAATTCGAGCGAGATGCGCCGGCCGTCTCTGTGAAGCGCGGGAACGGCAAGCACATCACCACCGCTGTAGCGGCTCTGCCCGGTCAGCATCACCTCGCGGTATCCGGCCCAGTGCCGGGCGCGCTGGTTTTCCGGAATGATGAGGTCGAGCGACTGGCCGATTGCCTCGCTGGTGCTATGGCCGAAAATCCTGACCGCGCCTGGGCTCCAGAACGTGATCGTGCCGTTGCGATCGGTAGCAATGATCGCGTCCGCGGATGAATCCAGCAGTGCGGCAGCGATCGCGGATGTGTCCACGGTCAGCCCGCCCGCGCAGCGGTCTTGCGCAATTTGAGATGCACCGCGCATTGGCAGCCCGGCGGATGACCGGCGACGTCGGCGGAGGCGTCGTTGGCGGGCGCGGGCACCGGCGTCGCGATGGGCTTTCCGGACTGGCCGGAAACATCCTGGCCGGGAATGTAGTTGAGGATCGAGGCCAGCCAGCGCTCGATCTCGGCGACCTCCATCCCCTTGCGCGCGGCATAGTCCTCGACCTGATCGCGCTCGATCTTGCCGACGCCGAAATATTGGCTTTCGGGATGGCTGTAATAGAGACCGGAGACCGAGGAGCCGGGCCACATCGCAAAGCTCTCAGTCAGCTCGACGCCGGTCGCGCGAGTCGCATCCAGCAGGCGGAACAGCGTGGCCTTCTCGGTATGGTCGGGCTGCGCCGGATAGCCGGGCGCGGGGCGGATCCCGACATATTCCTCCCGGATGAGCTGATCGTTGGTCAGCGCTTCATCCGGCGCGTAGCCCCAGAATTCCGTTCGCACGCGCTGATGCATCCGTTCGGCGAAGGCTTCCGCGAGGCGGTCGGCCAGCGCCTTCACCAGAATGGACGAGTAGTCGTCATTGGCGTTCTTGAAGCGCGCCGCGATTTCATCCTCGCCTAGGCCTGCGGTGACGGCGAAGCCGCCGATATAGTCGGCGATGCCGGTTTCTTTCGGAGCGATGAAGTCCGCCAGCGCGGCGTTGTGACGGCCCTCGCGTTTTTCGAGTTGCTGGCGCAGGGTGTGATAGGTCGCGATCTGTGTGGTGCGGCTCTCGTCGCTGTAGACCGCGATATCGTCGCCGACGCGGTTGGCGGGCCAAAAGCCGATCACGCTGGAGGCCTTAAACCACTTTTCTTTGACGATGCGGTCCAGCATCTTGCGTGCGTCGTCATAAAGGGCGCGCGCGGTCTCGCCGACCACCTTGTCGTCGAGGATCGCTGGAAAGCGCCCGGCCAGTTCCCACACCTGGAAGAACGGCGTCCAGTCGATCACCTCCACCAGTTCTTCCAGCGGATAGTCGGTGAAGGCTTTGGTTCCGAGGAAGGTCGGCTTGACCGGGCGGTAGCTGCTCCAGTCAATCGGCACTGCGTTGGCGCGGGCGGCTGCGAGCGGCAGCCGTTTCTTATCCTGCTGGGCGCGGAAATGCGCCGCGGAAATCTTGGCGTATTCGGCGCGCACTCCTGCCGCGTAGGCCTCCCGCCGCTCCGGCGACATCAGCGAGGCAACGACGCCGACAGCGCGGCTGGCGTCGTTGACATGGATGACCGGGCCGTTGCGATAGTTGGGGTCGATCTTCACGGCGGTATGGACGCGGCTGGTGGTCGCGCCGCCAATCAGGAGCGGCAGGTTGAGACCCTGACGCTCAAGCTCCGCCGCGAAATAGCCCATCTCGTCCAGCGACGGTGTGATCAGGCCGGAGAGGCCGACGATATCGGCCTTCTCGGCCTTCGCTGTCTCGATGATTTTGGCGGCCGGCACCATCACGCCGAGGTCGATCACCTCGTAGTTGTTACACTGGAGCACGATGCCGACGATGTTCTTCCCGATATCGTGGACGTCGCCCTTGACGGTGGCGAGCAAAATCTTGCCGGCGGAGGTGCTGCTCGCGCCGTCGATGCCGGCAGCCTGATTGCGCGCCTTCTCCTCCTCCATGAACGGCATCAGATAGGCGACCGCCTGCTTCATCACCCGCGCCGACTTCACCACCTGCGGCAGGAACATCTTGCCGTCGCCGAACAGGTCGCCGACCACGTTCATACCGGCCATCAGCGGCCCTTCGATTACGTTGAGCGGGCGCTCGACCGTCAAGCGCGCGGCTTCGGTGTCTTCCTCGATATATTCGGTAATACCGTTGACCAGCGCGTGGCTCAGCCGCTTCTCCACCGGCCATTCGCGCCAGGAAAGATCCTTCTCCTTCACTTCCTTGCCAGCGCCCCGGAATTTCTCCGCCAGTTGCAGCAGCCGTTCCGATGCTCCGGGATCGCGGTTGAGGATGACGTCTTCGCAGGTCTGTCGCAGCTCGGGGTCGATGTCGTCATAGATGATCATCTGCCCGGCATTGACGATGCCCATATCCATGCCGGCCTTGATGGCGTGATACAGGAATACCGAGTGCATGGCCTCGCGCACCGGCTCATTGCCGCGGAACGAGAACGACAGGTTGGAGACGCCGCCTGAGATATGCGCGTGCGGTAGGTTTTGGCGGATCCAGCGCGTTGCCTCGATGAAATCGACGCCGTAGTTGTTATGCTCCTCCAGACCCGTCGCGACGGCGAAGATGTTCGGATCGAAAATGATGTCTTCGGGCGGGAAGCCGACCTTCTCGGTCAGGATGTCGTAGGCGCGCTTGCAGATTTCCATTTTGCGCTGGCAGGTGTCGGCCTGCCCGGTCTCGTCGAACGCCATCACCACCACGGCCGCGCCGTGGCGTCGCGCAATCCGCGCCTCGTGCAGAAACTTCTCCTCGCCTTCTTTCAGCGAGATCGAGTTCACCACCGGCTTGCCCTGGATGCACTTCAGGCCGGCCTCGATCACCGAAAACTTGGAGGAATCGACCATCACCGGCACGCGGGCGATGTCGGGTTCGGACGCGATCAGGTTGAGGAAGGTGACCATCGCCGCTTCCGAATCCAGGAGGCCTTCGTCCATGTTGACGTCGATGATCTGGGCGCCGTTCTCGACCTGGTTGCGCGCCACATCGAGGGCAGCGGTGTAATCGCCGGCCTTGATCAGGTTGCGGAATTTGGCCGAGCCGGTGACGTTGGTGCGCTCGCCGACATTGACGAACGGAATATCCGCCGTCAGCGAGAACGGCTCCAGCCCCGACAGCCGCAGCCGCGGCGCAATGACCGGCACTACGCGCGGCTTGTGCGGGGCGATCGCGGCCGCGATGGCCGCGATATGATCCGGCGTGGTGCCGCAGCAGCCGCCGACGATGTTGACGAGGCCGGCCTGCGCGAACTCGCCGATCAGCCGTGCCATGTAGTCCGGGCTCTCGTCGTATTCGCCGAACTCGTTGGGCAGGCCCGCGTTCGGATAGGCGCAAACCAGTGTGTCGGCGACGCGTCCGATCTCGGCGACATGCGCGCGCAGGTCTTCCGCGCCGAGCGCGCAATTGAAACCGATGGTGAGCGGATTGGCGTGCCGTACCGAGTGCCAGAACGCTTCGGGCAATTGGCCCGAAAGCAAGCGGCCGGACTTGTCGGTGATGGTGCCGGAGACCATCACCGGAATCTCGATGCCGCGCTCCTCGCCGATTTCGGCGACGGCGTAAAGCGCCGCCTTGGCGTTCAGCGTGTCGAAGATGGTTTCAACCAGCAGCAGATCGGCGCCGCCGTCGAGCAGGCCGTTGATCTGTTCGCCATAGGCCTTGCGCAGGTCGTCGAAGGTGACCGCCCTGTAGCCTGGGTTGGCGACGTCTGGTGAGATCGACGCGGTGCGGTTGGTTGGGCCGATAGCGCCGACGACAAAACGCGGCTTGCCATCCTCGCCGCTGACACGGGCGGCGGCGGCGCGCGCGAGCTTCGCGCCCTCGCGGTTGAGTTCGTAGACGAGGTCCGACATGTCATAGTCGGCCTGCGCGATCGAGGTCGATGAAAACGTGTTGGTGGCGACGAGGTCAGCACCGGCGCGCAGATATTGCGCGTGAATGTCTTCGATCGCTTGCGGTTGGGTGAGGATGAGGAGATCGTTGTTGCCGCGCACGTCGCGGTGAAAATTTTTGAATCGCTCGCCACGAAACGCGGCTTCGTCGAACCCTCGCGCCTGGATCATGGTGCCCATGGCGCCGTCGAGCACCAGAATGCGCTCGCGCGCGAGGTTCCGGAGTTTTTCGGCAGTGGGATTCGAGCTTTTTGTCACGCTTGTTATCCTGTGATCGTTATGCCCGCGCTTATCGCGGACATCCACGTCTTGGGCGGAAGATGGGATCACGCTGCCTTCTGGGCAGCATCGGGCCGGATGCCGAGCAGATGGCAAATCGCGAACACCAGGTCGGCGCGGTTCATGGTGTAGAAGTGGAACGTATCGACGCCGCGCTTGGCGAGCTTCTGGACCTGACCGGCCGCGACCGTCGCCGCGATCAGCTTGCGCGTTTCCGGATCCTCATCGAGCCCTTCGAATTTTTCGGCGAGCCAGGTTGGAACCGTGGTGCCCGCCTTGGTCACAAAGGCTCTGGCCTGCTTGAAGTTGTGCATCGGCATGATGCCCGGCACAATCGGAATATCAATGCCGCGCGCGCGGACGCGATCGAGATAGCGAAGGTAAAGGTCGTTGTCGAAAAAGACCTGGGTGATGGCGCGGGTCGCGCCGGCATCGACCTTTGCCTTGAGGACATCGATATCGGTATCGATGTCGCGACTCTCGGGGTGCTTTTCGGGATAGGCCGACACAGAAATTTCGATGTCGCCATGCCGCCGCTTGATGCCGGCGACGAGGTCGGTCGAACTGCGATAGCCTTCTGGATGGGTGCTGTAGGCCGTCCCGATGCCGCCCGGGGGGTCTCCGCGAAGAGCGACGATATGGCGGACGCCGATGTCGCGATAGCGGCTGACAATCTCATCGACTTCTCCGCGCGGCGCGCCGACACAGGTGAGATGCGCCGCGGGACGAAGCTGAGTCTCCGACAGGATGCGCGCGATGGTCGAATGGGTGCGCTCGCGAGTCGAGCCGCCGGCGCCGTATGTCACGGAGACAAAGCTCGGATCAAGGGGCGCGAGGCGTGTAATGGTGCCCCAAAGATTGTGCTCCATCTCCTCGGTTTTGGGCGGAAAGAACTCGAACGAGATCGTGGGTCGTTTTTGCGCGCCAAGGTCACTACGAGCCGGGGCGGAAGTGTCTGTCATGACTCGTGAACTCCACTGCATCTCCTCAACGTGCCCCCATCGTCGGTAGTTTCCGGAAAACGCCCAGGCCTCATGGCCGTGCCATCACAGATTGGCGTTCCCACTAGGATAGCCCATAATTAGACGTCCCCGTGATGGGAAGTAGCCCACCTCGCCCATATATGTAAGGCAAATAGGTCGGTTATGTGAAATAATGGGCAGACACAAAAGCTGTATTATATTGAATTCGTTGATGATATTAAATATTCCCTGTTTGGGAACATGCACATATATCGACCTAAACTGAAAATTGCCCAACTCGGGGGCGGAAAATGCACGAAACTCGGTCAATCCGCTCGTTCGCGGAAAGTCGCGCGGAACGGATGAGCCGGATAGACGCCCACGATGCGAAGCTCCTTTGAAAAGAACCTCAACTCCTCCAGCGCGAATGCGAGGCCGCGATCGTCCGGGTGGCCTTCGACATCCGCATAGAATTGTGTAGCGAAGAAGTTGCCGTCGACCATGTAGCTTTCGAGCTTGGTCATGTTGACGCTGTTGGTGGCAAATCCCCCCATCGCTTTATAGAGCGCGGCCGGCAGGTTTCGCACGCGAAAGACGAAACTGGTGACCAGCGGTCCAGATCCTTGCTTGGCCCAGTTGGCCTCTCGTGCCAGCACCACGAAACGCGTGGTGTTATGGTCCTCGTCCTCGACATCCTCGGCGAGAATATCGAGATGATGGAGTTGCGCAGCGAGACGCGAAGCGATCGCCGCACAGCTGGTATCGCGGCGTTCGGCGACAAGGCGGGCGGCGCCGGCGGTATCGCCCGAGACGATCGGCCGGATGCCAAGTTTGCGGATGATGCGGCGGCATTGCCCGAGCGCGTGAACGTGACTTTCGACGGTCTTGATATCCGCGAGCGTTGCTCCGCGCGGCGCCACCAGTTGATGCCGGACCGGCAGGAAGTATTCGCCGACGATGAATAACCCCGACTGCGGAAGCAGGTGGTGAATGTCGGCGACGCGGCCGGCCACCGAATTCTCGATCGGGATCATGCCGAGGTCGGCTTCGCCAGACGCGATGGCGGCGAGCGCGTCCTCGAAGGTCGCGCAAGGCAATGGTTCGGCATCGGGATAGGCGTCCGCGATGGCAATATGGGAATTCGCGCCGGGCTCGCCCTGGAATACGATTTTCATCATCTTGGTCATCAGCTGTTCTATCAGCGGGCCGGGTGTTCGCCAGAGGCTGAATTGGCGAGGAGCCGGCGGGCGGTTTCGAGGTCGGCCGGGGTATCGACGCCCCGCGGCACGTCGTCCACAATCATGATGTCTATCCGCATTCCGCCTTCCAGCGCCCGCAACTGCTCGAGCCGTTCCTGTCGCTCAAGAGGCGAGGGCGGCAGCTCGACAAAGCGCTGCAAGGCCTCGCGGCGATATGCGTAAAGCCCGACATGATGGTAGCGCGGACCCTCGCCATACGGGGCGGTGGCGCGGGTAAAATAAAGCGCGCGCAGTCGCCGAGAGCCGACCGGAGATCCGATGGCCTTGACCACATTCGGGTTGGTGGCCTCCTCATCGGAGTGAATTTCGGCGGCCAGCGTTGCGATATCGACCGAGGGGTCGGCCAGCGGCTTGAGCACGTCGCGAATCGTGCCCGGACGGATGGTCGGGAAGTCGCCCTGGAGGTTGACGATTGTATCGATGTTGCCTTCGGGGTCCAGTCTGCCCAGCGCCTCGAAAACGCGGTCGGAGCCGGACGGATGATCGGCGCGCGTCATGATTGCCTCGCCGCCATGGGCCGTCACCGCGGCCGCGATGTCGGAAGTGTCGGTGGCGACGGCGACGCGCCCGATGCCGGCGGCCTCAGCCCGCCGCAAGACATGAACGACCATCGGCAGACCGCCGATATCCAGCAATGGTTTGCCTGGAAGTCGGGTCGCGGCCATGCGGGCGGGTATCAGCACGAGGGTGCGGGACTGGGTCATCGGTTGGGAGAGAGCGGAAAATTGGCGCAGCTTCTTAAGATCTGCGGCATTTATACGGGTTGTCAGAACGCCGGCAAACCGTTATCTCGTTCTGCCGCCTCCGCGAGGCCGGTCCGCGGCATCTCCGTCGTCGTTCAGCCGGCCGTGCGGCCGACTTTCGAGCGTGGAGCCTTGCCGCAGATGGACTCCCTCAATGATCAATAAATTTCTTGGCGCGGTTCTGGGCACCTGCCTCGTTCTGCTGGTCATGAATTTCGTTGCCAAGGCGATTTTCGCGCCGCATGTGCCTGCGAAGCTTGGTTATAAAATTGAGGTCAAGGAAGCGCCGGAGGCAGCGCACAAGGAAGCAGTTCACAAGGACGACAAGCCGGCGGCTTCGAGCAAGGACGCCGAGGTCGCGTCGGCGGTGTCGCTGGGGAAGAGGCTGCAAGCCGCTTCGGTCGAGAGCGGCGCCATCGTGGCCAAGAAATGCGCCGCCTGCCATACCCTTGAGAAGGGCGGACCGAACCGCGTTGGTCCTAACCTTTATGGCATCGTCGGCGAGCCGCGCGGCAAGGGCCATGACTTCAATTTCTCGGCTGCCATGAAGGCCAAGGGCGGCACCTGGACGCTTGATGAACTGGACAAGTTCCTGGCCGGTCCGAAGGAATACATCCCCGGCACGGCGATGTCGTTCGCCGGCGTTCCGAAGGACACCGACCGTGCCGACCTCATTGCCTATCTGCGCAAGAATTCCGACAAGCCCTAGCCGCTGACGGATGCCGCGAGGTTACGCTGCGTAGCCTCGCCAACCGGCGGCGGGAGTTTTCAAAGCCGCTCACCTTGCCGGTCGCCCACACTTAACCGGCTGGTTTCACCGCACAAGTTCGAGAGGTGGGTGGCATCATCCCCGAAAACCGACATAATCGGCCGAGACAGTGCGCTTCGAGTTGCACCGCCAGGCATGATGCCGAAAAGTGGAAACCGGTTTTCGGACAAGATCATGCTCAATCGAAAAAATAGAACAGAGGTCGGTTCAACACAGTTGAATCGGACTCTGGAGCGCGATCAGCAATCCTGGATCAATTGCGCTCCAAGAGTGAGAACGCGCATGATCATCGCCAGCCGATCACACTTTGGCGCATCATGCGCTAGCTCGCCCCGATAACTCGCAGGGATATTCGTATTGGCCTTCACACGACGACGTCTTCTTCACGGCGGTGCCCTGATCGCAGCCGCTCCCGCGATCAAAGTCTTCACCGGCGCTTCGACAATCGAAGCGGCGCATGCACAGGCCGGACCGGCCGGCCTCAAATGGCGGCACGCGCTCTCGCTGTTCGGCGACGTGAAGTATCCGGAAGGCTTCAAGCATTTCGACTATGTCAATCCGAACGCGCCCAAAGGCGGCATGGCGCGGCAGATCGTGATCGGCACTTTCGATAATTTCAATCCTGCCGTGGCGGGCGTGAAGGGTTTGATCGCGTCAGGAGTCGCGCTGATCTATGAATCGCTGACGTCTCAATCGCTGGACGAGGTCGCGACGGAGTATGGCGCGCTGGCCGAGTTCATTAGTTATCCTGATGATTTCTCGTTCGTGACCCACCGCCTGCGGGCTGAGGCAAAGTGGCACGACGGCAAGCCGGTCACGCCCGATGACGTGATTTTTTCGTTCAACGCGCTAAAGAAGCATCGTCCGTTTTATGCAGCTTATTACCGCCATGTTGTGAAAGCCGAAAAGACCGGGGAGCGCGAGGTGACCTTCACCTTCGATGCGCCGGGCAACCGCGAACTGCCGCAGATCGTCGGACAGTTGATGGTGCTTCCGAAGCACTGGTGGGAAGGCACCAACGAGGCGGGCGTCAAACGGGATATTTCCTCGACCACGCTGGAGCCGCCGCTCGGCAGCGGCCCTTACAGGATCAAGAGTTTTGATGCAGCGCGTTCGGTGACGCTGGAACGGGTCAAGGATTACTGGGGCCGCGATCTCAATATCAACGTCGGCCAGAATAATTTCGACGAACTGCGTTATGAATACTTCCGCGACAGCACGGTTGCGCTCGAAGCCTTTAAGGCCGATCAGGTCGACTGGCGCACCGAGAACAGCGCCAAGAACTGGGCCACGGCTTACGATTTTCCGGCGGTGAAGGACGGCCGCGTTGTTCTGGAAGAATTTCCCATTCGCAATGCGGGCGTGATGCAGGCGTTCGCCCTCAATATCCGCCGCGACAAGTTCAGGGATCCTCGCGTGCGGAGAGCGCTGAATTTCGCGTTCGACTTCGAGGAAATGAACAAGCAATTGTTCTACGGCCAGTACAAGCGCATCAATAGCTATTTCTATGGCACAGAACTGGCATCAAGCGGCTTGCCCGAGGGCAGGGAGCTTGAAATCCTCGAGACCGTTCGCGCCGAAGTTCCGGCCGAGGTGTTTACGACGCCTTACAGCAATCCGGTCGGCGGCAATCCCGAAGCGGTTCGCAGCAACCTGCGCGAAGGCATGAAGCTCTTCAAAGAGGCGGGATATGAGGTGCGTGACCACAAGCTGGTGGACAGCAAGACCGGCGCGCCGTTCGAACTGGAATTAATGTCGGAAGATCCGAGCGCTGAGCGGATCATGCTGTTCTTCAAGCCGTCGCTGGAGCGCATGGGCATCACCGCAACCGTCCGGACCGTCGATACGACGCAATACGAGAACCGGATGCGCAACTGGGACTTCGATGTGGTCGTCAATAACTGGATTGAATCGCTGTCGCCCGGCAATGAGCAGAGGGAGTTCTGGGGCTCGCACGCCGCGGATATGCCGGGTTCGCGCAATATCGTCGGCATCAAGAATCCCGCCGTCGACAAGCTGATCGATCGCGTGATCTTCGCTAAAGACCGCGCCGAGCTCGTCGCAGCCACCAAGGCGCTCGACCGCGTGCTGTTGTGGAATCACTACGTGGTGCCGCAATTTAGCTATCCGTTCCATCGCACCGCCCGTTGGGACCGCTTTGGGCGGCCTGCCGAGATGCCGAAGTACGGTGTCGACGCCTTTCCGGCGCTGTGGTGGTACGACGCCGACAAGGCGGCCAAGGTCGGCAAGCGATCTTGAGGAGGGTCGCGCGGATGAGGCAGCCCAGCCGCCGGCAGGTGATCGCTCTCGGGATCGGCGCGGTAGGATCGGCTTGGCTACGGCCGGCTGTCGCCGCTGCCGCGAACGACGCGAAGACCGAATCTCATGGTGAATCCCACGGCATGTCGGCATTCGGCGACTTGAAATACCCTGCTGATTTTCACCACTTCGATTACGTCAATCCCGACGCGCCGAAAGGCGGCCTGTTCTCGACCATTCCGTCGAGCCGCGCCTTCAACCAGTCGTTCCAGACCTTCAACTCGCTCAACGCCTTCATCCTGAAGGGCGATGGCGCGAAAGGCATGGAGATGACGTTCACGTCGCTGATGGCGCGCGCCGGCGACGAGCCCGATGCGATGTACGGCCTGGCTGCAAAGTCGGTGCGCATCTCGGCCGACGGTTTGACCTACCGTTTCACCATGCGGCCCGAAGCGCGGTTTCATGACGGGAAGAAACTGACGGCACGCGATGCCGCGTTTTCGCTGACGATCCTCAAGGCCAAGGGGCACCCGCTTATCACGCAACAGATGCGCGACATGGTGAGCGCGGAAGCGGCCGACGACGCGACGCTGGTCGTGACCTTCGCGCCCAAGCGCGGGCGCGACGTGCCGCCGTTCGTCGCCAGCCTGCCGATCTTTTCGCAAGCCTACTACACCGCGCATCCGTTCGAGGAATCGACGCTCGACGTTCCGCTCGGCAGCGGGCCCTACAAGGTCGGCCGGTTCGAGCCGAATCGCTTCATCGAATTCGACCGCGTCAAGGACTGGTGGGGTGCGGATCTTCCTGTCTGCCGTGGTGCTTACAATTTCGACACGGTGCGGTTCGATTTCTACCGCGACCGCGACGTGGCGTTCGAGGGTTTCTCCGGCCGCAGCTATCTGTACCGCGAGGAGTTCACCTCACGCATCTGGAATACGCGCTACGATTTCCCGGCGTTGACCGAGGGCCGCGTCAAGCGCGAGCAGTTGCCCGACGAGACGCCGTCCGGCGCTCAGGGCTGGTTCATCAACACCCGCCGCGACAAGTTCAAGGACCCGCGCGTTCGCGAGGCGCTGGGCTGCGCCTTCGATTTCGAGTGGACCAACAAGTCCATCATGTACGGTGCCTACGTTCGCACGGTGTCGCCGTTCCAGAACTCCGACCTGATGGCGAGTGGCCCGCCGTCGCCGGAAGAAGCGACGCTGCTGGAGCTGTTCCGCGGCAAGGTGCCGGACGAGGTGTTCGGAATGCCGTTCGTTCCGCCGGTGTCGGACGGCTCGGGGCAGGACCGCAAGCTGTTGCGCAGGGCGGCGCAACTGCTCAACGACGCGGGCTTTCCCATCAAGGACGGCAAGCGGATGACTCCGCAGGGCGAGGTCTTCCGCGTCGAGTTCCTGCTCGATGAGCCCGCGTTCCAGGCCCATCACATGCCGTATATCAAGAACCTCGGAACGCTCGGCGTCGATGCGACGTTGCGGTTGGTCGATTCGGTGCAGGCGAGAGCGCGGCGCGACGACTTCGATTTCGACATGGTGATCGAACGTTTCGGCTTCTCGACCGTTCCGGGCGATTCGCTACGGCCGTTCTTTTCGTCGAAGGCGGCAGGGACCAAGGGATCGAACAACCTCGCCGGCATCGCTGACCCCGCGGTCGATTCTCTGATGGAGCAGGTGATCGCCGCCGATACCCGCGCGAAACTGGTGTTCGCCGCGCGCGCGCTGGACCGCGTCATTCGCGCCGGCCGCTACTGGGTGCCGCAATGGTATTCGAACGCGCACCGGCTGGCCTATTGGGATGTGTTCGGACATCCGCCGAGCCTGCCGAAGTATCTCGGCGTGATGGCTCCTGACATCTGGTGGTCGACGCAGACGGGTGCGGCGTCATCTGGGCAGGCAAAATAAGCATGGCTGCCTATATCGTCCGCCGCATTCTGCTGATGATCCCGACCTTGCTGGGCATCCTGTTCGTGTCCTTCGTCGTGGTGCAGTTCGCGCCCGGCGGTCCGGTCGAGCGGGTGATCGCGCAACTGAGCGGCTCCGACACCGGGGGGATGTCGCGCATATCGGGATCGTCCGGCGGCGACTTCGGCGCGCGCGCCCAGGTGGGAGCATCCTCCGACGCCGTCAGTTCGAAGTATCGCGGTGCTCAGGGGCTTGATCCGGCCTTCATCAAAAGCCTTGAACAGCAGTTCGGATTCGACAAGCCGGCGCCCGAACGTTTTCTGCTGATGCTGTGGAACTTCTCTCGCTTCGATTTCGGAAAGAGCTATTTCCGCGACACCACCGTGATCCAGCTCATCAAGGAGAAGCTGCCAGTTTCGATGTCGCTCGGCATCTGGATGACGCTTTTGACCTATCTGATTTCGATCCCACTCGGAATCCGCAAGGCGGTGAGGGACGGATCGCGCTTCGATACCTGGACTTCTGCGGTCATCATTGTCGGGTTTGCGATTCCGGGATTCCTGTTCGCGATTCTTCTCATCATTCTGTTCTCCGGCGGATCGTTCTTCAGCATCTTCCCCTTGCGCGGATTGACGTCGGACGGCTGGAGCCAGTTTCCCTGGTACTGGAAGATTCTTGATTATTTCTGGCATCTCACGCTGCCCATCATCTCGATGGCGCTGGGCGCCTTCGCCACGATGACATTGCTGACCAAGAATTCGTTCCTCGACGAAATCCGCAAGCAGTATGTGATGACGGCGCGCGCCAAGGGCTGCAGCGAGCGGCAGGTGCTTTACAATCACGTATTCCGCAATGCCATGCTGATCGTCATCGCCGGATTTCCCGGCGCGTTCGTTCACGCTTTCTTTTCAGGTTCGCTTTTGATCGAAACCATCTTTTCGCTCGACGGCCTCGGCCTTCTCGGTTTTGAGAGCGTGCTCAATCGCGATTATCCGGTGGTGTTTGGCACGCTGTTCATCTTTTCGCTGGTTGGGCTCGTGATCAACCTGATCTCCGATCTGACCTACATGTGGATCGACCCACGAATCGACTTCGAGGCGCGGGAGGTCTGATGGCGGTGACGTTGCCGAAGCCCGTCGAAGTGGAGGCCGTCTCGCCGCTCGGCGAAGCGGTACCGCCGGCCCGCCATCCGCTGCGCCTGTCGCCGCTCAATCGCCGCCGCTGGCAGAACTTCAAATCGAACCGGCGCGGCTACTGGTCGCTCTGGATATTCCTGATCCTGTTCTTCATCTCGTTGTTCGCGGAATTAATCGCCAACGACCGGCCATTCCTGATCCGGTTTGATGGGCACCTTTATTTCCCGGCATTCGTGACCTATCCGGAAACCGCATTTGGAGGCGACTTCGAGACCGCCGCCGATTATCGCGATCCCTATTTGCAGAAGCTGATCGCGGCCAAGGGTGGCACCATCGTCTGGCCGCCGATCCGCTATTCCTACGATACCCACAACCTCGATTTGCCGACGCCAGCGCCTTCAAAACCGACCTGGCTTTTGACCGAGGCCCAATGCAAGGAGGTGGTGCAGCGAAAGAACCTCACAAGCTGCCGCGACCTCGAATATAACTGGCTGGGCACCGACGATCAGGGCCGCGACGTCGTGGCGCGGCTGATCTACGGATTCCGGATTTCGGTCCTGTTCGGGCTTTGCCTGACCATTGTCTCGTCGGTCATCGGTATCGCGGCTGGCGGGGTGCAGGGTTATTTCGGCGGCTGGGTTGATCTCGGCTTTCAGCGCTTCATCGAAGTCTGGACCGCGATCCCCTCGCTCTATCTGCTCTTGATCCTGTCGTCGATCTTGGTGCCGGGATTCTTCGTCCTACTCGGAATCCTGCTGCTGTTCTCGTGGGTCTCGCTGGTCGGTCTTGTGCGCGCCGAATTCCTGCGTGGCCGAAACTTCGAATACATCACAGCGGCGCGGGCGCTCGGCGTATCGAATGCGACCATCATGTTCCGCCATCTTCTGCCGAACGCCATGGTCGCGACCATGACGTTCCTGCCGTTCATCGTATCGTCGTCGGTCATGACTCTCACTGCATTGGATTTTCTCGGCTTCGGATTGCCACCGGGCTCGCCTTCGCTCGGCGAAATGCTGGCGCAGGGCAAGGCTAACGTGCAGGCGCCGTGGCTCGGCTTCACAGGGTTCTTCGCGCTCGCGATCATGCTGTCGCTGCTGATCTTCATCGGCGAAGCCGTGCGTGACGCCTTCGATCCGCGCAAGACGTTCAGGTAAGGCCCCGGATGGACACCATCGATCAGCCGCTGCTCGACGTTCGCGACCTGTCCGTTGCATTTCACCATGCCGGCGGACCGTCGATTGCCGTTGATCGCATTTCATTCGAGATCAAGCGCGGCGAGTGCGTGGCATTGGTCGGCGAGTCCGGTTCTGGAAAGTCTGTCAGCGCGCTCTCGGTCCTGAAGCTGTTGCCCTATCCGGCCGCATCGCATCCCTCCGGGAACATCCGCTTTAACGGACGCGAGCTGCTCAGCTTGTCCGAGCGCGAAATCAGGAGCGTTCGCGGCAACGACATCTCGATTATCTTTCAGGAGCCGATGACCTCGCTCAATCCGCTGCACACCATCGAGGCGCAGATCGGCGAGATATTGTTGCTGCACGGTGGAATTCGCGGCGCGGCGGCGCGGAAGCGGACGCTGGAACTGCTGAGCCAGGTCGGCATTCTTGACCCGGAAACCCGCCTTGCCAGCTATCCGCATCAACTGTCCGGCGGCCAACGTCAGCGCGTGATGATCGCGATGGCGCTCGCCAACGAACCCGACCTTCTGATCGCGGACGAGCCGACCACTGCGCTTGATGTTACGGTGCAGGCGCAGATCCTCGCCTTGTTGGCGGATATCCGCGCCCGGCTCGGTATGAGCCTTCTGTTCATCACACACGATCTCGGCATCGTCCGCCGCATCGCCGATCGCGTCTGCGTCATGAACGGTGGCAAGATCGTCGAGAAGGGATCGGTCGAGGAGGTTTTTGAGTCGCCGCGGCATCCCTACACGCGCGAACTGCTCGCCGCGGAGCCGAAGCCCGACCCGGCGCCTCCGCGGCCGGAATCGCCCGTTGTGATCGCGGCCGACGACCTCAAGGTCTGGTTTCCAGTCCGGCGCGGTCTGTTACGCAGAACAGTCGGCCACATCAAGGCAGTGGACGGTGTGACGCTGAAGGTGCGCAAGGGCGAAACGCTCGGCGTCGTTGGCGAATCTGGGTCCGGTAAGACTACGCTCGGGATGGCGCTGTTGCGGTTGATCTCGTCGGACGGCCCGATCGTGTTCCTCGGAAAAAATATCCAGGGTTTGCGCTTCAAGGCGATGCGGCCGTTCCGTCGCGATATGCAGATCGTTTTTCAGGATCCGTTCGGAGCGTTAAGTCCGCGGATGTCGGTCGGCGATATCGTGGCCGAGGGCTTGAGCGTGCATCAGCGTTCACTGACGGACGCCGAGCGCGAGACACGGGTGGTCAAGGCTCTGAAAGATGTCGGGCTCGATCCGGCGACGCGCTTCCGCTATCCGCACGAATTTTCCGGCGGCCAGCGCCAGCGTATCAGTATCGCGCGCGCCGTGGTGCTGGAGCCGAATTTCGTCGTGCTGGACGAACCGACCAGCGCACTCGACATGCTGTTTCAAGCACAGATGGTCGATCTCTTGCGAGAGCTTCAGCGCAAGCGCGACCTGACCTACATGTTCATCTCCCACGATCTGCGCGTGGTCGCCTCTCTTGCCAGCCATCTCATCGTGATGCGGCACGGCAAGGTTGTCGAGGAAGGGCCTGCGTCGGAGCTGTTCAAGAGTCCGAAATCAGATTACACGCGCGCGCTGTTCGCCGCCGCCTTCCGGTTGGAGACTGCGTCGGGGGGATCGAGCGCTGACTAGAGCTGTTCCACTTCTGATGGGATCAGAAGCGAGGCTTTGGCTCGAAGAACGCTATCATCAATCAAGCCGCTTGACGCAGGTGACGGTGCTGCCTCCCGCCTGGATGCGGGCCAGCGCTACGTCGATTGTCTCGATCGCCGTTGCCATGTGATAGGCGTTGGCGTGGACGAGCGTGGTTGCGTCGCGGATGATGGCGACGTGTCCTTTCCAGAACATCAGATCACCGCGCCGCAGCTCTTGCGATTCCGCCGAAGACAACGTGCGACCCATGGCTTGCTCCTGCATATCGCTGTCGCGCGGACATGCGATGCCGGATGCGTTGAGCGCGACCTGCACGAGGCCAGAGCAGTCGATGCCGAGGCTGGTCTTGCCACCCCACAGATACGGCGTTCCGACGAACATTTCGGCGACCGCGACGAAATCCGCCACAGTATGATCGAGCGGCGCGATATGGATGGCGGGTATGTAGAGATGACCATTGGCAACGGCAAAATCGCCGTCATGACGCTCGACGGTTAGTCTGGCGCCGATCGATAGCGTCTCAACCGGCGGCAGTTTGATCGACGGTCCGGGAAACGCAAACGTCCGCAGGGCTATGACCTTGTGCGTCGGTGCTGCGCCGGGCCTTGCAAGCGTGCGGTCCGGGAGCCAGCCGACATAGCCGTCGCCTTCCAACTGGCCCCAGGCCCAGCCTTCGGCACTGTGGTCGTAGATCGTGACGCGTTCACCGCGCAGCGCTTGGGTCTCGAGCATTGCATCCGGCGCAGGCTCGCGCTGTAGGGGTGCTACCGCTTCGACGACTTCGTGTTCCTCGCCGTCGGTGAAGCGCGCCGCATTGATCTTGCCCTCGAGATAGCGGGCGGCGACCTCCGGCCGGGCCGGTGTGAGACGCGGATCATCCATAGCGTTTGCTCAGCAGTCTGTAGATCGCGCGCGCGGCCTGGCATTCGCCGCCTTCCGGACGCGCCGGTTTGGCCGACGGCGTCCAGCCGTAGATGTCGACGTGAAGCCAGCTCGCCGCCGCCTCGACAAAGCGTTGCAGAAATAGCGCGCATACGATCGATCCGGCAAAGCCGCCCGACGGCGCATTATTGATATCGGCAACCTTGGAATCGAGCCAAGCACCGTAGGCCGGCCACAGCGGCATCCGCCACAGCGGATCGTTCTCGGTCTGCGCGCATCGCGCGATGTCGAGCGCCAGTGCGTCGTCGTTTGTATAGAACGGCGGCACGTCCGGCCCCAAGGCCACGCGGGCCGCGCCGGTGAGCGTTCCGAGATCGATCAGCAGCTCAGGTGCCTCTTCGTCGGCCAGCGCAAGCGCGTCGGCAAGGACCAGTCGGCCTTCGGCATCGGTGTTGCCGATCTCCACCGTTGGTCCCTTGCGCGACGGAAAGATGTCGAGCGGCCGGAATGCGTTCCCGGCCACGGCGTTCTCAACGGCCGGGATCAGCACGCGCAACCTGACTTTTAGCTTCGCATCCATCACCATCAGCGCTAAAGCGAGCACATTGGCGGCGCCACCCATGTCCTTCTTCATGATCTGCATGCCGCTGGCGGGTTTGAGATCGACGCCACCGGTATCGAAGCAGACGCCCTTGCCGACCAGCGTGACCTTCGGGTGCGTGGGATCGCCCCAGGTGATATCGATCAGGCGCGGCGCGCGCGGTGAGGCCATGCCGACCGCATGGATCAGCGGAAAATTACGCTGCCTCAGATCGTCGCCGATGATGCAACTGAATTCCCCGCCGAAACGCTGGGCGAGATGATGAGCCGCTGCCGCAAGTTCTTCGGGTCCCATGTCGTTGGCCGGCGTATTGATCAGGTCGCGGGCAAGTGATGCCGCTTCCCCCATCCGCGAGATGGCCGCGATGTCGACGCCCTCGGGCGGCACCAGACGCGCTTTGGGTGCGTCGGCCTTGCGATAGCGATCGAAGCGATAGCTGCCGAGCGCGAAGGCCAGTGTCGCGAGATGGATATCGCGCGGCGCATTGGCAAAGCGGAAGGTGCCGGGCGGCAACAGACCCGGCAGCTTGCCCGCCAGAAAGGGATCGCGCGTTCGGTCTGATTCCTCGCCAAGACCGAAGAGAATGTGTGAGATGTCGCCGTTCGCCGCAGGTAGCGCGAGGTACTGTCCCGACTTGGCCAGAAAGCCGCTCGCCTCGGCAAAACGGCGAGCAGGACCGTCGGGCGTTGCGTCAGCCGCTTGCCAAGCTGCCTTCGACACAAAAATGATCGGAATAGCCGCCTCGGCTGACGAAGTCGCAAACGCGGGATGCATGGTGGGTGATCTCATTCCGTTGGAAGAGGGAGAGTTAAACCGGAAGCGACGCTGGCGCCAGTCGGAGTAGTTAACCAGACGTTAGGGTTAACAGTCTATTGCTGAAGTGGCCCAACTTTCGATCAGCCGCAATTGCGAGTGAAAGTGCCATGCGTCAGCAGTCGTGCCTTGCTAGGCTTCTCGCATCCGCTACCGTAACGGCAATGCTGGCGTCCGGTCTTGCCGGCTGTCAGACCGCGGGCATGCGTGATGTCACCGGCTCGATAGGCACGAAATCCGCGACAAATTCCGAAACCGATCCGCATCAAGTGGCCGAACTTTATGGCGAGAAGTTTCGCGCCAACCCCAAGGATGTCGACGCGGCCCTGAAATATGGAGCGGCATTGCGCGCCATCGGGCAGCGCGCTCAGGCGGCCGCGGTGTTGGAACGAGCCGCGATTCTCAATCCTGGAAACAAGTTGGTGCTTGCCAGCTGGGGTCGGGCATTGGCTGACAACGGGCAGTCGCAGCAAGCCTTCGATGTTCTCGGCCGGGCGCACACGCCGGCGAATCCGGACTGGCGGATTCTTTCCGTCCAGGGGACGACGCTCGACAAGCTCGGCCGTCACGAGGATGCGCGCCGCTATTACGCGAGCGCGCTCAGAATCGTGCCCGACGAGCCCTCGGTGCTGTCTAATCTCGGAATGTCGTATGTCCTGACCAAGGAGTTGCCGAAAGCAGAGGAGACCTTGCGTCGTGCTTACGCCGGCGCTCCGGTCGATGGCCGGATCCGGCAGAACCTGGCTCTGGTCGTCGGATTGCAGGGCCGGTTCGACGAAGCCGAGGGTATCGTGAAGGCCGATCTGCCCGTCGATGAAGCAGCGGCGAACGTGGCCTATCTGAAGCAGATGCTCGGGCGCGGCGTCAACGCTCGGGTCGGTGCGGCTGATGCGGTCAGGCAAGACTCTCGCAGATCACGGGCGGAAAGCTATCCACGGTCGGACGGGCCGGTCTCTTAGACTGCCGTTCTGCAAAGCCTCAGTGCATTTGCGCTGCGATCTTGATGCCGCTCGGTCCGAGAATGACCACGAACAGAACGGGCAGGAAGAACACGATCATCGGGACCGTCAGCTTGGGCGGCAGAGCGGCGGCCTTCTTCTCGGCCTCGTTCATGCGCATATCGCGATTTTCTTGCGCCATTACGCGAAGGCTTTGCGCGAGCGGGGTGCCGTATCGTTCTGACTGCTGGAGTGCGAGACACACCGATTTAACTCCTTCGACACCGGTGCGGTTCGCCAGATTTTCGTAGGCGATCTTGCGATCCTGAAGGTACGACAGTTCTGCTGTGGTCAGAGTAAATTCTTCCGCCAGCGCGACCGACTGGTTGCCGATCTCCGTGCTGACCTTGCGGAACGCGACTTCGATGGACATGCCGGATTCAATGCAGATCAGCAGCAGATCGAGCGAGTCGGGGAAAGCTCGCTTGATCGAGAGCTGGCGCTTGGTAATGGCGTTTTTCAGAAACAGCATTGGCGCCTGCAAGCCCAAAAACGCCGCACCGATGCAGATGCCGATCTTGATAGGGGTGGAGTGCTGCGTGTGCGATAGCAGAAAAACGTAGGTGATCGCTCCGATCAGCATCACGATCGGGGTGACCATGCGGAAGAATAGAAAGGTGACGTAAGGAGCCTGACCGCGATAACCAGCCATGACGAGTTTTTCGCGTGCGGCCTCCTGAGCCACCCACTTCCCAAGATTGAGATCGTCCACGATCTTCGAGATGAACTGCTTCGGTGCTTGACGAAGAGAGACCTTTTCGGATTTCGCGAGCCGCTCGCGCTCCCGCTGCCGAATGCGCTCGCGCTCGCTGGCGACGGCCTTCATCCGCTTGGTAAAGCCATCCGTCGCAAGAAAAGGCGTGACCAGCGTGTAGATGGTGGCGCTGGCGGCGATGGCGGCGAGGACCATCGTCATGAACCGCGGGTCGTGGAATTTCTCGATCAGGAACTCGAGCATGTTGCACCGTCAGAAATCGAAATTGATCATTTTCTTCATCACGTAGATGCCGGCCGACATCCACAGCACGGAGCCGGCCAGCATCAGCCGCCCGGTGGGATGGGTCCACAGCATCGCGATGTAGTCAGGCGTGGATAGATAGACCAGCAGCATGACGAGCGGAGGCAGCGAGCCGATGATCGCGGCGGACGCCTTGGCCTCCATCGACATGGCCTGGATTTTCTCGGCCATCTTCTTGCGGTCGCGCAGCACCTTGGACAGGTTGCCGAGTGCTTCCGACAGATTGCCGCCCGATTTCTGCTGGATCGAGATCACGATCCCGAAAAAGTTCGCTTCCGGCACCGGCATGCGTTCGAACAATCGCGAACAGGCCTCGCCGAGTGGCATGCCGATCGCCTGTGTTTCGATGATGGCTCGGAATTCGCTTTTTAACGGCTCCGGCGAGTCGGCGGCGACGACCTTGAGCGATTCAAACAGCGGCAAGCCGGCCTTGATGCCGCGGACGATCACGTCCACCGCATCGGGAAGAGCCCGCAGGAACTCAGTCTCCCGACGTTTCTTGAGAAATCCGAGGAGCCAGCGCGGCACGCCGAAGCCTGCCGCGAATGCCAGGCCGACCGCCGCAATCGGTCCGGCTCCCCAAATCATTGGAACGGCGAAACAGATCAGGGCGAAAATGCCGGAAACGATCAGAAACTTCTCCTTCGACCATGACAGGCCCGCCTGTGTGATGCGATGGTTGAGGGTGACTTTTCTGTCGCGTTTTTGGCGTTGCTCGATTTCCCGTAGCGATCCCTCGATCTGCTCGCGGCGCGAGCGCTGGGTTCTATCGACTTGTCGGATATCCGGATTGGTTCGCGCGAACGCGGCCCGGCGCTTCTCCGCCTTCACCTCGCCCGACAGCGTCGGATACAGGAAAACCCATGCGACGCCGCCCACTGCGGTTGCAGCCATGAATGCCAAGGCCAATGTCTGCAAGCTCATGAGCGCGCGTCCTCAGATCTCGACCTTGACTTCCGACGCATCGAGCGCGGCTGCGAGCCGCTTCTCCTCGTTATAGTACCGCGCGCGTTCCCAAAATCGCGGCCGGCCGATTCCCGTCGAACGGTGCCGGCCGATCACGTTGCCGTTGGCATCCTCGCCAAGCAAGTCGTAGACGAAGATATCCTGGGTGATGATGGTTTCGCCCTCCATCCCCATCAACTCGGTAATGTGAGTGATGCGCCGCGAGCCGTCGCGCAGCCGTGCGGCCTGGATGATGATATCGATCGAGGCGCAGATCATCTCGCGGATTGTACGCGAAGGCAGCGAAAAGCCGCCCATTGTGATCATCGACTCGCAGCGCGATAGCGCTTCGCGCGGATTGTTCGCGTGCAACGTGCCCATCGAGCCGTCATGGCCTGTGTTCATTGCCTGCAGCAGGTCAAACGCTTCCGGTCCGCGAACCTCGCCGACGATGATGCGTTCGGGTCGCATGCGCAGACAGTTGCGGACCAGGTCGCGCATCATGACCTGACCCTCGCCCTCGATGTTCGGCGGACGGGTTTCGAGCCGAACGACGTGCGGTTGCTGCAACTGAAGCTCGGCCGCGTCCTCGCAGGTGATGATGCGCTCGTCGTGGTCGATATAGTTGGTGAGGCAGTTTAGCAGCGTGGTCTTGCCGGAGCCGGTGCCGCCCGAGATCAGCACATTGGCACGGCACCGACCGATAATTTGAAGGATCGTGCTGCCTTCCTGGGTGATGGCGCCGAACTTCACCAAATGGTCGAGGGTCAGCTTGTCCTTCTTGAACTTGCGGATCGTCAGCGCGGGCCCGTCAATCGCGAGTGGCGGGACGATGGCGTTGACGCGGGATCCGTCGGCAAGACGCGCATCGCATATCGGCGAGGATTCGTCGACCCGCCGGCCAACCTGGCTGACGATGCGCTGACAGATGTTCAATAGTTGCTGGTTGTCGCGAAACCGGATTCCGGTTCGCTGGATTTTTCCTGCGACTTCGATGAAGACCGTGCCGGCGCCATTGACCATGATGTCTGCGATATCGTCGCGGGACAGGAGCGGCTCGAGCGGGCCATAACCGAGAACGTCGTTGCAGATGTCGTCAAGCAGTTCTTCCTGCTCGGCGATAGACATCACGATATTCTTGATCGCGATGATCTCGTTGACGATGTCGCGAATTTCCTCGCGCGCGGATTCGCCGTCGAGCTTGGCGAGCTGAGCGAGATCGATGGCCTCGATCAGCGCGCCGAAAATGGTGGCCTTGACCTGGTAATAGGTGTCTGACCGGCGGGTATCGATGGTCGGCGTTTGGGTCGCCGGGCGTGTTGGCGCGAGCTGCGGTGAGGAGACTTTGGGCGGAGCGATTTCCGTAGACGTTTGCGCAAGCGGGGCGGGCGGTGTGATCTCCGTCAGGCCCGCCAGCTTCCGGGCGTTATCCTCTGGTCCGCTACGCTTGCCAAACACGACGGTACTCCACGCAAAGACTTATTTTGCCCGCAACTTCTCGATGAATGGCGGCAGGAACGATTTTCTCGGTTTTTTCGCTTCGCCGCGGCCGGTCAGGCGTTGGGCGATCTGCAGGAACATTTCGGTAGTGCGATGGCTCGGCGCGATCTCCGCGATCATCTGGCCGTTGTTCGCGGCCGACCCGAACATCTGCGGGTCGAACGGGATGCTGACGATCGGCTGGCTTTCAATGGCCTTGGCGAATTCACTGGCGCTGATTTCCGGTCGCTTTGGAACCCCGACCTGGTTGAGGCAATACAGTGGAGGTCGATCGTTCGGCCGCGCGGCCTTGAGCAGGTCGAACAGGTTTTTTGTGTTGCGAAGGCTGGCGAGATCGGGTGTCGCGACGATGAGGATATCGTCCGCTCCGATCAGGGCTCGCCTGGTCCAGCCCGACCATTGATGCGGTATATCGAGCACAATGCAGGGCATCGTCGCCCGCAGCGTATCAAGGGTCGAATCGAATGCCTCCGTCCCGAAGTCATAGATGCGGTCCAGCGTCGCCGGCGCGGCGAGTAGACTGAGGTGATCGGTGCATTTCGACAACAGGCGATCGACGAAAGCGGTGTCGATACGGTCCGGCGAAAAGACGGCGTCGGCGATTCCTTGAGATGGGTCCTGATTGAAGTCCAGCCCAGCGGTACCGAAAGCGAGGTCGAGGTCGGCGACAACGGAATCGAGCGCCAGATCGCGTGCAATAGCCCAGGCGACATTATGGGCAATCGCCGAGGCGCCGACGCCGCCTTTGGCGCCGGCAATTGCGATGACCCGGCCGACCGCTTTCGCTTCCGGGGCTGAAAACAAGCCGCAAACGGAGCGTACGATGTCGATGGGAGCGATGGGCGCGATGACATAATCGCTGACGCCGCGCTTGACCAACTCGCGATACAGCGTCACGTCGTTGACGCGGCCGATCACGATAACGCGCGTGCCTGCGTCGCACACGGTCGCAAGGTGGTCGAGTGCCGTCAGAATGTCGCCGCGCTCTTCGGTCTCGAGAATGATGACGTTCGGTGTCGGCGCCGACCGATAGGCTTCCACCGCAGCGGCCATGCCGCCCATCTGGATCTTGAGGTGAGCCTTGGCCAGCCGGCGATCCTCGCCGGCGGCTTGAACTGCCGACGCTGTTTCCATCGTCTCGCAAAAGACCTGCACCGATACACGCGGCGCCGGTGCAATATGATCTTCCGCCCCCGGCGGAGGGGATGTGGTCGAGTCTGCGTCCTGGCGAGCGTAACTGATCATTTGGCTGTGTCGCTGAGTTTGGCTTTTTCGGCTTCGGGATAGTCCGTCGCGGTGGTCATGCCCTTGCGATACTTTTCGAAACCTTCGGTGCGGCGAGCCGTGTAGGGCGGAGTTTCGGGCCGCGGCTGGACGAGGTCCGATGGATTGTCGATCATCGATGCAAGGTTGCGCTGAGCGGCGCACCCAAAATTCCAGTAAGGCTTGTTATCGAGATAGCCCCTGTTCTTGATCGAAGGGCCGAGATCGTCAGGCCAGACACCGCACGGGCCTGCCACGGCGCCGATTCGCGGGTAGGTCAGGCGAATGGTTGCGAACAGGCGCGGATCGGCGGGGTGGTATTGCCGGACGATGATCCCGCGTGGCGGCACCCCGGCTGCGTTCAACAGCGAACGCACCTCTTTGAATGAATCTGCCGCCGCCCGGGCATTGCTGGTGCCCGTGGGTACCTCAGCGATAATGGCGCCGGTTCCCTCGCGGAGCCAGACGCTCGCAAGCCCGATGACATCTGCGCGCTGCGGAGCCGTCAGGCCGCCTCGTGTGTTGCCGACGAAGATATTGACGGTTTGGTCGGTTTCCTGGATCGCGATAGGATGCCGTAAGCGATAATCGTTCGGAATGCTCGCGGTGGTTTCCACCGGACCCGTATGAGTGCAGGCGCCCAGCGCGGCGGTAAGGCCGGCGACGAGGACGGCCATGCGAAGGTTGCGGCGTTCGGCGGAATCTGCGGATGTCATCGTTTCGTTCCTTGCCAGCCTCAGTCGGTGATGAAGCCGTAAGTGCCGCGATAGTTACGCGCGGGTTCGGCACGACCCGGAGCGCCGTAGATGCGGTTGATGCTTCCCAGGAGGTCGGACTGCGGGTCGGATGCGTCGGCGAAGCCGTCATCAGGCCGCGACAAATCCTTTTGTGCGACGGCGCGCACCACATAGGGAGTTACGAGGACCACCAGTTCGGTCTGTCCGTTGACATAGTCGCGGCTGCGGAACAGCGATCCGAGGACCGGCAACTGGGTGAGTCCAGGCAAGCCGTTGATGGCCTGCTTGGTCTGCTCCTGGATCAGGCCGGCCATCGCCATCGAGCCGCCGGACGGAATCTCCAGTGTCGTTTCCGCGCGCCGGGTTCTTATCGATGGGACGGTGAGTGAGTTGCCGATTGTCTGGGTTATTGTCATCGAGTTCTCGCTCGACAGTTCCGAAACCTCGGTCATCACCCGCAGGCTGATCCGGCCTTCGGTCAGCACCACCGGCGTGAAATTCAGCGAGATGCCGAACTTCTTGAATCTGATCTGCGTCAGGCAGACCCGGGTTGCGGGATCGCATGAATAGCCCGCTGGAATGGGAAACTCGCCTCCCGAGACGAACGTTGCCGACTCACCGGATATCGCGGTGAGGTTCGGCTCGGCGAGCGTCCGGATCACACCTGCGCTTTCCATGGCGCGAAGCGTAGCCTGTACGCTCGGGACCACCCCGGGATAGCCGGCCTGCCCGGGCAGGAGATTTGTCAGGCCGGAGGATCCGGTAAGACCATTTCCAGTTACAAGCGGCCTACCGAGAGCGGTGAACGGATTCGAATTGCTGAAGTTCACGACCGCGGTGCCGTAGTTCATGTTGGCGGTGAGGTCGATGCCCATCTGCTTGATGATGGTGCGAGCGACTTCGGCGACCGTGACCTTGAGCATGACCTGGTCGCGACCGCGGACGGCGATATTGTTGACGACTTTCTGTGCGCCGTCGGCGAGGCGTGCGGCGAGATCGCCGGCCTGTTGCGCTTCGATCGGGCTCGACACCCATCCTGAGAGCATGACTCCGTCGCCCAAGCCATCGACCTTGATAGCGGCGTTCGGCAAAAGCTGCTTGAGCGCGGCGCGCAAGCCGTTCAGGTCGCGCGTGACCGCGATATCGTAAGCCGAGATCTGCTGGCCGCTGCTATCAAAGAATATGATGTTGGTTTGGCCGACTGCCGCGCCGATGATGTAGGCGCGTTGCGCTGACCTCACCACGGCATTTGCGATCTTCGGGTCGGCGACCAGAACGTCCTTCACGTCGCGGGGCAAATCCACCACCACCGACTTGCCGATACCGAGCGAGAGAGATTGCGCGGACATCTTTGCGCCGGCCGTTGCGGCGGACACGGGGTAATCGCTCGCGAACACCGGCGTCAGCGCCGGGTTCAGCGTGAAAGCGCCAATTGCCGCGAAGGCGAATGACCGTGACACAAAGGCCCGTACTGATGTGGGTTTTGTCGTCCATTCCATGACGGGCGTCCTCATTACCTCTGTACGGTGGTCTGAGACGGAACGCCGTAACGGACGACATTGACGCTGTCGCGCCTCCGATCATCGGTGTCACTTTCCGGGGCATTGGCGTCGGCGAGGCTGCGCAGCGCGAGCGACAGCGTTCCCATCTGGCGCGACCGCGCCAGCGTCTCCGCCTGCTCCGGTTTCAATTCGAGCGTTGCGGTCCTGCCGACCACGACCTTTTGCCCGTTCTTCTCCTCGATGGTCTGATCGACCGCGAGAACGCGCACGTTGCTGAGAATGGTCTCCGAGTTGACGGAATCCCCGCTCGGATGATCAGAGTCTTTCTCCCGCCTCGAGAGGATCACGTCGACGCGGTCATTGGGAAGAATGAAGCCGCCAGCTCCTGTCTCCGGCGAAATTTCGGTCGAAATCGCGCGCATCCCCGTTGGCAGGATTGCCGCCATAAACCCGGATCCCTTTGCGCTGACGAGCTTGGGTTCGCGAATGGGCTCTCCGGCGATGAAAGGCGAGCGGGCGATCGACCCCTCGAGTTGCGTGGTGGCGTCCGGACGTCGGTCGCGGCGAATGAAGCTGCTACTGGCGCTATCTGCTGGCCAGGTCTGCCACGTCACGTCGCTTGCGGTGACCGCCTGACCGAGCGGGATGTCGGACTTCGCAACCAGGACGTCGACGGTCGGGAGTTGTACCGTCTGAGCGGGTTCGGGTTTCTTGTCGGATCCGCTCGCGAGGTAGGCGGCGAGGCCGCCAGCGCCGACTGCGATAGTCAGAACGACAATGCGTGCGGTATTCATGCGCTTGATTTTCCACGTTACGGCGCCGCGCTTGCGTCGCCGTCACGGGAGTTGAACATTTATTCGTCAAAGCATGGTTAATGAGGCGTATCTAAATCGCGTTAATGAGATGTTGCTTGTGCGCGATCACTGGAAACCAAAGCGCGTCAGATCGACCGCACGTATCCAGTCGGTTTCCGGATAAATCAGCAGAGCGGCAAAGGCGAGCGCGATGCCATAGGGAATTCCCGTATCCCTGCCGTGCAGTCGGAGAAGCCAGTCTTGACTGCAAAGCAATGCCGGCAAGGGCCATTGCCGGAACTGGAGCAGCGATAGCGTTAGAACTCCGCCGAGTAGGGAAGCATAGACGAGGTACTCCAGCGTATGTCCGAAGCCGAACCAGAGGGCGGCCGCTGCGGCCACCTTGGCGTCGCCGCCGCCGATCCAACCCATCGCAAAACAGGAGAAGGCCACAACGAGAACCGCCAGCCCCGCTCCCGCATGGGATAGCATCTCGTGAAGTCCCATGCCGCTCAGGAGAGCCATCACGAGAAAGCCGGCTACCAAAAGCAACGAGACTCGATTCGAGATCGTCATGGTAAGCAGATCGCTCGCGGCCGCGAACGCCATCAAAGCGGGGAATAACAGCAATCGTGCGACATCGAGTGCCATGGAGATACCAGTCCCGATTTCCTCTACGGCGTAATCCGTTATGGAGTCCGATCGTAGCCGTCCGATGTGAACATTCTGGAAATGAGAAAGGTCATGGCCATACAGCGATAATTCTGGCTGCAATGGCAATGACGGCGATGGTGAGTGCCATGCAAATGGTTTGGATCGCCCGTTTCGTTGGCTCATCATAGGGCGAAGAATGCGTCTTGGGTACGGAAGGTCTGGACATGATCGTGGCTGCGCGAAAAAGAAGGGAAGTAGGAACAGAAAAGGTCCCGGCATGCCGGGACCTTTTCGATCGCAAAACCGGAAGGTTTCGCTTACTTCATATTGCTGGTGACGTTCGTGAACGTGGTGTTCAGCTTGGTTCCGAGCGCGTTGACGGCGGCGATGATCACGACGGCAATGCCGGCGGCGATCAGGCCATATTCGATGGCGGTCGCGCCGGACTCATCCTTCAGAAAACGGGAAAAAAGGCTCTTCATAACTGGCTCCATGTGTTCACGTGGCTGTCGAACTACCTGGTCCTAACGGCGTTCTCAGCACCGTGACCATGTCGTCACCGTAAGCGGGGAGAATTGCAGCGCAGTTAATTTGATTGAATAAAACAGAGTCATAACCGGCTGTGTGTGTCTCAGAGTGAATTTATATTTAAAGGAGATTTATAAAAATGCGTTCTACTTAGAAGTCGCGCTGGAGCATGTTCGCGGCGGCTGCTTTTGCAGATCGCCTTCCGTCCGAAAGCGAGGCCGGCACGTTCCCCTGGTACGCGTTTGCAGTTCATTCATCAATTAACGGCAAATTTCATGTCATGGCCGGCAGTGTTGGCATCGTCCTTTTCGGCCCCTGTGCGTTCCGGAGTAGAGTATGTGGTTTAAGTCCCTGCGCGGCCCTTCGCCTGCTTCGGTCATCGGCATGTCACTCGCAGCGGCAATTTTGCTTGGTCCGGTGGCGGCTCCCGCCGAAGTGACCAGTGATCCGATTTCCGTCAATGTCGACCAGGCGAAGCTGGTCAGGCTGCCCGGGCATATCGCGACGATTGTGGTCGGTAACCCGCTAATTGCCGACGTTACTCTACAGCCTGGCGGCCTCGTTGTCGTGACCGGTAAGGGTTATGGCGCAACCAACGTGATTGCGATGGACCGCGCTGGAAGCATTCTGGTCGATCGCGTCATTCAGGTCGAAGGGCCGAGCGATCAGGTGGTGACGGTCTATCGCGGCCTGGAGCGTGAATCGTATAGCTGCATGCCGATTTGCCAGAAGCGGGTCACCCTCGGGGACAGCACCGCTTACTTCAAGGCGACAATGGACCAGGCCAGCAATCTGAGTTCGCAGGCAGGCGGCACCTCCACAAAATAAGAACGCCGATTGATGACTGGCTTCCAGCTCTGCTGGCAGCAGCACTGCTTCACCGATCCTGAATCGGTTAATATCTGGTATACGGCGAGGGGCATTCTGCTTCTATCTGACGAAACACTTCAACAATCAGTTTCGGCTAGTCCTTGACGGTAGATAAATCCCGCCGTGTGCAAGGATTTCACGATGTCGCCGTTTCTCCGCCTCAGGTCCACAGCCGTAAGCGCGGCTCGTTTTCGCGGCAATCAGCGCGGGTCCGCGGCGGTGGAGTTTGCTCTCGTCGCACCGCTGTTCTTCGCGCTCCTGTTCGCGATCATCGAGACAGGATTGGTGTTTTTTGCGAGCCAGAGCCTTGAGACCGCCTTGCAGGACTCCGCGCGCGCGATCATGACCGGTCAGGCGCAGATCAGCAATCTCACAAAACAAAGCTTCAAGGCCAACATCGTCTGCAAGTACGCCGGTAGTCTGTTCGACTGTGAGAACGGAATCTTTGTCGATGTCCAGAGCTATCCCTCCGGTTTCGGGAGCGTGACGATCTCCGATCCGATCTCGGGAGGAAACTTCGTCGATAACACCCAATACAATCCGGGTGGCCCGGGGGACATTGTCGTTGTGAGGCTGTTCTATCAGTGGCCGCTGTATGTCACCGGACTGGGCTACAATCTCGCCAACCTGAGCGGCAGCAAACGGCTGCTGTCGGCGACGGCCGCCTTCAAGAACGAGCCCTATCCGGCCCCGACACCATCATCCTGATGATCGGTATGCGGGAAACGGCAGTGTATGCGAATTGAGAATGTGAAGCTGATGTTGAGAGTGTTTTCGAGCGAAGTGGATACCGGTTCGCGTGAAGACAACGCGTCAAAACAAGAATCTGGGGCCTCGTTCCGATTCTATCGGAATGGAAATGGCTCGAGTATCCGGTCTTGCCTCAAACGTACGGCCGCAGCGCTGCGGCGGGATTCGCGCGGCATGGCAGCGACCGAGTTTGCGATTATCGTGCCGATGATGCTGGTGATGCTGTTCGGGACCATCGAGGTGTCATCAGGCGTGGCGATCAATCGCAAGGTCACGCTGGTCGCGCGGACATTGTCCGATCTCACCTCGCAGTCCAGGGCGGTTAACGATGCCGACGTGACGAATTTTTTTGCTGCCAGCTATGGCATCATGTGGCCCTATCCCTCGGAACCGGTTCAGGCCACGATTTCGGAGTTGTATATCGATCCTGCGTCTTCGGTGGCGCGGGTGCAATGGAGCCAGGGTAAAGCACCGCGAGGTACAGGGTCAACAGTCGGCATTCCCTCGGGGCTCATCGGGCGTGATTCGTCGGGCAACGTGCTCCCAAATCAGTACCTGATCTTCAGCGAGGTCAGCTACCTCTATCAGCCAATCGTCGGCTACGTCATCTCGCAGGCCGGCATCAAGCTGAGCGACACCACTTATACCCGCCCGCGTAAGTTCAGCTGCGTCATCTATCCCCCGCCGCCCTCGGGCAATTTTCCTTCTTGCCCGACCAATTGAAGTTACGCGAAAACTCCAAGGTATCGCCACAAACCAAAAAAGGCCGCGCTGAGGGCGCGGCCTTTTTTCTGATGTGATCTTTTGGTTATCAACAGGAGCAGGTCGCTGCCTAACCAGCCGCGCGGAGATTGTCGGCTGAAGATTTTCCAGAACGGCGATCAGCGACGATTTCGTAGCTGATCTTCTGTCCTTCACGCAGCGTTCCGAGTCCGGCACGCTCAACCGCGCTGATGTGAACGAACACGTCGTTGCCGCCATCGTCAGGTTGAATGAAGCCGTAGCCCTTGGTTGCGTTAAACCACTTCACGGTTCCCATGCTCACGGGTAGTCCCTTTATCAAGTACGTATGTCGAAGCCCGCTTTTGGCGGGCTGGTGAGATTGGATTTTTGGAAGGGTCGTCAGCGTCTAAACCGGCTATACCGGTGGTAGCTAATGTCGTCCGGCCGAAAATCGCTAACCCTATATTATTCGAAGGTAAGCTCCGAAACAATCCTGACGTGCAGGATTTTTTAAAGGTGCGTCGCCGGGCCTTTGGCCCCTATCGGCGAGCGGTCTTTCCCACGCCGAGAAAGGGTTATCTGCGGCGAAACTGGCCACCGCGCGGTGGGCCGCTGCGCGGCGGGCCACCGGGACGCTCGTCCTTGTGCCGGAAGATCAGACGCCCCTTCTCCAGATCGTAGGGTGACATCTCGATGGTGACGCGGTCGCCGGCCAGCGTCTTGATCCGATTTTTTTTCATCTTGCCGGCGGTATAGGCAACGATTTCGTGTCCGGCATCGAGCTGCACCCGATAGCGGGCGTCAGGCAGAATTTCGGTAACCAGTCCTTCGAACTGGATCAGTTCTTCTTTCGCCATGAGTTTCTCCGGATCGAGTGGCGGTTCACTAGATCACGAGGATGGCGGATCGAAGCGATCCAAAACCATGACCGTGATCGATTCCTATATTCTGATAAGCGGGAAGGGCCGGAAAACCGCTACTTGCTCGCCCGCTCTGGTCTTGCGATTCTAGCATTTGCATCCGTCGGGCAGGAGTCCTGGACAGGAGTCCTGCAAATGATCTCTGGATCGGCATTCTCTTATCGACTTGCCGCGAGTGGATAGCAAACGTCACATTCACCCGCTAGCGCTGAGGCGGCTGGTTGGATTTAAGGCGCGCCGGCCGACTTTTGCGATGCAGGAACGCAACCCCCTGCATCCCGTCGGCCTTGCTCCCCTGTGATGAACGGGAGGGCTCTTGCCGGGCGGTTTCCGATCGGCGGTTCGTTTGCGGCGTCCCCTTGCCATTACGGCGGCGACGGCGCGGGCTTTTTGCGCCGGGAGCGGCGGCGTCCGCTCTGGTCGCATGACCGTGGGGTGCGGGGCGTCCGCTGCGAGGCTGTTGCTGAACCGGCGCGGTCTCGCGCTGCCCCGGTGTCCGGCGGTCTTCTCTTGGCAGCACCACGCGGATCAGTTTCTCGATATCGCGGAGATAGGCCATTTCTTCTGCTCCGGCGACCAGTGAGATCGCCGCGCCTTCGGTGCCTGCGCGCGCGGTGCGGCCAATGCGATGGACGTAAGTCTCCGGGACATTCGGGAGGTCGAAATTGACGACGTGGCTGATCCCGTCAACGTCGATGCCCCGCGCCGCGATGTCGGTCGCAACCAGCGTCCGGATCTCGCCGGTTCGGAACGCCGCCAGCACGCGCTCGCGATGGTTCTGCGATTTGTTGCCGTGGATCGCATCAGACCTGATGCCGGACTTGGCAAGGCTTTTCACGACCTTGTCGGCGCCGTGCTTGGTTCGCGTAAAGATCAACGCCCGGTCGACCGGCTCCTGCTTCAGGAGCTGGGCCAGGAACGCGGACTTGTTGGCATGATCGACTTGGATGATGCGTTGGGCGATGCGGTCCACGGTCGAGGCGACCGGTGTTACCGCGACGCGAGCCGGATCGCGTAACATCTGGTTGGCGAGCTCTGCGATGTCTTTTGGCATGGTGGCCGAGAAAAGCAGCGTTTGCCGCTTCATCGGCAGCTTGGCGATGACTTTGCGAATGTCGTGGATGAAGCCCATGTCGAGCATGCGATCGGCTTCGTCCAGCACGAGAAATTCGACCTGGCCGAGTTTCAACCCGTTGCTTTGAACGAGATCGAGCAAGCGTCCTGGCGTAGCGACCATGACGTCGACGCCGTGCATGACAGAGCGGACCTGCCGTCCCATCGGGACGCCGCCGATCGCGAGAGCTGAAGTCAGGCGCATGTGACGGCCGTAGGCGTTGAAGTTTTCGAGGATCTGGCCCGAAAGCTCGCGCGTTGGGCTGAGCACCAGAACCCGGCAGTTCTTGGATTGCGGCTTGATGCGATTCTGCAGCAGCCGATGCAAGATCGGCAGCGCGAAGGCCGCCGTCTTGCCGGTGCCAGTCTGGGCAATCCCGACAATGTCGCGTCCCGCAAGGGCAAGAGGAATGGTTTGAGCTTGGATGGGCGTGGGCGTCAGATAGTTTTCTTCCGCGAGCGCACGCAAAATCGGATCGGCAAGGCCGAAATCCTGAAAGGTAGACAAAAGGCTGTTTCTTTCCATTAAGCGACCAGGCGCCCGGGCCACATCGGCCGGAGCGTACCAGGGCGTCTGTGACACCCGCGTGTTTGGGGCGTCGATGAGGTTAGCTAGAGAAAGGGCAAGCCAGAAACCGTCGGACGGGCTCAGAACACGCGGCTCGCAGTGACCTGATATCTTTCAAGGTCGTGCTATCATATGAAGCAGGAACGCGACGGATTCAAGGTGAATTGTCGTGGTTTCGTCCCGCGACGAGTTCCCGTGGAGCTATAGCCAGCCTGCCGTCATCGGCGCTGGAGGTCTCACCCGGCCAGGAATGCACAGAACTTGGCCGTTGACCGGGCAGCCCACTGCCAGTCGGCCTTTACTTTTACTGCCCGTTCCAACCGCAGACCTTGAGCAACGCGTGCAAATGCGATGGCACCGGCGCAGTGACCACGACAGGCGGCTTGTTCTTCGAAAGGGGAATCGCGATCTCGCGCGCATGCAGGTGAAGGCTAGGCTCGCCGAAACGCGGGATGTATTGTTCGTTTCGCAGGCGGCGTAAACTAGCCTCGGTTCCGTAAATGGTGTCGCCGACGATCGGCCAGTCCATCGCCGCACAATGGACGCGCAGTTGATGGGTGCGGCCGGTCACCGGCTCCAGCGACAGCCAGGTGAACTGAACTCCATTTCCCTTTGTGGGGGTGGATTCGGGAAAGGGGTGAACTGCAGCCTCACAGCCGCTTGAGTTTACTTCGCTCCTGCACGCTTCGCGTTCGACCTCTCCCTCAGAAGGGACGATATTAAGTGGAGATCGCCCCAGCACTTTCCATTTCGTGACCGACGGCAGCCCGCTCGGATCCGGTTTCTGCCACCAGCCGCGTTCTTCGTTCAGCCGCCCGAGCGGAATGTCGACGGTGCCTTCGTCCTCGGCAGGGCCGCCCTCGACCACGGCCCAGTAGGTTTTTGAGATCTTGCCGTGCTTGAATAGCAAGCCGAGCGAAGCCGTCGCCTTGCGATGGCGTCCGAGTACCAGACAGCCCGATGTGTCGCGGTCAAGCCGATGGGCAAGCACCGGCGGTCGCGGCAGGCCGAACCGCAGCGCATCGAACGACGCTTCGAGATTGGCGCCGCCCTTGGGGCCGCGATGTACGGGGATGCCGGCCGGCTTGTCGATCACCAGCATCAACCCGTCGCGGTGGAGCACGCGGGCCTGGATTTCCTCCGGCGTCGGCTGTGCTGTATCCATGGCTCACTTTAATTCCGATGTCGGCATGGCCTCATCCGAAAACCGGCCACCATTTTTTGGGATCATGCTGTTTAAATCCGATCGCGGTATCATCGGATTGTCCGAAAATCGCAGCTTTTTGGCATCGGGCCGCTCAACCCTTTCGCTCGCAGGTCGAAACGGCTAACACACCTCCATAATGAGCGACAGCACCGAGGACAAACCGAAACAAAGCTGGTGGCGTAGGCTGTCCGGCGGCCTCAAGCGGACTTCGACTTCGCTTGGGACCGCAGTGGCTGATCTTGTCACCAAGCGCAAGCTCGACCGCGCCATGCTCGACGACATCGAGGACGTGCTGCTGCGCGCCGATCTTGGAACCGCGGTCGCCGAACGGATCGCGGAGGCGGTCGGCGAGGGGCGCTACGACAAGGCGATTTCCGCCGATGAGGTGAAGGCGGTCGTCGCGACCGAAGTAGAAAAGGTCCTTGCTCCGGTGGCGCGGCCGCTGGTCATCGACGACACGTTAGAGCCCTTCGTAATTCTGGTGGTGGGCGTCAACGGCTCCGGCAAGACGACGACTATCGGCAAGCTTGCGGCGAAATTGTCCGCTGAGGGCCGCAGGGTGATGATGGCGGCCGGCGACACGTTTCGGGCTGCGGCGATCGAGCAATTGAAGGTCTGGGGTGAGCGGACCGGATCGCCGGTCATCGCAGGCGCGCAAGGGTCGGATTCGGCCAGTCTGGCGTTCAACGCGCTGACCGCGGCGCGGAACGAGAAGCGCGATGTGCTGCTGATCGACACGGCGGGCCGCCTGCAGAACAAGTCGGAACTGATGGACGAACTGGAAAAGATGGTTCGTGTCATCCGGAGGGTCGACGCGTCGGCCCCGCATGTCGTGCTGCTTGTGCTGGACGCTACTGTCGGACAGAACGCGCTGTCGCAAGTCGAGGCGTTTCATCGCATCGCCGGCGTCACCGGGCTCGTGATGACCAAGCTGGACGGCACCGCGCGCGGCGGCATTCTGGTGGCGCTCGCGGAGAAGCATAAACTGCCCGTGCATTTCATCGGGGTGGGCGAAGGGGTGGAGGATCTCGCGCCGTTTACCGCACGCGATTTCGCGCGTGCGGTCGCAGGGATCGAGGCTTAGTTTTTATCGTGCCCGCAATACCGGGGAATACCGAAAACGTTCGGAATACAGGACCATCCGTTTTTGGCGGATGAAGACGGTCACAACAGGCAGGACGATGAACAAGTCGCAACCACACCCGCTGTTTAAGCTTGCTACCGAACTCGGTCCGCTGCTGGTGTTCTTTGCTGCCAATGCGAAGTTTAACCTGTTCGTCGCAACGGCTGCGTTCATGGTGGCGATCATGGCCGCGATGATCGCGTCCTATGCGGTGACGCGGCATATCCCGCTGATGGCGCTGGTCACCGGCATCATCGTCATCGTGTTCGGTACGCTGACGCTGGTGCTGCACGACGAAACCTTCATCAAGGTGAAGCCGACCATCATATACGGGCTGTTCGCAAGCGTGCTCGGCGGCGGGTTGCTGTTCGGCCGCTCCTTCATCGCGATCATGTTCGATCAGGTGTTCAATCTGACGCCGCGCGGTTGGCGGCTGTTAACGTTGCGCTGGGCGCTGTTCTTTTTCGCGATGGCAATCCTGAACGAATTCATCTGGCGTACCCAAAGCACGGATGTCTGGGTCAACTTCAAGGTTTTCGGCGCGGTCCCACTCACCATGATCTTCGCGATGATGCAGATGCCGTTGACCAAACGCTATCAGCTGGAGCCCGCCACGCTCGAGGCCAGCGACGCGAGGGAAGGGGATATCGGGAAAGGCTAAACGCTTTCATCCTTCGCGGCTTGCGAGAGCCTTCTGCAACAAAGGCGTGATTTACTTCGGTTGCGAGGCGATGATCTGGCCGGAGATCTTCTTGTAGGTCGCTTCGGGAAGAATCTTCTTGGAGACGAGCTGGTCCTTCTTGGCGTAGGGACGGCCGGCGATGATCTTGTCGGAATACTTGTCGCCGATGCCCTTGAAGGCCATCAGTTCTTCCTTGGTCGCGGTGTTGATGTCGAGCTTCTCCGCGTCGGATTTCGCGGGCGCCATCTTGCTGGCAGGCGCTGTCTTCCCCGCCGGCGCCATCCTGTCGGAGTGGGGAGCGGGCTGAAACGACTGGGCCATCGATGGTGAGGAAGCAAGCAGGCCGAGCGCAAGAACGGCGGTGGTGATCGAGGCGAGCGTGTAACGGCGCATGAAAACCTCCCTGAGCGGGTGTTTGCTGGCGACGCCAAGTTAGCTGGGAATTTGCGGCGGCGGCATGGCCGTCAAATGAATGGTGGATAAATGCCCTTAATATTCTCGCGGAGTCTTCGCCGCGACGACAAAGCGATGTTACGAGCCCGCCCTGAGGGCCTTTTCGATTTCCGGCTTCAGTACCGCTTCGATATTTTGGGGCGTGATTTCCCCGACCAGCTTGTAGGCTATGGTGCCGTCGCGCGCGACCACGAAGGTTTCGGGCACGCCGTAGACGCCCCACTCGATGGAGGCCCTGCCATGGCTGTCGACGCCGACGACGTCGAACGGGTTGCCGTAGCGGCCGAGGAAGCGGCGGGCGTTCTCGGGGGCGTCCTTGTAGTTGATACCGACGAATTGCACGCGCCGGTCCTTGGCGAACTCGGTCAGCAGCGGCGCCTCGCTATGGCAGGGGACGCACCAGGACGCCCAGACATTCACAAGACTGACCTTGCCCACGAAGGTTGCGGGGTCGATCCCCGGCACCGGCTTGCCCTCCGCCATGAGGTCGGACAGCGGCGGTAACGTGGTTGTAGGCGCGGCACGGCCGATCAGCGCGGAGGGGATTCGCGAAATGTCGCTGTCGCCGAGTCGGAACCAGAACAAGAGTGCCAGCGCGGCAAAGACGACGAGCGGCAGCGCCATCAGCCAGCGTCGCTTCGGTGTGGCCGACGGAATTGCGGGGTCGGTCATTGAACCTCCGCAGTGCTGCGCCCCGATCGCCTGATAGCGCCCGCGGCTTCAAGGCCGCGCAGGCGCGCCTTCTGACGACGGTAGTCCACGATCACCCAGACAATGAGCGCCACAACCACGGTTGCGACCGATACATAGGAGGTCACGATGAAAGAGGCATAAGGACCGAGCGTCATGATCGTCACGCCGCCGACTTGCTGGCTTGCAGCATCTGCAAGGTGCGCACGCGTCGGCGCAGGATCTCATTCCGCATCGCCGCGATATGCAGCGTCAGGAACAGCAGCGTAAATCCAATCGCCATCACCAGCAGGGGGATCAGAAACGAGCGGTCGAGTGTCGAGCCACCCATGCGGATAACCGAGGCCGGCTGATGCAGCGTATTCCACCAGTCGACCGAGAACTTGATGATAGGGATGTTGACCGAGCCGACCAGCGTCAGCACCGCGGCGGCGCGCGCGGCGCGCGAGGGATCCTCAACCGCGCGCCATAGCGCCATCAGGCCGAGATACATCAGGAACAGGATCAGCACCGAGGTCAGCCGCGCATCCCATTCCCAATAGGTGCCCCACATCGGCCGGCCCCACAGTGATCCAGTCAAAAGGGCAAGGAATGTGAAGGCTGCGCCGATCGGAGCGGCGGTCTTGGCCGCGACGTCCGCAAGCGGATGCCGCCACACCAGCGTGCCCAGCGCGGCGATGCTCATCACGCCCCACACGAACATCGACAGCCACGCATTCGGAACGTGGATGAACATGATTTTCACGGTCGCGCCCTGCTGGTAGTCGTCGGGCGCGATGGCGGACTGGTACAGGCCGATCGCGAGCACGAGCGCGGTAACGGCCACGAGCCACGGCAGAATCCGGCCGGCAAGCGTGAGAAACCGGGAAGGGTTGGCGAGATCAATCAGGGTCATGGCACCACTGATAGTCGCCGTAGCTACGTCAGGCAATGCGGATTTGCGTCCGGTTTCTTTCCTGAGCAAAAATTGATTAGCCGCATGCTTCGCCTCAATCCAGCCCGTGCCGCAGGCTGGCGGCCGCCGCAAAAGGGCCAATCACAAGGCTCGCCAGCGACAGCGCGCACAGAATCGAGAACGGTGTGCCGAACGGCGATGGTCCGGACACCGCAGCGTTAGAAGCGGCGACGCCGAAGATCAGTACCGGGATCGACAACGGAAGGACCAGCACTGAGAGCAGCAGCCCGCCGCGACGCAAGACGACGGCGAGGGCGGCGCCGATCATTCCGGTGAAAGTGAGCGCAGGCGTTCCTGCAAGGAGCGTCAGCGCCACGGCGCCGGTCGCGACGGCATCGAGGTTGAGCAGGAGTCCCAGGATCGGCGTTGCGGCGACCAGCGGCAACCCTACTGCCAGCCAGTGCGCCAGTGCCTTGGCCGCGCAAGCCAGCTCTAGCGGCGTGCGGCTCATGACGATCAGGTCGAGCGAACCATCGTCGTGATCGGCGGTGAACAGGCGATCAAGCGTCAGCAGGCTTGCGAGCAGCGCGCCGAGCCAGAGAATCGCGGGGCCGAGCTTTTTCAGGAGCGCGAGATCGGGGCCGACCGCGAACGGCATCAGCACCACGACGATAAGAAAAAACAGCACGCCGATCAGCGCGCCGCCGCCGACGCGCAACGCGACGCGGATATCCCGGCGGACCAGGGCGGAGAGGGCGGTCATGCCGTCCCCCCGATCCGCAGTTCCTGCACGGCAATGCCGAGCGGCGTATGGGTTGCGGCCAGAATGATGCCGCCGCCCGCGAGATGGCCGGTCATGATGGCGGCGAAAGCGGCTTGGCCGGTGACGTCGAGGGCCGAGGTGGGCTCGTCCAGCAGCCAGACCGGGCGCTTGACCGCCAGCAGCCGGGCGATCGAGAGCCTTCGCCGCTGTCCCGCCGAGAGATAGGCCGCCGGCAGATGCGCGACATGATCGAGCCCGACCGCCGCGAGCGCATCCGATTCGCCAGATTTTCCGCCGCCGAGGAAGTCCCGCCAGAACGACAGGTTTTCGTTGACCGTGAGCGCAGGTTTCAAAGCATCGCGATGGCCGAGATAGTGCGCCTGTTCGGGTAGCGTCAGCTCGGGATCGCCACCCTCCAGGCCGATCGATCCATCCGCCATGGCCAACAGCCCGGCCAGCAGCCGTAGCAGAGACGTTTTCCCCGCGCCGTTGGGGCCGGTAATCGCCACCGCGCGGCCCGACTCCGCCGTTACATCAAGGCCGACAAAAACCTCCCGCCCTCCCCTTACGCACCGCAAGCCGCTCCCTGAAAGTCTCATGATGGTCCTGTTCGCGGAACTGATTGTTTTCCGTGGAGAGCTGAAAGGCGGGGGCACAAGCATTGTGGACGTGGCGGATGGTCTGGAAAGACTCTATAAAAACTGGAACTTGATGCAGCACAAAACGCGCCGCAACGAAACCCCGGGGAATCGGCGGATCAGCGGTGTTTTAATACCTTAAAAGTTTGCCGGACCGGTGCCCCAGACTTTTTGGATCGGGATTTCACATGGCTTCGCTCGATAGCTTCAAATGTCTGAAAATCCTCAAGGTCGGTGGCAAGACCTACGCTTATTACAGTCTGCCGGCTGCGGAGAAAAACGGTCTCAAGGGCATCTCTCGGCTGCCCTATTCCATGAAGGTTCTTCTGGAAAATCTGCTGCGCAACGAGGATGGCCGCTCGGTGACGAAGGAGGACATCACCGCATTCGCCAAATGGCTGAAGAAGCGTAGGCTCGAGCACGAAATCGCTTTCCGGCCTGCTCGCGTGTTGATGCAGGATTTCACCGGTGTGCCCGCGGTGGTCGATCTCGCGGCGATGCGCAACGCGATGCAAAGTCTCGGCGGCAAGCCTGAGAAGATCAATCCGCTGGTGCCGGTTGATCTCGTCATCGACCACAGCGTGATCGTGAACTTCTTCGGTGACAACAAGGCGTTCGCCAAGAACGTGGTGGAGGAATACAGGCAGAACCAGGAGCGCTACGAGTTCCTGAAATGGGGCCAGAAGGCATTTTCAAATTTCTCCGTGGTTCCGCCCGGCACCGGCATCTGCCATCAGGTCAATCTGGAATATCTGGCGCAGACGGTGTGGACGAGGAAGGAAAAGCTGACGATCGGCCGAAAGACCGCCAGCACCGAGGTTGCCTATCCGGATACGCTGCTCGGCACCGATTCCCACACCACCATGGTCAACGGTCTTGCCGTGTTGGGCTGGGGCGTCGGCGGCATCGAGGCGGAAGCCGCCATGCTTGGCCAGCCGCTATCGATGCTGCTGCCCGACGTGGTCGGCTTCAAGCTCAAGGGCGTGCTCAAGGAAGGTGTTACCGCCACCGATCTCGTGCTCACCGTCACCCAGATGCTGCGCAAGCAGGGCGTCGTCGGCAAGTTCGTCGAGTTCTACGGACCTGGTCTCGATCATCTGTCGGTCGCGGACAAGGCGACCATCGCCAACATGGCGCCGGAATACGGCGCGACCTGTGGCTTCTTTCCGATCGATGCGGCGACCATCGATTATCTCAAGACTTCCGGCCGCACGGCGGCCCGTGTTGCGCTGGTGACGAAATACGCCAAGGCGCAAGGTTTGTTTCGCAGCGTCGCTTCGACCGATCCGGTATTCACCGAAAAGCTGACGCTCGATCTCGGAACTGTGGTGCCATCACTCGCGGGACCGAAGCGGCCGGAGGGCCGCCAGCCGCTATCGGCAGTCGCGGACGGCTTCGCCAGTGCGCTCGCAGACGAATACAGGAAGACCGATGCCACGGCGCGTTTCCCGGTCGAAGGCCGCAACTTTGATCTCGGACATGGCGACGTGGTGATCGCTGCGATCACCTCATGCACCAACACATCCAATCCGAGCGTGCTGATGGCTGCCGGGCTGCTGGCGCGCAAGGCAGCGGCGAGGGGACTGACCGCGAAGCCCTGGGTGAAAACTTCGCTGGCTCCGGGCAGCCAGGTGGTTGCCGAATATCTCGCGGCCTCAGGGCTTCAACTCGACCTCGACAAGGTTGGTTTTAATCTGATCGGATTCGGCTGCACAACCTGCATCGGCAACTCCGGGCCGCTGCCGGAAGAGATATCGAAATCGATCAACGACAACGGCATTGTCGCCGCCGCCGTGCTGTCGGGTAACCGCAACTTCGAGGGCCGCGTGTCGCCGGATGTGCAGGCGAATTATCTCGCATCGCCGCCGCTGGTCGTCGCCTATGCGCTGGCGGGGTCGGTGACCAAAGATTTAAGCCGCGAGCCGCTGGGGACAGGCAAGGACGGCAAGCCGGTGTACCTGAAGGATATCTGGCCGACTTCGAAGGAGATCAACGCCTTCATCAAGAAGTATGTGACCTCAAAAATCTTCAAGAAGAAGTACGCCGACGTGTTCAAGGGCGACGATAACTGGCGCAAGATCCAGACGGTTGCGAGCGAGACCTATCGCTGGAATATGAATTCGACCTATGTGCAGAACCCGCCTTACTTCGAAGGTATGAAAAAGGAGCCGGAGCCGATTGCGGATATTGTCGATGCGCACATTCTGGCGATGCTCGGTGACAAGATCACCACCGATCACATCTCACCAGCGGGCGCGATCAAGCTGACGTCGCCGGCCGGGAAATATCTCAGCGAACATCAGGTGCGTCCGGCTGATTTCAATCAGTACGGCACGCGGCGCGGCAATCATGAGGTGATGATGCGGGGCACCTTTGCCAATATCCGCATCAAGAACTTCATGCTCAGGGGCGCTGATGGCACCGTCCCGGAGGGTGGGTTGACCAGGCACTGGCCGCACGGCGAGCAGATGTCGATTTACGACGCCGCGATGAAGTACCAGCAGGAGAATGTCCCGCTTGTCGTGTTCGCCGGAGCCGAATACGGCAACGGCTCGTCGCGCGACTGGGCAGCCAAGGGAACGCTGCTGCTCGGCGTGCGCGCGGTGATCTGCGAGAGCTTCGAGCGCATTCACCGCTCCAACCTCGTTGGCATGGGCGTCCTGCCGCTGACTTTCGAGGATGGCGCGTCCTGGCAATCCCTCGGGCTCAAGGGCGACGAGACGGTGACGATTCACGGCTTGCAGGGCAATCTGAAACCGCGCCAGAAGCTTACGGCGGACATCGTTTCTCGCGATGGTTCGCTTCGCCGCGTCTTGCTGCTCTGCCGCATCGATACGCTCGACGAGCTCGACTACTACCGCAACGGGGGTATCCTGCACTATGTGTTGCGCAAACTCGCAGCTTGACCTGCCGATCCGATTCCGACATTTGCATCGCGTTCAAGCGATGCGTTGGAATCAAGAGGATCTGCAGCGATGTGAACTGGAATGACCTTCGCATCCAGAAATCGTGATCGCCGGGGCGACGATGTCAAATCGGCGCACTTATGCATGACGCCTTCACCGCGAATTGAGTGGCGGGCAAGCCAGGGGCAGCCTATCAAAATGCCGGATTCTCGCATTTGGAGGCGTGCTTTTCCTTCATGCCGCCGGCACATTTCGTGCCGCTGTCTCGGTGGTTGATGATGTCTCGTGTTGGTTTGTCAGGACTGTCCGGAGCGCTCGGGGTTTGTGCGCTTGTCGCGATCAGTCATCCCGCTTTGTCGGAGCCGCGCGCCGTGGTCGAACTGTTCACGTCGCAGGGCTGCTCCTCATGCCCGGCCGCCGACGAGATTCTCGGCGATCTTTCCAAGGATTCTTCGATCGTCGCACTGAGCATGCCGATCGATTACTGGGATTATCTCGGCTGGAAGGATACGCTGGCAGACAATCGCTTCACGGCGCGCCAGAAGGCCTATTCGCAGATGCGCGGCGACCGCGATGTCTACACGCCGCAGGTGATCGTCAATGGATCGGCCCATGTGATCGGCAGCGATCGCGAAGCCATCGAAAGGTCGGTCCGCGATACGCGGAAAAACCAGGATGTAATGTCGGTGCCGGTTTCAATGTCGGTGTCGGGTAGTCACCTCAATGTGTCGGTCGCATCCGCCAACGGCAACCGTCCCTCCGATCACGGCGAAATCTGGATATGCGCGATTTCGAAGGCGGTTCCGATTGCGATCGGGCGCGGAGAAAATAGTGGTCGCGAAGTGATCTACCACAACGTCGTTCGGAGCTGGCTCAAGGTCGGTGACTGGACGGGCGCGGCCGGTACCTGGGCGGTGCCGATGGAGAATATCGCCCATAATGGCGTCGATGCTGCGGTCGTCTATGTTCAAGACGGCAATCGTGAAAGGCCCGGCGCGATGCTAGGTGCGGCTTACACCTTGCTGCATTGATTTTCCGAGTCCCGGCTCCGCGTGATAAACGCGTCACGCCTCCTAGTCGGGGATGCTCTGAAAAGAAAAAGGACCGGCTTTGGCCAGTCCGCAATCGTCGGAACTCAAGTTCTGCGATTAGGCCCGATCCTGATGATCCCGGGGGGCTGGGGGCTGAGGATCCGGTCCCAAAAGAATCGGGCCATCGCAGAGTATGCTTTTTCACAGCTCAGCGGGGCGGTTGCTTGACGGAATTTGGGCTGTATTATGATTTTGGCTAACGTTCTTGTTTGGCGGCCGTCATAGCGGGTGATCTGATTCGCTTGCACCAGGAACCAGCTATCCTGCGCCACTTGCGAGACAAGAGGTGAGACCTCTTGCGGCAAGTCGCATCCGGGACGAGGATGTCATCAACCTTGACAGGAGGTGCCGATGAGTTCGCTGCCGGACGATTTCGATCCAAGGGAAAGCCGCCCGACGGAACGCGCCCCCGCCGTTGTTCCCGTTCCAAGCAGAGTGACGTTCAACCGTCTCGAACTCAATCGGATCCTCAATCTATATGGACGGATGGTCGCCGACGGCGATTGGCGCGATTATGCCATCGACTTCTTTAAGGACCGCGCGGTGTTCTCGGTCTTCCGCCGCGCTTCTGAGGTTCCGATTTATCGTATCGAGAAAGATCCGCGGCTGGCGCGCAAACAAGGCGCCTATAGCGTGATCTCAGCAAGTGGTCTCATTCTGCGGCGAGGTCACGAACTTGACCGGGTTCTGCTTGTCATCGACCGCAAACTGGCGCTGGTCTGATTCGGCGCCGGTCTGACACCCGCTGACTCTTGGAAGAGGAGTTCGAACTGTCGCTTTCCCACAGCCGACGAAAATCAAAAGCGGGATAAACCTCAATCCGGGCTGACAAGGCAGCGATTTTTCCCGAGAATCGTTCGATCGGGGAAAGCGATGGACGGGTTGTTGGCGGTGGCTGGCGCGAGAAGACTTCTGGCCGGTTTTGCAATTGTCTCCGGCATGGCGCTGGTCTCCGTCGATGCCCATGCGGGATGGTGGTCGCGCGCGCCGGTTGACTTCGAGGATTGCGCGGCAGGCGCCGAAAAGAATGCGACCTCGTCCGAGGAGAAGGGCAGACGGCTCACTGCATGCGAGGCCCGATTCGCCGGCCGGCGGAAGCCCGGCGGGGGCTACACTTATTACGACTTCATGCAGAACCGGCATTTCGACATTGCGGGGCCGAACCCGACGACGGAAGAGCAAAGGCACATCGATGAGCAATATGCTGCTTTTCTCAAGGATCAGCGGCGCAGCATCATCGCGGCCGCGTTTTTCCAGAAGCGGCAACAGGCCGAGCGGGCCAATGCCACGCCCTTGGCTAGCGACAAAGCAGACCCCGTCAATATCAGGTTGGCGCCGGCGCCGAAAACGCCTGTAAAGCGCCTCACCGTGCTTCCGCGCCCGCGCCCGAAGACGGCCCCTCATTGCGGGGACGATATTTTGTCGGCTTGTAACTGGTCAAGAATTTCAACCGGCGTGCAGGACCTCAAAAACGCTCTCTTCGGTTCTCTCGCGAAGACGAGCACGAACGATGCTCAGACCGTTCGTGCTCATCTGCCTGCTAAACCGGCTCAGACCGCCAAATGAATCCTGGGCGATGGCGCGGTGATCGCTGACCGCCTTGCCATCAGTAACGTCGCAAGGGTCTTAGTTGGCGTTGCTAACCAGCTTGATCCTTGGCGCCGTAGTCTCGATCAGGCTGCGATAGGCGTCCAGATAATCCAGCGCCATACGCCGCGCCGTAAAGCGCGCCTCGAACTCCGCCCGGATGGCGGCGCGATCAAGCGTTGCCAGGCCGTGGACGGCGGCAACCGCGCTGATCTCGTCCTCGACAATAAAGCCCGTTCGCCCGTCCGAAATGATTTCGGCGACGGAGCCGCGATTGTAGGCAATGACGGGCGTACCGCACGCCATCGCCTCGATCATAACCAGACCGAAAGGTTCAGGCCAGGCAATCGGCACCAGCAGCCCGATGGCGCCGCTGAGGAAGTCCGGCTTCTCATGGTCGCTGATCTCGCCGATAAATTCCACCAGCGGATGATCCATCATCGGTCGGATGCATTCGTCGTAATAATCCTGGTCCGCGCGATCGACCTTTGCGGCGATCTTGAGCGGGATGCCGCATCGAATCGCGATCCTGATTGCACGGTCTACGCCTTTCTCCGGAGCGATGCGGCCGAGCACGGCAAGATAGCTCGGTTGGCCGGGGCGGGGTGTCAGCAGTTTCTCCGGAAGACCGTGGTAAACAGTACGGAGCCAGCGGGCCTGAGGCGCCGGGCGGCGTTGTGCGTTGGAGATTGAAATCAAGGGAATTGATGAAAATTCGTTGAATACAGGCTGGAGCTCTGGAAGATCGAGGCGGCCATGCAGCGTCGTGAGAAAGGGCGTCGGTTGCCTCGAAAACAGGGAGAACGGATAGTAGTCGAGGTGAAAGTGGAGAAAGTCGAACGCTCCATCGTCGCATTTCCGGCGGACCCGTTCGAGCATCACCATATGCAGGGCGTTCGGATCGCGCACCGCACCATCTAGCCGCAAGGCTCTCGGCCAGGTCGCATCCAGACGAGCCGAGGTGAGAGAATCGCCGCTGGCGAAAAGAGTCACGTCGTGGCCCAACGCGACAAGTTCCTCTGTCAACCAGTGCACCACACGTTCGGTGCCGCCATATAATTTTGGGGGAACAGCTTCCGTTAGCGGGGCAACCTGCGCGATGCGCATCTAGCAGTCTCCTGTGATTTGTTCACTTCCGGTCAGCGGGTAGAGGCATCGGGGGTTTATCGGGATTCAGGAACGTTCTCGGATTTGAGAGGTTCCTATCTTCTGTGCAACTTCTTCCACATTGTCGTCTTGGTGATGCCATCACTGCCTTGCAAATAGCCTATGCAGGCTTTGCAACGAAGTTTCTGCGCATTGACGGCTTTTCTGAGGGTCTTGTGCGGCATTGTCGAACAGGATCCCGAGCAGACGTCCTCTGGTGAACTTTCAACGCAGCTCGGTAGGAATGCATGGACGATTTCTCGGGATACGCCAGTCGGCCCTTTGCATTCGTGATGGGTTATTGCCGCCGGCGGTCAGCGTCGCACATTGGGATCCTTTTGTGCGTCGTGGCTGCGGTGGTGTGTTCAGTGGGGACGCAATACGGCGTCAAATCGCTGGTCGATGCGCTGGCGCACGGGCCAGCGCATAGCGGGGCGGTATGGCTGGCATTTATCTTTCTTGTGTCGCTGATCGCCGCCGATAATTTTCTCTGGCGCGTGGCGAGCTGGGTCGCGAGCTTCACTTTCGTTGGCGTCACCGGCGACTTGCGCCGCGATATCTTCAAGCATCTGACAGGTCATGCGCCGAGTTACTTCGCCAATCGGATGCCGGGGATGCTAACAAGCCGAATCACGGCGACCTCGAACGCCGTGTTTACCGTCGAAAATATGCTCGCTTGGAATGTGTTGCCGCCCTGCATCGCGACCATCGTCGCGATTGCGCTGATTGGAACCGTCAGTCTGCCGATGGCGGGCGGGCTGATAATCATGGCGGGCATCATGGTCGTCGCGATGTTCAAAATGGCGGCGGCGGGCAAACCCTTGCATGACGATTTCGCCAACAAGGCCGCGGCGGTTGACGGCGAGATGGTCGATGTCGTCAACAACATGCCGCTGGTCAGGGCTTTCTGCGGGATTGATCACGAGCATGATCGTTTCGATGCGACCGTCGGCCGCGAGCTGAGCGCGCGGGGACGAAGTCTTCGCTATCTCGAGAAACTCAGGCTCGCCCACGCCGCCATCACCGTCGCGCTGACCGTTTCGCTGCTGGCCTGGGCCATCACGCTGTGGCAGCGCGGCGGTGCCACCACCGGCGATGTCGTGCTGGTCTGCACACTCGGCCTGTCGATTCTGCATGCGACCCGCGATCTGGCGGTCGCCCTCGTGGATATCACCCAGCATATCGCGCGCCTGTCTGAAGCGGTCGGGACGCTGCTGATCCCACACGAATTGACCGATCACCCTGAAGCGGAGCCGTTGCAGAAAAGCGGCGCGGCTATCGCGTTCAACAACGTTTCGTTTCGTTACCCCGGGAGTCCATCCGTTTTCAAGCGGTTCAACCTTAGGATTCAGCCAGGGCAGCGCGTCGGACTGGTTGGAGAATCCGGCGGCGGCAAGTCGACGCTGTTTGTCTTGTTGCAGCGGTTCTACGATCCGGAGCGCGGAAGCGTAACGATCGACGATCAGGATATCTCGCGAGTTACGCAGCAAAGCCTGCGCGCAGCCATATCTGTGGTGCCGCAGGATATTTCACTGTTTCACAGATCCATTCTGGAGAACATCCGCTACGGCCGTCCGACTGCAACTGACGACGAGGTGCTACGCGCGGCCATCGCGGCGCGTTGCGATTTCGTCGAAACCCTACCCGAAGGGCTGGCGACTATGGTCGGCGATCGCGGCGTAAAACTGTCTGGCGGCCAGCGTCAGCGCATCGCCATCGCGCGCGCGTTCCTCAAGGATGCGCCGATCTTGCTGCTTGACGAGGCGACCTCGGCGTTGGACAGTGAATCCGAAGAGGCGATCCGCGAGGCGCTCGGCCATTTGATGCGAGGCCGCACAGTGATCGCGATCGCGCACCGGCTTTCGACCTTGCGCAATTTCGATCGTGTGGTCGTACTCAAGAACGGCAAGATCATCGAAGACGGTCAACCTGCTTGTCTGATGCGCAAAGACGGACACTACCGGAATCTCGTCGCCAAGGAGATGAGCCGCCTCTCTGTTCACGCGGCTTAAAGTCCTGATCGCTGTCAAGCGTCGGGCGCTGATAGGCGCCGCACGATCAGGAATTCGGCAAAGGGCAGGTGATGGCAACAAAACGCGCGGCTCAGATCACGATCACGCCGTTGTCCGATGTTCTTGCGGTGGAATCGCCGTTCTATATTCCGATGACCGGGCCCTCCGCTCGCCCGCGCCGCACGTTGAAGCACAATGATACGTTCGTTGTGCTGGATAGCCACGGCGATATCGGAGCTTCCGCGGGGGGGCCCGACGGGCTTTTCAATACCGACACGCGCTATCTTGCCCGGCTGGAGCTGGTTCTCAACGACATGCAGCCGCTGCTGCTTGGCTCCAATCTGCGCAACGATAATTCCGGCCTGACGGTCGATCTGACCAATCCGGATATCTACGACGGCGACCGGCTCGTATTCCGCAAGGATACGATACATATCGTGCGCACGATCTTTCTCTGGCGCGGGATCGCGTATCAGAGGATCGGCATCCAGAACCACGGCGAGCAGACCGCGAGTTTCGATCTCTCCCTGCTGTTCGACAACGATTTCGCTGATCTGTTCGAGGTGCGTGGCGAACGACGTGCGCGGCGCGGCATCGGCAGCGGCGAACTGTCGGGTCCCGCCACCGTCGTTCTGTCCTACGTCGGTCTCGATGATATCGTTCGGACCTCGCGCCTGCATTTCGACCCGCGGCCGACGCGCCTTGCCGTCAATAGTGCGATCTATCACCTCGATCTGCCGCCGCAGCAGTCCACTGCCATATTCCTTACCGTGTCCTGCAACACGCCGGCGACGGAGGTGCCCGGTCCGTTCTTTCGGGGATTGCTGGCGCATCGCCGTGAAATGCGACGCGCCTGGTCCGGTGCGACAAATATCGAAACCTCGAACAACATCTTCAACGAGGTACTGTGCCAGTCGATGGCCGATCTGAATATCTTGATGACGGAGACGCCGCACGGCCGCTATCCCTATGCCGGGATTCCCTGGTACTCGACGACGTTTGGGCGTGACGGACTGATAACTGCGTTGCAGATGTTGTGGATCGACCCCGGCATCGCACGTGGCGTTCTCAGAAGGCTCGCGGCGTTTCAAGCACAGGCCGTCGATCCCCTCGCGGACGCGGAGCCGGGAAAGATTCTTCACGAAATGCGCGGCGGAGAAATGGCTGCGTTGCGTGAGGTGCCTTTCGAGCGATACTACGGCAGTGTCGATTCGACGCCGCTTTTCGTGCTGTTGGCGGGGCTTTACGTCGAACGCACGGGCGACGAATCGATCCTGAATGAGCTGTGGCCGGCGATCGAGGCTGCGCTGGGCTGGATTGATGGCCCCGGCGATCCGGATGGCGACGGCTTCGTTGAGTATCGGTGCGCATCCGAACAGGGGCTCGCCAATCAGGGCTGGAAGGATTCGTTCGACGCGATCTTTCATGCCGACGGCACGCTTGCTGAGGGCAATATCGCACTGGCGGAGGTGCAGGGTTATGTCTTCGCCGCCAAGCGATTGGCGGCACGATGCGCGCGTGCTCTCGGTCTCACCGATCGCGCCCGTGAACTGGAGCGTGCCGCCGATGGTTTGGCGTCCCGGTTCGAGGAGGCCTTCTGGTTGCCGGATTTGCGCACCTACGCGCTGGCGCTAGATGGGAAGAAACGCCCCTGCAAAGTGCGGACGTCGAACGCCGGACAATTGCTGTTTACCGGTATCGTCCAAGAAGAACGTGCGCGGATGGTCGCCGCCGATCTGATGCGGCCGGCGTTTTTCACCGGATGGGGAATTCGTACCGTTTCTATCGGGGAAGCGCGTTACAATCCGATGTCCTATCACAATGGTTCGATCTGGCCGCACGACAACGCGCTGATCGCGCTCGGGCTCGCGCGATATGGTCTCAAGCACTCGGTTGAGCACGTTTTCAAGGGGCTGTTTGATGCGGCTTCCTATATGGATTTGCGGCGGCTGCCGGAACTGTTCTGCGGCTTCCGGCGTGAGCCGCGGCGTGGGCCTACGCTCTATCCCGTCGCCTGTTTGCCGCAGGCATGGGCGAGCGCCACGCCTTTCACGCTGCTGGAAGCGGCGCTAGGTCTGGAGTTCGATGCTGCAAGGAACGAGATAAGGCTGCGCAACCCGCGGCTTCCCGCATTCCTAAACGAGGTGATCCTGCGTGGGCTGCATCTCGGAGAATCCAGTGTTGATCTGCGTCTGCGCCGACATGATGAGGACGTGTCACTCGAGGTGTTGCGGACGCGAGGCCACATTCAGGTGTCGATCGTGATGACGCGCTAGGGCGGACGGTCGCAAGGAATTGACCGCGTACGCAGGCATCGCGGGTTTTGACAGCGAGGATTCATGTCTCGAAATGGCTCGACGAGCGTCGTTGTTTTGATGGCCGCCGCCCTGATCTGCGCTGCCCCAAATGCGATGGCTGACGAAACCGGTTCGCCGCCGGCGAATCCTGCCCCCGCTAATCCGCCGGCGGCTGCAAAGCCCTCGGGCGAGACAACGCCGCCGCCGCCATCGATCACCGTGATCAGTCCCGCCGATGCGCATGGCGTGCTGGGACGCGACGTGCGGAGCACGAGCGATCAGAACATGGGGCGGATCGTCGAGGTGATCGTGGATCGGGCGGGCGTGGTTCGCGCCGCCGTAATCGATTTCGGCGGCTTCCTCGGGGTCGGTAGCCGGAAGATCGTGGTCGACTGGAACGCGCTCCACTTTGGAGGAGTTAAGGGCAAGAGCGACAGCATCAGCCTCGAACTGACGCAGGACCAGGTGAGGGCGGCGCCGGAATACAAGGAAGGCGCGTCGGTTGTGGTGCTGGGCGCGTCGGGAACGCTGCAGCCCCTCAATATCGGTCCTTGATCAGGAGGATATCCGATCTGTTTTGCGCGACGGGCCCGTCGATCGGCCGATCCGGATAGTGCGCGCCCGCGGTGGGCGGGCGCAGAGGACGTGAGTCCGTCGCCGGTGGCAAGCGCGCGGGGGCATCACCCCTCGGCGCAAAGCCAGCGCGGCCTCGATTGGTTCATCTTCTTCCTTGCAGATGTGCAGACCGGATTCGGTCCCTTCGTCGCGGTCTATCTCACCACGCAGAAGTGGACGCAATCCGAGATCGGACTGATCCTGTCGATCGGCGGGATCATCGGGCTGATCGGTCAGATGCCGGGTGGTGCCGTCATCGATGCTGCCCGCTCGGAGCGTCTGGTCGCGGGGCTTGCTGTCGCCACGATCGGTCTCAGCGCGCTCGCCTACGCGGCGTGGCCGATCTTTCCGGTGATCGCGCTAGCGGCGATCCTGCATGCCGCGGCGAGTTGCGTGCTTGGACCTGCGATAGCCGCCATCAGCCTCGGACTTGTGGGACCGGAAGCGATCGGCGAGAGACTCGGACGCAACGCGCGCTACGCCTCGCTTGGCAATGGCGTGGCTGCGGGGGTGATGGGTGTCGTCGGATACCTGCTATCGAGCCGCGCCGTGTTCGTGGTGAGTTTCGTGTTTGTGATCGCGACGCTGCTTTCGCTGGCGCGAATCCGCGACCGGGAGATCGATCCGGAACAGGCCCATGGTGCCATTGCGCGCGCGAAGCCTGATCCCGATGCGACCAGCATCGTGCATCTTCTGCATCAGCGGCCGCTGGTCGTTTTTGCCTGCGTGGTTTTCCTGCTCCAGTTTGCCAATGCGGCCATGCTGCCCCTGACGGCGGGTATCGTGACCGCGCGCTCGAGTCAGGGTGCGCCGATGCTGATTGCGCTCTGCATCATCGTTCCGCAAGCGATCGTTGCTCTGATATCGCCTTCCGTCGGCCGCAAGGCGCAGGTATGGGGACGCCGCCCGCTGCTCATGATTGCCTTCGCCGCGCTGGCCGCTCGCGGAACGTTGTTTGCGACGATCCACGATCCGTCGCTGCTGGTCGCAGTGCAGGTGCTGGATGGCATCACGGCTGCGGTCTTCGGCGTCATGATTCCCCTCATTGTCGCCGATGTTGCCTTCGGTTCAGGTCACTTCAGCCTTGCGCAGGGTGTCATCGGCACGGCCACCGGGATAGGCGCGTCGCTCAGCAACGTGGTTGGCGGCTACGTGAGCGATCATTTCGGACATGGCATCGCGTTTCTGCAATTGGCCGCCGTCGCGTTATTGGGCCTGCTTGTGGTCTGGACCCTCATGCCGGAAACTCGCCTCGCGGAAGGAACGAAGCAAGGGTCGTAGGGTGAAAAACCCGATAGCTCCCGAAAGAAGTTATTTTCAAAACTCGCCGTGCAGCCGCCCGGAGAATACATGCACGGGGCCGCGGTCGGCGTTGTAGGCGGGGTTCGTAACAAACTGATAGTCGGCGGTCAGCGTGAACCACTTGTTCAGCGCATAGGCATAGTACGTTTCCAATATGCGCTCGCGGCTGTAATTGAGCTGGCCGTCGCCGATAAGAACGCCAAGGCCGCCAGCTGCGAGGAAGTCGCGATGATCCCGTGACAGACCGTTGATCGCGCCGCCGATGCCGATCACGTCGTCCGGCCGGCCCCATCGTGTGCCCTTGATCGAGGTTCCCAGCGAGAGGCTGGCGTCGATGTCGGTGAACGCCATGATCTCGGTCTTGCCGTCATTCCAGCTCCAGCGTCCGAATAGCCCGACGTCGTCAGTGACGACCTGTTCGACGCTGAAGACGTACCCATACTTGATGCGCCCGGTACGAGTCAGCGCGATATTGAGATTGAACGCCGGGTTGTTCAGCGTGTCACGATAGCTGCCCATATAAGCGCTGTTGAGCCAGCCGATGGCGCGGAGCTTGCCCGGCTGGCCCAGCAGCGAATAGCGGGTCTCCAGTTCCAGCAGATACTCGCCGCGCTGAAACAAGCGGGTATCGAAGCTATTCGAGTTCGATTCCGCATCCATCAGAAAATAGCCGCCGCGCAGCGCCCATTGTTTCTGATTGAGTTCAGCCGTGAAGCCGTAGCTGAGGCCAACCTTGTCTGCGGAATAGTCGAAGGCGCCCGGCGCCCACAGCGCCCAGTTCATGAAGTCCTTGCGGGTGTCCTTGGCGAAGTCGTTGCCGTCGAACACGTCGAGAACGGCGAACTTGCCGGCTTGCAGCGTCAGCCGCGAGATATCGGCCTTGTCCGACAATTGGGTTGGTCCGTTGTCCAACTCTTCCTGCTCGCCACCGAGGCCGAAGGTCTGGCGTACGAACAGCCGAGTGGTGTTGTAGTGCGGATAAGGAAAGTTGGACCTCTGTGCCTCACCGTTTGTAAAACCCCCTAGGCCGACGGTGTCGTTGAAGCCAAAACCCTGAAGCAACTCGGGGTTATAATAGACCTCGCCGCCGTCCCATAGCCGCGCGTTCAGAAACAGGCTGTTGCTCCAGGTCGCCTTATATTGGGAGGCAGGCGTCAGGCTGTTGCTGCCGCTGTAGGGCGCGGGGAAAGATGGATAACCTTGGCCAAGGTAGGTGGTCTGGCCGTGAATTTCCCAGCGATCCGATTCGGGATCGGTGAGTGAGGTCGCCGAAAGGGTGGCGCTGGCCGGGTTTAGATCGAGCTTGCGGTTTAGGCCGACGCGGATCGACTGAAAATCCATGGTCGCGGTGTATTGCGCAGCCGATGGAAACTGAACGCTTGTTCCGTCGAATCGGTAGTAAAGATATTCAAGCCGTGCGCTCCAGTGCGGCGCGAAAGCGTATTCAAGTCCCGCGCCAGCGGTCCAGCCATAACGGGTGCCCAGTGTTTTCTCCCGATCGCCCGACGGCAGATCGTTCAGGTAACGCTCACCGGCAAAGGCAAAGCCGCCGGTGGTATAGGCAAGCCACGGACCCGTGGCGTAGCCGATGCGGCCGCGCGCCGATCCGATGAAGTCCCACTGGTGCGTGACGTCGGAGCGCGCTGTCGCGAGCTTTGAGACAATCGAATTTGATTCGATGTAGCTCGGAAATGAGATGTCGGCTTCGGTGCCGAGCAGTAGTCCCGAGGGGAGCCAGAGGTTGTAGCCGCCCTGAACGCCGCCGATCAGCCCGCCGAAATCGTTGCGGCTGGTAACCAGTGCGGGGTCCGAGATTGTCGCGGCCGATCGGCCGCCGCCGAACCCGGCATGGGCGCCAAAATAAAGTCCGGTCCAGTCGACCAGCGGCTGGGCCATGGCTTTGGCCGGTTGGCGGGATACACCGACATCGGCGGCACCGGCCGTGCCGGTCAGCGTGCCCAGCACCACGCCAGCCAGCATAAGCCGTAGCAGGACCGGCCGGACTGCATTCATTGGACCGTTTGCTCAGACTGGTAAGGCACCGTGGTGGTCATTGTCGCCCCATTCGACCGCGCCCCATTTCGACCGCAATGCGCCACAGGTCCAGTTAAAATTATTCCCAGTCATTATTGCAACTAATTTGCAATCTCAACTAATACCAACAAGGCATGGTGATGCATCCCATCTCCTGATGACACCGGTGCGACCCAGCCTCTAGGAGGCACTGCGATGACGTGAAGGCCGAGGTTGTTATGTGAGCCACTCATGTCGGATCGCGCGGGCCAGCTTTGAGCTGTGCCGGATCGAACCTCGCCATGTCGGCCAGCAATTCGCAGAAAGCGTGTGCGCCATGTTCGAGCAGCCGCTCGCCTTTCTTCGCGGAGGCCTGCGTCGCATCACCCACCGCGCCACTCGGGTGAAGGTCCTGCGTCTGCCAGGCAAACGGCGCGGGTCGCTGCGTGCCGAGCCAGCGATAGGTCTTCTCGATCGCGATGCTCGTAGGGCGGAAGTCGGCGATGCTATCGCGACGGACCTTGGCGGGATAGCGCGCCAGCATGATCGAGGTTTCGACCGCGCCGCCGTGAATGCCATGGCGCAATTCCTCCGCATCAAACAGGCCATCCGGTACTCCGAAGCGCGACCATGCGGTGGTGACCGCGAGCATACGATGCCGCGCGCGCAAATCCTGCGCCACCATCGTCATCGCGGCGCTGTTGCCGCCATGACTGGACACCATCACGATCTTTCTGATTCCGCGCCGCGCCACCTCGTCGCCGAGCGTGGTCCAGGCCCTGAGCGCGGCCTCGCCGGTCAGCGTCTGGGTGCCCGGAAAATCCATGTGCTCAGTGGAAATGCCGACGGACTCCACGGGCATAAAGGTCGCGAGTGTATCCTGCGGCAGCAATTCGCGGACCTTTGCAATATAGGCGTCTGCGATCAGCACGTCGGTTGTGAGTGGCAGATGTGGCCCGTGCTGCTCGGTTGCGGCCAGGGGCAGCACCGCGATCCAGTTTGCGGCGTTCTCGGGTGCAACGCCGGGCCAATGGATGGTCAACCAGTCGAAGGGGGGCGTCCGGATCATCTCGCGCAGCGTTTCATTGAACGGGAACGCAGATTATAGCGTTTCGAGCAACGTGGACACCGTTTCGCGTGAAAACACGTCTTCAAATCCAAACCATAAAGCCTGCTTCTGTTTCTTCAGAAACCGAAAGGCTCTAAGTTGATGTGTCCGATCAAGGTTGCGGGCTGAAACCAGCGGGCGCGCCGGTGTCGGTCGATTCCTGTCATGGACCAGAAAGATCGAGGAGCCGAAGGATGAGCCTTGCCGTTTCGCTGCGAACGTTAACCGCCGCAATCGTGCTTGCGCTTGGCATCACGCCATCGGCCGCGGCTGAACCGGCGCTGGACAAAGTTTCTTTTGGCACGAACTGGGTCGCTGAGGGCGAGCACGGCGGTTTCTTTCAAGCCCTGGCGGATGGCACCTACAAAAAATTCGGTCTGGACGTGACCATCGTTCCGGGTGGTCCTAATGTGAACAACCGGGTTCTCCTGATTGCCGGCAAGCTCGACTTCTTCATGACCGCGAACACCATGCAGTCGTTCGATGCGGTTGCCAATAACGTGCCCGTCGTGGCGGTCGCTGCGATGTTCCAGAAAGATCCGCAGGTTTTTCTGGCGCACCCGGAATCGAAGGTGACGACAATCGAGGACCTGAAGCCGCTCACTTTGTTTGTGTCAAAGGAAGGCATCGCCAGCTATTTTCAGTGGCTCAAATCAGAACATGGATTCAGTGCGGAGAAGGTCAAACCTTATACCTTCAACGCTCAGCCCTTTCTCGCCGATAAACGAAGCGCGATGCAAGGCTACGTCACCTCTGAGCCGTTTGCGGTGGAGAAGCGGGCTGGCTTCAAGCCGACCGTGATTCTGCTCGCCGACGCCGGATTCAACCCATATTCGACGTTGATCGAAACCCGCCGCGATCTGGTCGAGAACAAACAGGATCTGGTGCAGCGCTTCGTCGACGCCTCGATCGTCGGCTGGTATACCTACCTCTACGGCGACAACACCGCCGGCAATGCCACGATCAAGAAGCTCAATCCAGAAATGACCGACGACCTCTTGGCGTATTCCGTGGCGAGAATGAAGGAGTACGGAATCGTTGATTCGGGCGACTCCCAGCGCGATGGCATCGGCGCCATGAACGACGCGCGCTATGCGAGCTTCTTCGACATGATGGTGCGGGCCGGCGTGGTGCGCCGGGACATCGATTTCCGCAAGGCCTACACGCTGCAGTTCGTCAACAAGGGCGTCGGCCTCGATTTGCGGCCTAAAAACTTGCAGCCCGAGAAATAGCACCCGCCGCCGATGATCGAGCACGCAACAGCGTTGTCCGCAGCCGGCACAGGCCCGCGCGCGGGAGACGCGGTGAACCTGAAGGGCGTCACGAAACGCTATGACCGCGGCGTCGCGGCGCTGGGGCCTGTCGATTTCAATGTGCGCAGAGGCGATTTCGTATCGCTGCTCGGGCCGTCCGGCTGTGGGAAATCGACCGCGCTGCGGATCATCGCCGGGTTGAGCGATCCGACCTCCGGCACGGTTTGCGTTGCCGGCGGTAGGCGCTCCATCGGCTTCGTATTTCAGGAGCCGACGCTCATGCCATGGGCCAGCGTTCGCGACAACGTGGCGCTGCCGCTGAAACTGACGCACCAGCCGCGCGCCGACATCGGCGGCTGCGTGGAGGCTGCTCTGGCGCGGGTGGGTCTTGCAGAGTTCGCCGCCGCCTATCCGCGCGAACTGTCCGGCGGCATGAGGATGCGGGCATCGCTCGCCCGCGCCCTTGTCACTGACCCGGACGTTCTGTTGATGGACGAACCGTTTGCGGCGCTCGACGAGATCACGCGCTTCAGCCTCAACAACGATCTGCTCGCGCTGTGGCGCGATTTGCGCAAGACCGTCATCTTCGTCACGCATTCGGTGTTTGAGTCGGTCTATCTCGCGCGCCGCGTCGTGGTGATGACGCCGCGTCCCGGCCGCATCAGCGCCGAGTACTGCATCGACACGGCCGAGCCGCGGGACGAGAACTTCAGAACCTCGGCGGAATACGGAGCGTATTGCCGTGAGGTGTCGGCCGCGCTGTCACTGGCCATGGGCAAGGGAGTGCATCCCCGATGACGGCATCCAGCCCATCGGAGCCGGCCGACAAGGAGCCATCACAGAGCGCTCGGGGGACGCCGGTGGCACGCGTGCTGTTGCCGGTGATCGTGTTGGGGGCCGGCGTCCTGGTATGGCATTGGATCGTGGACACCTACGAGATTCCGCCCTATGTGCTGCCTGGCCCAGTGCTGGTGGCGGCGACGCTGGTGGAAGACTGGCCGGTCCTGTGGCACTCGCTGCTGACAACCTTACTGACCACGGTGGAGGGCTTTGCCGCCGCCGCCGCAGGCGGGATCGTGCTGGCGCTGCTGTTCAACCAATCGAAATGGCTGGAACAGGCCTTCCTGCCCTATGCGATCGTCCTGCAGGTCACGCCGGTGATCGCGATTGCGCCGCTCCTTTTGATCTACCTGCCGCAGCACACCGCGGTCGTCGTTTGTGCCTGGATCGTTGCGTTCTTTCCGGTGCTGTCAAACACCACGCTCGGCCTGAACTCGGTCGACCGCAGTCTCGTCGGCCTGTTTCAACTCTACGGGGCATCGCGGCTGCAGACGCTGCGTTATCTCAAACTGCCGGCGGCCCTGCCGTATATTCTCGGCGGTTTACGCATTGCCGGCGGTTTGTCGTTGATCGGCGCGGTGGTTGCGGAAATCGCGGCGGGTTCGGCCGGTGCCGGGTCGGGTCTGGCCTACAGAATTGCGGAGTCCGGCTACCGGCTCAACATTCCGCGCATGTTTGCGGCGTTATTGTTGCTCTCTGTGGCCGGCATTGCCATTTATATGTGCCTTGCGGCAGTGTCGCATCTGATGTTGCGGCGCTGGCACGAAAGCGCGCTCGGGAGGGAAAACTGATGGTCGCGTCTGTCGCCCTGGACAAGATCGATGGCGGCACGCCAGTGTGGCGGAAGCAGAGACCTGTTCTTGTCGTTGTGGCGATGTTGATGGCCTACGGACCGGCCGCATCGGCGCAGGATGCATCCGCCTTGAAAAAAAACATGATCGGGCAGTGGGAGTTGTCCACGACCGAACGCAGCAAAACCTGCGTGGTGACGCTCAGGGGCGAGACGTTGCCGCAGGGTTTCAAGGTCGATCTTGAACCGGGCTGTGCGGCGTCGCTACCGTTTACGAAGGACATTGCAGCCTGGACTGTCGCGGGCCTCGATATCGTGCGCTTGCAGACCGCGACCGGAGAGCCTGTGGTCGATTTCACCGAAGTCGAGAGCGGAATTCTCGAAGGCCGGCGGGAGAATGAGGGCATTTACATCCTGCAAAATCTCGCCGAGGCCCGTTCGCTCGCCAGATCGATGGACCAGATGATTGGCGACTGGACGTTCGTCCGCGGCAACGGTAAGCCGATCTGCGGCATCACGCTGACGAACACCGAAGTCCCACCGGATAATTTCCAGGCATTCCTTAAACCCAAATGCGATGAGGCGATCGCGAATCTCAAGCCAGAGGTCTGGCGTCTCGAGCGCGGTGAAATCCTTTTGATGTCGGCGAGCGGCGAGACCTGGCACTTCCAGGCCGACGACAACGCACAGTGGCGGCTGGTTCCCGACAGCGCCAATCCGCTGATTCTCATGCGGCAGTAGCCCAGCTACCGTTCGGATGGGTGGTCCGTCCGGCGGCTGTGATGCACCCCACAGTGCACGCACGGCTTGGCGTGGCGTTCTTCGCTAGATCAGCCGCAACCCTTTCAGACTGGCGTGGCCGTTCTTGCCGACAATGATGTGGTCATGCACGGAGATCCCGAGCGGTGACGAAATGTCGATAATCGATTTGGTCATTTGGATGTCGGCCTGCGATGGCGTCGGATCCCCGGATGGATGGTTATGCACCATGATGATCGAGGTTGCGGATAGCTCGAGCGCACGCTTGACGACTTCGCGAGGATAAACCGGAGTATGATCGACGGTGCCGACCTGTTGCAACTCGTCTGCGATAAGCTGGTTGCGCTTGTCGAGGAACAGGATGCGGAGTTCCGACACGGCTTTGAAAAGCCTTCGGAACGTCCCTAATCGGTCGCAAGAGAATCAACGGTCCCAATCTGGCCTGGTGAAATTTTTCGACGGCGATCGTGGGTTCGGCTTCATCTGCCTGGATGACGGCAGCGAGATCTTTGTTCACAGAGTTGATCTCGGGGAATCCTGTCGCGCGGATGGCGAGCTCCAGTTGAGTCCCGGCGATCTAGTCGAGTTCGACATCGTCGACGCCGGCAGGGGTCCGAAAGCTGTCGCCGTTTCTATCAGGGAGGGGCGCAATGCACTGGCCACCTCCTAAACGACGCGACCCCACGCCTGGTAAGCGCGGGGCCGAATATCTTGTCGATAGAGCTTGCGACGGCTCAGCAAAACAACCCTGCATCATCGCATCGATTAAATCAACGGACATCGCCTTCAACGATGTCCCGTCGTTGCTGAATCGATCTGCGATCAGCACCCAGCAAATCAGCTCGGCGCTCACGCGCTGATCGAACCACCGCGTTCGGTCGGCCGTGGCGTCCGCGATTGCGGGTCTGCTCGGTGGCTCCCGCCGCAATCAAATGAACCACGTCCGGCCGTCGCGAGAATAGCGACAGGTCGAGATCGGCCATGTTCCTGTTGCCGGCGAGCGCAAGCTGCCGATGATGAATGACCGCAGCGTGCCCGATCGCTCTATCTCGGACCAGAAAGTCGGTTCTGACCTACAGGACACCGGCAACATCGCGGGTTCTCACCCTGGCGGAACGGACAACGAAGCCGCATGTCAGGTTCTCCGACCCAGAGCGCAGGATGGCTATTGGCGCTCGATAAACCGAGGCAACTCATATCCCCCACCTTTGACGGGTCCGACCCCCGTCAGGAGGACAGACTGGCACCCTCAAGGTGCGCCCGGATAAAGCGATTGGAAGTAGCTGTCTGAGACCGTGTCCCTTGCCCTTTCGGGGAGGGGAGGACGACGGAGGAGGAGCTGTGCCACCAGAGGCTCTGGGGGCAGCACAATCAGCGAGGCCTGCCTCGAACAGATACGCTGTTCGCGGTCGGACAGTTGGCTCCGGCCACACCTCATCCTATCCTTCATGGCTTCCAAATTGTCGCTGGGGCGGGAGGACAGCATGATCGACGACGAGTGGCTTCGCGCGTTGGGGCGCGCGGTCTTGTATTTCTCGTTCGTCGAATCGGCTGTTGTTGCTCTTCTAAGTTCTTTGGCGCCCACCGTTCCCAGCTATATGGAGAAATCCCTAGGAGGCAAAAAGACAGCGGGACAAGTCGGAAACGATTTCATGACGCATGTCGATGGCTTAGCCGAAGGACCTTGCCGATCCGAGCTGAAACAACTGGCTATCAGGTTCGTGGCAGCTGTGAGCCGACGGAATGATATGCTTCACGCCGCCCCGGTATCGCTAGGGGATTACACCCAACTAGCCAGGTTAACTCGCGACAGATTCGTCGTGTGGTCGACAGCTGAGCTCCTACGGGCCGCGACCGAATTCGAAAAGCTCGCGGATGACTTCTACGTGGCGCATCACCACAGTGAACCGCAGTGAGCTCCGGCAGACTGACGTAAATTGGTGCCCAACACGTTCGGGCAACACTTTCGGGCAAGCCAAACCTCCCCTATGGCCTAGACATCTGGCATGACCGCAAAAAGGTTCTCAACGTCGAGTGGAATGACAGAGGGACACGAAACATCGTCACCTACCGCCCAGGCTCTTGGGAAGCGTCCTTGCGCAGTATTGACCAAAGCCAATCAGGGTAAAGCCGCTCTTCCTCGCACGACGGTCCAGAGCGGGTCCTAACGCGGACGCCTCCCGGAATAAAAACCTGAGCCGCTGGGGCCCCGCCGAAGGGACCGGCGGCTGAGGCTCGCCGGCGCGCGCCAGTGCCCCGCTCTCCCAGCGTGCGCACTTTGATGGCCCGAGCAGCCCCGCGCACTTGCCACTGATTTTTCTTGCGTTTCTCTGTGGCATTGCCAATTATGTGGCATTGCTACAGCAACGCCACAGCGAGGCGCCCATGAAGGTCTATGGATATTGCCGAGTCTCCACCGCCGAGCAGGCGAATGGTGGACTTTCGCTCGACACTCAGCGCCAGCAAATCACTGGCTATGCGATGATGAAGGGCTGGCAGGTCGATGGGTTCTTTGTTGAGGCCGGCGTGTCGGGCTCTGTGCCGCTTGCTGATCGGCCGGAAGGTCAGCGCATGTTGGCAGCGTTGCAGCCCGGTGACGTCGTCATCACCGCTAAGCTGGACCGCGCCTTCCGCTCTGCGGCCGACGCGCTCGGGACCCTTGAGCAACTGAAGGACGACAAGGTCGGTCTGCACATGATCGATCTCGGCGGCGACGTCACCGGCAACGGTATCAGCAAGCTGGTCTTCACGATCTTGAGCGCAGTCGCCGAGAACGAGCGCGATCGCATCCGGGAGCGCGTGCGAGACGCCAAGCGTCATCGCGCGTCTCAGCGCCTTTACAACGGTGGCAAGCGGCCTTTCGGTTTCGATGTGGTGGACGGCCGGCTCATCCCGAACGCTAACGAGCAAGCAGCGTTAGCCCGCGGCAAGACGCTCAGGGCGGAAGGGAAGAGTTATCGCGATATTGCTAGGGCGTGGCACAACGAACTGGTGTTCGGCTTGATGGACGCCAAGACTGTGCAGCGAATTCTGGATCGCGCCGAGGCGTCTGAGGCAGCCTGAAGGATACCGCGGGGCCATCTTGCCCAACTCGCCCGCCCGTCTCGATATTCATTCTGCCGCAGATCGCTCACCGTGATGTTTACGACGCGCTCTTGCCGATCCGCCTGCGCGGGACTATGCCGTCGGTGGGTTGATCGAACGGCCTCTCGCGCCACCAACTCCGCAGCGACCAGCGCCGACTGTGCCTGTGCCCGGCCGGGCCAGGCTGACCGTGCCAGTGTTTCTACGGCAAGCGAAAGCGAGCGTCAGCCTCCGCGCCCCCATGCCCGCAAGCGCTTGCGCGGTGCGGTGGGCGCGGCCAAGCCAGCTTTTCATCGAGCAAGGCGGCGCTTGGCGCCGGCTTCTCGGCTTCGATCGCGGCTTCGAACTTTTCTTGCGGGACGTTGGCGACGCGGACTGCCTGCACTCGCTGATGATCCGAGATGCGCGCAGCTTCGGCGATCTGCTTCTGTGTTGAAGAAGTATGGGTGCCCACACTTCTTCGATGTTCGCCGCGACCATCGAACTGCTTCAGCAATTCTCCCATGCGACGCACCGCGCGCGCTTGAATGCGGTCAGCCATCTGTCGGAGGCTGTCGTCGTCAGCCAGCTTGGCGTAGCTGACGACCGCGTGCGACTGATTATTGAAATGTTAGCCCGATGTATGTACTGATTCTCACCAGATGTGCGCCCGATGTAGTGCGCACCCCGTCCCCGACACGCGCCGCTCGGGGAAGGCAGTGCCAGGCTCCAGTCCATTGTCAGGACGAAGATGCCTACCGCTGCCCGCCGATCCACTCGCAAAACTGCTTCCGGAATTAGCCTGCCGCGATTTGACGCGCGCACGCGCTCGTCCCGGCGATATCTCGAGCTTGTTCAAGCCTTCGAATCCGAGCTTGGTTACGAGTTGACCGAGGCCGACCGCGTGATGGTCAAACAGGCCGCGAGTTTGAGCCTGCAGGCGGAGCAGATCGAAACCTCAGTCGTCCAAGGCTTGCCCGTCGATCCCGACTTATCGATCCGATTGACGTCGGAAGTCCGGAGAATCCTGGCAGGCCTCAAAACCAAGGCTGCGAAGCACACGCCCTCAAACGTGCTGACGCCCCTCCAGTATGCGGCACGCAAGGCGGCTGAGAAGGCCGCCGAGGCCGCAGATGGTGGCGCCGCATGAGCGCACCGACGGTCACGCTTATTGATGCCATGACTGATCCGGGGCTCTTCGAGCCTTGGTTTCGCGGCGAGACTTGGGCCGGCTGGCGTGCGGTCGTGAAGGCGATGGACGCATCGCCAATGAGCGATGAGGAAATCACGTTCTTCGAATCGATCGCCGGCGGGCGCACTCCCCCAAAACACCCTGTGCGAGAACTCTGGGCAGCCTGTGCACGTCGCACGGGCAAGGATTCGGTCGCCAGTGGCATCGGGGCGTACTCATCCGCCTTCTTCGATCAACAAGACCTTCTTCGTCCCGGCGAGAGAGCCGTCATTCTATGTCTGGCGTGCGATCAATCTCAGGCCAAAATCGTTCTGAACTACATTCGCGCCTATTTTACAGACATCCCAATGTTGCGGTCGATGGTGACGCGGACCACCAAGACCGGATTTGAATTGAACAACCGTGTCGACATCACAGTCGCCAGCAATGACTACCGTTCAGTGAGGGGCAGGCCCGTACGGCTGGCAATTTTCGATGAGGTCGCATTCTTTCGCGACGAAAATTCCGCTTCGCCCGATACCGAGCTTTATAACGCCATCCGGCCGGCGCTCGCGAGCTTGCCGGGCAGTCGCATCATCGGAATCAGTTCGCCCTATCGAAAATCGGGTCTGCTATGGAACAAAGTTAAACGGCATTTCGGTCGGGATGATGATGACGTTCTGGTCATCCAGGCTGCGACACGCACGCTCAACCCGACGATAGATCAAGCTTTCATCGACCAGGCCCTGGCGGACGACCCTGTCGGTGCGCGCGCCGAATGGTTAGGCGAATTTAGGTCGGACATTGCGGGCTATGCCGACTTCGAATTGATCGATGGTGCGGTCGATCGCGGAATCACGGTCAGGCCGCCTCGCCAAGGCCTGACATACATCGGGGCTTGTGATCCTGGTGGCGGCGTCCGCGATAGTTTCGTCGGAGCGGTCTGCCACGACGAAAGCGGGGTGGCCGTATTGGACGCGGTGCTCGAGATCCGGGCGCCCTATTCACCGACCGCCGCCTGCGAGCAGGTAGCAGCCCTTCTTCGGTCCTACAACGTCCGCACGGTGACTGGGGACCGATATTCTGCACAATTCGTCGTCGACGCTTTCTCGAAACACGGTGTGACCTACGAACACTCCAGCCGCGATCGTTCGGCGATCTATCAGGATGCACTTCCGCTTTTCACCAGCGGTCGCGTCCGCCTGCTGGATAACCCGCGGATGGTGAACCAATTCGCAGCGCTCGAGCGAAGAACTTCGTCGCTCGGAAAGGATCGGATTGATCACGCGCCTGGCGGCAGCGACGACACCTGCAATGCCGCGGCGCTCGCGATGGTCCTGGCGTCAGCTGTCCAGGACTGGTCTGGCAGCCGAGCCCTGCTCGAGATCGCCCGCCAGGAGACAGTTGCGATGAAAGCCAATGGAACGTGGCCGTTTCCCCCCGACAACGAGAAGCCGCAGCCGATCACCAAGGAATGGGCGATCGGATCAGTCGAGCACGGTTTGCAGATGAAGGGCCTGATCGGGCCGCCACAATGAGGGAATCGGTTTCATGCCTTTGAATTTTCGAATGCTGCCGCCACCCGTGGTGGGCCAGCAAACTCAAACGGTCAACGGTCGCCGTTACAGCGCCGCGCCCGGGGTTGCCGTCGACGTGCCGGACATGGATGCAGCAATCCTCGGTGCCAACGGCTGGACCATCTGTGCCCCGAGCGGCACCACCGCGCAGCGGCCAACGACCAACCCGAACACTAACTCGCCATATGTCGCTGCGCCGAGCTTCGAATATTTCGACACCACGCTTTCGAAGCTGATTTTTTGGGACGGTGCGACCTGGCGGGATCCGAACAATGGCAACGCCGTCTAACGAAGGTAGAAAACGAAATGGCCACAGTCCACAAACTTGAACCGAAAGCTGCTGCGTTATCTCCAGCGCGCGAACGTCTACAGGACCTGCTCGACAAAAAGACGTCGTGCGAAGAGCGCGCCAAGCAGTTGCGGATAGCGCAGCAACGTCTGGTCGGCCGGGATCAGGAGGCTGCTAGCGCGGCCGCTGCCCTCTCTGAGTTCGATAGGCAGAACGCGGATGCAATGGCTGCCTGGGCCCGCGGTGAGTCCAAAGACGGCGATATGCCGGAAATTGACATCGCCAAGCGCCAAGATCTGGTTGTCGCAAATGCCTTGGCAGCGGAAAACGCGGCAGCGGCCCAATCGGCGAGCGCACAGATTGGCACAGAAATCCACGCCGAAGATTTGGTCGCGACAAACCTGACGATGCCCATCGAGGCGGCGATTGCCGAGGTCATCAGCGAGAGCGTCGAGCCCTTGATCGAAGACTTGCGAGAGTCAGTGCGCGTGGCGGTGGCCAAGCAGAACCGGTTAAAGCAGGCCTTGCAGGTGGTGATCGGAATCGCACACAGCGCAGGTCCACTCGAAGCGATGAAGCCTACGTTCGATTTAATGGCGGATCTGGCCGAGCGATTGCGTACCGCAGCGGCGCCGGTCGTGGAAACTACCGTGGCCGATCGCACGGCTTGGGATTCGCTGGTAGCCCGGCTTCGCAACGACGCCGCCGCCGAGCTGGAGGCTTAACATGCGCCTATACGGCAATATTCAAAAGGTCGATGCCGAGCAACGCATGGTGTTTGGGTACGCCTCAACTGAGGCCACCGATGGTCATGGCGAGGTGGTGCTCAAGAGCGCAATCGAAGACGCGCTCGACGACTACCTCGAGTTCGCAAACATACGGGAGATGCACCAGCTCTCCGCGGTAGGCACCGCCGAAGAAGCCAGTGTCGACGACAAGGGTCTGTGGATCGGTGCCAAGATTGTTGACGACACCGCATGGGGCAAGGTGACCAGCGGCATCTACAAGGGGTTTTCGATCGGCGGCAAAGTGCTCGCCCGCGACAAAGACAACAAGAAGATCATCACGAAAATCGCGCTCAACGAGATTTCGCTCGTTGATCGTCCTTCCAACCCCGAAGCGCGGTTTGACGTTTGGAAAGCCGCCGGTCTTCACGGCGGGCCTGACGTCCCCATCGATGACCTAGCGATGGTAACGCGGCAGCGCAATGTTCTCACCGAGCAGCTCGCTAAGCGCGACGAAGCCTTGGCGGTGCTTGCCGATCGAGCTGAAGCTATACTGCAGAGCGTGAACGGCATCGCCAAAGAAAACCAACGGCTCCGGCAAGAAAACGCCGCGTTGGCAAAACGGTTCGCCGCTGTTCAGCCGCGCATCGTCAACCCCGAGGTCCTCAAGAAGACGCTCCTGGATCTCGAGACGACTATCCTGCCGAAGCTTGAAGCCGATACGGCCTTGCTCAGAGCGCGTTTCGAACATCTGGAGCGCGGAGCGCGGTTAGATGCCTGACCACGACGACGGCCTTGCGCCGGAATTCGTCGACCGATCCGCCGCATCGGCAGCGAACCTGGCATTGATTTTTGTCGGTGCTTCGCACGAGCAGATGCTCGCGCACCTCGTCACCGTCCGCGAACGAATGAAGATGCGACTGGCGGGCTCGCTCGGTGCCGAGGTCGCCGCGTTTGTCGCGGAGTCATTCGTCGCGACCGTCGCGCGTTGTAAAGCCGAAATCGAAAAGGCTGCTGTTGAAAGCTCGGAGGCCATACAGTGATCACAAGTTTCGAAGTCGGCGCAGTTTTCAAAATCATCAACCAAGCCTCGCCGGCGCTCACCCAGATCCTTCGCCAGATTCGCGAGATCAACCTCGCGGTCGACAATGCCCGCAAGAACCTCGCCCTAATCAATAAACCGATAGGCATAGGAGCTGCGATCGGCGAGACCAACCGCCTGGCTGCGGCTTGGGGTGATGTTGCGGCAAACGCGACCGCGGCTCGGACTGCGATCCGCAATGCTTCGGCGGCCACCGCCAGGGCGGCATTAGCTCTGCCCGCCGGCTTCGCGGGCGGTGGTGGTCGCGGTGGATCAGGTCAACCGGGATGGCTGCGGGGTGGCGGACATATCAGCGGGCCTAGCGCATCAATCCCTGGCGGCAGCCATGTCCGTTTCGGCAGTGGCGCGGCGATGGCTGGGGCCGGCGTGCTCGGGTATGGCATCTACCAAGCCGCCGAAATGGAGAAATACGTTTGGCAGCTGATCTATCACTCCGGCCAGGATCAGAAAGACGGCCCCACCAACAAGCGAATGCGCGGCGCTTTGCAGGAGGCAATGATCGCAGCGGGGTACAACATCCACGATGTTGGCGAGGCCGCACTGACATCCACGCGCATGTTCCAGGGCACACCCGGTAAGGGGCTCGATGTATTGCCGGACATGCTCGAAACCGCCTCAAAAGAAGCGTTGGCGAAGGGGTCAAGCTTAGCAGAGTCGATGAAATCCTTCATCGGCCTGGCCCACATGGCGGGCGCGTTGACGCCAAACGAAATCAGGAAGCTGGCGCCGGGATTTGCCTATTTGTCGACGTCAAACCCGTCGTCGTTGTCCTCGATCGAACGCGCCGCCGGGTACGCCGTCCCGCTGCTGAGGTCCGGACTCGATATCGATCCGATGGATACCTTGTTGTTGGGAACGGCTCTCACTCGATCAGGTGCGACGTCGACAAAGTCAGGCACCTGGCTGCGCGAAATGGCACTGCGGGCGATGCCCGGCACCAGCATGATGTCGAAACTCGCATTCAGGAAACACGAGGAAGCGCTCACGGCGTTCGGCCTAATCGACGGCAATCACAAGCCGACCTGGTTCACCGATGGCAAGCCGGACATCTTCAAGATGTTGGACATCGCTGGTGATCGTGCGAAAGGCATCCCGATCGAAAAGCGTGCCGCTTATGAAAGAGCGCTATTCGGTGCGCAAGGTGGCGGCGGCTTCGCTTTGCTCGCCAATCCAGCCGTGCATGAGCAGATCCTCGCGATGCGCAAGGAAATGAACTCATCCGAATTCAAAAATCGGTACAGCTCGTTTTTGCCCGACTACGCCAAAGGCTCGACAGCCCAACGGGCCCGCACGACGTTGCAGGAATTCAACGTCACGATGGGAGAGCTGGGCATGACGGTCTTGCCGGCCGTCAATGGTGGACTGAAAGACTTCAAGGCGCTGCTGGAGGGCCTACGCGGAATTTTGCCAGGTGCAACCAAGCCCGGCGCCGGCGAGAAGATGGGTACCAGGGCGCTCGAAGGTGCGGTTGTCGGCGCTGGTACCGGTTTTGCCATCGGCAAATTCGGTGGCCCGGCGGGGGCACTCAGCGGCACTCTCGCTGGTGGGGTCTTGGGCGCGGCCTACAGTTTTCTCGAGCAGTCGGGCTCGCTCGCGAAAGGCGAGCGCCCGGCCGATCGGTATGAGCGAAAGCACGCAGGCGATCCCAGCTTGCTCGGCGCTGTTTTGGGCATTCTCAAAAGCCAGGCGGCCGAGAAGCACGAGACCGCCGGCGAACGCTATGAGCGGCGGATCGCGAAGCAGGCCAACGCAGCTCCGGAAGCCAAGCTGGCACCGCTCGCACTGACCATCAATCTCGACGGCCGCACGCTGGCTCAGGCGATGAGCAACTCCTGGTATTCGTTCCCGACGCAGGGCACCGGCCGCCGACGGATCGACGCGATTCTTCTCAGGCGATCACAACACCACGGACAAGTAAGCATGGCGATCACGTCGGGCGCCGGACCACATCAAGCCTGGTTGAATGTCAACGACATCCAGCTGCCGATCGAGCACGGCAGTGTCAGCCAGCGGGCCAACAGACAATCGTCAGGCTTCAACGCCGTCGTGCCGATGTCTTATCCCGGCGCGCGCCAGCTGCTGGCAACGATGGGCAAAAACGAGGCCACCATCACCGTCCTCACCCGCGGCATGACTGCGACATTGATCACCGGGGAGGTCGATACCGCCGACTTCGACTACATCGCGCGTGTCATCAACGTCACCGGCCGCGACAAGTCGGCCAAGCTGCATGACAAGAAGTCCAGCGAAAAGCACGTCAACAAGATGCCGAGCGATGTCGTGTCCGATCTGATCGGCCGTGTCGGGCTGGCAGGCAATGTGACGTCGTCGTCGCTGATGGCCGGCAAGAAGCTGCAGCAGGATTTTGTGCACCTCACCGACAACGTCTCGTACGCCTACGTGATCCACAAACTCGCGCAGTTCGACAACGCGCGATGGTGGGTGGATGCTAACGGCAAGTTCAACTATGTGCCGTTCGGCAGCCCGCAGGGTATCTATTCGATCAGCATCAACCAGGATCAACAGCCAATCTCGTCGGACTGCCTCATGCTCCGGATCTGCCGCAATATCCAGGCCGGCAAGTCGATCAAGGTCAAGGTCTCTGCCTGGCACCCGAAAAAGAAACAGGTGTTCTCCTACACGTCGAACGTCGAACGTCGAAGGGCACAGCGGCTCCATCGAGTACAACTATCACGTCCCAGGACTCGAGCAGGACCACGTCACCAAGCACGCGAAGTCACGGGCCGCCGAGCGGGCGCGACACGAGTTTTCGGTGCAAGCGACGGTAGTCGGCGATACCGCGGTGAGCGCCGGTATGGGCCTGCAGCTCAACGGATCCGACTTCGATCAGACCTTCGAGATTGACGAGGTGCATCACGAAATCGGGATGTCAGGTCACACCACCAGCATCACCGCGCGATCAGCGAAGCAGGGCCGGTCGGCGACATAAATTCTACAGCCTTTCCGGTCGCCGCATTCGCGATGTGGCAACCGCTTGGGGTAACCCGAGGGCGACAGGGGTTGGGCAGCGAGCCGGTCCCTGTCGCTGATTGAAGTTTAGGGGGCCGACGTTGCGGCCCGGCTGCTGGCGGATGTAACCACGGCTGGGCCGCGATGGGCGGTGATTTCATGGGGGGCACATGAGCGCTGCGATGAAGCTGTTCGAGGCTCTCGACGTCAGGTGCATTCCTCTTAAACAAGCGCGCCGACGCGGGCCCATGGAAACTCACGCGGTCAACATCGTCGACCGCATGATCCGGCAACATGGCCTTCCGCACGCAACCTTGACCCTACGAACGATTACCGAATCTGAGGGCAACCAAGGCGCGCTTATCGCAGACGTCATCGAAGCGGTTTCCGACGTGATCCGCCACCATCCCCGCTGGGCGAATCTGGGGCTTGAGTGGCTGGCCGCCTTCGACAGCATCCGGCTGATCGACCTTCGGCGCAAAGTGAAAGCTGCGAAGGTGCGGCCGCTTAAGGCCGGCATCGCGACCTTGATTTGCGTCGAGTTGGAAAAGATTCTCGGACCGTCGGTGTTGCCGAAACCGCCGAAGCCGGTAAGGGCCAAGACCGAACAGAAACCGCCGGCTTCCCTGACCCGCGTTCCTTGCGTCGAGAAAAACATCGCCCTCGGCCTGCAGCTCCTGGCGCTGCGCTCCGCCAACAAATCGAACGGTGCCTTCGGCCGCGCTGTCCGCAGGCAATTCGATATCGATGGCCAGCAGGCTTGCGAGGTCATGAAGGTCGCAAGGGTGTATGGCGGCCGGCCTGAAATCTATTCGCGGATTTCTTGGAACGCGCTGCTGCACTTGGCTTCGCCAGCCCTCAGCGCGTCCGCTCGTGAGGCGCTGGAGCGCCGCATCATTGCCGGCGAGCGCATCGGTGCGCCCGAAATCCGGGCAGCCCGCGGGGCGCTTAAGTCCGGCAGACCACTGCACCCGCCTGATCAGCCTGCGCAGTGGATGGCGGCGCGTAGCATCGCGCAGATCAGAGAAACGACATGTCATAGCACTTTCCCTATTGTGCACTTCCGTTTTTTAAATCAAAGTTAGGCATCAAAAACGGAAGTAAGGGCAGAAAATGACGATCTATGAGCACCCCTCTGATGCTCGGCGGCGGTTGGCGGAACTTGGAATTTCAGTCGAGGCCGTGATTCGTGCGCTTCAGGCCGGACAGTTAGCTAGATTGTCTTGCACTCCCAATGATCCGCCTTTCATCCCTGGGACTGAAGCTTGGAGATTTGTTGTCAGAACCTTGCGTGAGGAGCTGCTTTCAAAAGGATACCGGAAATCCGATCCGAACAACTTTTCGCTGATCATCAACGATGCTCGCAAGCTGAATATCTGTGTTGCAAGCGCAGACACTTTGACGCGAAGCACAAGCGGCGATCCCAAGACGAAGCATCTCAAGGGCTTATTCCTCGAAGCCGCCACGATTCGCAATCGCCACACTGGGGGACTATTTCCGGAAGACATTCCGGAAGAAGTTCGCGTCGCGATCTCAGTATTGGAATACCCGACGTGGATGCTGTTGATCTACATCACAGACGATGAGATTCGAGCGGAACTCTCGTATCCCGACAAGATTGAGGACGGGCAAATCGTCAGTTGGAAAGAGCGAATCTTCATTCCCGACAGTGCAGACGACAGCGGTGGGATGCGCAATCCGCTCGTTGACAGCGAACCGGATATTGATGTTCCAGTCCGGCGCAAGGCCTCCTGATGGAAGCATTGTTCAATAAGACGCGGCTTACCGTAGCCAGGCAGCGAGCTTCTCTTACAAAGACAGAGCTGGCTCGGCGGATCGGTATCGAGCCGCGAGCAATTTCGGGGTTCGAGGCAGGACAGTATCTTCCTGCCGATGACACCGTGGAAAAAATCGCGCTTGCACTCCGCTATCCGAAAGAATTTTTCTTTGCGGACGATATTGATATGTTGCAAGCAGAGGGCGTCAGTTTTCGGTCTATGAGCCGAATGACGTCACGGCAGCGTGATGCGGCAATTGCGGCTGGCGCTTTGGCGTATGTATTAAGTGACTGGCTTGAAGCTGAGTTCGACCTGCCGGACGTGGATTTGCCGGACCTGAGAGAGGACACGCCAGAAACTGCGGCAATGTCACTACGGCACTACTGGGGTCTAGGTGAGCGTCCAATAAAAAACATCATCCACCTCCTGGAGCTAAAGGGCGTTCGCGTTTTTTCGCTCGCTGAGAACTCTGTCACGGTAGATGCGTATTCAGTTTGGCGCGGCCATCGCCCCTGTGTTTTTCTAAACACAGGCAAGTCAGCAGAGCGTCGGCGCTTTGATGCTGCGCACGAGCTCGGACACCTCGTGCTTCATAAGCACGCCGCTCCTAGCGGCCTTGATGCCGAGAAGGAGGCGAACGCATTTGCATCGGCGTTCTTAATGCCTATCGCGAGCATGAAGTCTCTAGGTCGGCTAACGACCATCGATCAACTTGTCGCAGCGAAGAAGAAATGGATCGTGTCAGTTGCTGCGTTAGCTTATCGAATGCATGATTTGCGACTGATTTCTGATTGGAATTATCACACGCTGTGTGTCCAGATTTCACAGCGTGGCTACCGAAAAGATGAGCCGGACTCTGCACAAAACGAAACTTCGCAGGTTTGGCAAAAGGTTTTAGCGGACATGCGCCGCGACGGCCAAGGTCTTCAGTCGTTAGCCGACAAATTACTGATCCCCAATGAGGAACTTGTGAAGCTTGTGTTTGGCCTTGTTACCGTCGGCCTTCCCGCCAACAGCGTCTCGAAAAAGCCTCCAGCGACAAGGAGCCATCTTCGTCTTGTCACCTAGGCTCGTGCCCCGGTTGTTACTAGCTTGCAGGGCAGCTAATCGTGCCGGCGCTCGTCGCCAGATGACGGAACGTTTGTTTTCGGCGGATCGCGGTCAGCTAAAACGTTATAAATCTCTGCCATCCCAAACAAAGATAGCCCTGTAGCCACAGCGCAAAGCAGCGCATACATCAGCATAAACGCCGCGAGCCAACCTAGCACGCGGTAGTCCGAATAAAATTTCAGGAACACACCAACGATCAATGCACCAGTTTGAACGATAATAAAATGGATAAACATCGAAGCGAGATTAAGGTAAGCAGAGCGCGGGCTGCCGCGCTCTGTCAAAACCGAAAAAAACCTCGATGTTGAAAAGGCCAGAAGGATTGCCATCGCTCCGACGGTAAATCCAAGAAGATTTGGAATTGCGGAAACAATTGTCCCGCCCAACTCTGCGCGGTTTTGCTGATCCCACCACGCGGGATAAAGCGCCAATGAAAGCACAATGGCGCCCCAGAAATACTTTGACGCAACAAGTTTAGGAAAGCCGCCGTAAACGCGCCAATAGACTGCGAGAGAGCTAGGGCTCTCATCGCCGGAGCCGTCTGACATATGCCTTCATCCTCTCGATGACGCTTTCACGCTCATCAGCTTGAAGCACGATCTTCCTCGGAGTTTCGCGGGTAGAGACCCTCACGCGATGACCGTCTTCCTCAATCACGCCTTCAACGAAGCCATTTTCGGCAGCGACTTCTGCTAGCACTTGGATAGGCTGCGTTGGAGTAAGCCTAGTTTCGCCAGGCGCCTTAATCAGATGCGTGTCTTGGCGACTTGCGTGATTGGCTTGCAGTTCACGAAGAATCCTTCTTTTCGACTCTTCGAAATCGTCTGGGTTTGGTCTCGTGAGCCTGATGTGTAGTCGCTGAAGTCTTGCTGATCTTAAGATGCGCCCGACCGTCTTCTCATCCGGAACAATCGTAATGTCCACGTCGACAGCTAACCCTCTAGGGCCGTCACGGGATGTTAAGTTTGCCAGTATGCGCCTCGCCGTCGTCGGACCGAGGTGCTGAGAAAATTCGTTTCTGGCTTCGTAGTAGAACGTATGTTTGTGTTCATCGAAGCAGTACCAGAAGGTCCTATAGTTTGGCTTTGCATTTTCGGGAATGTTAATTTTTCTTCGTATATCCGGTGGAAGATCTTTCTCGCTTAGAACATCCAGCCACTTTCCTTCCATGTCAATTTCGGTCCAAACGAGTATGCGGCCCGTAAAGATGCCGTTTCCTTCGTCGGCTGGCTTTGTAAGCTTGGCATAGTCGGAACCTCTCGCTCTCGCGCCCCGTCGAGAAGCTTCACGCAGGATATGTTCGTAAATTCCTCGCGGATGTGGGTTCGCAACGATATTGATCGCGTAAATCTCTAGACTGGCCATTCCCCAACCCCAGACAGCTTCCCGAAGCAAAGTGGCACAACCTATCGTAGTGGGGAAGTAACTTGCATCGCCTTTTTCGATGGGCTGGCGGCCGCGGGTTTTTAGGGGAGTTCGCCGCAAATCGGGCGGCCGGAAAGACGACCGGAGATGAGTTGCAGAAAATCAGGCCAACTCATTTCGCTTTCTTGAGCCCGATCTCGACGAGCCGGCGGATGGCTTCTGCGACCGGCGCAGGTTTGCAAAGCTGTTGATGCACAGAAAGTCTGTTGAACACAATCAACAGCATTGCTGGACGCTAGCCTTCATCGCTTCACAAATGCTGGCCGAGACTGTTGTCGCCGCTGGCATATTTCCTGGACGAATAGAAATCCTGTTGATGCATCTGTTTACAGCATGGCTGTTGATAGAAGCTGCGGACCGTCAACAGAATATATGTTGATAAATCAATAACTTGACTATAGAGCGAGGGGCGTCATGCTGCCCGGATCGCGGCCATGGGGCGAGCCGCGATTACGCCATGCCCCAGAGCGGGCCGCCGAGGTGCATCAACACCTCGACGACCCTACCATCAGCAGGAGCTAGATCCATGCCAAAGGCTACCGACAAAGATATCACGAACCGCCGTTCGTTTCTGGCGACGGGCGGCACAGTAACGTCAGCTGGCTCCTTGACTGATCCCGTCTATTTGGCAATCGATGACCACCGTACGGCGGCCGCTACGTACCAGGCCTTGGAGCGCTTGTTCGACGACGCGCACGCGAAGCTCGGCGAAAATCACAATCACGTTGTTAATCAGCTCGGGTTGGAGTGTGACGAAGCCATCAATTGGGCTCAGCAGGCCACCCGTGATCTTGTTGGCACCACGCCAACCACGTTGCCGGGCATTCTTGCGATGCTTGAATATTTGCCGAACGTGGAATTCTTAGATGGCGACTTAAGAACCGCGAGTGCCTCGATCAGCGACGCGCTTCGTAGTCTCGCGCCTGCATGATGATACGAGCCCGCCGGTCAGCCGGCGGGCTTTCCCTTTTTGTCCCGGGTTTCCTCAGGCGTATCCCGCGCTGCTGCTGCTATTTGATCAAGCTGCTTGGCGAGACCCTGCATCTTTTGCCCCATATCAATGAGGGTCTGCTGTATCTCTCCGGTGCCAAGCCGAGTCGCGAATGCTGCTTGCACGAGGTCTGGGTGCACACCGCGATGATCATGGCGCATGGCATGGTTCACAAGGGCGACGAGGATCTCAGCATTCATTGATCGAGCGTTCACCGCTGCGAGCTGGCTAATCACCGTGCGCATCCCGTCCGGAAGGCGCAGCACAAATTTATCCGACGCAAGCGTGGTCTTCATCGAACGGGACGCCTTCGTCTTTTTAGCCATGATGGCTCCCAGCTACTACATCATTGACAGCGATGATAGCTGCAAGCTATCACTGTAGTTAGACAAGGGAAAGAGGCAGGTATGTCGACGAAGACGGGACGGGCATCTGACCAGTTTATGCTTCGAATGCCGGATGGTTTGAAAGAACAGTTGAAAGAAGTGGCAAAGCGAAACCGCCGCTCAACCAACGCCCAAATCGTGACAATGCTGGAAGCCCAGCTTCGGGAATCAGTTGCCACGGGCACCGTTGCCTAATGTCCCGCGCCGTCCAGACATCGCGCGCATCGGCCTCGCTCTATAAGAGCGAGACCGAGATCGGCGCTCTTGTGCTGGGTGCGGATGCTAAGCGCTGGCCCGATATAGCTGCGATATGGGAACGTGAGGGACTTCCGCGGATAGATCCGTTGACGGGCAAGCGCTTCTGGCCGGCCGTGGAGACGTTCTTGCTACGACGTCACGGTCTGACTCGAACCTTCGTTCCCGCCCAGGTCGATGGCGTTGAGAACTGGCCGGTGCAGTCATGATGGCGAAGGCGTCTGACGCACCTGGGTTGAAGCGAAAGCCCAATGCTGATGGTTCGTTTCGTTGGTACTGGGAAGCCCGCACCGATTTGGCGAAGCGCGGGTATCGACCCAGCAATGTTCGTCTGCACTATCCCGATACTCCAGGTGGAGAATTGCAGCGCGCCGCGCGATGTCGATTGCTTCAGGCGGAGATGCTAGCGTGGGAAGCGGGCAGTGGTTCATTTCCGCAGCGTGGCTATGACGGTACAATTCGCAGCCTCTGCAACCTATTTCAGACGGACGAATTCTCGCCGTACAGGAAGGCGAAGTGGAATTCGCAGCGCCTCTACGATCAAAGCGTCAAGATCATCATCGCGACCATTGGAGAGCGCACTGTTCGAGGCAGGATCGGTCCGGACTTCCAGCGCTGGCATCAGAAGTGGGGTGAGCCCAAAGCAAAGGGCAAGCCGCCTCGTCTGACCCGAGCCAAGCACGCGATGGACACCCTGAGGCGAGTGATGTCGTTCGGGGTGACTCAGGGCTTCGAAGACTGCGTTAAGGCAGATATGATCCTGGGCAAGTTGCGCTTCGACGCGCCAGCACCACGTAACGAGCAGCTAACTCGAGATCAGGTTGAGATTGTGAGGCGCAAAGCCCATGAAATGGGCTTACCCTCGATCGCACTGGCAACTGTACTTCAATTCGAACTGGCCTTCCGCCAAAAGGACGTGATCGGCGAGTGGGAACCGTGCGAGGAAACGGCCGGCGGGATCGTCCACAATGGTACGCGCTGGGTGAACGGTCTCACATGGTCTCACATCGATTCCAACATGATCTTGCGCAAGGCTCCGGTGAAGACCAAGCGGCATGGCATCGAAGTGGAGCACGACCTTAAGCTCTATCCGGCGTTGCTCGAAGAGTTGGCACGTGTGCCTATCAATCGCCGAGTTGGACCGATGATCCTCTCTGAGGCGACGGGCGAACCGTACAAGCATCGGACCTTCACTCAGACGTGGCGCAGAGTGGCGAACGCCGCCGGCATCCCTTCGCAGGTCAAGAACATGGATGCGCGCGCGGGCGCTATCTCGGAAGCCTACGATAACGGCGCCGACGAGACCTCTGTAATGAAGCACGCGGGTCACCGTAACCGCCAGACCAGCGCCAACTACAACAGGGGCTCGCTCGAGCAGACGTCCCGAGTCGCCATGATCCGGCAGGCAAAACAGAAGCCGAACAAACCTTAAGGGACGTCTCAGGGACGTTTCAGGGATGTTCTATTTAGAGGATTGAAAATGCACACCAATTCCGACGAGGATCGCAGTATGCGGAATTGTTCCTTGTCGGCGAATGCCATCGACGTTCGGCAATAGTCGATCACCGCGGCCCACGACGACAGCACTGTCCGTTGCTTCAGCTGTCCTTTGGCCACACGGCTGGCAGTTGCCGCGATCAGCTTGAGCTCGATGATCGCCGACTCACCAAGACCGCTGATCTCACGAAGCCGAGCGTCGGGCGCATGAACCACCTCGGCGAATGATCCGAATCTGCCAATCAGGGACTTGGCCAGTGGTTTGACGTCGCGGCGGGGCAACGCGCGAAACAGCACCATTTCCAGCAGTTCGTAATCGCTGAGTGCGTCCGGCCCGGCGTCGCGGAAGCGCTCGCGCAATCGTTCGCGATGGCCGTGATAGTGCGGCGCTTCAGCAAATCCTGCGGGGTTGTCGGCCTTTGCGGGCATGGATGGAGCGAACCAGTCCTAGTGGTCCGATTCTAACATTCGCGTACCGTTTCAGCGAGCCTTCTTGCAAATGTTAGAATCGAAAGACCACTAGCAATATAAGTTGCTAGTGAAGTTTTGAATTTGCCATTCGCGTTCGGGGTACGCCGCCAGGGGGCGCGAATGGCAAATTCACTCCACGGGTTTCCGCAACCTTGCCGTGGCTCGCGATATTTGCAACCCCAATTCGGGAATGCGAGTTACGAAAGCGTGCGCGATCCAACACGATCTGATTTCGGACCCGAGGTTCAGCCCCCGCAGGCCGGCTTGTCGAGTTTACCTGGCGACACGAGTTTACCTGGCGACAGCGTGAAGATCTCAACTCCTGTCTGGGTCACGCCGACCGAATGCTCGAACTGCGCCGACAGCGAGCGATCGCGGGTTACGGCGGTCCAGCCGTCCGACAGGATTTTCACGTGCGGTTTGCCCAGGTTAATCATCGGCTCGATGGTAAAGAACATCCCGGGCCTGAGCCGTACGCCCTCGCCGGGCCGGCCGACATGGATGATGTTCGGTTCGTCGTGGAATATGCGGCCGAGTCCGTGGCCGCAGAAATCGCGGACAACGCTCATACCTTGGGGTTCGACGAAGCTCTGGATGGCGTGACCGATGTCGCCGGTCGTCGCGCCGGGCTTGACCGCCGCGATGCCGCGCATCATCGCTTCATAGGTTATCTCGATCAGCCGTTCGGCCTTGCGTGCAATCGGGCCAACCGAGTACATGCGACTGGAATCGCCGTACCAGCTATCAACGATAAGAGTTACGTCCACGTTGACGATATCGCCCTCTCTCAGGATGCGATCGCCGGGCATCCCGTGACAGACCACGTGATTGACCGACGTGCAAGTCGAGTAGCGATAGCCACGATACATCAGCGTTGCCGGGTAGGCGCCGTGGCTGAAGGCGAATTCACGGACAAAATCGTCAATCTGCGAGGTGGGGATGCCAGGCTTCACGAGATCGGCGAGTTCGTCGAGACAGCGTGCCGTCAGAGCACCGGCCTTGCGCATCCCGGCGAATCCGCTCGGGCCGTGCAGTTTAATCTGTCCGGTCTTTCGCAGGGGGGTTTCGGAGGCTTCGACGTAGCTCATCAGGTGATCTGAGTCCGGATGAAAGGAGTTGTTGCCTCCTAATCTAATGGATGGCGCTGCCAGCGCAAGCTGAAGCCTCAAACGACGCAGACCGGCAGAAATCGATTGGCGCGCCGCGGCGGCGGCGATAAGGATGAAAATGCTAGTGTTTACCGCTTCGGACGTCTGATGGCATCTCTGGATTCGGTCAGTCTGGCCATCCTGCTCGGCGCGATTCTGGTCATGGCCGGAATTCTGTCGAGCCTGTTGGCGTTGCGGTTTGGCGCCCCCTTGCTGCTCGTCTTTCTGTTCATCGGCATGTTGGCAGGTGATTCCGGACCTGGGGGTCTGACGTTCAGCGATGTCCAAAACACCTACCTTGTCGGGTCGGCCGCACTGGCGCTGATTCTGTTCGACGGCGGTCTGAGGACGCGGTTCCAGAGCATCCGCACGGTCCTAGCGCCCTCGATGGTGCTCGCTACCCTCGGCGTGCTGCTGACCGCGCTGGTCACGGCGCCAGTCGCCAAATATGCGCTCGATCTCAACTGGACCGAGGCGCTGCTGATCGGTGCGGTCGTCGCCTCCACCGACGCGGCCGCAGTATTTTTGCTGGTCCACGCGCAAGGGCTGCGGCTGCGTCCGCGCGTCGGTGCGACGCTGGAAGCGGAGTCTGGCACCAACGATCCCTTCGCGGTGTTTCTTACGTTGATGTTGGTCGAGCTGATCTCGGTCGGCGACAGCTCGGTCTGGCATGTGGTGCTTGAGTTCCTCCGGGAGTCCATGCTTGGCGGCATCGTTGGCGTGATTGGCGGGCGGCTCGTGGTGGTGGCGCTTAACCGGGTGGCGCTGCCCCAGGGGCTGCATGCGCCGTTCGTCACGACCGCAGCGCTCGTGATCTTCGGGGTGGCGCAGATATCCCATGCGTCCGGGTTTCTCGCGGTTTATCTCGCGGGAATTATCATCGGCAACCGTCCGACCCGCGCCCACAACTCCGTGGTGACGTTCCTCGACGCCGCGACCTGGCTGGCGCAGATCGTGATGTTCGTGCTGCTCGGCTTGCTGGTTTCGCCGTACCGCTTGCTGGACAGCGTCGTGCCGGCGGTGATGGTCGCGCTCGTGCTGATGCTGGTGGCGCGGCCGCTCGCGGTGTTCCTTTGCCTCGCGCCATTTCCTTTCAATTGGCGGGAAAAGCTGTTTATCGCTTGGACCGGGCTGCGGGGCGCGGTTGCAATCTTTCTTGCCTCGATTCCGATGCTGGTCGGGCTGTCGAAGGCGTATCTGTACTTCGACGTCGCATTCGTCGTGGTGATCATCTCGCTTTTGCTGCAGGGCTGGACGCTTGCTCCGGCTGCCCGGCTGCTGCATGTGGCGCTGCCGCGTGCCGACCGCGGGCCACGTCGGGTCGAACTTGATTTGCCAGGACAGCTCGAACAGCAGTTGGTCGGCTATGCAGTGCGACCAATGAGCCTGTTCCTTCGGCGCGGGCTGATTCCGTCATGGTCGAAGCCGACGCTCGTGATCCGCAATGAAAAAATTCTAACACCCGCCGAGGCCGATCCGATCACAGCGGGAGACTACCTCTATCTGCTGGCGCCGCCGGAAAAGGCCGAGGCACTCGACCGCTTTTTTGTGGACATGCAGCCGATGGCGTCACCAGACCCGCATCTGCTTGGCGATTTCCTGGTCTCGGGCGAAATCACCCTTGGCGATATCGCGCAGATCTATGGCGTTTCCGTCGATCCGGCCGCCGGGCGGTTGACGCTGGCGGATTACTTCGATGTCCATCTCGACCACGCACCGAAAGAGGGTGCGGTCCTGCCGCTTGACACCATCGTTCTCGTCGCACGCAATATCAGCGAAGGCCGCGTCAACGCAGTCGGACTTCGTTTACCCGAAGACGAGGAGAAGCTGCCGCCGCTGACCAGAATGGGCGCGCTCAGGCAGAAGGCGGCAAAGGCCTGGTCGTCGGTTGCAGGGACTTGACCGAATGCTCTCAATCAATAACGAGCGTGCATTCACATCGTAGAACCGGTACCGCAATTCTGCGGACATGCGCTAGGCGGGCAGAACCTCTGGGCCGCCGAAGGCGGCGACGCGTCCGCGCTTCAGAATCACGACTTGCGAAGCGAGCTGGCGCAATTCATCCGGATCGTGGGTGACGTAGACCATCGGCACGCCGGTTTCGTCGCGCAGCCGGATCAGGTAGGGCAGGATTTCCGCCTTGCGATCCTCATCCAGTGCTCCCATCGGCTCGTCCATCAACAGGAGACGGGGCCTCGTCAGCAGCGCACGGCCGAGCGCCACTCGCTGGCGCTCGCCGCCGGAGAGCTGGCCGGGCCGTCGATCCAGCAAATGACCGATATTGAGCATTTCGTTCAGCCGGGCTTCTTGCGCGGTGTCGCGGGTGAGGTGGTTCATCCGGCGCCCGTAGTCGAGGTTCCTGCGCACATCGAGATGCGGAAAAAGCCGCGCATCCTGGAAGACATAGCCGATACGCCGACGATGCACGGCGAGATGAAGCTGTTGGTTGGTATCGTCAAGCACATCGCAATCGACGGAGATCATGCCGCGATCCGGTGTCTGCAACCCCGCGATCATGTTGATTAGCGATGTCTTGCCCGAGCCTGATGCCCCGAAAAGGCCGGTGACGCGGCCTTCGCACGCAAATGCGACATCGACCGAGAAACTGCCAAGCCGTTTCGACACCTCGACACGCAGCATGATCAGTTTCCGTGCAGCCGACGTGTCGCGCGCCGTGCGAACAGCTCAGAGGCGACCAGCGCCGCCATCGACAGAGCAATCGACACGACCACCAGCCGCAGCGCTGCCGTATCGCCATCTGGCGTCTGGATCAGCGAATAGATCGCCGCGGAAATGGTCTGGGTTTCACCGGGAATATTGGAGACGAATGTGATGGTCGCGCCGAATTCGCCGATCGCTTTCGCAAAGCCGAGCACCATGCCAGCCAGAATGCCTGGCAACGCCAGCGGCAGCGTCACGGTGGCGAAAACCTGCCATGCCGAAGCCCCCAGCGTGCTCGCGGCCTGTTCCAGCCGTCGGTCGACGGCTTCGATCGACAGCCGGATTGGCCGCACCAGCAGCGGGAACGACATCACGCCGCAGGCAAGCGCTGCGCCGGTCCAGCGAAATGCGAAAACGATCCCGAGATGATCGGCAAGCCATTCGCCGACCAGCCCGCGTCTGCCGAAGGTCAGAAGCAGCAGATAGCCGGTCACGACAGGAGGCAGCACCAGCGGCAGATGGACGGCGGCGTCGATAATCGATTTGCCCCAGAACTCGTACCGCGCCAGCGCCCATGCCAATCCGATGCCGATCGGTGTCGCGAACAGCGTCGCGATCACAGAGACCTTGAGCGAAAGCAGGATCGCTATCCATTCGGTTGGTGAGATGTCAAACATGCGGTCTCGGTATTGTTGTTGTCGTGAGGAGGTCGAGATAAATTTGGCGAAGCCAAATCTGCTTGGCGCAAGGGCGACGCCAAGGGCGCGATCGGCAAAGCGGATTCCGGTTCTGCGTCCGGTCGCGCTGTAAGAATATCAGAATGCGCATGATTTTTTGGCCAAACCGCACTTTGGCGGATCATGCGCTTGCGTCGTCTGGATTGCGACGAAGCATATCCCTCCCCCGCAAGCGGGGGAGGGAAGGCGATGGCGACATTTTTCAGTTTAGGTGGTCGGGCTGACTAGGAACGAGAAGCCATATTTCTCGAAGATCGCCTTGGCTTCCGAACTGCGCAGGAAAGCAAGATAATCCGCTGCGTCCTTATGAGCGTTGGAGGTGGCTGCTACCGGATAGACGATCGCCGGATGCGAGGACGCCGGGAACATGCCGACGATCTTTACGCCGGGCTCGACCTTGGCGTCGGTTGAATAGACGATGCCGAGCACGGCTTCGTTTCGCGCCACCAGCGCCAGCGCTGCGCGAACGTTCTCCGCCATCGCCATTTTCGGTTCTACCGCGGCCCATGCGCCGAGTTTTTCCAGCGCCGCCTTGGCATATTTGCCGACGGGTACGGACTTGACATCGCCGGTCGTGACCTTGCCGTCGCCTGCGAGCTTGGCAAGATCAAAGCCTTGGTCGATGGTGACTTTGTCGATCTTCGAATCCTTCGGCGCGACCAGCACGATGCTGTTGCCGAGCAGGTCGACGCGCGTCGGCTCGTTGATGGACTTCTTGTCCTTCACGTAGTCCATCCACGTTGTATCGGCTGACATGAAAACATCGGCCGGCGCACCCTGTTCGATCTGCTTGGCAAGCGCCGAACTCGCCGCATAGCTCGCAACAATCTTTACGCCGGACTTTGCGGTGTAGGCGCTGTCGACCTCGTCAAGCGCGTTCTTCATCGAGGCGGCTGCGAACACGGTCAGCGTCTTGTCCTGTGCGGCGGCGGGCGCCATGGCCGAAGGTTTGGCATCCTTGGCAGTGGCCGGCACGGCGAGGAGGGCACCGACCAGCAATGCCGAGAATAATGAACGGGTAAATATCTGCATAAGGCGCTCCAAATCAGTCCGGCGCGAGTGATCGCGCAGACGATACAAGGGATTGATATAACGATCGGTGGAAGCGCCGTTCCACGGTTTCCAGGAGGCTTACGGCCAGCCGGAAGATCGCTCTGACGACAGTATCAGCCGCACGATGCGTACGTAAAGGGCGGTGGCCACTGGTTTTTTAAAGGCGATATAAATGCAGACTCTGTTTGAGCCGCTAACCTTTAGCGCCCCGGACACATCCTTCGTGGCGACTGCTAGTGGCTGGCATCCGGTGCAGCCAGAACCTGACGGCAGTTCGCGGGTAATTGTGACAACGTGATCGGGGGTTTGGGTTTCGACGGCACCTTCGGCGGTTTCGGATGCAGCACGGCGTCGCTGAACCAATAGGCTAGATCGTGCTCGCCGCATCCGTCTTTCGGCTCTGGCGGAGTTTGGGATTCACACTGAGGATTGCCAGACGGACACTTGATGCGAATATGGAAGTGGTAGTCGTGGCCATACATGGGGCGAACCTTCGAGAGCCAACTGCGGTCGCCTTTGGCCTCGCGGCACAGTGCCTTCTTGATCGCGGCATTGACGAAAATGCGCTCGACCGACGGCTCCCTGGCAGCGGCACGGATGACGCTGAGGTGACTCGGCGTCCAGGCGTGGGGATCGATATCGAGGCGGTCGTGGCGCACCATCATGACAGCGGACATCTCTTCGCGCTCGTTGCGCGACAAAAGCCGGTCCGGCATTGGCGTGAGCCAGACGTCGGCATCGAGTCCGATCTGGTGGCTGGCATGACCGGAGAGCATCGGACCGCCGCGTGGTTGGGCCATGTCGCCGACCAGAAGCCCTGGCCAGCCGGCGTCTTTGCGCGCCCTCGCCGACAGTCGTTCAAGCAACGCCACCATAGCCGGATGCGCCCAGTTGCGGTTGCGCGACAGTCGCATCACCTGCCAGGTCGGCCCGGTGATCGGCAGCGCCTCGGCCCCGGCCATGCAGCCCCGCGCATAATAGCCGATGACGTATGGCGCGCCGGCAGCCGGAAGCGTCTTGCGGCCGAACAGTTGCTTGGCGGCCAGTGCGGGGTCTTCGGGATTGGCCAGTGGCGGCAGCGGTTTCGGGTGCAGCGTGCCTTTGTCTTGCGCGATCGCGGGAGGGGCCGTCGCAATGACGGCCACGACGGCAGCGGCAAACAGGCCGGGCGTGAGAATCAGGCGATGTTTAATCATCAGGCAGAATGATAGTGGAAGAGGTGGACTGAGAGAATGGCGGATCAAGCGCAAGTCCCGCTTTGATTCGTGAAGTGAGTAGATACGTAAAATATCCCCGCTTTTAGGTTCCTTTGCGTGCCGGTATCATGGGAACCATTGTCTTATCGAAATCCAGCCAGTGATTATTCAAAATGAGTCATAAAATATTGGTTTCTGCGACCGCACCTTTGTACGCGCGTTTCTCGCGCCGTTTACGAGGAATGTTTATTGATTGGGTTATCAGCGTCATTGTCGCTTTCGGCGCATTATTCCTCGCCATCGCTATCGGTAACGACAATTTTTCACGAGCGCTCGGATTTTTGATTGTGGGAGCGTTTCTTTTGTATGAGCCAGTTTTGGTTTCATACGCCGGCGGGACGGTCGGGCACTATTTCGCTAACCTTAAGATCGCCGACGATCATAGTCGGGGTAATGTTAGCTTTCTTAAAGCCGCTGCTCGTGCAGTCATTAAGTTTCTACTTGGCTGGTACTCATTCATTGTCATCTTGGCGACACGACGAAATCAAGCAGTGCACGATCTGCTGACGCGATCGACCGTGCAAATTCGTGATCCAGAAAAGGCTTCGCCCCATCAGTACATCACCGAACGAACGAATTTTCAGGGTGCGAACATGCCGTCTCATTGGCGCCGAATGGCTGTCATTTGCGCTTATCTGCTATTAGTATGTCTTGTTCTTTTGAGCGGCTTGGTTGCTATGCTCATGATGGGTTTTGTATCGCCGCGTTGCCTAAATGGCAGTTTCTGCTCAAAAGGTGAGCAGATTCTGAACACGATGATTTCCATCACATGGCTCGTCGTGATGGCTGTCCGTCATCAAAACATTTGGCGCAAAGAGCGGCGAGATTTAGCGGAGAGCGGGCCTCATTTGTTGGTTGATGTTAAGCGGCGATTTTGCGGTGGAGCAAGCGCCGATATTTGATTGTCTGTCGTTTGATCCTTTCACGCTGTTTGATGATGGATTGTGCACGTCCGAAGTAGACGTCGGCGGGTGTGACGTTGCCGATGCCCTCGTGATAACGGCGATGATTGTAATGCTCGATGAATGCCTCGATCTGACACTCGAGATCGCCGGGCAGGAAGTAGTTCTCGAGCAGGATGCGGTTCTTGAGGGTTTGATGCCATCGCTCGATCTTGCCTTGGGTTTGCGGATGCAGCGGTGCGCCGCGGATATGGCTCATGCCGTTGGCATCGATCCATTCGGCAAGCTCGGCGGCGATGTAACTGGGACCATTGTCGCTGAGCAGTCTGGGCTTGTGCAACACCTTGGTGTTGTCGCAGCCTGAAGCTGCAAGGGCCAGTTCGAGCGTATCGGTGACGTCCTCGGCGCGCATGGTCGAGCACAGCTTCCAGGCAATGACATATCGAGAGAAGTCATCGAGTACGGTGGACAGATACACCCACCCCCAGCCGATGATCTTGAAGTAGGTGAAGTCGGTCTGCCACATCTGGTTGGGTGCTGTCGTCTTGTCTTTGAACTCATCAGCCGCCTTGACCACAATGAAGGCTGGGCTGGTGATGAGATCGTGGGCCTTGAGCAGGCGATAGACACTGGCTTCGGAGACGAAGTAGCGCTTCTCATCGGTAAAGCGCACTGCCAGTTCGCGCGATGAAAGTTCGGATTGCTCCAGCGCCATCTCGATGATCTGACCCTGGATATCGGCATCGATGCGGTTCCACACGCGACCTGGCCGGGAAGGACGATCTTCCAACGCTTCCGGCCCGCCCTCAAGGTAACGGTCATACCAGCGATAGAAGCTTCGACGTGCAATGCCCAGTTTGTCGAGTGTCTTCTTCGCCGGCAGATGCGATTGCTCGACGAGCCTGATGATCTCAAGCTTTTCGGATGCGGGATATCTCATTCGCCTTCGCCCCCATCCGCGATCATGCTTTTTTTGAGCAGACGGTTCTCCAGCGTCAGATCGGCAACCACCTCCTTCAGGGCATGCGCCTCACGGCGAAGGTCTTGCACTTCACCACTTGTCGCAGCTCGCGCCGTATCACCGGCCAGCCGCCGCTTGCCTGCCTCCATGAACTCCTTCGACCAGACGTAGTAAAGGCTCTGAGCGATCCCTTCCTTGCGGCACAGTTCAGCGATGCTGTCTTCACCGCGCAAGCCATCAAGCACAATCCGGATTTTATCTTCCGCCGAGAAATGGCGCCGGGTGGCGCGGCGAATGTCTTTGACAACCCGTTCGGCAGAACTTTTCCTGCTGCGAGACTTCGTAGTCATGTTCGTTCCTTCGTCATCGACGAGAACCGAACTCTCCTTAAATCATACCTTCAATTCTGTGCCATAGGCGCTGATCCCGGACAGTGATGGCTATGATTATAGGGATGGGATGGAGAGGCAGACTTTTCGGCGCACGTAAAAATCCAACCCCAGCGACTGATTGCCTCAGCTATCGACCTTCAGTGCGGCGATGAAGGCTTCCTGCGGAATATCGACCTTGCCGAACTGCCGCATCTTCTTCTTGCCTTCCTTCTGCTTCTCCAGAAGTTTTCTCTTGCGGCTGACATCGCCGCCGTAGCACTTTGCGGTGACATCCTTGCGCAGCGCGCGCACCGTCTCGCGCGCGATCACCTTGCCGCCGATCGCCGCCTGGATCGGTATCTGGAACATGTGCGGCGGGATCAGCTCTTTCATCTTCTCGACCATGGCGCGGCCGCGCCCTTCGGCGCGGGTACGATGCACCAGCATGGATAGCGCATCGACCGGCTCGGCGTTGACGAGGATCTGCATCTTCACGAGGTCGGCTGGTTTGTAGTCGGTGAGGTGATAGTCGAACGAGGCGTAGCCCTTGGAGACGGACTTGAGCCGGTCGTAAAAGTCGAACACGACTTCGTTGAGCGGCAGATCGTATTTCACCATCGCGCGCGCGCCGACGTAGGTGAGCTCTTTCTGCACGCCGCGGCGATCCTGGCAAAGCTTCAGCACGCTGCCGAGATAATCGTCGGGCGTGAGGATGGTGGCTTCGATCCACGGCTCCTCGATCTCGGCGATCTTCACCACGTCCGGCATGTCGATCGGATTGTGGATCTCGATCTCGCCGCCGTCGGTCAGTTTCATCTTGTAGATGACGCTCGGCGCGGTGGCGATCAGGTTGAGATCGAACTCCCGAGAGAGCCGTTCCTGGATGATCTCAAGATGCAACAGGCCGAGGAAGCCGCAGCGAAAGCCGAAGCCGAGCGCGGCGGAGGTTTCCATTTCAAATGAGAAGCTGGCGTCGTTGAGACGCAGCTTGCCCATCGCGGCACGCAGCGTCTCGAAATCGTCGGCGTCCACCGGGAACAGGCCGCAGAACACTACGGGGATCGCCGGCTTGAAGCCGGGCAGCATCTCCGCCACCGGCCTGCGGTCGTCGGTGATGGTGTCGCCGACGCGGGTGTCTGCGACTTCCTTGATGGCGGCTGTGATGAAGCCGATCTCGCCGGGGCCGAGTTCGTCGACCTGTTGCATTTTCGGCGTGAAGAAGCCCACGCGCTCGACATCGTAAGCCGCGTTGGTGCCCATCATGCGGATGCGGCTGCCCTTCTTGAGCACGCCGTCGATGATGCGGATCAGCACAACCACGCCGAGATAGACGTCGTACCAGCTATCGACCAGGAGCGCCTTTAGCGTGGCGTCGCGGTCGCCTTTCGGCGGCGGCAGCCGGGTGACGATGGCCTCCAGGACATCGGGCACGCCAAGGCCGGTTTTGGCCGAGATCATTACCGCGTCCGAGGCGTCGATTCCAATCACGTCCTCGATCTGTTGCTTTACCTTATCAGGCTCGGCCGCAGGCAGATCAACCTTGTTGAGGACGGGCACGATCTCGTGGTTGTTGTCGAGCGCCTGATAGACGTTGGCGAGCGTTTGCGCCTCCACGCCCTGGCTCGCATCCACCACCAGTAGCGAACCTTCACAGGCAGCGAGTGAACGCGAAACCTCGTAAGCGAAATCGACGTGTCCGGGCGTATCCATCAGGTTGAAGACATAATCCTTGCCGTCTTTGGCGCGGTATTTCAGGCGCACCGTCTGCGCTTTGATGGTGATGCCGCGCTCGCGCTCGATGTCCATCGAATCGAGCACCTGCTCCTTGCCCGCCATCTCTCGATCGGTCAGGCCGCCGGTTATCTGGATCAGGCGGTCAGCCAGCGTCGACTTGCCATGATCGATATGGGCGACGATGGAAAAGTTGCGGATGTTTGCAGTGGGGGGCGTGCCCTGCTTTTGAAGCTCGTCAGACATTACGGCAACCTCTAGAGCCTTTCCGCTTCTGATGGAAACAGAAGCGGGGCTCCTTGATTGTGATTTGATGCGTTTTCGAACCGGCGCAAACTTCGCTCGAAAAACGCTGCAATTGCTGCAGGAACTGCAAACCGGCGGCACTGGTCGTCATGGGGCGCGGGATAGCACCCGCCCGAACGGCGGGCAAGCAAGCGTCAACCTCGGGAAACGCTTCTGACGGCTGTCTTAAGGGCAAGAGTGAGAAGACGATCACTCGTCCTCGTTGAATTTGTTGCCGACGAGCTCCGTGATCGCGTCGACCGCCGCTTTCGCCTCCGGACCAGTTGCCGAAACGACGATCGTCGTTCCGATTCCCGCGGACAGCATCATCAATCCCATGATCGAATTGCCTCCGACCGTCTCGCCATTGCGCGTTACGCGAACGTCGGCGTCGAAGCGTTCGACCAGATGTACGAATTTCGCGGATGCCCTCGCATGAAGGCCGCGCTTGTTGATGATCGAAATTTCGCAGGAGACCGTTCCGGTAGGAGATGCCTCGCTCACCGTCGGTGGGGGACCCGAGGAGGCTGCGTCGTCAGGCTGCTCGGTCATTTCCCGGCGAGTACCCGGCTGGCGATCGTCACGTATTTGCGTCCGGCTTCCTGCGCCGCCGCGATGGCTTCCGGCAGCGGGAGATCGTTACGCACCTTGGCAAGCTTCACGAGCATGGGAAGGTTGATGCCTGCGAGCACCTCGACCTTGGGCCGGCTCATGCAAGAGATCGCGAGGTTTGAAGGCGTACCGCCGAACATGTCGGTGAGAATGGCAACCCCGTTGCCGCTGTCGACGCGATTGACGGCTTCGATGATATCGCCCCGGCACAGATCGGCATCGTCCTCGGCGCCGATGGTGATGGCTTCGATTTGCTTTTGCGGGCCCATCACATGTTCGAGTGCCGCCTTGAACTCATCGGCAAGGCGCCCGTGGGTCACAAGTACCAGACCAATCATTGAAAACTCCTCGCGGGTGCTTTTGGTGCACCGCACGAACAGGTCACTTTGACCATCCAGAGCTCTCATGCAAGGGGGAGTGCTAGGTTTTTCCCTGAAAAGCGGGTCCACTCTGAAAGCCGGGATGGTTTACTCCATGGCTGTAGTAGGACTTATATGGTTACCGGATTCCTCGGGACAATCGGTGGTGGAACGAGTGTCGCTGCAACCCGGAATAGTCGTCAGCGCGGCGATGGCTATCGGAAGTGGCGAAAAAGTAGCTGCAACCGGAATTCGGGCCAGATCGACCCCTAATATGGTGGTTTGTAGTGCTTTTGGCGGCGGCAAGCGCTCCGCGTCGGGCGCCTCGAGATCGATCACCAGGCCGACCTGTGCCTCCGCGACGAAAGCGCACCGGCGAATCCCGAACCCACGGATTTCTATCATTCCCTCAAGCTCAGGCGCGGGCCTGACGAGTAGCCCATCATGAAGCGGTGTCACGAAGAGGCGGTCATCGCCGACCAGCGTCGTTACGGGGAGCTGGCGGCTGCGGCCGGCGAGGATGAGGTCGAAGGCGAGACGAGACTTGCCGGCGCCGGAGGGGCCGCGGATCAGAACGGCGCGATCTCCCACCAGAACCGCGGAGCCATGGATCGTCGGTCCGGACGACGCGATCATGACGCGGGAAGCCGGACGATGAAACGCGCGCCGGCGATCCGGATGTCGCCATGGGCATCGGTCGGTCCGGGGCGGTTTTCAGCCCAGATCCGTCCGCGATGCGCTTCGATGATCTGTTTCGAAATCGAAAGGCCAAGCCCGGAGTTCTGACCGAAACCCTGGTCGGGTCGGTCGGTGTAGAAGCGTTCGAACACGCGCTCCAACGCGTCGGGGCGAATGCCGGGACCGTCGTCGTCCACGACGATCTCGATTTCGGATTTCAAGCGGCGACACACGATGCGCACACGGCCGCCGGGTTTCGAAAACGATTGAGCATTGGTCAGGAGGTTGGATATCACCTGTCCTAGTCGCAAGTCATGCCCCGGCACCGAGAAGGTGCGACTGCCTTCGAAGCGCACGTCGACACTGATGTCGCGGCCGAGCTTGGTTTCGTTCGCGACCGATATAAGCATGGTCAAAAGACGCTGGATATCGACGGGCGCCTCATCCTGCCGTTGTAGCTCGGCGTCGAGTCGGCTTGCGTCGGATATGTCAGAGATCAGTCGATCAAGCCGGCGGACATCATGCTCGATGACTTCCAGTAGTCGGCTGCGACTGGTGTCGGTCTTCGCGAGCGGCAGGGTCTCCACCGCGGAGCGAAGCGAGGTGAGGGGATTTTTCAGTTCATGGGAGACGTCGGCCGCGAAGGTCTCGATCGCCTCGATACGGTTGTAGAGCGCGTCGGTCATGTCGCGCAGCGCGCCGGATAGATGACCGATTTCGTCGCGGCGGCGAGTGAAGTCGGGAATCTCGATGCGCGTCTTGATACGGCGCCGCACACGCTCCGCACTGTCTGCGAGCCGCCGTACCGGTCCGGCGATGGTGCTTGCGAGCAGCAGCGACAGCACGATCATGACGATCATGGCAACGCCGAATACTTTCAGGATTGCCAGCCGTTCCGCCATGACCATCTGGTCGATATCGTCGCCTTGAGTGGATAGCATCAGCGAGCCGAAAATGGTGGAGCGGGGGCGTTCGACCGGAACGGCGACCGAGACGATGATTTCGCCGCGGTCGTTGATGCGCACCATGCTGGACTTCTCACCCTTGAGCGACTGCGCAACCTCCTGGTAGCCGTTTCCATTCTCGGGGCCGAGCTCGCGATAAAGCGGAAGATCGCCGCGATTGAGCCAGGTGCGGATCGCGATCGTGGTGCGTTCCACGAAGCCGGGTTTGACGTCGGTCGGAGGCGGCAGTTCGAAACGTATGACATCGCCGCGACGAAAAAGGCTGCGGCTGTCGAGGATCAGCACACCGTCGCGGTCGTAGATGCGCGCGCGCGTTTTGGTCGGAGAGATCAGCCTCCGCAGCACGGGAGCGACGCGCTCGGGATTGATTGGAAAATCCAGCCCTGAAATTTCATCCGGCGCGCCATAGCTCTCGCCGGGCTTGAGATCGAGCAAGCGGTCCGGGTCGATGGTGATGGTATTGGTTTCCACCGTCGCCGAAGCGGCAATGGCGCTGGCGATGATTTCGCCCTGCACCAGCAGGCTTTGCGCGCGCGCGTCGATCAGGCCGGCGCGGAATTGCGAGAGATAGAGAATACTGGCGACCAGCGCGATGAGGCCCGCCAGGTTCAGCGACACGATGCGGCGGGTCAGGCTTGAAAAACTGAGCGTGAAGAGAAACTGCCCGGCTCGAGTCAGCCAGCCCAGCGGCCGCTGCCAGCGTGGCGTTGGCTCGACATAATCGGCAGGGGTTTCCAGCGCGAGGGCCTGCGAGGTGTCCTCGGTCTCGGGATTCAAATCAGGCTGCGTTCGATCAAGCAAGGACTGAAACTGCCCGGTTGCACCAAATTCACTATTGCTGTCATTCCCGCGTAAACGCTTTGCGTTTGTCGCTGAAGATGCGGCTAGGACGACGAACGTTTGCACTCACACTGAAAGCAAACCGGACATGTCATGGAACATCCGGTTCACGGGCCGCGCGCCCATAACGATGTTATCAGGTTTCCCTGAAGCGGTAACCCACGCCGTACAGGGTTTCGATCATTTCGAAGTCGTCGTCGACGACCTTGAACTTCTTGCGCAGCCGCTTGATGTGGCTGTCGATGGTGCGGTCATCGACGTAGACCTGATCATCGTAGGCGGCGTCCATCAGCGCGTTGCGACTTTTGACGACGCCGGGGCGTGTCGCCAGCGCTTGCAAGATAAGGAACTCTGTGACGGTCAGGGTGACGGGCTCGTTCTTCCAGGTGCAGGTGTGACGCTCTGGGTCCATGCGCAGCAGGCCACGGTCGAGCGCCTTTGCGTCGCTCTCCTTGGGTACGGCGGCAGGATCTTTCGGGCAGGCTCGGCGCAAAACCGCTTTGACGCGCTCGACCAGCAACCGTTGCGAGAACGGCTTGCGGATGAAATCGTCGGCACCCATCTTGAGGCCGAACAGTTCATCAATCTCTTCGTCTTTGGAGGTGAGGAAAATAACGGGCAGGTCGGATTTCTGACGCAGTCGTCGCAGTGTCTCCATTCCGTCCATGCGCGGCATCTTGATGTCGAGGATCGCAAGGTCCGGCTGGCTGGTGCGGAAGCCGTCGAGTGCCGACGCTCCATCGGTATAAGTCATGATGCGATAGCCTTCGGCTTCGAGCGCAATCGACACCGATGTGAGAATGTTGCGGTCGTCATCGACCAAAGCAATTGTGGGCATATGCTTGCTTTCCGAAGCGGGTGGCGAGAGGCGAACAATTCGACCGTCTGCCATTGGTGTGACCTTAAGAACGCAGTCAACGAGCAATGCAAGCGAGGCTGAAGTGTGACCGAGGCTCTTTAAACGTGCGAAAGGCCCTACCGTTCCCACTCTGTTCGGTTATCAGTTTAGCCCTGAAAAGGTGGTTTTTCAAATTTGAGGATTTAAGCCATGCAGCCGACCGCCAATTTCACAGCCGCAAACCTGACCCGATCCCTGCTACGCCGCAGCCGGCAAGGCGCGCTTGCAACCTTAATGACCGCTAGCGGCGACCCCTATTGCTCCCTTGTGAATGTCGCAAGCCATTACGATGGTTCACCAATTCTTTTGATTTCACGCCTTGCAGTGCATACGAAAAATCTGCTCGCCGACCCCAGAGTGTCGCTGATGCTGGACGAGCGCGCAGCCGGCGACCCTCTGGAAGGCTCCCGGATCATGGTCGCGGGAACCGCCGAGGAGGCGGATGGGGAACTCAAGGCAATCCTGCGAAGACGCTATCTGAACGTTCACCCCTCGGCGGAATCTTTCGCGGATTTCAATGATTTTTCGTTCTTCCGGATTCGGCTAACCGGAGTTCATTTGGTGGCTGGTTTCGGACGGATTGTTGATCTCAGGCCGGAAAAGATTCTGACCAGCCTTGAGGGCGCGGACGCGTTGGTCGCGGCCGAACAAACTGCGATCGAACATATGAATAGCGATCATCGCGACGCCTTGAATCTTTATGCAACGCGGTTGCTCGGCGCGGAGACGGCCGACTGGCGCTGCACCGGTTGCGATCCCGACGGCTTGGACATGAGTGCCGACAAGCGTGATGCGTTGCGCCTTGATTTTCCGCGGCGGATCGTCGCCCCCGATGAACTTCGCGTTATCTTGAAGGAACTGGCGGAGAAGGCCCGCGCGTCAGCATAGCCTTGATCCGAATCCCCTGGAGTAAGCCGGGATTGGCCAGATGAGTTTGGCCTTGATCGATGCCGGCTCTGGACGGCTATAATTTAGACATCGCTGCGGAAGCGCGATTGGTTATGATCGCGCCCTGCGATGCGGATTCGACGAGGAGGAATTTTCCGTGCCTGAGACAGGCGTGCGTAACGGCACTTTCGGCGCCGAAAAGTTCGGCCTAAAAAATCTCAAGGCCGTGTACTGGAATTTTGGCGCGCCGCAGCTTTACGAGCATGCCCTACGTACAGGCGAAGCGATGCTGAATGCGGATGGCGCGTTATGCGCGGAGACCGGTATCTTCACCGGCCGAAGCCCCAAGGATAAATTCGTGGTCCGTGATGCGACCACCGATAAAAATATATGGTGGGCAGGCAACCAGTCGATGACGTCGGGGCAATTCGGCGCGTTGTATTCCGACTTTCTTGAGCACGCCAGGAACAAGACGCTGTTTGCACAGGACCTCTATGGCGGTGCCGATACAAATTTCCGCATCAAGACCCGCGTTTTCACCGAGCTGGCCTGGCATTCGCTTTTTATTCGCACCCTATTGCGCCGGCCGGCGATATCGGAACTTACCAATTTCGTACCTGAACTGACCGTCATCGACCTGCCGAGCTTCCGCGCCGATCCCAAACGGCATGGCGTTCGCTCGGAGAACGTTGTGGCCATCGATTTCATCCGCAAGATCATTCTCATCGGCGGATCTCATTATGCCGGGGAGATGAAGAAAAGCATCTTCACCACGCTGAACTACCATCTGCCCGACAAGGGCGTGTTGCCGATGCACTGCTCGGCCAATGTTGGCCCCGGCGGTGACAGCGCGATCTTCTTCGGCCTCTCGGGAACGGGAAAGACCACGCTGTCCGCCGATCCCAAACGCACGCTGATCGGCGACGATGAGCACGGCTGGAGCAAGGACGGCATCTTCAATTTCGAGGGCGGCTGCTACGCCAAATGCATCAGGCTGTCGCAGGAGGCCGAACCCGAGATTTACGCCGCTTCGAAACGCTTCGGTGCAGTGCTTGAGAATGTCGTACACGGCGAAGCCACGCGGATACCCGATTTCAATGACGACTCGAGGACCGAGAACACCCGTTCGGCCTATCCGCTCGAATTCATTCCGAACGCGTCTTTAACAGGTTGTGCCGGCCAGCCAAAAAATCTGATCATGCTGGCCGCTGACGCCTTTGGCGTACTACCGCCCATCGCCAAGCTGACGCCGGCGCAGGCAATGTATCATTTTCTTTCGGGTTACACCGCGAAGGTAGCGGGAACTGAGCGTGACCTCGGCAACGAGCCGCAGCCAGAATTCTCCACCTGCTTCGGCTCGCCGTTCTTGCCGCGCGATCCCAGCGTCTACGGCAACATGCTGCGCGCCTTGATCGCGAAGCACAAGGTCGATTGCTGGCTGGTGAACACCGGTTGGACCGGGGGCAAATACGGGACCGGCCGTCGCATGCCAATCAGGGTCACGCGCGCTCTGCTCGGCGCAGCGCTCGACGGCTCCTTGCGCGACGTCCAGTTTCACAATGACAAATATTTCGGGTTCGCAGTCCCAACCTCGGTACCAGGCGTCGAGCCGCATATCCTCGATCCGATCAAGACCTGGGCCGATAAGGTCGAGTTCGACAGGACCGCGCGCGCCCTGGTCGACATGTTTCGGAAGAATTTCGGTAGATTCGAGAACGACGTCGATGCCGAGGTCAAGGCCGCGGCTCCGGCGGCTAAGGAGGCGGCAGAGTAAGCCTGCACTCTTGAAGAGTGATTCTTCGATAGTTACGCCGCGCTCTTTACCTAACTACCTCGGCACAGCCAAATATGAGGACGATTAAAAAATGATCGGCAGACGACGATTGCTGCGTGCGACGGGTGCGGGCCTGGCGGGGCTGGTCGTCATGGGCTGGGCTGGCCGAGCCCGGGCGGCCTCGGCATTGCATGAGAAGTTTGTCGACGAATTGAAAAGGCTGGAGAATGAAAGCGGCGGCGGACGGCTGGGTGTCACGCTGCTCGATACCGGCACCGGCCAGCGCGTCGGCCAGCGGATGGACGAGCGGTTTCCAATGTGCAGCACCTTCAAGGTGCTAGCATCGGGCGCCGTTCTTCAAGGGGTCGATGCCGGCAAGGAAAATCTCTCGCGGCGGATTTATTTCAGTGAGACCGATCTCGTGGCCCATTCGCCGGAGACGCAGAAGCACGTCGGCCCGCACGGCATGACCGTCGCAGAACTATGCAAGGCTGCAATTACGCTCAGCGACAACACCGCGGGAAATCTGCTGCTCGCGAGCATTGGCGGCCCGCAGGGCCTGACCGCTTTTGTGCGGGGTCTGGGCGACGACATGACGCGTCTCGACCGCACCGAGACCGCACTCAATGAAGCGTTGCCAGGCGATCCGCGCGATACTACGACGCCGAACGCGATGGCCTCCGATTTGCGGGCGTTGGTATTGGACGGCATGCTGTCGGCGGAGTCGCGCGCTCGACTCGCGGGTTGGCTCGCGGCCAATACAGCTGGCGGCAAGCGCCTGCGCGCCGGATTGCCGGCCGCGTGGCGCGTCGGCGACAAAACCGGGTCCGGCGAGCGGGGAACAGCGAATGATGTTGCTGTGATCTGGCCGCCGGATCGGGCGCCGTTTATTGTGACGGCCTATCTCACGGGTGCTACCGCCTCGGCGGATCGGCAAAACGCTGTCATCGCGGCCGTCGGACGCGCGGTCACGACCGCATTTGCATGATGTCCGCAAGGCTCCGGCGCGTGTTCAGATTCTATCCGGCTCCAGCGCATTGCTCGGAGTCTGGCGGTCGGTGATCTGCTGCCCGAACAGGCTCGCGATCAATTCCACCGCGACCCGCGCGGTTCGCCCGCGTTCGTCGAGAAACGGATTGAGTTCGACGATGTCGACCGAACGGACCAGTCCGGAATCGTATAGCAGTTCCATGACGAGATGCGCCTCGCGATAGGTCGCTCCTCCCGGAACGGTCGTGCCGACGCCGGGCGCGATGCCGGGGTCCAGGACGTCGAGATCGAAGCTGACATGCAGGACGCCATTGCGCGCCCTCACTCGCTCGATGACGCGATGAATCAATACGGACACGCCGAACTCATCGATCGCGCGCATGTCAGCGACCGCGATGCGACGGTCTTGCACCAGCTTCTTCTCGAGCGGGTCAATCGAATGGATGCCGAACAGGTCCAGATGCGCTGGCGAGATAGAGGCGCGCGGTTCGGCGCCGAGCAGGCCTTCAAGCCCGGGCTCGCCGCACGCAAAGGCGGCCGACATGCCGTGCATGTTCGCGGTCATGGTCGTCAGCGGCGTATTGTAATCGGCGTGAGCGTCGAGCCAAAGAACGAACAGTTCGCGTCCTCGTTCATGCCAATAGCGCGCGACGCCGTTGATCGAACCCATCGAGAGGCTGTGGTCGCCGCCAAGAAAGATCGGGATCGCGCCGGACTTCGTCAGATCATAAGCGCGCGGGCTGAGTGCGCGGACCCATGCCTGGATATCGCGGTAGTTGTTGGCCTTCGCGGGAATTGGGTCGGTTGCCGGCACGATCTGAGCAATGGAGATGTCGCCATGATCCAGGACATCGATGCCCAGGTTTTCCAGCACCGGCTTGATTCCCGCGGTCCGCAGTGCTGCTGGCCCCATCAAGGTGCCGCGTTGCGATGCGCCCATGTCGATGGGAATGCCGAGCAGCGCGACCCTTCGGCTACTACCTGTTATGTTCGTCATCGTACGAGCCTGCTGATTGCGGTGGTTAGTGGACGTGCGGCCTTGTCATAGCCCGCCCATGCCTTACTCTTTTTCAAGAGATCTGGCGCGGTGCGGAGTGTGAAACGTTTAGGATCGAGACCGGCTTTCACCTGAGACCAGTTCAGCGGCATGGATACAGTGGCGCCGAGCCGCGCGCGCGGCGACAGCGGCGCGACAGCCGTCGATTTGGTATCGTTGCGAAGATAATCGAGAAAGATTTTTCCCTCGCGCTGCTTCTTCGACATGTTGATGAGATATTTATCGGGTGCGTCAGCGGCCATTTGTTCGCAGACGGCTTGGGCGAACATCTTGGCTTGCTTCCAGTTCAATCCGTCTTTTTGCTTGATTGCAAGCGGCGTGACGACGTGCAGCCCCTTGCCGCCGGTGGTCTTGCAGAACGTTTCGAGCCCGAGCGCCTCAAGCCGCTGCTTCATGTCCTTGGCCGCAGCGATCACGTCGGGGAATGCGATGCCCGGCGCGGGATCGAGGTCGAATACCAGCCGTCCCGGCACCGTGTATTCGTTGGGTGCGCAATTCCACGGATGCAATTCGATACCGCCGATCTGCGCCACCGCCGCCAGTGCCTCGACGCGGTCGATCTGCAGATAAGGCTTTCGGTCGCCTGACACCTTCGCTTGCGTGACCAGATCCGATAGGCCCGGCATGGCGTGGCGCTGGAAGAACGTCTCGCCGTCGATGCCATCTGGCGCGCGCACGATCGAACACGGCCGCCCGCGTATGTGGCCGATCATCCAGTCGCCCACGGCTTCCATGTAGGTGGCAAGATCGAGCTTGGTGACCGGCTGCTTGTCCCCCGCATCCGGCCATAGCGCTTTATCTGGATGCGAGATCACAACGCCCATCACCGTCGAGCGATCGCGCGCCGCGGACGTGCGAGGTTGCCGCGGTCTGGTCGTGTCGGTGTTCGCTGTTGGTGTGGCTCGCGCGTTGGGCTGTGTTGCGTTGAGCTTTGTCTTGTCGAGCCTTGTCTTATCGAGTCGTGCCTTGTTGAACCTTGGGGCGGCCGCACGGGCCGGCATTTCCGCCCTGACCTCACGCGCCGGCTTGTCCGCGCGCAGCCCTTTGAAGGCTGCTTGCCGGACCATGCCGTCATCAGTCCAACCGGCGAATTCGATTTCGGCGACCAGTTTAGGTTTTAGCCAATGAACGTTGCGACTGCCGGCCGGCGCATTCTTGCCGGTGAAAGGACTTTTCGATGCGGCCGCGGCTTTCAATGCTGGCATGATGCGTTTCACGGTATCGCGGCCGTAGCCGGTGCCGACGATGCCGGTATAGACGAGGTGGTCGCCGTTATAGACGCCGGCCATCAGCGAGCGGAACTTGTCGCCTGTTGTCTTCCACCCGCCGATCACGACCTCATGGCCGGGACGGCTCTTGGTTTTGACCCAGTTACCGCCGCGGCCGGCGCGATAGGGCGCGTCGATGCGTTTGGAGATGATACCTTCGAGGCCGGCGTCGCGGGCGGATGCGAGCATCTGTTCGCCGTTCACGTCAAAATGCTCCACGTAGCGGATCGGTGCGCGGTCGGATCTTGCAGAGCGCCTGAGCAGCTTGCGAAGCCGGTCCTTGCGCGTCAGCAGCAGCTGCGGGCGCAAATCTTCGCCTTCCGCAAACAACAGATCGAATGCGAAGAACACCAGTTCGTCGGTCTTGTCTTCGGACAGCGCGGCCTGCATCGCCGAGAAATCAGGATCGCCCTTTGCGTTGAGCGCGACGATCTCGCCGTCGAGGATGGCGTCGGGCAGTTTCGCGGCCGCCTTTGCGATGGCTGAAAGCTTGTCGGTCCAGTCGAGGCCTTTGCGGGTTTTCAGCGTCACGTCACCGTTCTCGATCCGGATCTGGATGCGATAGCCGTCGAACTTGATTTCATGCACCCAACCCTCCGCCGATGGCGGGCGCGTTGCCGTTTCGCAAAGCTGAAGTCCGGCAAAGTCCGGCATCCCGCCCCTGATCGCGCGTGCCTTGGCAATTTGTACTCGGGTTTTCTTCGGCGCCTTCTTGTCGGTCGATGCGGGCTCTGGGCTCGGCTTTGCCGACCGTTTCGATTCCCTGGTGCGCGCCTCCGCGGCAGCGCCCTTGTTCGAATCCCAAACCGCGTCAGAGTCGGCGATTCGCCTGGTCATCATGAAAGGCTCCGGCGCCTTGCCCTTGCCTGTGGCGATCTGTTCGAGGGTCCGACCCGATGCGACGGACCGGTCCTGCTTCAGCACATCCTCGCCGCCGCCCAGCTTTGCGTAGTCGTCGCGGTGCTTGATCAGCAGCCAGTTGGTGCGCTTGCCGCCGCTGCGGTCGTGCTTCATGCGCACCAGCACCCACTCGCCCTTGAGCTTTTCCCCTATCAGCGCGAATTTGAGGTCGCCCTTGGCGAGACCTTTCGCCGGGTCCTCGGCATACCAGTAGCCGCGGTCCCAGATCTCCACGGTACCGCCGCCATATTGACCCTTCGGGATGGTGCCTTCGAAGTCGCCATAGTCGAGCGGGTGATCCTCGACCTCGACCGCCAGACGTTTCTCGGTTGGGTCGAGCGAGGGACCGCGCGTCACGGCCCAGGATTTGAACACTCCGTCATATTCGAGACGGAAGTCGTAATGCAGCCGTGTGGCGTCATGCATCTGGATGACGAAGCGCCGCTGCTTTGAGGTCGCGACGCGCGCCTTACCGCTCGGCTCGGCGGTTTTTGAGAAGTCACGCTTGTCGCGATAGGTACGCAGTTTTCGCGAGGTCACGGCGACGGCTCCGATCAAGGATCAAACGTCGGCAACGCCCGGTAAGCGCAAGAGTGCTGCCGGCGTCACGCCTTTTTCTTTCCGACGCCCGCACTCTTCCGCAGGGCATCCTTGAGATCAATCGGCACGCCATGCTTTTTCAAGAGGTCGGCAAAAGCCTCGTCGGCCAGATCCTGAAGGGTCGCCATGCGATCGCGGCCGAGCTGCGTCAGCGCCGCCATGGTCTCGTCGTCGAAGGCGATTAGTTTGCGCATCGGTGCAGCCGGTTAACCGGCCTTGCGTTTCGCGGTGGAGCCCTTCGCCGTCGATGTCTTCGCAGTTTTGGCCGGACGCTTCGCAGGCTCCCGCTTGGCCTCCTTCGCGGCGGCCTTTTTGCCCTCGATCGGAAACAGCATCTCGCGCTGGCCTTCGATACGCTTCTTCGACTTCTTGCCTTTTGCCGGAGTTGCCTTGGCCACGGCCGGCGCAGATTTGCCGCCCTTCAGGCTCTGCCGCAAGGCATCCATCAGGTTGATGACATTGCCTTCGGTCTTGACCTTGGCTTTTGCGATCGGGTGGCCTGCCTTCTTCTGCTCGATCAAGTCCAGCAGCGCTGCTTCATAATGATCCTCAAAGGCAGTCGGCTCGAAGCGGCCGGACTTTTGCTCGACGATATGCTTGGCGAGATCGAGCATGTCCTTGGTGATCTTCATCTCCTTGATGTCGTCGAAATAGTCCGATGCCTCGCGTACTTCGTAAGCGTAGCGCAGCAGCAGGCCGACCAACCCGTTGTCGCGCGCTTCAAGGGCAATGACGTGCTCGCGATTGGTCAGCACCACCCGAGCCAGCGCGACCTTGCCCGTCGCCTTGATGGTGTCGCGGATCACGACATAGGCATCGTGTCCGACCTTGCCGTCCGGCACCAGATAATACGGCCTGACAATATAGAGATCGTCGATCTCTGCGCGCGGCACAAACCGGTCGATATCGATGGTGTGGGTGGACTCCAGCGCGATGTTGTCGAGTTCGTCCTTCGTCACTTCGAGATACGTATCGGTATCGATCTTGTACCCCTTGACGATATCGTCGTTGTCGACCTCGTCGCCGGTTTCGGCATCGACCTTCTGATACTTGATGCGGTGCCCGGTCTTGCGATTGATCTGGTTGAAGCTGACCTTCTCGGACTCCGAGGTCGCCGGAAACAGGGCTACCGGGCAGGTCACGAGCGAAAGGCGTAGAAAGCCCTTCCAGTTAGCACGCGGGGCCATCGAAAACTCCATACGCAACGGGCTGAAAACTGCAGAAAGGGATTCAATATCACGAGCGGCGAAACGTTCCGAGTCGAAGGCGGCGCGTGCAGTTGTCAGTGGTGTCGTGCAGTTCTTGTTGTGTTCTTGTCAGGTCGGCCGTTGGGATGGTCCTAATGTGCTTCGTCCCAGTTATCAGCGGCGCGGGCGTCGACCTGCAACGGCACCGACAGCAACACCGCCGGGAATGGCGCATCCTGCATCACATGTTGTACGACCGGCAGCGTTGCCGAGACCTCCTCGTTCGGCACTTCAAAAATCAGCTCGTCATGGACCTGCAGCAGCATCCGTGCGGACAGCCTCTTCGCCGCGAGCGCATCGTCCATCCGCGCCATGGCGCGGCGGATGATGTCGGCAGCCGACCCCTGCAGACGCGCATTGATCGCGGCGCGCTCGTTGAAGGCGCGATGCGAGGGGTTCGGCGACTTGATGTCGGGGTAATGGCATTTGCGGCCGAACAGGGTCGTGACATAGCCGTGCTCGCGGCAAAAATCGCGGGTCGCATCCATGTAGGCGCGAATGCCGGGAAAGCGCTCGAAATACTTCTTGATATAGGCGGCTGCTTCTTCGCGGGGGATGCCGAGCTGATTGGCGAGGCCGAAAGCCGAGATACCGTAGATGATGCCGAAGTTGATAGCCTTGGCCCGGCGGCGGATTTCGCCGGGCATTCCCTTTACGGGCACGCCGAACATTTCCGACGCCGTCATGGCGTGAATATCAAGGCCGTCGCGGAACGCCTGCTTCAGCACCGGGATATCGGCGATTTCCGCAAGCAGCCGCAGTTCGATTTGAGAGTAATCGGCTGACACCAGCTTGTGTCCGGGGACCGCGATGAAGGCACGACGAATCTTTCGTCCCTCCTCGTTGCGCACCGGGATGTTCTGCAGGTTCGGCTCGTTCGACGACAATCGGCCGGTGGTGGTGGCAGCGAGCGCATAGGTCGTGTGTACGCGCTTGGTCTGGGGATGAACGTATTCGGGCAGCGCGTCGGTATAGGTCGATTTCAGTTTGGACACCTGTCGCCAGTCAAGGATCTTGCGCGGGAAGGCGTGGCCCTGCTCGGCGAGTTCATCGAGGATTTGCGCCGAGGTCGACCATGCGCCGGTCTTGGTCTTGCTGCCGCCCGGCAATCCCATCTTGCCGAACATGATCTCGCCGATCTGCTTCGGGCTGCCGACATTGATCGGCTCGCCCGCAAGCTGCTGGATTTCGGCTTCCAGTCGTGCCGCGGTCTGCGCGAATTCGCCTGAGAGTCGCGACAGCACCTGCCGGTCGATGGTGATGCCGCGCCGCTCCATCCGCGCCAGCGTCGCGACCATCGGCCGCTCGAGCGTCTCGTAGACCGCATTCATGCGCTCGGCGACCAGCCATGGCTTTAAGACCTGCCACAGCCGCAAGGTGAGGTCGGCATGTTCCGCCGCGTAAGCCGTGGCGCGCTCGATCGCCACCTGATCGAACGCAAGCTTGTTCTTGCCGCTGCCGGTCAGTTCGCCGTAGCTCTGCGCGGTGTGCCCGAGCCAGCGTTGTGCCAGCGATTCGAGATCGTGGGAGCCCCGCCCGGCATCGAGTGCATAGGATATCAGCTCGACGTCGTCGTGATTCTGCATGACGATGCCATGCTGCGCGAGTAGCACGGCACTGAACTTGACGTTGAGCCCGATCTTCAGGTGGCCGCCGGATTCAAGGATTGGCTTCAGGATATCCAGCGCGTCGCGGACCGCGATCTGACCGGGCGCAAGACCGGCGGCAAACAGGCCGGCTCCGTCGCCGGCCTGTTTGTGGCTGAGCGGGATGTAGCATGCATCGTTCGGCGCGAGAGCCAGAGTGAGGCCCGACAATTCGGCCTGCATGGGATCAATCGTCGGTGCCAGGGCTTCGAAGGCAAAGCTGCCATTGTTATCGATGCGGGCAACCCAGTCTTTCAGCCGCTCTAGCGTGCGGATTGTTTCGTAGGTGTCGTGCTGGACTGGCAGCTTGCGCACCGCTTCAAGGCGGGCGGCGGCAAGGGCCGCAGGCGTTTTGATCTCCGCGTCGCCCGTCGCCTTTGCCTTGATGATCGGCGTGCTTTTCACGACGCTATCGCTGCTACCGAACAGATCGCCGGTGACGGCGGCTATGGACGCCTTGGGCGCTGTCGAAGAAGCCCCGCTGGCGTTTTTTTTGTCCGGCTCGATCTCGGCCGCGTTAAGCTCGGAATAGTCTGCGACGCGTTTTGTCAGCGTGGTGAATTCCATCGCCTTCAGGAAGGCGATCAGCTTACGGGCGTCGGGCTCTTGCACCGCGAGGTCGTCCAGCGGCACATCGAGCGCGACCTTGTCGTCGAGCAAAACGAGTTGCCGCGAGATGCGGGCCTTCTCGGCATTCTCTATCAGAGTCTCGCGCCGCTTCGGCTGCTTGATCTCAGTGGCGCGCGCCAGCAAGGTTTCGAGGTCGCCGTATTCCGTGATGAGTTGCGCGGCGGTCTTGACGCCGATGCCCGGCACGCCCGGCACGTTGTCGACGCTGTCGCCGGCTAAAGCCTGCACCTCGACCACCTTCTCCGGCGGCACGCCGAATTTCTCGATCACTTCAGGTATGCCGAGGCGGCGGTCCTTCATAGTGTCGTACATGGTGACGCAGTCGGTGACGAGCTGCATCAAGTCCTTGTCAGAAGATACGATGGTCGCGGTCGCGCCACGCTCGCACGCCTGCCTCACATAGGTCGCGATCAGGTCGTCGGCTTCGAAGCCGATCTGTTCGAGGCAGGGCAGGTCGAACGCTTTCACCGCCTCGCGGATCAGCGCGAATTGCGGGATCAGGTCGTCTGGTGCGGGCGGCCGATGCGCCTTGTAGTCGGGATAGAGCTTGTTGCGGAACGTTACCTCGGACTTGTCGAAGATGATCGCGAGGTGCGTCGGCTTGTCGTCCTTCGGCATGTCGCGCAACAGCTTCCACAGCATATTGCAGAAGCCGAGGACCGCGTTGACCTGCAGTCCATCGGATTTGCGGTTCAACGGCGGCAGAGCGTGATAAGCGCGGAAGATGTAGGATGAGCCGTCGACCAGAAAGACGTGCTGTCCCTGCATATTGGTCCCAGCTTCAGCTTTCGCCGCAGGAACCGTCGCGGGGATGGTGGCTGGGATCTCGGCTGCGTCGATCGCGGCAGCGGGTTTGGCGGCGGGCTTTTTCGGCATGGCCGCAACTTAAGGAGTTTTCCCGCTAATGGCACCCCCGCGGCGTTCTCGTGACCGACAAAAATCGCAGGGCTTCGGGTTGACCGGGCGACCGAGCCGGATTATTTGGCCGCCGCCTGAATCGCGGAGGCTCGTTTCTTCGGCGCGATCCAGAAGGCGTCAGGACGCTCGAACGGGAAGTTCGCCCGAGTGTTGCGGCAGGCCCACCAGATCAGCACCGCGCCGATCACGCCGGCGATGGTGACGATCAGAGAGATCAAGCCGACATCCTGGATCAAACCTGCTTTCAGCAGGATCGTGCGTGAGGCGGCCATCGGCAGGAAGAACGCGAGATAGATGACGATCGAGTGCTCGCCGCAATAGCGCACGGCGTTCAGCCAGCGCATTTTCGCAAGCAAAGTGCCAACAGCGATGATGGCGCTGGCGCCGGCGAGACCGAGCGCGAGCGAAACGATCGGCCATTCGCTGATGCCAGTATGGACCAGGCCGCCGTTGACAACAGCCCACAGCGCAAGCGCCGCCAGCGTCAATCCCGGATAAGCGCGGGCGCGGGCCGACCATGCGAATACGTAGTTCGCGAACAGGTATCCGGAATAGATGTAGACGAAGCGAGCGGCGAATTCGTCGATAAGCGTCCAGCCGGTCGAGATGTGCGTCATCTCGAGCGCCGCCGCAGCACCCCAGATCGCCCAAGGCGCGATCCGGCGCGTGGCCTTGATGACCACGAAGAACACCGGCAGCAGATAGATGAACCACAGCGTGCCGAACGGATCGATGAACGACATCAGATAGAGATGGACGACGCCCGGCCAGCCCACCTCGGCGGCAAAGTGGGGGGCCTTGAAGCCGAACTGGATCGCGGTCCACAGAACGTAGAAGTAGAAGAAGTGCACGACCTTGCGGTCGAGGTAGGTGCGCCAGTCGCGGTTAATGACGAGCGGCAGGAATAGGCCGGAAATCAGGAAGAAGTCCGGCATCCGGAACGGCTTTGCGAATTCGACCACGAGGTGCATGAAGCCGGTTTGTCCGGCTGCGGCCTCAACGCCTAGCACCGAGTGCATCATCACCACCATGATGATGCAGATGCCCTTGGCATAGTCGACCCAGTCGACCCGTTCGCTTTTCTGCGCAGCTGTGCCGTTTCCGGTCATGGTTGTCTCTTTTCGGCGCGATGGGGCCTGTTTACAGGCGGATCGGTTGCGTTCTCCTTTCATCAATCAAATAATGTGCCGGTTTCCCGGGAAAGTGATCGGACAGAGGTATCGCCTGGCCGTTTGGCAAGTGGTGCGCTAGAGCCTTTCCGCTTCTGATGGAATCAGAAGCAGGGCTCTATCATTCTGATCTGACGCGTTTTCTCCACGCGAACCGGTTATCCACTTCGCTCGAAAACGCTATAGGACGGCCTTCCCGTTACCATGCCGTACGCGCGGACCTAATCCTTGATGGAAACATTCGCCAACCCGCTTCCGATCGACGCCGTGCTCGGCGAACTTGGACGCACGCTTGCTGCGCACAACGCCGCGGTGCTGGTGGCGCCGCCGGGAGCCGGCAAGACGACGCGGGTGCCGCTGGCACTGCTCGACACGCCCTGGGTCGCCGGCAGGAAGATCGTCGTGCTGGAGCCACGCCGGATCGCGGCGCGCGCCAGCGCGGAACGAATGGCGCAGACGCTGGGCGAGCGCGCTGGCGAGACCGTGGGCTATCGCGTGCGCTTCGGCTCCAAGATCTCGCGCAGAACGCGTATCGAGGTCGTCACCGAAGGGATCTTCTCGCGGCAGATCCTCGACGATCCCGAACTGAACGGTGTTGCCGCGATCCTGTTCGACGAGTTTCATGAGCGTTCGCTCGATGCAGACCTCGGGCTCGCACTGGCGCGTGACGTCCAGACCGGACTGCGGGAGGATTTGCGGATTCTTGTGATGTCCGCGACCATCGACGGTGCGCGGATCGCAAAACGTCTTGGCTGCGCGCCGGTGATCGAAAGCGAGGGCCGCGCCTTCCCGATTGAAACGCGATATCTTGGCCGCAAGCCCGATTCACCACTAGAGCGGCAGATGGCTGACGCGATCGCGACAGCGCTGCGCGCTGACGCAGGCTCCGTGCTGGCGTTCCTGCCGGGCGCGGCCGAAATCCGGCGCACGCAAAATATGCTCGCTGAACGGGTTCACGATGCATCCATTGAGATCGTGCCGTTGTTCGGCGCGCTCGACGCGGCGGTGCAGGATCGCGCCATCGCGCCCGCGCCGAGGGGGCGTCGCAAGGTGGTGCTGGCCACATCGATCGCCGAGACCTCGCTGACCATCGAGGGCGTCCGCATCGTGGTGGATTCCGGCATGGCGAGGGTGCCGCGCTTCGAACCTGACATCGGCCTGACGCGGCTGGAAACCATGCGTGCCTCGCGCGCCGCGGTGGACCAGCGCCGCGGCCGCGCAGGCCGCACCGAGCCTGGTGTATGTTATCGGCTATGGGACGAGCCGCAGACCGCCTCGCTGTCCGCCTATACCCAGCCCGAGATCCTCTCAGCCGATCTGTCGTCGTTGGTGCTCGATCTCGCGCAATGGGGTGTGCGCGATCCCGCCACACTGACGTTTCTCGATCCACCGCCTGCTCCCGCGTTGAACGAGGCGCGAAGCCTGCTGGGCGAGCTGGGCGCGCTGGATGCCGATGGCCGCATCACCGACGAAGGAAAAAGTTTGCGCGCGTTGGCGCTGCCCCCACGGCTCGCGCGCATGATCGTGGGCGCGCATCGTCTCGGCGCAGGCCGGGAGGCTGCGGACATTGCGGCGGTACTGACCGAGCGGGGTCTGGGCGGCGACAGCGTCGATCTCGATGCGAGGCTCGATAGCTTTCGCCGCGACCGCTCGCCACGCGCCGCCGGCGCGAGACAGCTTGCGGAACGTTGGGCGTCGCAGGTAGCGGTGCCTGTTACCCCTCCCGCCTCTGGTGGGGAGGGAGAAACCTTTCCTTCCAGCGGCGTGATGCTCGCTCTCGCGTTTCCCGATCGCGTGGCGCGCAATCGCGGCAACGGGTCTTTCGTGCTCGCCAACGGCCGTGGCGCGTCGGCCGATCAGGCCTCGGTGCTGGCGCGGTCGCCTTTTATCGCGGTTGCTGAACTAACCGGTACCGCAGCCAACGGCCGCATTCTTCTGGCCGTGCCGATCGCGCAGGCCGAGATCGAATCGCGCTTCGCTGGCCAGATCGAGACCGACGAGGAGATCTCATTCGATCGCGCGGCGATGAGTTTGCGGGCACGGCGGCGCAAGCGGCTGCATGCGATCACGCTTGCCGAAGCGCCGGTGGCGGTCGCGCCGTCGGTTACGACAGCGCGCATCCTCGCCGAAGGATTGTTAGGAGCGGGTCTGGATCGCTTGCCGTGGTCGAAGCCGCTCAAGCAATGGCGCGGCCGGGTCATGTTCCTGCGCGCGGCGGAAGGCGAGGAGTGGCCGGACCTGTCCGATGCCGGGCTTGTGGCCACAACCGACATGTGGCTGGCGCCCGCGCTGTTCGACAAGACCGCTTTGAAGGAATTTTCGGCCGGCGATCTGTCGGAAGCGCTGATGGCGTTGTTGCCTTGGAGTTTGCGCGCGCGGCTGGCGCGCGAGGCGCCGACCCATTTTGAGGCGCCGACGGGTACGATGCTCGCGATCGACTACGAAGCCGAGCAGGGGCCGACCATTGCCGTCAGATTGCAGGAATTGTTCGGCCTGACGACGCATCCGTCGATCGCGCAAGGCAAGGTGCCGCTGGTCCTGGAATTGCTGTCTCCGGCGCATCGCCCGGTGCAGGTGACGCGCGACCTGCCGGGCTTCTGGCGCGGCAGCTATGCCGCCGTTCGTTCCGATCTGCGCGGGCGCTATCCCCGGCATCCCTGGCCGGACGATCCGGCGAATGCGCCGCCGACACGGCGGGTTAAGCCGCGTGGGACCTGAAAGGGCCGATTGAGCGGGGAACTCGCGCCATTGATGAGGCGTTGACGTGACGTCTCGCGCCGCGACCCACCTTGAGGCCCTTCATGGACATGCCCCTGCAGCCGACCTGGTCGGATATCGCGATCCGTCTCGCTCTGACAATGGTTGCGGGGGGCATCGTGGGGTTTGACCGGGGCGTGCAAGGGCATGCGGCCGGATTTCGTACCACCATTCTGGTCGGTCTTGCTGCTTCGATCGCCATGATCCAGGCGAACATCCTGCTATCGACCAGCGGCAAAACGGTTGAGTCCTTTGTCCAGATTGACGTCATGCGTTTGCCGCTCGGCATTTTGACCGGCGTGGGGTTTATCGGCGCCGGTACCATCTTCAAGAAGGGTGACCTTATCGCCGGCGTCACCACCGCGGCGACGTTGTGGCTGATGACCGTGATCGGGCTTTCGCTGGGTGGAGGCCAACTCGTGCTCGGCATGACTGCCACCCTACTGGCCGTCATGACTCTGGGGGCGCTCAAGTGGGTCGACTATTTCATTCCCCGTGAACGTAGGGCCCGGTTGATCGTCGCGGACGATACGCAGATGCGGGCGGTCATCGAACTGCCTGTGATGACCCAAGAAGTGGGCTACCAGGCTAGTTTTACGGAAGCCAAGCGCCGCGATGACGGATGGATCGATTGCTCATTCGACATCTCGTGGCGGCGCGCTGGGCGGTCCTCGTCACCGACCGAACTCTTGATGCTGATCCACAGGCGCTATGCGGTCGTGGCATTCGCCCTGACGACGGAAGATGGTCGCTAGCTTCCCCAATTGGCCGCACAGCTCCGCGCGCATGTTAACGGTTCGCTCATCCTTTTGGCACAAATAGCAGCTTCGCCATTGCTCGTAGCCGGCTGATGGCCGTCGCGAGATCGCCGCGTCGCCATTTGTCAGTGAGTATGCGCCATGCGTAATCTGATAATTCTTGCCGCGCTTCTGATCGGTGCCGGCTCTTATATGGCGCAACTGGCCGACGAGATGACCACGACCGCAGCCGCGCGGCCCACCACGTCGACGCAGCCGACAGCGTTCGCCGCGCTTCAGGATAATGCCCAGGCCGGCATCCGCAGCATTAGCATTGCACGCGACGGCCGGGGCCACTTCCAGACAGAAGGCCGAATCGACGGCCAGCGCATCGGCTTCATGGTCGACACCGGTGCCTCCGTCGTCGCGCTCAACGAAAGCTCGGCCGCGCGGCTTGGCGTGCGGCCCTCGCAGAACGACTACACGACGACGGTGACTACGGCCAACGGCAAGCTCAAGGCGGCGCGTACCCGGCTCGCCATGGTCGACATCGGCGGTCTCATCGTGCGCGATGTCGATGCCATGGTGCTGCCCGACGAAGCGCTGTCTGAAAATCTGCTTGGTTTATCTTTTTTATCCAAACTCAAGCGCTTCGAATTCGCGAACGGGCGGATGATGCTAGAACAATAATTCGTCGTCGCCGTTGGGGCTGACGCGCGGATGCTTCGCCGTCGCGAATTATGCCGCAATTGCCGTTCACACACCGGTAGCGTTTTCGAGCGAAGTGGACATCGGTTCGCGTCAAGAAAACGCGTTAAATAAAAAGCTTGAGCCCGGCTTTGATGTCGTCAAAGCCGGAATAGTTCTAGCTCCCGCATTCCAGCAGCAGTGGTATCGCCAGCGCTGCATTTCCTTATGTCATGTCCTTTCCTTGAGAGGCCCATCCGCATGTTTCCGAAGCCGAAACCAGTTCTGGCACCGAACACCTATGCCTATGAATCCGAGCCGATGGTGAAGGCGACCGGCTTTCGCGAATATGACGCGCGCTGGCTGTTCGGCAAGGAAATCAACCTGATGGGCATCCAGGCGCTGGGCATGGGCCTAGGCACGCTGATCGGCGAACTCGGCCAGAAGAAGGAGATCGTCACCGGTCACGATTTCCGCAGCTATTCGTCCTCTATCAAGTACGCGCTGATCTCCGGCCTGTTGGCGTCGGGCTGCAAGGTTCACGATATCGGACTTTGCATGACGCCGATGGCATACTTCGCCCAGTTCGAGCTCGACGTCCCCTGCGTTGCCATGGTGACGGCCTCGCATAACGACAACGGCTGGACCGGTGTCAAGATGGGCGCCAACCGGCCACTGACGTTTGGGCCAGACGAAATGACGCGGCTCAAGGAAATCGTGCTCGGCGCTGCCTTCGCCACCAGGGCGGGCGGCTCCTATGAGTTTCACGACAACTTCCCGGCGCGCTACATCGCCGATCTGACGAAACGGCCGAAACTGAAGCGCAAGTTGAAGGTCGTGGTGGCCTGCGGCAACGGCACCGCCGGCGCCTTCGCGCCGCAGGTGATGGAGGCGATCGGCTGCGAGGTGATCCCGCTGGATACCGAGCTTGATCACACTTTTCCGAAGTACAATCCCAATCCCGAAGACATGAAGATGCTGCACGCGATCCGCGACGCGGTACTCGAGCACAAGGCCGACGCCGGTCTCGGCTTCGACGGTGACGGAGATCGCTGCGGCGTGGTCGACAACACCGGCGAGGAAATCTTCGCCGACAAGGTCGGCGTGATGCTGGCGCGCGACATGTCAGCGATCCACAAGGATGCGCATTTCGTGGTCGATGTGAAGTCGACAGGATTGTTTGTCACCGATCCGGTATTGCAGCAGCAGGGTGCGCGGACGACTTACTGGAAAACCGGCCACTCCTACATGAAGCGGCGCACCAATGAGCTCGGCGCGCTCGCTGGTTTCGAAAAATCCGGGCACTTCTTTTTCAACGCGCCGATGGGCCGCGGTTACGACGACGGACTGATCTCGGCGATCGCTGTGTGCGAGATGCTTGATCGCGCAGCTGGCAAATCGCTGGCCGACCTGAAGAACGCCTTGCCCAAAACCTGGTCGTCGCCGACGATGTCGCCGCATTGCGCCGACGAGGCCAAGTACGGCATCGTTGACAGCGTGGTGAAGCATTTCGAGGCGGCCAAGGCCAACGGCGACAAGATCGCCGGTCAGCCGATCCGCGATCTTGTCACCGTCAACGGCATCAGAGTGACGGCGCAGGATGGAAGCTGGGGGTTGGTGCGGGCGTCATCGAACAAGCCCGAGCTTGTTGTGGTGGTCGAAAGCCCGGTCTCCGAACAGCGGATGCGCGATATGTTCGAGGTGATGGACAGCGTGCTGCGTACGCATCCCGAGGTCGGCGAATACAATCAGAAGATTTGATTGTCAGGAATACACGGGTGAAACCGCGTATCAAGATTTGAAATCGCTACACCGCGCTTGCCGCCGGCACCGGCAGCGCTGTTACCGATTTGATCTTCTCCATCGCGAATCGGGAGGTGACGTTCTTCAGCGCGACTGAACTAATCAGCTTCTTGTAAAAGAGGTCGTAGCTCGCCATGTCGGCGACCACGACGCGCAGCATGTAATCGACGTCGCCCGCCATGCGGTAGAGCTCCATCACCTCGGGCATCGCGCGGACCGCATTGGCGAAGTTGGTCAGCCACGCATCCGAGTGGTCGCCGCTTTCAATCGATACGAACACTGTTATGCCGAGCCCGATCTTGTTCTGATCGACCAGCGCCACCCGGCGCAGAATGATGTCGTCCGCTTCGAGCCGCTGGATACGCTTCCAGCAGGGCGTCGAGGACAAACCGACCCGGTCGCCGATCTCTGCCACCGATAGGGATGCGTCCTCCTGGAGCACGGTGAGAATCTTGCGGTCGATGGCGTCGAGGCGGCGACCGGATTCAATGGTCTGAAGGGCAAGATCGCTCATGGCTAGAACGTTATTCCAATATTGAGGGTATTCAAGCTCATATATAGAAAAATATTCCAATGCAAGTGTCGTCAGCGGGGCTCGGCTCAGTTCGAACCGCCGTGCTCCAAAAAGGCTTCCACTTCAGCACGTTGCGGGCAGGCGAAGGCGCCGCCGAAGCGGGTGCATTTGATGGCGGCTGCGGCGGAGGCAAACCTGAGTGCGTTTTCAAGATCCTGATTCTCGGTCATGGCGAGAGCGAAAGCGCCATGGAAGACGTCTCCGGCGCCCAATGTGTCCACGGTGTGGACGGGGAAGGCGGCGGTCTGGCGGAGGCCGCCGCCATTCGGATCGAGCCACACTGTTCCTTGGGAGCCGCGCGTTCCGGCTAGGAAGGCTGAAGTGACCTTGGCGAGCTTCTGCAATGCCGCCGCGTCGTCGGCGATGTCGGCAGTGGCCTGAAGGGCTTCACTTGAGAAAATCAGATGTGAGGACGCAGTGAGCAGACCCTCGCGCATTGACATGGCGGAATCGACATCGATCACGACCGGGATGCCGCGGCGCCGCGCTTCAGCGCAAAGACCGGTGCAGAACGACGCGCATCGACTTTCAGCAAGGATGGCGTCGCAATCGCTGAGCACCCTGTCAGCCTCGGGTAAACGCACTTTCCATAGTTCGGGATCGCGGAAGGTGATGATGGTTCGCTCGCCGCCCGGATCGATCATGACGGTGGAGATCGGCGTCACCAGACCTGGCATGTGAACGATGTCCTGCATCGCGATGCCGAGTTCTGCCGCCTTGTCGAAGATGTAGCGGCTGGATGTTTCGCCGGCGTCCCCCATGGGGCCGCAAAACGCCACTCCGCCATCGAGCCGGGAAATGGCGACCGCCGCGTTGAATGCGTTGCCGCCGGCGATTTCCTCGAAGCGCTCGGCGCCGATCTTCAAGCCGCGTTTCGGGAGGCCCTGCACGTGAAAGGTCAGGTCGCGCACTGGCATGCCGATACACAGGATGCGTGGCTTTTTCATCATGCGGAAATCCTTGCCAATGAGGAAGATCGGGACAAGCGGTTAAACCGGCAGGTTTTGCTCAGGTTCCGTCGGACCGAGTTCTGACAATGGTCTCGCCGAGCCCTGTCCTGCGCCTGATAGCCCCTAAGAATGCCTCGAGTTCTGCCGCATTGTATGCGAGCGCGGGCGCCACGCCCCAGACCGGGCGGGGCCATGCAAAGTCTCCTTTGCGACGCGCGATGATATGGACGTGAAGCTGGGGCACCTGATTGCCGAGCGCGGCCACGTTGAGCTTGTCGCAACCTGTGATGTCCTTGAGCACTTCTGACGCCTGACCGATCTCCGTCATCAGGTATGCGCGGTCGTCGCGATCGAGGTCGATGATCTCGATCGCACCAGCCCGTCTTGGCACCAAAATAAGCCAGGGATAGCTGGCATCCTTGCTGAGTAGCAGACGGCTGAGCGGCAGGTCGCTGATGGAGACCGTGTCCTCCTCGAGCTGCGGGTGAAGCGACCAGGCTTCGGACATCGTTCGCGGACACTTTTTGAGGACGGCCAATGCAAACTGGCGCGGCGATCCGCCGAGGTCAATGGTTCAGACGGCTCGTTCCGGGGTCGTCCTCGCTGCTTGCTTTCCTGGGCTTTTGGCCCCAAATAGGAATTGGGAGATTGGCGGTGGACGAGCCACTCGCCAACCGGGTCAGATCCGGAAGGAAGCAGCCCTAACGAGGTCCGGATCGGGTCGCTCGTCAGTCTCCTACCTCTTTTGGGCGAACCATGTTTTTCGGAAATCTTGCCAGCGCCGGATCGGCGCGGTCCGAAGGTTCGCTTCGTTGTTCCGCAAGCCGGCTTCGAGAGAGAAAATTGCGGATCGCTCAATGACCGATGCTGGCCATCCCTCAACGCTCCCCGATGACGCCGCCGGTCAAACCGGCCTCGACCTCGGCGTGATGCCGTCGGAAACGAGCGCGCAGTACCGGGTGCTGGCGCGCAAATACCGCCCCTCCAGCTTTGACGACCTCATCGGACAGGAGGCGCTGGTGCGCACGGTGTCCAATGCGTTCGAAACGGGGCGGATTCCGCAGGCCTGGATCCTGACCGGCGTGCGCGGCGTGGGAAAAACCACCACCGCGCGTATTCTTGCCCGCGCACTGAACTACGAGCTTGCGGACGGCTCGGTGCAAGGACCGACGATTCGGATGCCGCAACTCGGCGTTCATTGTCGGGCCATTATGGAAAGCCGGCATATCGATGTGCTGGAGATGGACGCGGCCTCTCATACCGGCGTCGATGACGTCAGGCAGATCAACGACAGCGTGCGCTATGCGCCGTCGAGCGCTCGCTACAAGGTCTATATCATCGACGAAGTTCACATGCTTTCGACGGCGGCCTTCAATGCGTTCCTGAAGACGCTGGAGGAGCCGCCGGAGCACGCGAAATTCGTGTTCGCGACCACCGAGATCCGGAAGGTTCCGGTGACGGTGCTGTCGCGCTGCCAGCGGTTTGATCTCCGACGTGTCGAAGCCGAGGTGCTGATGACGCACCTCGCCAACATCGCGGCGAAAGAGAACGTCGAGGTGGAGCCGGAGGCGCTCGGCATCATGGCGAGGGCGGCCGAAGGCTCGGTGCGCGATTCCCTGTCGCTGTTCGATCAGGCCATCGCCCATGCGGCTGGCGTGGTTCGGGCCGATGCTGTACGGCAAATGCTGGGGCTTGCTGACCGTACGCGGGTCATCGATCTGTTCGAGGCACTGGCGCGAGGCGACATCGCGAGCGCATTCGGCGAGTTTCGCGACCAGTACGATACCGGCGCCGATCCGGTCGTGGTGCTCAGCGATCTGGCCGAGTTCGTCAACTTTGTAACCCGCGTCAAGATCGTTCCGGCGATCGCCGACAATGTCTCATTCGGGGAAACGGAGCGTCTGCGCGCTCGCGATTTTGCCGTGAAACTGTCGATGCGCGTGTTGTCGCGGATGTGGCAGATGCTGCTGAAAGGGATCGCAGAAGTTCAGGGCGCGACGCGGCCGGCGGCCGCGGCCGAGATGGTGCTGGTGCGCATCGCCTATGTCGCGGACCTTCCGCCGCCCGATGAGGCGATCCGGCTGCTGGATCGCAATGGCGGCGAATCGCCAGTTGTCCCGAACAATGCCGCGCCGCCCAGATCGAGCTCAGGATCGGTGTCATCCGCCCGATCGTCGGCTGCGCGTTCATTGTCGCCGCGTGCCGCAGCAGAACCGGCTCGCCCGCAAGCCATCGCGCCGGTGGCCGATAGAGCGGATGCGAGTCCCGCGACGGCCATCGAAAGCTTTACCGAACTCGTGGCGCTCGCCGGCGAAAAACGCGACTTGATTATCAAGGCGGCGCTCGAGGCCGACATGCGGTTAGTCCGGATGGAGGACGGCCGGCTTGAGATCGCGCTGGAGCGCAGTGCGGCGCGCACGCTGGTGAACGATCTTTCGCGCAAGCTGGAACAGTGGACAGGCCGGCGCTGGACGGTGATCGTTTCCAACGAGCCGGGCCAGCCGACATTGCGCTCCCAGGCGTTGCTGCAAAAAAACGAGCGGGAGCGTGCCGCTGAGGCCGACCCGCGCGTGCAGGATGTGCTGGCGCGTTTTCCCGGCGCCAAAGTGGTCGAGGTGCGCAAGTTCGCTTTGTCGTCGCCGGATTCCGATGCCGTTCCTGACGAGCCGGCCGACGATCTCGACAGCAACGATTAGGGCTTATCCGCTTCTGGTTCCAGGAAGCGGAAAGGCTCCAGCAAGAAAGGAATTTTTTGATGGCTGATTTTCTCGGCATGATGAAGCAGGCGGCTCAATTCCAATCCAAGATGAAGGCGATGCAGGACGAGCTCGACCACATTGAGGTCGAGGGCTCGTCCGGCGGTGGTCTTGTCACTGTGCGGATGACCGCCAAGATGGATGTCAAGGGGATCTCGATCGATCCGTCTCTGATCAAGCCGGACGAACGTGAAATTCTCGAAGATCTTGTCGTGACCGCGCTTGGCGATGCGCGCCGCAAGGCGGAGGTCGCAATGCAGGAGAAGATGCAGGCATTGACCGGCGGGCTTGGTCTGCCGCCCGGCCTGGGGTTCTCGTGATCGGTCGCACGATGCGAATGTTGGAATCGGGCCACTCAGGTGCGCGTGAAGAAGACGCGTCAGATCAATCACAGAGCCATGTTTCTGATTCGGTCAGAAGCGAAAAAGGCGCTAGTGTCCTTCGAATCGAAATTCGCGAATGGGCGCAATGCACTTTGGCGAATTTCGGATTCGGAAACCCTAAGAGATGCCGACCGCCGTCACCGGACCTGAGATCGATCGTTTGATCCAGTTGCTTGCGCGGCTGCCGGGGCTTGGGCCGCGCTCGGCGCGGCGGGCGGCGTTGCATCTGATCAAGAAACGCGAGGCGTTGATGGCGCCTCTGGCAGGTGCGCTGCAGGTTGCAATCGACAGGATCCGGGTCTGCGAAACCTGCGGTAACATCGACACCCGCAGCCCCTGCACGGTATGCACGGATGCCCGGCGCGATCCGTCTATCATCGTCGTGGTTGCCGATGTGGCGGACCTCTGGGCGCTGGAGCGCGCCGGCGCCACCAACGGATTCTATCACGTGCTGGGAGCGACGCTGTCACCGCTCGATGGCGTCGGTCCACAGGATCTGACGATCGATGCGCTGGTGTCGCGGGCGCATGATCCGCGTGTAGCGGAAATCGTCCTGGCGCTGAACGCGACCGTCGACGGCCAGACCACAGCGCATTACATCACCGATCTGCTTGGCGACGCCAACGTGAAGGTCACGCGGCTCGCCCACGGCGTTCCCGTGGGGGGTGAACTCGATTATCTCGATGAAGGGACGCTGTCGGCCGCGATGCGACAGCGCACGTTATTTTAGCTGGTGGTGTCGGCCCGGCGCGGGCATGAACATCATGCGCTCACGACTTGTTCTTGCGTTCGCGCAACTCGGTAAACACGTCGGCCCCGCTGGCCCCCTTCATGTGCACGCCTGCCGCCACCGCAGGATCGTCGGCGCGCAGGAACACATTGGCCTTCTTCTCCTCGCCCATCAGGGTCGGCACCGTCGGCTTGCCCTCGGCGCGCAGCCGCGTGACCTCCTCGGCGCGGGCCTTGAGAACCGGATTATTCGGCTCGATGGTCAGTGCGAATTTCACGTTTGATGCGGTGTATTCGTGGCCGCAATAGAGCCGGAAATCGTCGGGCAGCGCGCGCAACTTCAAAAGCGAGTCCCACATCATTGGATAGGTGCCCTCGAAAACCCGGCCACAGCCGATCGAGAACAGGGTATCGGCGGCGAAGACCACCTTCTCGTCGTCGAACACGTAACTGATATGGTCCAGCGTGTGACCGGGCGTTTCCAGCACGCGTCCCAGCAGCGTTCCGACCTTGACGATGTCGCCCTGGCCGACTCGCAGATCGACGTTGGCGATTCCGGCGCCCCTGTCATGCGGTGCCACGACCCGGCAGTTGTATTTCTGTTTCAGTTTCGTGATGCCGCCGACATGATCGCTGTGATGATGGGTGACCAGAATATCGGTCAGCATCCAGCCCTCGCGATCCAGCGCCTGGATGATCGGTTCGGCGTCCGGCGCGTCGATCGCGGCGGTCGCATCAGTTGCGGGGTCGTGAATCAGCGCGCCGAAATTATCGGTGAGGCAGGTGAACAGGCGGATGTCGGCGGTCATGTCGTCTCCGTGAGTCCGAGAGGTCGGCGCGAGTGTCCCGGCCGCGGAGTTCGCTCGTTGGACTTGCGGGGAAAATGACGCGAACTCCGGGGAAGCCAGACTAGAATTATTCCGACTTTGAGGGGATCGAGCCGCTCGAGCTTTTGTTTTGACACGTTATCTTGATCTTGCGGGATCCGTAGACATCCTCAGGTCGATCCCGAAGACATGCTCGCTCGGAAACGCTATAGCATAGGCAATTGCGTGGGGAAACAAGCCGTTAACGGCAGTTTACGATTGCACAAATCGGCAGGGCGGGGGTGCCCGGCCTGCCGGCAACATGGTAGATGTGTACATGGCGATCGACGTCATCGACCTTCGTGATTTCTACGCGCAACGTCTCGGCATGGTGGCCCGGCGGTTGATCAATCGCGCCATTCATGCGCACTGGCCGAGTTTGGAGGGGCAGTGCGTGGTCGGCCTTGGCTATCCCACTCCTTACCTCGGTCTGTTCCGCGAGGAGTGCGAGCGCTGTATCGCCTTGATGCCGGCGGCCCAGGGCGTCTTGAAATGGCCGACGGCGCGGCCGGCGCTGGCGACCCTGGTCGATGAATTTTCGTTACCGCTGCAGGATGCGGTCGCAGACCGGATCTTGCTGGTTCATGCGCTGGAAGTGTCGGACGATCCGGAAAGTCTCCTGCGCGAGGTGTGGCGAATTCTTTCGCCGTCCGGCCGAATGATGGTGATCGTTCCCAATCGCCGGGGTATCTGGACCCGTACCGATACAACGCCGTTCGGCCACGGTCAGCCTTATTCGCGCTCGCAGATCACTCACCTGCTGCGGCAGACATGGTTCACGCCGTCCGCCTGGGGCGAGGCGCTATTCGTCCCGCCGATCAATGGCAACTGGTTCCTGCGCTCGGCCGCGGCGTGGGAGCGCATCGGCGCGGCACTGTCGCTGCCGTTTGCCGGCGTTCACATCGTTGAGGCGACCAAGCAAGTTTACCGGCCCATTGCCGCGAAACGGGAGCACAGCCGTCTGATCCCGGTGTTGCAGCCAACGCTCGCGCCGTCCTCGTGTAACGCCGAGGAGTGATATATCCGATCGTGATCCGAGTGGTTCACCCGCCCAGAAGAGGTGAGGTGAATCGCTATTCGTTTCCGGGATTGAAGTCCTCGCTCGGAGCCGGCGGCTGCACCATGCCGTCCGAACGCGGGCCATGCGGACGTCGGCGACGGCGTGGCGGGAAGCGGTCGCTGCGCTCGCCGCCCTGATGGCCGTTGCCTTCGAACCGGCCGCCATTCACCTGCGGCTGAGATCCCGTAATGAACGACGGGAGGCGATCGACGCCGCCATTGTCGGCAGGCTCCATCGCCGGCCGCGGCTGACGGTATTCTCGGGGCTGCTGCTGATCGCGCTGGTAGGGCTGCGCCTCGCGCTGATGATTGTCACGCGGTTGCTGAACCGGAACGAAGCCGGGCTCCGCTCCAAAATTCGAGAAGTTTTCGCTGTCGTCGTCACCTGCTTCATCCGTGACATCAACGTCGGTTCGCGGCTGTTGCTGCGGCTGGCTTTGGCGAAACTGTTCCTGCGCTGCGGCGATCAGGCGGAAATAATGCTCCGCATGTTGATAGTAGTTTTCGGCGGCCACGGGATCGCCGGATGAGCGAGCGTCGCGGGCGAGTTGGACGTATTTTTCGGCGACGTGAGAGGCGGTGCCGCGGATCTTGATGTCGGGGCCGTTGGATTCGAAAACCCGTGTCATCGGGTTCTGGCCGCGCCGGTTGTTATTGTTATTATTATTATTGTTCCGGTTACGCATCCGCTTGTTGTTATTCTGACCGTTTCTCATGTCCCGCCTTCAGTTATCAGCCTTGAAGTTCCAGCTTTGAAGTTTTCGCTTGGGTATTTGGGTATTGCCCTGTCGTTTTGGTGCGATTTCCCGCCCCTCGACGTGGCCTACGCAAAGCGCGTATCGGCCGCCACTCATCTCCATAGCAAAGACGCGTTCCCGGGTCGCCGGCAGGCGCATGGCGCCAGCACGGCCAGATCATTCAGCCAGAGACTTCAAACTCAGGTTTTCTCGCGTGAGTGTTCAAGCGCAGTATTCAGGCTTTCGTTCGCTTCGCGGTCGCAAGCGGCGCAGCTCTCGGCCATCGCGCTCGATATGACCTGCCTTTAGGAACCGTTCACTCGGGCCGGTTTTCGTCCGAGAACTCTAAGGCTCACCAGCAGCAAAGCTGCGGGGCCAACCCGGGACCGATGATTGTGCATGAAACGTAATCGTTCCCGGGGGATATTCCAAGTGGTTTTTTATGGCTCAATCGGGCTTTCTAAGGGCAATCTTGCGGGCCACGATGGCGCGGCCGATACCCGCGAGATCAACCCTTGCTGATTCCATGACCGCCAACCCCGCCGCGGTCGCGAGCCGGCTGACGGCGCTGTCCTGACCTTGCCCGATCTCCAACACCAGGAGGCCGTCGGTCGCCAGCAGCGACGCCGCCTGCGGCGCGATCCGGCGATAGGCATCAAGCCCGTCGCGGCCGCCGTCCAGTGCGAGATGCGGATCGTGGTCGCGTACCTCCGGCGACAGCATCGCGATGTCGGCCGATGGGATGTAGGGCGGGTTCGAGACAATCAGGTCGAATGGGCCTGACAGACCGTCCCCATAATCGCTGACCAGGAATTGCGCGCGCGTCGTGAGGCCGACGCCTTGCGTATTGGCTCTGGCCGTGTCGAGTGCCGCGGCGCTCAGGTCGGTCCCGACGCCGGTGGCAGCCGGCAGTTCGGTCAGTAATGCGAGCAGGATCGCACCGCTGCCGGTGCCAAGGTCCGCGATGCGGAGCATAGCTTGGATCCGGCCTTCAGCGCGGAGAACGTCGAGCGCGGCCTCGACCACGGTTTCAGTGTCGGCCCGAGGTACCAGCGTGTCCGCCGACAACTTCAGCGGCAGTCCCCAGAACTCCTTCGTTCCCAGAATGCGCGCCAAGGGCTCGCCCGCAAGCCGACGTTGCGCAAAAGCATCGAGGCGCGCCGCGTCATCCTCGTTGAGTCTCCGCAAGCCTTGCGCGATCAGTCCAGTAAGATCGAGGCCCAGCACTTCGCCGGTGAGTGTGCGGGCTTCGAGCGCGGCACTGTCGATCCCCGCGGCCGCCAAGCGTGCCGTCAGCATCCGCCGCGCGGACTCTATCGTCTCAGTGGCAAACGAAGCGGTCATGTGATCGCTTTTTCCCTCTCCCGCCAGGGAAGACGGAAATAAAGACGCCGCGTCGCGATAGGGGAATGTTCACCGGCCACCTTCGGCTGCCAGCTGCGCGGCCTGATGCTCTGTGGTCAACGCATCGATCAATTCGTGCAGCGCGTCGCCGGCGATCACCTGCGGTAGCTTGTAAAGCGTCAGGTTGATGCGGTGGTCCGTGACGCGGCCTTGCGGAAAATTGTAGGTGCGGATGCGCTCGGAACGATCGCCCGATCCAACTTGATCCTTGCGGTCGGCCGAGCGCGCGGCATTGATGCGCTGCCGCTCGGCGTCGTAGATGCGGGAACGCAGGATGTTCATCGCCGACGCGCGATTTTTGTGCTGTGAACGGCTGTCCTGCATGTTGACGACGATACCAGTCGGGATGTGGGTGATGCGGATCGCCGATTCCGTCTTGTTAACGTGCTGGCCGCCCGCGCCCTGCGCGCGCATGGTCTCGATTCGCAGATCATCGGGCTTGATCTCCACATCGACCTCTTCGGCTTCGGGCAGCACCGCCACCGTGGCCGCTGAGGTATGGACACGTCCCTGCGCTTCGGTATCCGGCACGCGCTGCACGCGATGCACGCCGGATTCGAATTTCATCTTGGCGTAGGCGCCGCGTCCCTGCACCTGAGCGACGATTTCCTTGTAGCCGCCCATGGTGCCCTCGCTTGCGGAGATCACCTCCACCTTCCATCCCAGCAGGGCTGCGAAGCGCTCGTACATTCGAAACAAATCGCCAGCGAACAATGAGGCCTCGTCGCCGCCAGTGCCAGCGCGGACTTCGAGCATGACGTTGCGTTCGTCCATCGCGTCCTTTGGCAGCAGTGCTACTCGGATACTCTGCATAAGTTCGTTGTTGCGCGCCTCCAGCGCGGGGCGCTCGGCCTCCGCCATCGCACGCATCTCAGCGTCCGTGGCGGGATCGGCGATCATCGCGTCGATTCCTGCAATCTCGGTCGTGACAGCGCGCCAGTTCCTGACGGCATCCACGATGGGATTGAGTTCCGCCAATTCGCGCGTCATCTGGACGTATCTGTCAGCACTGACCTGGCTCAGCAGCTCGTTTTCGAGCGCGGCGTGGCGAACCAGCAGGAGGTCGAGTTTGGCTTCGGGCAGCATTGTCAGAAGTGGCCTCTTTCCCCCTTCCCTTGCGGGAGAGGATGACGCGGACCACGTCCGTGCCGGGTGAGAAAGCTTTCGTACGTGACAGGCAAATTCGCTTTTCCCGCCCTCGCTTCACCATGGCCGATCCAAAGCATCGGTGTGTTCTGTGACGGCGGCCATTGGCCGCCCATGCACGCTCTTCCGCGAGGGGGGAGGGAAAACGACGTCCCGGTTCGGGAGACGATCACCGAAAAAAAGGTCACAGCGACAGCCCCTCGGCGTCGGCAAAGTTCTTGAGCTTGTCGCGGATCGAAATGCTGCCGGAGGGCGCTTCGAGCAGCGGCATGATGGCGGCCTCCGCCTTTTTTGTATCGAGATCGAGTATCATGGCCTTGACGGGACCGTGTGCAGTGGCCGAGAGCGAGAGCGAGCGGTAGCCGAGCGCGATCAGAGCCAGCGCGCCCAGCGGTTGCGATGCCATTTCCCCGCATAGCGAAGCGCTTTTCCCCGCGGCCCGGGCCTTGACCACGATGTCGTGCAGCGCACGCAGGATCGGGGAGGAGAGCGTGTCGAAGCGGTTCGACACCTTGCTGTTTCCGCGATCGACTGCAAACATGAATTGAAACAGGTCGTTCGATCCAACGGAGACGAAATCGGCTTTCGCAAGCAATTCGTCGAGCTGGTACAACAGCGCGGGGACTTCGACCATGGTGCCGACGTCCACCCGTTCCGGTAGCGTGTGGCCATGCTGGCGAAGATAGGTAAGTTCGCGCTCGACGATGGCTTTGGCCTGATCGAATTCGGCGACTTCCGAGATCATCGGGAACATGATGCGCAACGCGCGACCGCCTCCGGCGCGCAGCAGCGCGCGAATTTGGCCGCGCAGCAGGCCGGGACGATCGAGCCCGAGCCTGATCGCGCGCCAGCCGAGCGCAGGATTTTCCTCAACTGCGGCTTCCATATAGGGAAGCGCCTTGTCGCCGCCGATGTCGAGGGTGCGGAACGTCACCGGCTTGTCGCCGGCGGCGTCCAGCACCGTGCGGTACAGTGCAAGCTGCTCGCTTGCGCGCGGCAGGCTCTGTCCGATCATGAATTGGAGTTCGGTCCGGAACAGTCCGATGCCAGAACAATTGGTGTCCTCGATATGAGGAAGGTCGATCACAAGGCCCGCATTGATCATGAGATCGATCGGCTCGCCGTCCTTGGTGACGCAGGGTTTGTCGCGCAAGGCGATGTACTGCGCCTGCCGCCGGGCGCGAAAGCGCACGCGCTCCGCGTAGGCCGATTCGATTTCCGCCGACGGCCGCAGGTAAATCGAACCAGAGGTGCCGTCGACGATGATGGCGTCGCCGGGATCGGCGATTCCGACCGCGTTTGGCACCTCGCCGACGGCGGGGATGCCCAGCGCGCGCGCGACGATGGCAACGTGTGAGGTCGCCGTGCCTTCCTCCAGCACCAGTCCGCGCAGCCGCTTGCGGTCATAATCCAGCAGGGCTGCCGGTCCCATGGCGCGCGCGATCAGGATCGCGTTATCGGGGAGCTGCTCGCGGGAAGGCGCGTGATCTTGCCCGACCAGCTGTCGCATCAAGCGGTGGCCGAGATCCTCGAGGTCATGAAGGCGATCACGCAGATAAGGGTCGGTCGAGCGCAACATTCGCGCGCGGGTGTCCGATTGCACACGCTCAACAGCGGCCTCGGCCGTCAAGCCGGTTGCGACCGCTTCCTGCAGCCTGTGCGACCAGCCATGGTCGTTGGCGAACATCCGGTAAGCCTCAAGCACCTCGCGATGCTCGCCGCCGTCAGCAACGTCGCCGCGCTCCAGCAGGTGGTCGAGATCGGCGCGCAGCTTGGAGAGCGCCGTATCCAGCCGCCGGATTTCCCTTGGCACATCGTCGGCGATGTAGTTGGTGATGACGACGCGCGGTTCGTGCAACACAACATGGCCCAGCGCGATGCCATCGGACAGGATCGCGCCAACCTGGTGGATCGTGTGGCGGGTGGCGGGCTCAAGGCCGGGCTGCGCGAGGGCAGCCAGTTCGCCGGAAGCGATCATCTCGGCGAGCACCATCGCCGTAGTCTGAAGCGCTTCGACCTCTTCTTCGACATAAGTGCGCTTGGCGCGATTCTGCACCACAAGCACGCCAAGCGTGTTGCCCGAGCGCAGGATCGGCACGCCGAGGAACGAATTGTAGATTTCTTCGCCGGTTTCAGGGTGGAACGAGAATGCCGGATGACTGCGTGCGTCCGACAGGTTCAGTGGCGTTGCTTCGCTTGCGACCAGGCCGACGAGGCCTTCGTGCGCGGTCAGAACGGTGCGATGCACGGCATCGCGATTGAGGCCTTCAGTCGCGTAGAGTTCCAACGTGTTATCGACGCGCAGCACATAGGTCGAGCATACTTCCGCCACCATATTGGCGGCGATCAGCACCACGACCTTGTCGAGACGCTCTTGCGCGCTGACCCGCTCCGCCATGACCTCGCGGAGCCGTCTCAACAAGACGCGGGGGCCGCTCGACGCGCTCCGCATATCCCGGTCCTTCCCCTGCGAGCCAGTTTTGGATTAGCCTAAAAAACGACATTCCGCGTCAGAAGCGCAGCGCGATTGTCTGAAGTCGTTACCCCGGCCGCAACGGCCATGTCATTCGCCGTATAGCCAATCGACGTCCATTTTGCCAAGCAAAACGCCTGCCGTTGAGGAGCACAAGGTCCGAAAAACGGCAACGGCGTTCGCGCTACAATGGGCTTCGCCGGGACCGCGCCGCGCCGGCCCAGCCGAGGACGATGGAGTGGCTGCAAGCGCTCGTTTTAGGTCCGATCGAGCCCGTAGAGCGTATGCAGGGTCCGTACCGCGAGTTCGGTATAGGCGGTATCGATCAGCAACGAGAACTTGATCTCCGAAGTCGTGATGGCGCGGATATTGATGCCCTTGTCCGACAGCGCCTTAAACGCCTGCGCCGCGACGCCAGCATGGCTACGCATGCCGGACCCGATTACCGAGATCTTCGCGACGTCGGTGGCGCTGTCGAGGCGCGCATAACCGATCTTGTCCCTGGCGCCGGTGATGGTCTCCTTGGCGCGGGCATAGTCGGAGGCAGGCACCGTGAACGTCAGGTCGGTGGTCTTGCCATCCTCTGAGACGTTCTGGACGATCATGTCGACGTTGATATTGGCATCGGCAAGCGGGACAAAGATCGAGGCGGCGACGCCCGGCTTGTCCTCGATCTGACGCACTGAAATCTGGGCTTCGTCCTTGGAGAAGGCGATGCCGGTGACGACGTGGCTTTCCATGATTTCCTCCTCGCCGCAGATCAGCGTACCCGGCGGCGTGCCATGGGGGTCGATGTCCTCCGGCTTGTCGAAACTGGAGCGGACGAAAATCGGCATGTTCTGGGTCATGCCGAGTTCCACGGAACGAACCTGCAGCACCTTGGCGCCCTGCGATGCCAGTTCCAGCATGTCCTCGAACGCGATCCTGTCGAGCCTGCGCGCTTTCGGGACCACCCGTGGATCGGTGGTATAGACGCCGTCGACATCGGTGTAGATGTCGCAGCGGTCGGCGCGGATGGCGGCGGCGATCGCCACCGCCGAGGTATCGGAGCCACCGCGGCCAAGCGTGGTGATCCGGCCGGTCTGCGGGCTGATTCCCTGAAAACCGGCGATCACGGCAACCTCTTTGCGCTCCGTGAAGCGGTTGACCAGTTCACTGCCGTCGATTTCAAGAATGCGGGCCGAGGCGTGGGCGTCGCTGGTCTGAATCGGGATCTGCCATCCCTGCCATGAGCGTGCCTGAATGCCGAGCGCCTGTAGCGCGATCGCCAAAAGCCCCGAGGTGATCTGCTCGCCGGATGCCACCACGGCGTCGTATTCGCGCGCGTCGTGCATCGACGAAGCGTCCCTGCACCATGCCACCAGCTCGTTGGTTTTGCCCGACATCGCCGACACCACCACCGCGACGTCGTGGCCGGCATCGACCTCGCGTTTGACATGCCGCGCGACGTTGCGGATACGGTCGAGATTGGCGACGGAGGTGCCGCCAAATTTCATCACAAGCCGGCTCATGACGGGTGTGCGTTCCTAAGGCTCTCTACAAGAAGGCTCTGGATACAAGCCAACTCGATGAAATGCGAAAAGCGGGGGCGCACGGGCGAGAAGGCGCGTATACATAACGGGGCGGATGCGGGCAGGCAACCCGGCTTTCGGTCGTCCTGCGGGGCCGGGTGTTCCAGGAAACGGTGAGGCAGGCCGGCAGGATGCCATATCAACGATTCTGCAACCGGACGAGACGATGTTGTATTCGAACAATGTGCACCGCACAGCCCGCCGGACCATTAGGACCGAGGTGACCCATTTGCAGGTTTTGCACAAAACCCTATGTGGGGTCGACGACTGGGCTGAGAGGGTCAGAACCATCGCCGCCGCGGCCGGCGTTCCGCAATCCCATCACGTCGCCCAAGGAGCCGCCCGGCAATGACGATGCAAGCCGACCCTTCCGCCAATTCTTCAGCCGCATCCGAAACGACCGTCGATCGCGCCGAGATCGAGAAGTTCTCAAAACTGTCGCAGGAGTGGTGGGATCCCACCGGCAAGATGGCGCCGCTGCACAGGATCAACCCGCTGCGGCTCCAGTTCATCCGCGACGCCGCCTGCCGCAAGTTCGAGCGCAGCGTCCGCAGCCTGAACTGTCTGGCGGACCTGCGGCTGCTTGATATCGGTTGCGGCGCGGGCCTTCTATGCGAGCCGTTCACGCGGCTCGGCGCGCAGGTGATCGGGGTCGATCCCTCCGCGTCCAATATCGCGGCGGCGAAGCTCCACGCCGAGAAAGCTCATCTGTCGATCGATTATCGCTGCACGACCGTGGAAGACATGGACGTACGAGAGCGCTTTGACATCATCCTCGCGATGGAGGTGGTGGAGCACGTCGCCAACGTCGGGCTGTTCCTGGATCGCTGTGCCGCGATGCTGAAACCGGGCGGCATCATGGTGGCCTCCACCCTCAACCGCAACTGGAAGAGCTTTGCGCTGGGCATTGTCGCGGCCGAATACGTGCTGCGCTGGCTGCCGCGCGGCACCCATCAGTGGGACAAGTTCGTTACTCCGGACGAACTTGCGCGCCACCTGGAGCGCAACGGGCTCGGCATCACCGAGCAGTCCGGCGTGGTGTACAGCCCGTTCGCGGACAAGTGGAGCCTGTCATCCGACATGGACGTCAACTACATGGTGGTGGCGGAAGCGGTGGGGTAAGGCTTCCTCGGCCTTCACCACTTTCGGGAACGTGAAAGACACCTTCCATGTTCACCGTCGCCTCGCTCTGGATACCCTTCACCGTCACGGCAGCGTTCGGACAGGTCGCGCGTAACGCGATGCAGCGGTCGCTGACCAGTCCGCTCGGCACGTGGGGCGCGACCAACATCCGCTTCCTGTTCGGCTTTCCGTTCTCGCTGATCTTTTTCGCTATGGTGATCGGGTTCACCGGGGACCCGGTCCCATGGCCCGTCGTCGCCTTCTGGCTGTGGCTGTTGCTCGGCGCACTCACCCAGATCGTCGGCACCGGCTTGATGCTGCTCGCGATGAACGGCAACTCGTTCGTGGTGACGATCGCGTACCTCAAGACCGAAGCGATCCAGACCGCGATCTTTGGGTTTGTGTTTCTCGGCGATCATCTCACCTTCCTAAAGGTGGTTGCGATTCTGATCGCCACCGTGGGCGTCGTTATCACCGCGCTCCGTCCCGGCGGCGTCAAGGGCTTCGCCGATCTCAAGCCGACGGCGTTGGGGCTGGTCGCAGCCGCCTGCTTCGCCCTGTCCGCGGTCGGCTTTCGCGGCGCCATCATCGCCGTGCCGGGCGTGTCGTTCGTCACCGCGGCGTCCTACACGCTGGTGTTCGGGCTATTCGTGCAGACGGCGGTGCTGACGGCGTATCTGTTGTTGCGCGCGCCCGACGTACCGAAAAGAATTCTCGGCCTGTGGCGGCCATCGCTGTTCGCGGGTTTTTTGGGCGCGTTCGCCTCGCAATTCTGGTTCCTGGCGTTCGCGCTCACCGCCGCCGCCAACGTTCGCACGCTGGCGCTGGTCGAGGTGCTGTTCGCGCAGGCGGTGTCATATTATTCGTTCAAACAGCCGCTTTCGTTACATGAGTTCGGCGGCATCGTGCTGATTGTGATCGGCGTTGGGCTGTTGGTCGCGGTATAATCAGCGTTTGACGGCGATAATGACGGCGCCGGCTGCGATCAGGGCGATTCCAATCCAGCCATTAGGCGAGGGACGCTCGCCAAGAAAGACGACGCCGAACAAGGCAACCAGTACGACGCTCAGCTTGTCAATTGGCGCGACCAGTGTGGCCGGACCGAGCTTGAGCGCGCGAAAATAGCAGAGCCACGACGCACCGGTGGCCAGTCCCGATAGTACGAGAAAAATCCAGCTCCGGGTCGGCATTGGGCCGGGGTGGCTGAACTGCCCCGTCGCTGACAGGATCAGGCCAAGACTGACAAGGACAACAACGGTGCGGAGGAAAGTGGCGAGATCGGAATTGATGTCTTCGACGCCGACCTTGGCAAAGATGGCGGTCAGTGCCGCGAATGCCGCCGACAGCAGTGCCCAGAACAGCCAGGACGGAAGCGTGAGCGTCATCGCCCGTTAGTTCCGGTTGTCCCGCAGCACCGGCAGCGACCCGACCTCGACGCCTTCCTCGATCAGCGATCTCGCTTCCTCGGGCGAGGCCTCGCCGTAGATCGGGCGATGCTCGATATCGCCGTAATGCATTTTGCGAGCTTCGTTCGGAAACCGTGCGCCGACATTGTCGGCGTTCTTGACGAGATGATCATGCAATTGTTTGAGCTCAGCACGCAGCTCGCGCCCCTCGGCCATTGTTGCCGATGTGGATGAGTCCGCAGGTGCCGCCGATCCGCGCTTTTTGGTGCCGGCGATCCTCGGCGCCATGATCGCCTTCTCGACCTTCGTAGAGCCGCAGATTGCGCAGGTGACAAGCTTGCGCTTGACCTGTGAATCATAGGCCGACGAACTCTGAAACCAGCTTTCGAAGGTATGGCCACCGTCGCAACGCAGGTTGTAGCGGATCATGCCGAACCTCCTCGCTCGGGAGGCTCGTCTATCGTAAATGCGGGAGCGACTGCGAGTCTCGGCGAGCGGCGTTTGGAGCCGGCAATCTGCGGTGCCATGATCGCCTTCTCGACATTCGCCGAGCCGCAGAGCGCGCAGGTGACGAGTTTGCGCTTGACCTGCGCGTCGTAGGACGAGGAGCTCTGAAACCAGCTCTCGAAAGTGTGGCCCCGCTCGCAGCGCAGGGTGTAGCGGATCATGCAGAGCCTCGCACAAGATGCAGATGGTCGCTTGCCGACTTATGGTCGACGAGGGAAAAGCGCCGCCCATGCTGTAATGAGGGTACGGCCTTGCGCGCGGTCGCAACGTTGGCCGGATCGATCGTAGCCAACACGATGCCGGGTTCGGTGCCGCTCGCTTCGGCCAACACTGTGCCCCACGGATCGACGATCAGCGAATGGCCGAACGTTTCGCGGTTGTTGTCGTGCATTCCGCCTTGGGCGGCAGCAAACACGAAGGAACCGTTCTCGATCGCACGAGCGCGCAGCAGGGTGTGCCAATGCGCCTCGCCGGTCTTCCTGGTGAAGGCCGCTGGCACCGTGAGGAACGACGCGCCGGCTTCGGCCAGCGCGCGATACAGCGCAGGAAAACGGACGTCGTAGCAGATCGTCATGCCCAGCCTGCCCCAGGGCAGGTCCGTTATCACGGCAGTCTCGCCCGGTTGATAGTTGGCCGACTCCCGATAGCTTTCGCCGCCTCCGAGATCGATGTCGAACATGTGAATCTTGTCATAGCGCGCGAGGATGTCGCCGGACGGTCCGATCAGAAACGAGCGGTTGACGGCTTTCTCAGCCGTGAGCCGCAATGCGAGCGAGCCGACGTTGAGGTAAATTTTCAATTCGCGCGCAAGATCGCGATAACCGCTGAGCGAGCGGTCGTCGTCCTCGGTCCGAAGATGCTCAAAGAGTGCGGCGCGATCGGCCTGCATGATGTTGCTGGCTTCGGGGGTCTGCACGAAGTCAGCACCCTGCGCCGCCGCCTCGCGAATCAGCCTTGAACCCTGATCGAAATTCGGCTCGGGAAAAAGACCGCTCCGCATCTGGATCATTGCGGCGATGAACGTGGGCTTGGTGTTCATGTCCTTGCCTTTCGCCCGCGAAAACAGAACAAGGCTCCGGGGTCAAAGCTCAATTATATGGGGGCTTTCATGGTGTCGACAACCCGCGCGAATACCAGCACATCGACCTGTGCGGCTTTCGCGCGCAGCAGGACGCGCGCGCAGGCATCCACTGTGGCGCCAGACGTCAGGACGTCGTCGATCAGGATGACGCGGCGGCCCTGGATCTGGCTGGTGCGTTCCGCCGCGACTTTGAACGCGCCCTGCACATTGCGGGCGCGGTCATTTCGCGACAATCCAACCTGTTGCCGGGTCGGACGGGTGCGCCGCAGCGCGTCTGGCGCGACCGGAATTCCGGATTGTCGGGCGATGACGCGCGCCAGAACGCCCGATTGGTTGTAGCGGCGGCTCCAGCCGCGTCGCCAGTGCAGCGGCACCGGGATCAGAACGTCGGCGCCGTCGAGCAATTCCGAGCCCGCGCGAGCCATCCAGCGGCCCATCGCGGGCGCGAGATCGGTGCGGTCCTGATACTTCAGTGCATGGACCAGCACCTTGGCGACGTCGTCATAGCGTACCGCAGCGCGGGCGCGCTGATAGGCCGGGGGATTGGCAATCGCCTCCATCGACAGCATGCCGGAACCCGGATCATAAACAAAGGGCGTGCCGAGGCGAGGACAATAAGGACGTTCGATGAACGACAATTGCGTCCAGCAATCCGCACAGACGCCGACGCCAGCCACCGGTTCGCGGCAGGCGACACAGAGCGTTGGCAGCGCGATGTCCAGCGCCGAGCGCGCCGCATGGGACATGACGTCGCGACACGCGCGCCATGCGCCGCGCAGCGGATTGGCTCGCTGCGGCGAAACCAGGTTGTCCGTTGTGGTATCCATAGCGGAAGGCTATTCCTCGAGGTGGCGGTACTCAAGCCAGACAAAGCAGGTCCTTTGCAATCGCGTTGCGGCGGATTGCCAGCGCCGGGTTGATCGGCGTACCAAACCGTATGGCTTCGAACCAATCATCGCCGCCTGTTTTGTTCGATCGCACCCTGCTGCGCGTGCGCCAGCGCCGTGCGGCCGGGATGGGAGCTGTGCCGTTTCTGCTCGATCGCGTCGCGGAGGATATGGCGGAGCGATTGAATGCCGTGTTGCGCGAATTTCAACACGCGGCGGATATCGGCACGCCGGGCGATCAGGTGCGCGGCGCGCTCGCGGCTCGTCTCAGAGAGCTTGCCCGCGTCGATCTCCCGATTGATGAGAGCGAAGCCGTGCGATTGTCGCCGGACTCTCTCGATCTTGCCGTCTCCGGACTTGCCTTCCAGTTTGTCAATGATCTTCCGGGCCTGCTGGTGCAGATCCGCCGTGCCCTGAAGCCGGACGGCTTTCTGCTGGCAGCCACCATCGGCGGTGAGACGCTCACCGAGCTGCGTCAGGCGTTCGCTATAGCCGAGGCGGAGCTTGAGGGTGGCATGTCGCCGCGCGTTGCGCCATTCGCCGACCTTCGCGATGTCGGCGCACTGCTGCAACGCGCGGGCTTCGCACTGCCGGTGACGGACGTCGACCGCGTCGTGGTACGCTATGACGATGCTTTTGCGCTGATGCATGATCTGCGCCGTATGGGCGCGACCAATATCATGGCCGAACGGCGGCGGACGCCTTTGCGCCGCGCGACGCTGCTACGGATGGCGCAAATCTATCATGAACGCTTCACTGATCCCGACGGCCGCATTCGCGCCACCTTCGATATCGTCTGGCTCTCGGGATGGGCGCCGCATGAGAGCCAGCAGAAGCCGTTGCAGCCCGGTTCGGCGAAAGCGAGCCTGGAGCAAGCGGTAAAGGGGCGTGGCAAGACTTGAAAAATAGTGTCCCGGGCGCGATGCGGCATTCCCGATGCCGCTCCGCAGAACCGGGACTGCCGAAACTTATTCCGTGCATGAGTCCCGACTGCACAGCACCGTTTCGCGCTGCGCCGCCCGGCGCGCGAACTCACATCAACAGATCAACCAGCGGCGGAATAAGAGGGATATCCGCGGGCGGCATCGGGTAGTCGCGAAGCTTATTGGCCCGAACCCACTTCAGCGCCTGCCCCTCTTTTGAGGTCACCGTGCCTTCCCAGCGCCGGCAGATGTAGAGCGGCATCAAGAGATGGAAGCTCTCGTAAGCGTGGCTTGCGAAGGTCAGCGGCGCGAGGCAGGCCTCCTGCGTGACGATGCCGAGCTCCTCGCGCAGCTCACGAATCAGCGCCCCTTCGGGACGTTCTCCGGGCTCGAACTTGCCGCCGGGAAATTCCCACAGGCCGGCAAGCTGCTTGCCTTCCGGTCGCTGCGCGATCAGCACCCGGTTGTCGGTGTCGATCAGGGCGCAGGCGACGACGAGTGTGAGTTTCACGACCTGTAATCGCCGTTGATCGCGACATACTCCTTGGTGAGGTCGCAGGTCAGCACGCGGTCGCGGCCCTTGCCGAGACCTAGCGTCGTCTTGATCTGAATTTTGTCGTTCTTCATGGCTTTCGAGACTTCCGCCTCGTCGTAAGACGGGTCCCGCGCGCCGCTTTTAGCGACGCGAATGCCGTTGAAATAGATCGACAGCTTGTCGCGGTCGGCCGGCTCTCCAGCCTTGCCCACCGCCATCACCACGCGACCCCAGTTGGCGTCCTCGCCAGCGATCGCGGTTTTCACCAGAGGTGAGTTGGCGATCGACTTGGCGATCCTGCGCGCCGATGTCTTCGACATCGCGCCTTCGACGATGACCTCGACCAGCTTACGCGCGCCTTCGCCGTCGCGCGCCACCTGTTCGGCGAGATCGGCCAGCACGCCGTGAAATGCTTTCGCGAACGCTTTCAGGCGCGGATCGCTGGCGCGGGTAATTTTCGGTGCGCCGCGGGCGCTTGCGTCGCCGGTCGCGAACGCTAGCAGGGTGTCGGAGGTGGAGGTGTCGCTGTCGATGGTGACGGCGTTGAAGGTGTCTTCGACACCGTTTTTCAACAGCGATTGCAATGCTGTCGCCGCTATCGGCGCATCGGTAAAGACGAAGGAGAGCATGGTCGCCATGTCGGGCGCGATCATGCCGGCGCCCTTGGCGATGCCGTTGATGGTGACGGTCGCCTTGCCAAGCTTCACCCTGGCGGTTGCAACCTTGGGGAAAGTGTCGGTGGTCATGATGGCGCGCGCCGCGTCCATCCAGCGATCCGGCGCGGCGTCGCGCGCCAATGTCTCCAGCACGCCGTTGAATTTTGTGGCGTCGAGCGGTTCGCCGATCACGCCGGTCGAGGCGAGATAGATGTCGCTTGCCTTGCAGCCGGCCGCCTTGGCGGCGACGTCGGCGGTCAGCTTGGTCGCCTGGCGGCCGGTTTTGCCGGTGAAGGCGTTGGCGTTGCCCGAATTCACCACCAAGGCCCGCGCGCGCCCGCCCTTCAACTGCGCGCGGCACCACTCGACCGGCGCCGACGGGCATTTGGATTTGGTGAACACCCCGGCCACCGTCGTGCCCTTGTCCAGCAGCGCCAGCAGGACATCGGTGCGGCCTTTGTAGCGGATGCCGGCAGCGGCGGTCGCGAGGCGCACGCCCGCGATTTCGGGCATATCGGGGACATCGGTCGGGGCGAGGGGAGAAATGCCGGTGGACATGTGTGAGGCCTGTCGACAGCAAATTTCGTTGTCATGGCCGGATTTATTCCGGCCATCCACGTCTTTCTTGCGCTGAGCGGATTCCAAAGACGTGGATGGCCGGGACGAGCCCGACCATGATGATTGTCAATACTATCGGTTTCAACGACGCGACAGCGAATTTTACTTCTTCGCTGGCGTTTTGCCGTCCGCGGGTTTGGCAGAGTTGGCCTTGTCCCCGCTTGCATTTGCGGGGTGGGCTGGCTTGTCCATACGCTCGACCTTGGCGGCCTCGCGCAGCTTGGTGACGTATTCCGCCTGCGCCTTTCGTGTCACAAACTGCTCGACTTGCGGCTTTACCTCGTCAAAGTCGGGGGCCTTGCGGGCGCGCTTTTCCTCGACCTTGATGATGTGCCAGCCGAACTGGGTTTTGATCGGGTCGGAAATCTTGCCGGGCTCCAGCGCGAAGGCGACCTTTGAAAATTCCGGTACCATCTGCTCCTTGGTAAAGAAGCCGAGGTCGCCGCCGTCGGAGGCGCCGGGATCCTTGGATTCTTTCTTGGCGAGTTCGACGAAGTCTGCGCCCTTCTTCAACTCGTCCTCGATCTTCTTGGCCTCGTCCTCTGTCTGCACCAGGATGTGGCGCGCATGAACCTCCTGTTCGCTGGTGATCTGCTTGGAGGCATCCGCATAGACCGTCTTCATGGCATCGTCGGTGATCGCCGCTTTAGCTTGGGATGCCAGCAGTCGGTCCATCAGCAGTCGGTCGCGGGCGAAGGCGAGCCGTTTTTTGAACTCCTCGCTATTTTCAATTTTCTTTTCTTCTGCGGCCTTGGCGATGATCTTCATGTCGATAAGGAAAGACAGCACATTCTCCTGCTTCGCCGCCGGATCCATCTGCGCGAGGCTCGGACCCAGTTCCTCCGCAGCAAGATTAACGTCGCTCTGGTGGATCTCGGAGCCGTTAACTTTTGCCAGCACGGGATCCGCATCGGCGCGGAGCGGCGTGCCGACGAACAAGACCGCGGCCAGGCAGCCGCCGAGAGCGGACGAAGCCAGGCGAACGCGCAGACTGTATTTTGTTGCGGGCAATGAGATGGTCATGGGATCCTTGATCTCCAGGAGGAGGATGTGGGCGGACACTCGCTCAATCGTGGGTTCTTGGCAATGCGAAAACTCTGTCAAAATCATGAACGTCCGGACCGGTGGACGCTGCCGCTTTTGTCGCAAACGCTTCGGATCGGTGCTCCGGCCACCGTTGACAACCCACGGGGCCGGCCATATTTCTGCCGGACGGTCGACGGCAAAGGCGGGTTCTGGCTGTGCTTTTGCGATTGAACCCCGGGTCACCGAATCTCAACCCATATGCGGACGCTCGGCTTTCGGGACTTACGGCCCTGATGCGTCACGATGAGTTGAGTTGATAGGCGGCTTGTGCGGTGGTTGCGAAGCTCGCTGTGCAGAACCAAGGCGAACTTTCGGGTTCGGACACTATAGCGTTCTCGAGCGGGATGACCGGTCGCGTGAAGCAAACTCGTTGCCGCTTCTGATCCATCAGAAGCGGAGGGTTCAGGAGACTACCCACATGGCTGCAACGGCGAACCGCGAAGACAGGAATTTGGGATGATTGGCGCGTTTGCCCGCAAGTTTTTCGGTTCCGCCAACGATCGGCGGGTCAAGGGATATCAATCCCGCCTCAAAGCCATTAACGCCTTGGAGCCCGAAATCGCCGCGCTGTCCGATGAGGCGGTGCGGGCGCGCACCGCCGAATTCAAGCAGCAGCTGGCGAGCGGCAAAACTCTCGACGACATTCTAGTTCCCGCCTTCGCCACAGTGCGCGAGGCAGCCAAGCGAACCCTCGGCCAGCGGCATTTCGACGTGCAGTTGATCGGTGGCATGGTGCTCCACGAGGGCGATATCGCCGAGATGAAGACCGGCGAAGGCAAGACGCTGGTCGCCACGCTTGCCGTTTATCTCAACGCGCTCGCCGGCAATGGCGTTCACGTCGTCACCGTCAACGATTATCTCGCACGCCGCGACGCCGGCTGGATGTCGCAGATCTACTCCTTCCTCGGCCTCACCACCGGCGTGATCGTGCACGGCCTCGACGACGTCGAGCGCAAGGTAGCCTATGCCTGCGACATCACCTACGGCACAAACAACGAGTATGGCTTCGACTATCTGCGCGACAATATGAAGTACCGGCTGGAGGATATGGTCCAGCGCGAGCACTTCTTCGCTATCGTCGACGAGGTTGACTCGATTCTGATCGACGAAGCGCGGACGCCGCTGATCATTTCCGGCCCGCTCGACGACCGTTCCGAATTTTACAACACCATCGACACCTTCATGCCGAATCTCGAGAAGGTGACGGACTACGAAATCGACGAGAAGCAGCGAACGGTGGCGCTCACCGAAGCCGGCATGGAGAAGATCGAGACGCTGCTGCGCGAGGCCGGCCAGCTCAAAGGCGACTCGCTTTACGATGTCGAGAACGTCTCCGTCGTCCACCACATCAATCAGGCACTGCGCGCGCATTCGCTGTTCACCCGCGACAAGGACTACATTGTCCGCGACGGCGAAGTCGTCATCATCGATGAATTCACTGGCCGCATGATGCCGGGCCGCCGCTATTCGGAAGGCCTGCATCAGGCGCTGGAAGCGAAAGAGCATCAGCCGGTGCAGCCGGAGAACCAGACGCTCGCTTCCATCACCTTCCAGAACTACTTCCGGATGTACAAGAAGCTCGCGGGCATGACCGGCACCGCGTCGACGGAAGCTGACGAACTGGCCGACATCTACAAGCTCGAAGTCGTCGAGATACCGACGAACCTGCCGATTGCGCGTCTCGACGAGGATGACGAGGTCTACCGTACCCAGAACGAGAAATACGCCGCGATCCTGGCTGAGGTTGAGCGCGCAAATGCGCGGATGCAGCCCGTGCTGGTCGGCACCGCCTCGATCGAGAAATCCGAGGTTCTCGCCGATTATCTGAAGAAGCATGGTTACAAGCAGATCGACTTCAGCGATCCGAAATCGATGCGGAAGCTGTACGCTGCGGCTCGCGCCGGCAAGCCGGCAAAGCTATTTGCGGTGCTGAACGCCCGCTTCCATGAGCAGGAAGCTTATATCGTCGCCGAGGCCGGCGTGCCCGGCGCGATCACCATCGCGACCAACATGGCCGGTCGCGGCACCGATATCAAACTCGGCGGCTCGCTGGAGATGCGCGCTCAAGTCGAGACGGCCGACATCGCAGACGAAGCTGAAAGAGAAGCGAAAATAGGGGAAGTCAAGGCCGATATCGAGCGCTTCCGCGACATGGTGCTTAAGGCGGAGGAGATCGTCGAGATCGAGCCGGCCAAGGGTTCAAAGCCGGCCAAGACCGTGATCCGCCCCGGCGGGCTCTACATCATCGGTTCGGAACGCCACGAGTCGCGGCGCATCGACAACCAGTTGCGCGGCCGCTCCGGCCGCCAGGGCGATCCTGGCCGTTCGAAATTCTTCCTGTCGCTGGACGATGACCTGATGCGGATCTTCGGGTCGGATCGGCTCGACACCATGCTGCAGCGGCTTGGCCTCAAGGAAGGCGAGGCCATCACCCACCCCTGGATCAATAAGGCGCTTGAGAAAGCACAGCAGAAGGTCGAGGCACGCAACTTCGACATCCGCAAGAATTTGCTGAAGTACGACGACGTGCAGAACGACCAGCGCAAGGTGATCTTCGAACAGCGCGTCGATCTGATGCAGAACGAAAGCGTCGCCGAAACCGTCGTCGACATGCGCCATGCGTTCGTCGAGGACCTCGTCACAAAGCATGTGCCGGAGAACCAGTACCCTGAGCAGTGGGATGTCGCCGGCCTGAAAGAAGAGCTGAACCGCGTGCTCGACATCGAGTTGCCGGTGGATGAATGGGCCGCGGAAGAGGGCATCGCCGGCGAGGAGTTGCTGTCGCGTATCGAAAGCCGTGTCGACGAGCATATGGCGGCCAAGGTCGGGCAGTGGGGGCCTGACGTCATGCGCTACGTCGAGAAGACCATCCTGCTGCAGACCCTGGACCATCTCTGGCGTGAACACCTGGTGATGCTGGATCATCTGCGTCAGGTCATCGGCCTGCGCGGCTATGGCCAGCGCGATCCGCTACAGGAATACAAGTCGGAAGCCTTTTCCCTGTTCGAAAGCTTGATTGCTAATCTGCGCGAGGCGGTGACGGGGCAGTTGATGCGCGTCGAGATCGTGCCGCCCGAAGAGGAACAGCCTGCGCTGCCTGTGATGGAAGCCCATAAGTTCGATCCGAATACCGGCGAGGACGAGATGGCGTTTGCGCAAAGCAGTTTTGCCGGGGCCTCGCTGGCGCCGGCAGCGCATGCTGACCGTTCCAGCCGCGATCCGAATAATCCGGCGAGCTGGGGCAAGGTCGGCCGCAATGAGGACTGTCCTTGCGGTTCAGGCAAGAAATACAAGCATTGCCACGGCCGCTACGCCTGAAGCCCTTCCCACGCGGCTGTCATTCCTGCCGGCGAGCGACCCCGAGCGCTTCGAGCGAAGTGGATACCGGTTCGCGTGAAAAACGCGTCAGATTTAAATGATAGAGCTACGCTTTTGATTCTGTCAGAAGCGGAAAAGCTCTTAAGAACGTCGTCGCCGCGCTCGGAATAACGCCCGTCCGACAGTTCTGGATGTTACCGGGATACCGAGAAGCGGCTATCGAACGAGTTCGATGACGCCACCGGCGCTGCGCTCGGAATCGAAGCCGTCGCGGGCGCGTCGACTGCGGGCTTGAGAGGGGGCCGCGCGGTTGCGACGTGTTCAGGCTTAGCTCCCTTTTCAGCGGTCTTCTCTGCTGTTTTGGGCGCTGCGTGTTTCTCCACGGCCGGGCGAGGCGGAACGCTGCGCGCCGGAGTTGCCGTCTTCGGCTTGGCCGGAGCAGATTCTTTGGGTTTGGCCGAAGCCGAAACAGATTCCTTGGTTGTGGCGGTCGTGTCGGCGTCTCCGAAACCCATCTTGCGGGCAAGATTGGTGAAGATGCTGTTCGGCTTGGAGGGGGCTAGCAAAGATGACGACGGCCTTGTCGCGTCGATCTCCGGTTCGTAGGAGGTCGCGACTGTCGCTGCTGCCGAATTGCGTGGCGGGTTGACCGTCGGTGGAATGGTGCCAGGCGCCGGCGAAAACGCAGTGGCCTTCAGGCCGGGTTCCACAGGGTCTGAAAGCCCGGTCTGCCCCTCCGGCAGCTTGGCGGCGAACACCCGGTTCATGCCGCCGTCGATTCCGGTGTTGAGCTTGGCGACCGGCGATCCCTTCGAGATCAGGTTGGCTATTTCGGTATTGTCGCGCTGCTGCTTCTCGCGCACGGCGCTTGCGATCTCGTCAGGCACCGCATAGGCCGGACACTTCGCCGAGGCATTGAACTCAAGCGGTCTGGCGGAGCCGGGCGGGGGCGCCGGATCAAACACGTACTTGTGCTCGCAGAACGCGACCTTCGGTTCTTGATGCGTCGCCTCAAAATGATCGTTGCCTTCCTTGATCATTTTCCAGAACGGCATGTTCGGGTTGTTGCGATGCTTCGCAAAGTTTACGGGCGTCATGCGGAACGGATAGGCCTGGAACTGGAAGGCGCGCTGACCGCCGAAGAATGACTCCCGTCCAATTGCGTAGATTTCGGCGATCTGCTCGTCGGTCATGGCGTAGCAGCCGCGCGAGGAACAGTCGCCATGCACCATCAATTCGGAACCAGTATGACCCAGCGACTTGTCGTAGGCGTTGGGATAGCCGGTGTTGAATGAGAGGTAGTAGGCGGAGCGCGGATTCATCTGCGCCGGCGAGATGCTGTAGAATCCTTCCGGAGCCTGACGATCCCCCTCGCGTGTCTTTGGGCCAAGATCGCCGGACCAGCGGCAGATCGGGTAGGTCTTGAGTAAGGCGAACTTACCGGACCGCTCCTGCTTCCAAACCTCGAGTTCGGCCTCCTGCTTGAATAGCCGGACCAGGATCGGCGATTGCAGTTCCATGTCCTTTGCGGTCATGGCGGCGACAACCTTGGGCGGCACCGGCTGGTTGGCCTTGGCGTTGCTCGCGAGTGAGGCGTCGTCGGTGTTGCAGCCGGCCAGAAGCACACCGCCCGTCAGCACGGCAAAGGTTACGATCGCGCGAGCAGCCGAGCGATTGATCAAAGCAAAGCTCCGCAAAGGACGGGCAAGCTGCACCCCAAATTCATGGCATCGTGCCCCAAGCCATTGAATAAAATATTATCCTTAAGCCTCCGGGCCCGCAAGCCAAGTGGAACCGAACAAGATGAACTACGACTTCGAGTGGTGAATGGAGACTAAATATTCCGGACGGGGCTGAATTAGGGCGGCTCCGCGGCTTCCGGAACCAAAGCCATGGGATTTGCCGGGACCCGGACCCGGTCTCGACAATCGAACAATCGAAAAGAGGCACAGATTCGTATCGCCGAAACGTGGGTAAAGCGCTTGGTACTCAGCCCAGTTTACGCCCGATTTCGAGGAATTTCTGGCGGCGCTGCTTGCGAAGCGAGTCGCGGTCGAGAGTGCGTAGATCGTTCAACGCGTCGGCGATAGCGTCCCCGGCAAGTGCGACAGTGGCGGCGGGATCGCGATGTGCGCCGCCCCGCGGCTCCTTGAGGATGGTGTCGATCACGCCGAACCGCAGCAGATCCTGCGCGGTGATTTTCATGTTGGTCGCTGCTTCCTGTGCCTTGCTTCCGTCGCGCCAGAGGATAGACGACGCCGCTTCCGGCGAGATCACGCTATAGATCGCATGTTCCAGCATCAAAACGCGGTTTGCGGTGGCGATCGCGATGGCGCCGCCGGAGCCGCCCTCGCCGATGATCACGGCGATATTGGCGACGCCGAGCGATAGGCACGCGTCGGTCGAGCGCGCGATTGCCTCGGCCTGACCGCGTTCCTCGGCGCCGATGCCGGGATAAGCTCCGGCGGAATCGACCAGCGACAGCACGGGAATGTCGAAACGGTCGGCCATATCCATCAGCCGGACCGCCTTGCGGTAGCCTTCCGGGCGCGCCATCCCGAAATTGTGCTTCAGCCGGCTTTCGGTAGTTGCGCCTTTCTCCTGTCCGATGACGCAGATGCTTTCGCCTCGGAAGCGGCCGAAGCCGCCGATAAGCGCCTCGTCCTCGCCGAACTTGCGGTCGCCGGCCAGCGGTGTGAACTCGGTAATCAGCCCCTTGACGAAATCAGAGAAGTGCGGGCGCTGCGGGTGCCGCGCCACCTGGGTTTTCTGCCAGGGGGTCAGGCTGGCGTAGAGATCTTTTAGAGCCTGTGCGGCCTTCTCCTCGATACTGGAGATCTCCTCGCTGATGTCGCTGCCGGAGGCGGCGAGCGCACGGAGTTCGTCGATCTTGGAATCGAGTTCGGCGACGGGTTTTTCGAAATCGAGGTAGCTACGCATGGGATCGGGCATTCCAGCAGTATAGAGACGAAGGCGCGTGGAGGCGAAATCTATCGATCGGATAGATAAAAGTCTTTTTGTTCAAATGTTTAGAGATTAGGTGAGGCTGGGGGCCCGATGGCTGGTTAGGTACAGTTGAGCGCGAGCGCTCTTTCGCGGCTGATGGACGTTAAGTCAAGGGTGAAGCGGAAGACGGGAAGTCAGGGTCGGGTCGGGATGGTCTGTTCGAGGGCGTCTGCGCATGAGCGCAGGTCACGCTTCCGCCAGCGGGTGCAGGTCGCGGACCAGGCTTTTCAGGCGTTCTTCCACGACGTGCGTATAGACTTGCGTGGTCGAGATATCGGTATGGCCGAGCAGCGTCTGCACGATCCGCAGGTCCGCGCCGTTATGCAGCAGATGGCTTGCGAAAGCATGGCGTAGCACGTGCGGTGAGACCAGCCGGGGCGCGAGACCGGCCGCCGCCGCGAGTTCCTTCAGCTCACGTGCAAAGTGCTGGCGTGTCAGGTGACCGCTTTCGCCGAACGATGGAAACAGCCATTTTGGCCGTGCTCCTGCGGCTTTGCCTGCGCCGCGCTGATCGTCCATCGCGACGAGATAGTCTGCCATCGCCTGCCGTGACGCGTTGTTGAGCGGTACCAATCGCTCCTTGTTGCCCTTACCGCGCACCACGATCATGCGGGCATCGCGCTGCGCCGCCGACAGCGGCAGCGAGACCAGTTCGGATACGCGGAGCCCGGTGGCATATAGCACTTCCAGCAGGCAATACAGCCGCGCCGCGCGCAATCGCCGGGCAGGTGAGATGTCCGGAGATTCGGCATCCGCCTTTGCGCGGGCGAGCAGGCGGTCCACATCAGCTATCGACAGGATTTTCGGCAGGCTGCGTCCGCGCTTTGGGCCCGAAAGGATGGCCGCGGGATCGTCGCTCCTGACGCGTTCGCTCAGCAGAAAACGAAACAGGTGACGCATCGCTGACAGACGCCGCGCGACGCTTGATGACTTAAACCCCCTCAGGTCGAGGTCATTGAGATAGTCGCGTAGCGCCTGGGTGCCGGCGATGACGAAATTCTGCCGCGAGCTGGCGAGGAATGCGGATAAGTCCTCGAGATCCCGGCGGTAGGCGTCGAGCGTGTTGTCGCCGGCGCCTTGCTCGGCCGCCAGCATGTCGAGGAACAGGGTGGCCAGCTTCGCGTCGGGGGAACTATCGGATTTCATACCGCAGGGGTAGCAGCTATTTCTTGAGAAATTGATCCGGGTGGATGGTCGCCGTCATTTCCCGCGGCGTCGGGTCGACGAAATTCGCCAGCCCGAAAATCACGCCGTAGCCGATCGCACCGAGCGCCGCGACGATTGTCAGAAAGCGGAATAGGCTGGGCATTTGCAGTCCCGAGCACGATATTTACCTTCAGGCGAGCGCAACAAGTACCAACATGTTCGCAAGCCAGGCGCAAGAGTCTCTGGCAACCTCCTTGACGAGAGTAGTATAGCTTGGCCGGGATGAGCGGTCCCGACCTGTCGTGGGCTTGGATTCGAACGTTCGCCGCCGGAAATCATGGAAGGGCCGAATGTCAAATCCACTTCAAACGTGCAACCGCGTTCCAGCAGGTGTTCTTTGACGTCCGAAACCGTTTCACCGACCAACGTCGGCGCATCCCCCGAGACCGCCATTGTCGCGGCGCTCGCCGGGCGGTCGCTGGCGCTTGTCGGCATGATGGGAGCCGGCAAGTCCACCATCGGGCGGCGTCTTGCGGCGCGTCTCGGGATGCGATTCGTCGATGCTGACGCCGAGATCGAGCTCGCGGCCGGAATGTCGATTCCCGAGATTTTCGAAACCCACGGCGAGCCCCATTTCCGGGATGGCGAAGCACGCGTGATCGCGCGGCTGTTGAATGGTGGCCCGATCGTGCTCGCGACCGGTGGTGGCGCCGTGCTACGCGAGGAAACCCGGGCACGCCTTTGCGAGCGGGCGGTCTCGATCTGGCTCAAGGCGGACGCCGAGGTGATTCTGCGCCGGGTGAGGCGCCGAGCCGATCGACCCTTGCTGCAAACGGGCGATGCGGCCGCGACGATCGAGCGGCTGATCGCCGAGCGCGAGCCCATCTACCAGCTGGCGAATATCACGGTCGTCTCGCGCGACGCGCCTTACGAACGGATCGTCGATGAATGCATCGGCCTGCTTTATCTCGGGCTTTGCCGCGGCGAAACGACTGCAAAAAACCCTGATGAGGGATTTAACACCACGCAATGACCACTCCGCTGAAAAACCTGGACCCGATCACCGTTGACGTCGCGCTCGGTGAGCGTTCCTACGACATTGTCATCGGCCGGGGCATCCTGCCGTCGCTCGGCGCGCGAATCGCCGCGCTGCGCCCCGGCGCGCGCGTCGCCATCGTCACAGACGAATATGTTGCCACCCATTGGCTTCAGCGAACCGAGGCATCGCTTATCGGCGCCGGTCTCGCAACGTCGCGAGTTGTCGTCGACGAAGGGGAGGTCTCAAAGAGCTACGAAGGCGTCGAATTTGTCTGTGAGGAACTGATCAAGGCCAGGATCGAGCGCAACGATCTCGTCGTCGCGCTTGGCGGAGGAGTGGTCGGCGATCTCGCGGGCTTTGCCGCCGCGATCGTACGCCGTGGCGTCGATTTCGTGCAGGTGCCAACCTCGCTGTTGGCGCAGGTGGATTCGTCCGTGGGCGGCAAGACAGGCATCAACTCGCCGCAGGGAAAAAATCTGGTCGGCGCCTTTCACCAGCCGATCCTGGTGGTCGCGGATACCGCGGTTCTGGATACGTTGTCGCCGCGTCAGTTCCGTGCCGGTTATGCCGAAGTCGCCAAATACGGCCTGCTCGGCGATGAGGCGTTCTTCGCGTGGCTGGAAGCCAATCATGCAAGCATCGTCCAGGGCGGCGCGGCGCGCGAGCACGCAGTCGCCACCAGCTGCCGTGCCAAGGCTGCCATCGTCGCTCGCGACGAGCGCGAGACCGGCGAGCGTGCGTTGCTCAATCTCGGACACACTTTCGGCCACGCGCTGGAAGCAGCCACCGGATTTTGCGGTCGCCTTTATCACGGCGAGGGCGTCTCGATCGGCATGGTGTTGGCCGCCGAACTCTCGGCGCAACTCGGAATGATCGCGGCTGCCGACGTGTCTCGCATCCAGCGGCACCTGGCGGCGGCGGGTCTGCCGACGCGCTTGCAGGACATCGCTGGATTCAAGCAAGAAGGCTTGGCCGATGCGGACGCGCTGATGACGCTGATGGCGCAGGACAAAAAGGTAAAGCGCGGCCGGTTGACCTTCATTCTGCTGAAGGCGATCGGTCAGGCGGTCGTGTCATCGGACGTCGAGCCCTCGATGGTACGGGATTTTCTGGTCCGCAAGTTCGCAGACGCGCCGGCCTAGAGCCTCGCTTCTGATGGAATCAGAAGCGAGGCTCTAGGATCTTGATTTGACGCGTTTTCTTCACGCGAACCGGTTCCCGCTTCGCTCGAAAACGCTATAGGACGGGATGAGAAAAAGTGTGGGGCGGTTTTCCGCCCGCATCCCGCTCCAAATATTGGAATCGATCACGGTCATGATTTTGGGTCGATTCGATTCAAAGTCCTGAACGTGATCAAGTGTTGATCCCGACGTCGCAATGTCCTTGCAGCAACTTTGATTCTGACATTCGCAGGCAATGCCTGGTGGAGGGGATGTGAATGGTCGAATCGGATAAGTTCGGCAAGGCCATGGGGCCGCAATGAGTTCGACTGTCCTGCAGATACTGCTCGCCTTGCTGCTGCTTGCTGCCAACGGGTTCTTCGTTGCGGCGGAATTCGCGCTGGTGAAAAGCCGCGGCTATCGCGTCAAGGCGATGGTGGAACGCGGTCGGTTCGGGGCGCGGCTGATGCGCGACATCTTGGGCAACATCGAGGCCTATCTCGCCTGCTGCCAGCTCGGCATCACCATGGCATCTCTCGGCCTCGGCTGGGTCGGCGAGCCAACGGTCGCCGCCCTGCTCGATCCCCTGCTGCGGCCGCTCGGCATGCCGGAACCGGCGCTGCATTTGACCTCGTTCCTGACCGGATTTCTTGTGTTTTCGTCGCTGCACATCGTGATCGGCGAGCAGGTGCCGAAGACCCTGGCGATCCGGCAGCCGGAGCCGGTGTCGCAGTGGATCGCTTATCCGCTGTATGTATCCTACATCCTGTTTTACCCGCTGAACTGGCTGCTCAATTCGGCCTCACGCGCCATCCTGCGCGCGCTTCGCGTCAAGGAAGTCTCGCAACATGACGTGTTGACCGGCGCAGAGATCGAAGGGCTGATCGGTGAATCCGCCGAGCACGGCGGAATCGAAAGCGGCGAGGCCGAATACATCCAGAATGTGTTCCGCTTCGGAGATCTCGCGGTGTCAGACGTGATGGTTCATCGCACCGCGATGGTGACGGTCAATGCCGACTTGCCCCCCGAGGATCTGGTCCGCGAGGTGCTTGTTAGCGAATACACCCGCATTCCGCTCTGGCGCGACAAGCCGGAGAACATTGTCGGTGTGCTCCATGCCAAGGATCTGTTGCGGGCGATCCACGCTTCGGAGGGCGATATTGCGCGAATCAACGTCAACGCGATTGCGCTACCGCCTTGGTTCGTGCCGGAGATGCGCCCAGTTTCCGATCAGCTTAAGGCGTTTCGCCGCCGCAAGACTCACTTCGCGCTGGTGGTCGACGAATACGGTGAAGTCGAGGGCATGGTGACGCTGGAAGATGTTCTCGAGGAGATCGTCGGCGACATCTCCGACGAGCACGATGTGGTCGTAGCCGGGGTTCGGCAACAAGCCGACGGTTCGGTCGTGGTAGACGGTTCGGTGCCGATCCGTGATCTCAATCGCGCCATGGACTGGCATCTTCCAGACGAGGAGGCGACCACCATCGCAGGCCTCGTGATTCACGAGGCGCGTTCGATCCCGGAACGTGGCCAGAATTTTACCTTTTACGGCTTTCGCTTCAGGGTTTTGCGGCGCGAGCGCAATCGCATCACCGCGCTGCGCATTCAGCCGGTGCCGCGTGGGGTGGAGACGATCTAGAACAGGTCGGCGCGGGCAGGAGCGTATCCATCATCGAGTCAAGTCCGAGGACATGCTTCGCTCAAAAACGCGCTATGTCACGAATCGGATTTGGCAAGCGCCCGGCCTTTCTTCTTGTTCGGAACCTTGTCCTCAACGAATTTGACGCCAATCTCGTCGCCATTGACGCGGACGAGCTCACAGCGACGAAAGGCGAGGCCGGTCGATGACAGGAGCAGAAAGAACTCCTTGAGGTTCAATCCTTCGATCGAGTCTTTCACCTGAAGACGCGCGCCGCTGTTGGAGATGTCCAGCATGGTGCATGACCGTTGCCATGTTCCGTCGATTCCCATCATCAGGACGGAATAGCCGGTAGCGAACGTCACCCGGTCGTCTTTCCGATTGCCCCAACTCATGGCTCAGATGTCCGAAATGGCGACCGCCGTGTCCGGCGCATCGGCTTTCCTCGCCGAGCCGCGCGCGGACCAGAACCGGATGGTGCGTTGCGCTGATGACAGAGAGAGCGCGTCGAACACTTCGCGGCCGCTTTCGAATTCCTGCTTGGTCAGAGGACGGCAATGCGGGCGATTGCGAAGGATCATATTGGTCGTTGACCAGTCCAGCCGCGCTGCCTTGCAGGCAACGATCAATCCGTCGGGGCGAGGGTTGGAGATCAGCGGCTCGATTGCTTCGATTCTCACTGAGTTCAACAGCGCGAGCGCGGCAATAATGTGGGTGTACTCACCCTGTATCGCAAACCGGTTGATGGTTTGGTCGCCGAGCTTTCCGGCCCGGTTCAGGGCAAGGACCATCGACTCCGACTCGGCGTAGTTGACCGGGGCCACGCTGGGAGAGGCGATCTGTTCGACCACTGATTGGATCGCGGCTTGAATCTTCGCGCGCATTTCAGGGGGCGCCGCCTTGAGCAGACGCTCTCGCACCGCGGCGCTGGCTCGGGAAAGAAGTTCGCGGAGCACCTTGAGCGGGATGTCCAACCGCAGCCCAAGCTTCTCAGCGAGCGTATCGTCCTTTTCGGAGCTTTCAACCAGGACCGCGTAGCCGGTTTCGGAGAAGCGCGCGCCTGCATTCTTGGCCAGCGTATGGGAGACCCGCGAATCGCCGCGTTTAAGCAGCACGTCGGTCACTCCCTCGCTCAAAGTATCGCGGTGCGATATGGCGAGCAGGTGCTGCGGCCCGCGCAGGCTCGCGATTTCAATCAGGTCGCCATCAGACAGTCTGGTTGATTTTGTCAAAACCGGTACTGCGACTGACTCATCCTGATGATAAGCAAGTTGCCGGACGGTCTCCTTCGGCGCGAGGCTTGACCCCGAAAGGTTCGTGCTGAGTTGCGCCAGCGTGCGCGCCTCCATCTGCTCCATCAGCCGGACGAGAACGTCATCGAAGACGCCGATTTGATTTTCGTTGAGCCGGTCGACATCGGACAGGAACAGGTCGGTGACCTGGCGAAGCATCTGGAGCCGTCGCTCGGATGAGCCGCCCTTCACCGCACTTTCCAGTTCGGCGATGAGCGCCGTCGAGGCTGCTTCGGCCATGGATGATTCCAGCGAGTCGAATCCGAATGCGTTACGCCCTACTGCGTTCGCGTTTTGCCGTAACACGGAGGTAGTCTGCTCCGATGTACTGAAAAGCGGGTTAATATCCGATAAAAGCGCAAGGTGAATTTTGAGCGGCGTGTGCGCTGGCGATGGACACGCTGCTTCGAAGCGGTTCTTGCCGGCCGACTATCCACATCCAGTTGAAACCACCACGAGGGACGGACCTTGCTGTCCCCGTGCCCCGCATTCAGCTTCCCGGTTCGCCCGGTACCGTCGCCCGAATCGCCAGCGCGTGAATGGGTCCGGCCAGTTCCACGGCGAGCAGCGTATTTATCATCCGATGACGCTCGACCCGGCTCTTTCCTTCGAAAGCTCGCGACACAATATGAATACGGAAATGCGTCTCGCCGCCCGGCCGATGGCCGGCGTGACCCTCATGAAGATACGACTCGTCGGCGACATCGAGGCTTTCTGGCGCGAAAGCTTCGTTGAGTTTCTGCGAGATGCTATCCTTCACGCTCATGGCGAGCGACTTAACGCCCATCGTTCGTTTCCGTCAATGGCGCGGACGCCGGACGGAATAAATGCGATGTCAAGACTTGAAGCCTAGAGCATTGCGGTGTCAAACACATCATGCCGATAGATTCGTCGAAATTCTTCGATAGCATCCGCATCAAGCCAAGGGCCGGTGCGAAGCAGCCGCGCGCGCGCGAGGAAGTGGTCGCCTGCGAGTGGCCGGACTGTGAGAGCAGAGGGTCACACCGCGCACCGAAAGGCCGTGGCAACGAGCGCGAGTATTTCCATTTCTGCCTCAATCATGTTCGCGCGTATAACCAGTCCTACAATTTCTTTCAGGGCATGAATGCGGACGCGGTCGCGCGCTATCAGAAGGATGCGCTGACCGGCCACCGCCCGACCTGGAAGATGGGCGCCAACGGCACCAAGGGCAAAGGCAAGGCCGGCGACATCGATCTCGACGGCATGGCCGATCCCTTCAGCGTGTTCGGTGAACTCAATGGCCGCGGAAAATGGCGTCCCGGTCCGGGGTCAGGCTCCGAAGCCAAACCCGAGACGCGCAAGGTATTCAACGCGGAGCGCAAGGCGTTACAAGTATTGGGCCTAGGCGCCGACGCGACGCTCGAAATTGTGAAGGCGAAATACAAGATGCTGGTGAAGCAGCATCATCCCGATGCCAACGGCGGCGATCGCTCGACGGAAGATCGCCTGATCGAGATCATCAAGGCGTACAATTACCTGAAGACGGTCGTGCGCAGCGCGTGAGGCGTCGCCTCGCGCGGGTTCCCATCGAAGGTTGACGCGTGTCAACGTTCATCCGTTTTCTTCTCGAGCATCAGTGTGCCTTTTTTCTCAATCACGCCTTGAATTCCGTGGGCCAGGCGACTGAGCAGCCACGGCAATGTCACTTCGAGACGAACATGGTCCTCGGACACATCCATAATTCCCGACACCTGTTGTTTCATGGCAGTGACGGAAAAAACCAGGCGGTCGCCGCTCCACAGTTCTTCATTGACCTGGATTAACTGGGCGTATTGCGTTCGGGCGCTGCCAAGTCCCGCTTTCATCCGGCGCACCGCTTCGTCCTTGCCGAGGCGGTGTGGAATGGACACCACAAGAGGTTTGGTCATGATCGCTCCAATGATAGCGAGTGGAGTGGATTGACATTCGCAACTCACCTGCTGCGGGCGCGCATTGCGAATGTAAAATCCAAAACTCCACTAGAAGTTTCTAGTTGTAGTGGTCCCGTGTTTCTAATACCCGCAAAAGCGCCTGCTGAACCGGGATGCGAATGTTAGAACCGGACCACTAGCCGGTTCGCTTATCCACAGTGGCAGACAGGTTGCAGCCGCGCCCGCGGTAACGCCACCATGTCCCGGCGCCGATGATCGCGGCAACGACGATCACGGCAGCAATCCAGATCAGTTTGCCGAAATGATGAGGTAGCCCGCCATAATGATGCAGCGCCGATATTGCGAGCGCGCCGGGCAAGATATGCGCGGAAGCCCAGAGCAAGATCGCCGGGATGTTCACGGCAGAAAATAGCAACGGCGGCATCCCCAGCGCGCCGGCTGTCAGCGGCACCAGGGCGCGTACCGGTGCGACGAAGCGGGCAAAGAATACGGCCAGCGTGCCATAACGATTGAAGAAGGTTTTGCTCTGCCCGACGAGGCCGGGATAGCGCGACATCGGCCAGATCCCGAGGATTTCGCGTTCGGATCGATGCCCGATCCAGAACGCGCTGCCGTCGCCGATGACGGCCCCGACGATCGCGGCAAGCATGACTGGTAAAAGTTTCAGTTCGCCGCTGCCGATCAGGGCGCTCATTGCGAGAATGATTGTCGAACCGGGGATAAGCGAGCCGAACACCGGAACGGCCTCGAGCAATGCGGCGAGAAAGACGACGAAATAGGCGAGCCCTGCATGGGCGGCCACGAGGCTGCTCAAATGCGCGATGAAATCGGTCACGAAAGTCCTCGCGCCCCGGCTGACGCCTAGTTTCACCAAATGTCTCCAAGGTCTCCTTGGTTCAAGAGTTCTTCCGGCAAAATTTTGGCTGAGCGGGCCTGATTCGCGGAGCAGTCCTTCAAAATCTGCATTTGGTGCATATCTCGATGATATCCCAATGGAACTTTGATCGTCTGACGGGCTTCTGCCGGCTACTGCTCTCTGCTAAATTTCGCGCGGGCCTCTCATCCGTAGCCATGCGCGTCCTGGTTTCGGGAGCGCCCCCCGAACCTCGGAGGATTGATGACGACCGCCGCCATGACCAAAACCGAAACCTCCGCAGGCCTGCCAGACATGAAGGTGTCGGTGCGGCAGGTGTTCGGAATCGACAGTGATCTCGAGGTTCCCGCCTATTCCGGGACCGATCCACACGTGCCGGATATTGATCCCGATTACCGCTTCGATCGCGCAACCACGCTGGCAATTCTCGCCGGCTTCGCCAAGAACCGCCGTGTCATGGTGACTGGCTATCATGGTACCGGCAAATCAACCCATATCGAGCAGGTGGCGGCGCGGTTGAACTGGCCTTGCGTGCGCGTCAATCTCGACAGTCACATCAGCCGGATCGATCTCGTCGGCAAGGATGCGATCGTGGTCAAGGACGGCAAGCAGGTCACCGAATTCCGCGACGGCATTCTGCCATGGGCCTACCAGAACAATGTGGCGTTGTGCTTCGACGAATACGATGCCGGCCGTCCGGACGTGATGTTCGTGATCCAGCGCGTGCTGGAATCCTCAGGACGCTTGACGCTGCTCGATCAGAGCCGAGTCATTAAGCCACATCCGGCGTTCCGCCTGTTCGCGACTGCGAATACCATCGGTCTCGGCGACACTTCCGGCCTTTATCATGGCACCCAGCAGATCAATCAGGCGCAGATGGACCGCTGGAACATTGTTGCCACGCTGAACTATTTACCGCACGACAACGAGGTCGAGATTGTTCTGGCCAAGGCCCGACGCTATCGCACGCCAGAAGGCCGCGATACTGTCGGTAAAATGGTGAGGTTAGCGGATCTCACGCGTAATGCCTTCGCCAACGGCGATCTCTCCACGGTGATGAGCCCGCGTACCGTCATCACCTGGGCAGAGAACGCCGAGATTTTCGACGATCTGGGCTTTGCCTTTCGCGTTACCTTCCTCAACAAGTGCGACGAACTCGAGCGCCCGCTGGTCGCTGAATTCTACCAGCGCTGCTTCAACGTCGAACTGAGCGAATCCGCGGTCAACGTAGCGTTGAGTTGATTCTGTATACCTCTCCCCGCGCGCGGGTCGAGGGAAAGGCGTTATGAGCACCGCATCACCCAGTAACAAGTTCCGTACCGCGCCGAAGGAAGCGCCGACCGAGCCTTTCAAGCGTGCGGTGACGTCCTGCCTGCGCGCCATCGCCCGACAACCTGAGCTTGAAGTGACGTTTGCCATCGAGCGGCCTGGTCTGTCGCCGGGTAAGGCGCGGCTACCTGAGCCCGGGCGCAAGATGAGCAGGCGCGACGCGGCGATCGTGCGGGGTCATGCGGATTCGATCGCGCTGAAGATCGCCTGCCACGATCCGAAAGTGCACCGCAAGCTGATGCCCGGTAATCCGCAGGCGAAGGGCGTATTCGACGCAGTAGAGCAGGCTCGGGTCGAGGCCATTGGCTCTCGCCGGATGACAGGGGTCGCAAAGAATCTGACTGCGATGCTCGACGATCATTTCCATCGCGGCAAATACGACGAGATCACCGACCGTGCCGACGCGCCGCTATCGGATGCGCTGGCGATGATGGTGCGCGAGCGGCTAACCGGCCTGCCGCCGCCTACCGCTGCGTGCAAGGTGGTCGATCTTTGGCGACCGTTCCTGGAAGACAAGATCGGCACTCGGCTGGATCAGCTCAGCCATTTTACCGAGGACCAGGCGAAGTTCGGCGACCTCGTGCACGACCTGTTGTCGGAGCTCGATCTCGGTGACGACACCAATACTGAGACAGAGAAGGAGGAGAACCAGGACGACAACCGCGAGGGCGAGAACGATCAGTCCGGCGCGGAAGGCTCGCTCGACAGCGAGGCCGCCCAGGAGATGAATGCGGATCAGGCGCAGGATGCGACTGATGAAATGCCGGACGGCGCCATGGAAAGCGCGCAGGCTTCCGCGAGCGATACTTTCGAGGATGGCGACCTTGCTGAGGATGAGATGCCCGGCGAGGCAACGCGGCCCAATGTGAGGGGCGCCAATGAACCGCGCGGCCCGGAATATCACGCTTTCGCGCCAAAATTCGATGAGATCATCGCTGCTGAAGACCTCTGCGATCATGACGAACTGGAGCGGCTGCGTAGCTATCTCGACAAGCAGCTTGCGCACCTGCAGGGCATTGTGGCGCGGCTCGCCAATCGCCTTCAGCGTCGCTTGATGGCGCAACAAAATCGCGCCTGGGAGTTTGATCTGGAAGAAGGCATTCTCGATCCGGCGCGGTTGGCGCGCGTGGTGATCGATCCCTATCAGCCGCTATCGTTCAAGCACGAGAAAGAGGCGACCTTCCGTGATACCGTGGTGACGTTGCTGCTCGACAATTCCGGTTCGATGCGAGGCAGGCCGATCACGGTGGCCGCGACCTGCGCCGATATTCTGGCGCGCACGCTGGAACGATGCGGCGTCAAGGTCGAAATTCTCGGCTTCACGACGCGAGCCTGGAAGGGTGGACAGTCGCGTGAGGCGTGGCTCGCCGCCGGCAAGCCGGTCACGCCGGGGCGGCTCAACGATCTCCGTCATATCATTTATAAAGCCGCCGATGCCCCCTGGCGGCGGGCCCGGAAAAACCTCGGGTTGATGATGCGCGAGGGTCTGCTCAAGGAGAACATCGACGGTGAGGCGCTGGACTGGGCGCATAAGCGGCTGCTGGGCCGTTCCGAGCAGCGTAAAATTTTGATGATGATATCTGACGGTGCACCGGTCGATGATTCCACTCTCTCGGTCAATCCGGGAAATTATCTCGAGCGTCACCTGCGATGGGTGATCGAGGAAATCGAAACCCGATCTCCGGTCGAATTGATTGCCATCGGCATCGGTCACGATGTGACGCGCTATTATCGCCGCGCGGTGACCATCGTGGATGCCGAAGAACTCGGCGGCGCTATTACCGAACAGCTCGCCGAACTGTTCAGCGAGACGCATGATCCGCCGCCGGCGCCAGTGCGCCGCCCGCGCAAGCTGCATTCGTAGTAGCTCGGCGCGCGTTGGTGGCATCCCGCCCGGGACGCAAACGCGTTGCTTCGCAAAAGCGGGGCCATTACACACAGCCGGTGTGCGCAGCGACCCCCGGCGGTGCCAACATGCCGCGGCTGCGTATGGGACGCATCGCCGACAGATCGGTCCTCCGCGAATGGCACCATTGATCGATCGCCGCAGCCTGCTTTTCCTGATGTCAACCGGCCTGCTGTTGACGGACCCCTCCGCGGCCAGCGCGAGATTCGCAACCCACGCGCTTGAACAACCGCCGCCTGACGAGCTTACGCCGCCAGCGGCGGTGTCGATTGCCGTGAACGCCCGTCATGTCGCCTCGTTCGATCTGCGTGATCACTCGCGCACACGCTTCGGATCGCTCGCCTTTCGCAGCGGGCTGATCCTCACCTCCTCGTTTCGCGGCTTCGGAGGGTTGTCGAGCTTGCGGTTGGATTCAAAAGGGCAACAGTTCATTTCCGCCAGCGACAAAGGCACCTGGTTCACCGGCCGCATCGTCTACGGGACGGTCGGTGAGATGGTCGGGCTCGCGGACGTCGAGGCTGCGCCGATGCTAGGACACGATGGCAGGCCGATCACAGCGCGCGGCTGGTTCGATACTGAATCGATCGCGCTCGATGGATCGCTGGTCTATGTCGGCATCGAGCGGGCCAACCGGATCATGCGCTTCGACTTCGACAAGGGATATACCGGCGCGCGGGGAGAAGAGGTCGAAGTGCCGGCGGCAATCCGCGGGCTGTCGTTTAACCGGGGGGTTGAGGCGATGGTGGTCGTTCCACGCGACAGACCGCTCGGCGGCACGCTGATCGCGATCTCCGAACGTGGGCTCGATACGGGTCGCAATATCATCGCGTTCCTGATCGGCGGACCCTCGCCCGGCCGGTTCGCCATCCATCGGACCGAGAATTTCGATGTCAGCGACGCCTGTTTACTGCCTGCGGGGGACCTGTTGATTCTCGAACGCAAATTCTCGCTGACCGGCGGCATCGGTGTTCGCATCCGCCGGATCAAGATCGACGCGATCGCGCCCGGCGCGCTGGTGGATGGCCCCTCGATTTTCGATGCCGATCTCGGACAGGAGATCGACAATTTCGAAGGAATCAGTGCGTTCGTGAACGACAAGGGCGAAGTCGTTCTAACGCTCGTGTCCGATGACAACTTTTCGTTGATCCAGCGCACGCTGCTAATGCAGTTCACGCTGGTCGAGAATTGAAGCGGTGGGAAGGTCAGCGCTCGAGGCGGACAATCGGAGCTGCTGCTACTAGAGGCGTTTCCGAGCGAAGCATGTCCTCGGGCTTGACCTGAGGATTATGACCTGTTCGCGTGAAGAAACACGTTAGATTAAAATCATGAGCCTCGCTTCTGATTCCGTCAGAAGCGGAAAGGCTCTAGCTGGCCTTGGCGGTCTGCTTCTTTTGGATCTGGCGCTTGATCTCGACCGCTTTCGGTGAAAGCTCTGAGTCCTTCGCCTTCAATAAAAAGGCATCGAAACCGCCGCGATGGTCCACGCTCCTCAGGGCATGGGTCGACACCCGGAACCGGAGCGAACTAGCCAGAGTTTCTGACACAAAGGTGACGTTCACCAAGTTCGGCAGGAAGCGCCGCTTGGTCTTGATGTTGGAATGGCTGACCCTGTGGCCCACCAAAGGAGCCTTGGCCGTCAGTTCGCAGCGCCGGGACATACGAAAATCCTCTGTCGTCCCCGGCATCTGCTTTCAAGGCGGGCTCGGGGTTCGAAATCGTGTCCATTTTAGGAACGCCGGACGTATAGGGGGACAGCAGCAGGGCGTCAAGGCGTCGGGACCGAACTCGGCTTATTTGCGCTCATGAACCCCATCCGTCTCATTATTCCGGCCGGATTTCTGCGCGCGTTGCCTGCATCGTGTCCTGCATCATATAAAGGGCGCAATCCGTATCGACGGATGGCCATCGACCACGGTGTTGCAGAGGAGGCCGAGATTTGTCAGGGCCCGAAGCGGTAATCCCGAGCCGACCCTGTTTTTTCACGTGTTCGCAGATGTGCCGGGCTGGGTTCCCTCGGTGGCTTCTGCTTAGATGAGGATTCAACGGTCGTTACAACCGGCGATAGTCTGCAGGCTTGGGAAAGCCAAGTCTGTTGGAATATTCGGGACCAGACGGAGACATGCAGGGCCACCCGTTGTGAGCTTATGCCGGACGACGTTGCTCCGATGGATTCTTTGTTCAATTTGGCAACTGGCCGGCGTGCCGTTTGCCATGTTTGCCGCGATGTTGACGGTAGCGGCGCCGGTGGCGGCGCAGGGCAAGCTTGAGGCTCGCTATGACGTCACCTTGGCGGGGATTCTCGTCGGCACCGGCGCCTGGACAGTCGATATCCTCGACGATCAGTATTCGGCCGCGGCAAGCGGGGGCGCCACGGGGCTTCTTAAGGCGCTTGCCCACGGGACCGGCACGGGCTCCTCGCAGGGCCGCATCGTCAACGGCGCGTTGATTCCCGCGAGCTATATTGCGACCATCTCGTCCTCCAAGAAATCCGAGACCATTCGCATGTCGCTGGCGGGCGGCAATGTAAAGGATTTCGTCATCGAGCCGACCCCACCGGTCGACCCCAAGCGCATTCCGGTCAACGATGCGCACAAGCGCGGTGTGTTCGATCCAATGAGCGCAACGCTGCTGCGGGCTCCCGGCACTACCGACCCGCTCGGCCCCAGCGCCTGTCATGCCTCGACCGGGATATTCGACGGCCGCATGCGCTACGACCTGCGCCTCGACTTCAAGCGCATGGACATGGTGAAGTCGGGAAAAGGCTATCAAGGCCCGGTCGTGGTCTGTGCGATCTTTTTTTCGCCGATCGCTGGCTACGTCCCGGACCGCTTCGCGATCAAATATCTTGCCGCCGAGCGCAATATGGAGGTCTGGCTGGCGCCGATCGCCGGCACACGCGTGCTCGTACCCTATCGTCTGACGATTCCAACGCCGCTAGGCACGGGCAAGCTGGAGGCGACAGAGTTCCACACGACTGCCATACCGCCGCAGACGGCAGCTAAAACCCGGTAGGAGTGGGCACTGCGCGGGACCGGCGACAGGTCGTTTCGTTTCAAGAGAATCCTGTTGACTCCTGCTGTTGAATTCATGCGTCCATGGATTCATAAACGAAGAGAAATTGCTGCTCTTGTTAAGCGGCGCAGAACTTGATCTAGTTTCCATAGGTCCATTCAAACACGAGATGTTGCGGTGAACGAAGCCAGATAGATCAGGAGTCAGCGATTCGGGCGCGATTCGTTCCGGACTCGTTCCAAAGCTTAAGCTGCGGCTCGGCATGCGTCGCATTGTGAAACACATCCGATCCCGTGGTGCGGTTGCGTCCCCTCCAAGCAGGGTGCCTACGCAAATGTTGGGATCGATCGAGCCAGGCCAATAGCCTCCAGTGGAGCTTTGGATTTGACATTCGCCTTCCCGCTCCGCTAGCGCCGCAAAAGCCCTCGGAAAATATGGCCTTTTCAGCTTCGATATTTCCGCCCGGCAACGGTCGCGCGCCCGGCGCGGGCGTGACGGCAGTGCTCGGTCCGACCAACACTGGCAAGACCCATTTGGCCATCGAGCGGATGCTGGCGCATTCCTCCGGCATTATCGGCCTGCCGCTGCGACTGCTCGCTCGCGAGATCTACAACAAGATTGTCGACCGCGCCGGGGCGGATTCCGTCGCCCTGGTCACCGGTGAGGAGAAGATCAAGCCGGCCCGCCCGCGCTTTTGGGTCTCGACCGTCGAAGCGATGCCGCGCGATCTTGACGTGTCTTTCCTCGCCATCGATGAAATCCAGATCGCGGCCGACCTTGAAAGGGGCCATGTTTTCACCGACCGCCTGCTACGCCGGCGTGGCCGCGACGAGACGTTGCTGCTCGGTGCAGCCACCATGCGCCCGATCGTCGAGCGGCTTTTGCCTGGCGCGAGTATCGTCACGCGCCCGCGGCTATCCCAGCTTGAATTCGCCGGCGACCGCAAGATCACCCGGCAGCCTCGCCGCACTGCGATCGTCGCCTTCTCGGCGGACGAGGTTTACGCCATTGCCGAACTGATCCGACGCCAACACGGTGGGGCAGCGGTGGTGTTGGGATCGCTTAGCCCGCGCACCCGTAATGCGCAGGTTGCGATGTTCCAATCCGGTGACGTCGATTATCTGGTCGCCACCGACGCGGTCGGCATGGGTCTCAATCTTGACGTCGATCACGTTGCCTTCGCTTCGGACCGTAAATACGACGGCTACCAGTTTCGCCGGCTCACGCCGGCTGAGTTCGCGCAGATTGCTGGCCGCGCCGGCCGCGCCACTCGCAACGGCACCTTCGGCACCACCGGACGCTGTGCGCCGTTCGAGCCCGAACTCGTGGACGCGCTGCAGAACCACACTTTTGAGGCCGTCAGAACGCTGCAGTGGCGCAATTCCGATCTCGATTTTTCTTCGCTCGGCGGGTTGCAAGTCTCGCTGGCGCTGATTCCCTCGCACGAGGCGCTGACCCGCGCGCCGATCGCCGAAGATTTGCGGGTGCTCGATCACGCGGCGCGCGACGTCGAGGTGCGCGCCATGGCGCAAAGCGCGGCTGCGGTGGAGCGGCTGTGGGACGCTTGCCAAATCCCGGATTATCGCAAGATCGCGCCGGCGGCTCACGCCGAACTGGTGACGACACTGTTTGGCTTTCTGATGCGTGAAGGCAAGATTCCTGACGACTGGTTCGCGGCCCAGGTCGCGCAGGCCGATCGTGCCGACGGGGATATCGATACCTTGTCGGGACGGATCGCGCAGATCCGGACCTGGACTTTCGTGGCAAATCGCCCGGACTGGCTGGCTGATCCCGGGCACTGGCAGGCAATTTCGCGAGAGGTCGAAAATAAATTGTCCGATGCGCTGCACCAAAGGCTTACGGAGCGTTTCGTTGACCGCCGGACCAGTGTATTGATGCGCCGCCTGCGGGAAAACACGATGTTGGATACGGAAATCGGCAAGACGGGTGAGGTGATCGTTGAGGGCCATGTGATCGGCCGTCTTGACGGATTTACGTTTGCGCCGGATGCGGCGGAGGCGGGTTCCGAAGCCAAGGCCTTGCAGGCGATCGCGCAAAAGGCGCTAGCTGGCGAAATCGAGGCGCGCGCGGAGAAATTGTCGGGGGCGGCGGACGACCAGTTTGTGCTGACCTCGGATGGCACCATTCGCTGGACGGGAGACGCGGTGGCGCGACTGGTGGCTGCAGACGACGCGCTGCATCCGCGGCTGCGGATCATTTCCGACGAGCGGCTGACCGGAGCGCCGCGCGAGGCGGTGCAAGCCAGGCTCGACCTATGGTTGAAAACCCATATCGAGAAGCTTCTCGGGCCGCTATTCGAGTTGTCTAAAGCGGAGGATATCACCGGTATCGCACGCGGCATTGCCTTCCAGTTGATCGAGGCGCTCGGCGTGCTGGAGCGGCAAAAGGTCGCTGCGGAACTAAAGGATCTCGATCAGCCGTCGCGCTCGTCCTTGCGCAAGTACGGGGTGCGTTTCGGCGCTTACCATATCTATTTCCCCTTGCTTTTGAAGCCGGCTGCGCGGTCGCTGGCCTCACTGTTGTGGGCGCTGAAGCAGGAGAATGCCGACCTTTCGGCGCTGTCCAGCGCGCAGCATCTCGCAAGCAGTGGCCGCACTTCGTTCCCGGCGGACAAGCTGCTCGATCGCGACGCCTATCGCGCCCTCGGCTATCGGCAATGTGGCGGACGCGCCGTCCGCGTCGATATTCTCGAAAGGCTTGCCGACCTGATCCGCCCGGCGCTGTCCTGGCGGGAAGGGGCGCCCGGCGAAAAGCCTGCCGGCGCATTCGATGGCCGCGGGTTTGTTGTGACGCAGGCCATGACGTCGCTCGCAGGCACTGCTGGTGAGGATTTCGCCTCCATCTTGAGCGCCCTCGGCTATCGCATGGAGCGGTGTCCGGTACCGCCACCTGCGACGGAGAGTGGTCCTGTGACGGGGATCACCGCGGAAACGGTTTCTGGCGGAGTACCGGAAAGCGCGTCGCAGCAAGCGGCTGCGATCGGTGGCGTGCTTGAGGGGCAGGAGCCTGTTTCCGACCGCGCGGATACAGCCGATATCCGGCCTGTTGAACCGGAGACTGCGGGGGATGCAGATTCATCCGGAGTTGCGGCAACGGCCGTCGAAGCGGCGACTGAAGTTGCCGAGGAGTCGTCTGCGGCATTCTCAGCCGTCGGGGCCTCGGCGGCTTCCAACGCCGGCGAGGCGGCCATCAACAATGGTGTGCCGACTGATTCCGCGCCCGTTGTTGCCGGGAGCACAATCGAAGGCGATGCGGTCTCCGCCGAGATCGCCGTGAATGTTGCGACACCGGCTGAGGCGGACGGCGCGCCGGCGATGATTGAGGTCTGGCGGCCCGGCGGTCGGTCCGTCGATCGGCGTCCGCGCCACGATCGCAATCGGCATCGCCGGCAACAGGCGCGGCCGGATGGCCCGCAGCCGGCAACCGCTGACAAAGAGACGTCCGAGGGAGCGCAAGGGCGCGAGCGGTATAGGCGAGGCCGGCGTGGACAGTCTGCCGGTGGGGCAGCCGAAAGCGCGCCCGCGGGGAACGAGAGGGAATCGCGTGAAGGCAAGGGGGGGCGTCCGCGCGAGCGCTTCAAAGACAAGGGTCGGGACAGGGACCAGGACAAGGGTGGGGTTCAGGGTTCCCGCAAGGGCGGTCGCGAGGGGCGCTCCGACGCCGGACCCTCGCATCGTCCCTACGCCAGCAGCGCGCCGCGCGAGCGCGAGCAGTCGATAGATCCGAACTCGCCGTTTGCCAAACTGGCCGCACTCAAAGAGCAGCTTGCCGGCCGCAAGGATTGAACGATCGGTCCTGAGAGCATGTCCGGCTGAGTGGAATCCGGATGCTCTCAATCAATAACTTGCGCGTATTCTGATCGCAAAACCGGTAATTACTTTTACGGAACACATGCTAGCGGCGTAGTTTCGCGATTGGAGTGACCGGGTGTGTTGGAGCGCCAGCGTCTCGATAAATGGTTGTGGCATGCGCGGATGGTCAAAGCCCGTACCCAAGCTGCTGCGCTGGTCGAAGCCGGCCATGTTCGTGTCAACGGCATACGGGAGAAATCCCCCGGTCACTCCCTCAAAATGTCTGACGTGCTCACGATCAGACTGGAGCGAGGCATCCGTATCCTTAAGGTCACGGGATTTGCCGAACGGCGAGGCGGTTCGACCGCAGCACGAACCCTTTATGACGACATGTCGGATGTTTCCGGCGGAGCTGATGGCTAGATTGTGATTCAGCTGCACCCGCGCGTGCGACCGTCGTCGTCCGTTTCGATCCGGTTCCTCAGTCGCGGTTCATGGATAACTTACGCCCGTTGAGCGGTTCCCCCGCTTGCGGCAGTGCTATTCCTGCGCTACCCCAGCCTGCAAAACTGAGCGTGCCGGAGCCTTGGATGACTTACGTCGTCAACGATGCCTGTATCAAATGCAAATATACCGATTGCGTTGAAGTCTGCCCTGTCGATTGCTTTTACGAAGGCGAGAACATGCTCGTCATTCATCCGGATGAGTGCATCGATTGCGGTGTTTGCGAACCGGAATGCCCCGCCGAAGCGATAAAGCCGGACAGTGAGCCGGGGCTCGAGAAGTGGCTTGAAGTCAATGCCGAATACGCCAAGAGCTGGCCAAACATCACGCAGAAGAAGGAGGCTCCGCCGGACGCCAAGGAATTTGAGGGCCAGAATGGCAAATTTGAGAAATATTTTTCTTCAAATCCCGGTGCAGGGGACTGAGTCTTTCCGGCGTGTTTTACGCGTCTGATTTTGGGCAGGCGTTTACTGGCCACTATTTACCTTTTTGCGACCAGAAGCGCCGGAGGTCCCGCCAGAGTGCGGGCGGGCGAGCATAAATCATTGATTTTCGCAGAAAATGTGCTAAACTGAGCGGGTTTTCGAATTCGACGATGCTTTTACCTGCTTATGGGTCCGGAAGGGCTCTGGCGTGAACATCCAGGAAGGCGTGGGAATACCCGCGCGCAGGCTGTGTCACAGAAAACACGCAACAAAAATAAAAAAACGAACTCGAGGGCCTCTACCCCTCACCGCGGTGCAGCAAAAGCTCGTACCCGGACTGCTGCCCCGATCACCCGAACGACGGCTGCCAAGGGTTCGGCCGGAAAATCCTCAAGAAATAAAAGAGGCGAAATGCCAAGCAAGACCGCCAGGATGTCCGCTAAGACCGCTGCTTCGAAGACCGCTGCTTCGAAGACCGCTGCTTCGAAAGCCGGTTCGAAGACGATTGCTTCGAAGACCGCGTCTGCTTCGAAGGTAGGTTCAAGGACCTCTGTCAAGCCGACTGTAAAGTCCGCTGCAAAAGCAACCATGGCCAATAAGCCTGCGGTCAATACGCCTGCAGTGAAGTCTGTTGCAAGGGCTGCCGCACACGTCGAGGAGCCGAAGAAGGTTCTGACCCAGCGCCAAGGGTTCAAGACCAACGAGTTTGTGGTCTATCCGGCGCATGGTGTCGGCCAGATTTTGGCGATCGAAGAACAGGAGATTGCCGGAGCCAAGCTCGAACTGTTCGTCATCAATTTCATCAAGGACAAGATGACACTGCGGGTGCCGACGGCGAAGATTGCCAATGTTGGCATGCGTAAGCTGTCCGAGCCTGGTCTGGTCAAGCGGGCGCTCGAAACCTTGAAGGGCCGCGCGCGCATCAAACGCACCATGTGGTCGCGGCGGGCGCAGGAGTATGAAGCGAAGATCAATTCCGGGGACATTGTTGCGATCGCCGAAGTGGTCCGCGACCTCTATCGGTCGGAATCTCAGCCCGAGCAGTCCTACAGCGAACGTCAGCTCTACGAGGCCGCGCTTGATCGTCTGTCGCGCGAGATCGCGGTCGTTCAGCACGTCACGGAGACCGAAGCAGTCAAGGAGATCGAGGGGCAACTGGCCAAGAGTCCCCGCCGCGGTGCCAAGGCGGAGATGGACGCCGAGGCCGACGGCGACATGGAAGCCGATGGCGATGATGCTGCGGTTGCCGACGAAGCTGCGTAACCGGGTTCTGGTGAACCAAGACAAACAAAAAGCCCGGCCGAGAGGCCGGGCTTTTTGCTGTGTGCTGTTCTGATTCCGTCAAGCGCGTATCTTCGTTTGCTCTCAAGCACCCTTACTCCGCTTGCGCCTGCGGATTGGCAATGCGCGTTTAAAAAGTTGGAGAGGTCAGTGCGAGAAATTGCCTGCGCGAGCCGGCTTTGGCGGATTTCGGCCTGAAGTGAGAGGACGGCTCTCGCAAGCGCGAGCGAAGCGTCAAGGGATTCCGTGCTAGTTTAAACCTGTCCTGATGCGCGGTGCTTCGCGTCACTCCACCACGATCTTGACTCGGCTGCGGACACTGACTTGGGCGCGCGGATCGAGGCCATTGACGACGCGAAAACGCTCGGCGGGATGATCGACGCCTGCCATGCGGTGTGACAGCGATTCCACGGTATCGCCCGGCTGTACGGTGATCACCTTGATTCGCAGCGGTCGTGCTGCCTGAATCTCGTCCAGCGACAGACGGCGGAAGGAGGCGACCGTTTCACGCGCGTTGCGTTCGCTTTCCGTTGTCTTACGACGGGTGGCGAAAATGAAGCGATAGACGTCGCTGCCGAAGCGCAAGGCATAAATCCGGAACTGCCATTCCTCGCCGCTGGCAACCGCTGATGCCGCGGGAAAGCCGTTGATAGTTAGTTCCTCGGTCGATGCCTTGTTGACGTTCTCCATCCACCCGGAGTTGAGATACTCGGTAAGCTTCTGTTCCGCGGGCACCCGGACGACGTCGAAGCGCATGGCCTGACTGCCGCCCTCGCGAACGCCGATCACTGCCTGAGCCGTATTGTCGAGTACGAAACCTTCTGGCGCCTGAAACGTAAAGCCGAGCTTTGGATGCAGGAAACGCCGGCCACGAACGAACCCCTCACTCGGATCCTCGCCGTAGACAACGTTGTCGATCGCGTCGAGGTAAGTCTCGCGGTCTCGTTCGCCTTGCGCGGGAGCACTGTATTGCCGCGCATTGACCTGTGCGTTCTGGACGCGCTCTGGCGTTGCGGGATGCGACGACAGGAAGTCCTGCGAGCGCGGGTCCAACGAGGGCTTGCCGGCCTTGAGCGCCGCATTGCGTTCCATTGCCGTCAGGAAGCGCGCTGCGCCATAAGGGTCAAAATGGGCCCGCGCGGAAATCCCGACGCCGATGCCGTCGGCTTCGAATTCCTGGGTGCGCGAAAAGCTTGCGAGCGTCAGCTTGGATTTGGCGAGCGCCAGCGCCGTCAGATCCGGGTCGGTCCCCATTTCGGTGACGACGTGGCTGACGAGGGCGGCCTGCCGCGCCTGGTCTTCGCGGATGGTGGCGTGCTTGGCCAGAACATGCGCCATCTCGTGCGACAGCACCGAGGACAATTCCGAGGTGTCGTTGGCCAGCGCCATCAGGCCGCGTGTCACGTAAAGCTGGCCGGTTGGCAGCGCGAAGGCGTTCACCGCGCCTGAATTGAGGATCGTGACCTTGTAGGTGAGGTCGGGCCGCTCGGACGCCGCCACAAGCCGCTCGACCGTTTTGTTGATCAGCGCTTCGAGTTTGGGATCGTCATACGCTCCGCCGTAAGAGGCGAGGATGCGCTCGTGCTCGCGGTCGGACGCTGGAGTATGGGTCGCGGCCCGCGCGGGCTTTATCGGTTTGACGGATGAGGGAGAGTCGGTCTGGAACCGGGTCATGTCGCCGCATCCACTGAGGGCAAGCGCCGCGCAGAGCAGCACGACAGGCGCAGCCAAAAGGCGGCTCACTCCTGTCCCGCGCCATACTGGGCTCGCCGTCATGGTCGCAACGTCTCCCTCGGACTGAAGTTTCGATTTCAGAAGTCGCAATCTGTCAGCAAATCTGACGGCAAATGCTGACACTCGACCGCCGCATCTTGTATGTCCAGCGTAGGCCCGGTTGGCTCCGGCAGAACACCGAGCCCTCTAGTCGCCGGCCACTTCGATCTGCCCAACCCGGAGCACCTCAATCCGCGGTCCTCCCCGCCGTTCGACCCAGCCGCGGACCCCGAACCCGCCGATGCTCGAAAGACGTCGGCACTACGCCTGCCGCCTCGAAGGATGGCAGTATGCGCCTTGAAATAGTCGCAGCAAAGTCTCGTGTCCAGCGTGGGCCGAAGTTGAGATATATAGTGCCGCCGGCCTGCCTGACAGACCGGACGTAGCCTTCCACGATGGTGAACTGTCCAATACGCGCCAAAATATCGCCCGGACGTTCGGCGTTTTTGACCACGGACGATTCTGCCCAGGTTCCACGTCGGGCCTGTCGCGCCGCCGTTTCCGCAGCCGTAAGTTCCGCCGCGCACGCCCTGTCGGTGACGTCGGCAGACACAAGTGCGTCGCCGCGTGCCAGAAGATCGCTTTGGACCGAACTGGCGGATGGCCCAAGATATATGAAGGCGGTTTGCCGGCCATAGCGATCCGGATCGTCGCGCTCTCCGCGCAGGGTCACGCGCCGACCGATCAGCCCTGCGAGTGCTGGCTGGCGATTGGCGGCCTCCCCCGCGACCACTTCGACGCCTGCGAGGCGCACCTCACGGCCATCATCGAGACGGAGCGTCCGCGGGTCAATGACGGCGTTCACGACGCCGTCATTCTGAATGACCGGTTGGCAACCGTCGGCGAGTGTCGGCGCTGCGCTGAACAACATTCCACAGACCACCAATCCGAGCAGAATATTGCACATGCCAGAAGGCTTGGCCGTGGCCTGACCGCGCCTCAAGACGTTACCCGAGGACGAGGTTGCTATTTCGATCCAGGACCGGAAATCGCGCCGCGCGCGACCAACCTGTTCCAGATGAACAGCACCACAATCGCACCGATGGTTGAGGTGATGAAGCCTGCGCCCTGATCGGGGCTGTAGTGACCGATTGACTGCCCGATGAAGGTGGCTAGGAACGCACCGCCAATGCCGAGCGCCGTGGTGAGGATGAATCCGCTCGGATTGTTCGGGCCGGGCGATAAGAACTTTGCGATAACGCCGGCGATAAAGCCGACCAGAATGATCCAGAGAATGCCGCTCATGATGAAAGTCCTTCCTCAGAATGATATCGTGACATTGAAGTCTCCGCGCGATCGGCCGGTTCAGGAGGCTGATCCTGTAGTGGGTAGGCAATTTCATCAAAGCATCCGTGATAGCTCATTCTCGGTCGGAAGGCGCCCGTCGGGCGTCAGATGGTTCACGACCTCGGGCAGGTGCTGACTCAAGCCGACGAGCAACTCTTGCCGGGACAGGCCGGTCTGCGCTGCCAGGGTGTTGATCTGGTCGGCGCCCAGCGCGTCGGCGAGGTCGCGTGGCGCGATCTGCTTGTTCGGCCCCGGACTAACCCAGGAATTTGCAGTCTCGCCATGGCCTTTGTTCTGAAGCTGGTTCAGCAGGTCGCCGAGACCGCCGCTCAGAATACTTCCGGCCGCACCGCCCGCCAGCAGACCACCAAGCCCGCCCTTGAGCAGGTCACTAAGGCCGCCTCCGCTGCCGGGCAGACCAGCATTGACCGTGCCTCCGGGTGGGCCCGCATTGATCGTGCTTCTGGGCGCGGGAGCCGGCGGCGCGGACGGGCTGCCTCCAGATCCGGTGAGATGTTTCAGCGCCTTGTAGCCCAGCACAGCGAGGATCGCCATTGTTAGCGGCGACATGCCGCTGCTTTCGCTTTCCTTATTGGGCTCGCTTGGACCGCGCGGGCCGTTCTGCATTCCGTTGAGGACGTCGAGCAAACCCATGATCATCTCCTGTTGCGATCCAGCCCCGCGGCAAAAAAGATAAGATTGCCATATGACAGTCACAAGGCATTTTTGGCGGACGAGAAGAGGCTGCCGCTTCATTCTGCAAGCGAAACGAGAGTGGCTGGGGGGATGAATGGCGGATCCTGGGAAAAGCGCTCGACGAGCGCAACAGGTCGCCGTGTTCTTTTTAGGACGCCTTCCTTATGAAATGGCGAGCCGTACCGGTAGTGCATGTTGGCGAGACATCCGGTCCGGTTGGGGTGGGTCGCGCGACGGCACCAGCCTCTTGAATCGGCAATACGATTCGGCTTGCCCGAGGCGCTGATGTGCCGGATAAGTGGCAGGGTTCGGCGTACAGTCCCGGTAGCTCAGCTGGATAGAGCACAGGTTTCCTAAACCTGGGGTCAGGGGTTCGACTCCCTTCCGGGACGCCATTGCTAGAATTTGGCATTGAATTAACTCGTAATTTTTTGCGATTTGTCCCACTTCGCTTTGTGGTGGGACAGTGTTTGATCATCAACCGTTCTTCGCGGCACATGATCAAAGGTCACTTCCCATCATTTGAGCCATTCCCTCGTTTCCATCCCGTATCGTTTGGAGAAGGCTTTTTCCGTTTGCCAAAGGCAAACCCATCATCGGAGCTATCAGACCGCCGCTCGCGCGTTTTTCATCTTGCCAGCTTCGGCTAACGACTCCTTTGGTGATAATGCCCGACCCAACAAGGATTGGCGCGCCGCTCATCTTTCCAGGTATTTTGGCGTCGAATTCAAAGCATGGCCCCGGCGTTGTCGCTTCCTTCTTTGTGATATTATCTGGATAGATGTTCGTAACGGAGCCTACCGACACCACTAATGACGGCTGATAAGTCGCGATCTCGCGAAACTGGATATTCTTCATCTCGGCGTACCCGATTGCGACTGCGCGATCGCCGATTTTTAAATTATGCTGACTGATGTTGAGCGGTTGGTATGAGTCCCCAACTTGATTTTCGGAGAGCTTGCAAACCGCGATGTCGAGATCGAGTTTGTACTCTGGCTTCATGTGAAACAAAGGTCCGATGACTTCTTGTCCCCAATGATAGGCCCATTCGATGGGCGCAATGAATGAGTTTGCGGCGCGCATTTCATCTGGCACGTTGAATATATCAGGAGGGCAGTTTCTCATGGCTGGATTGGCAGGAAGCAACGCTCCCATATGCAACGACTTGTCGAACCTAAAAGCGTTATCGCCGATTTTGGTATGCTCGGCGTAGCTGTCATCTATTGGGTCCCTGATGACATGAGCTGCTGTCAGTAGAAGGCCAGAGGCGCTTATGAAAAAGCCGGTTCCAATACAGCGCATCCCATGATCGCCATCGTTCCAAGCGACGATTGGAACGATGCTTTGTCGAATTAAATATTCAGTCAGGCCAAATGTTGCGAAGAAATCTTGCATTACCGGCCCCGGCCGATCCGTGAGCAAGAGCATTTCGTCTTTAATTTTGAAATAATTGGCCTCAAAGCCCTCGCGTGGCTTTAAGTCGATTCCCTTCATGCCATGTAGAGCCCAGACTCCATTCGCGTTCTTCGTCCAGAGTGATTTTAGTATCCCTATCGGATCGTTTTGATCTTTCTTCATTGATACCATCATCAGCAATCATTTCAGAAGCAGGCCGCTTAAACCGCGAAGTTTTTCATTTCAACTTCCGCATTGCCGCATCCGCCGACTTCCCACGGTTTGCCGCCTTTGTATAACGATCCACTTCTTTTATGCTTTGGTGGCCTGTCACCGCCATGATCTCGTGCGGCGTCGCGCCGGCCTCGGCGAGTGCCGCCGAAGTCGCTTTTCGAACGCCGTGCGCCGAGCAATGCGGAAGGTCGGCCTGTCGGCACCAATCCTTGAACTTGTTTCCGAATCCGTTCGCTGTGAACGGCTTACCGAATTCCGTGAGTAAGAACGTCATGTTTTTACTCACCTGCGCCGCCGCGATGCTGTCGGCAAGCGCCGGGTGCAATGGGATATCGATGTCTATAGGATTGCGGTGCTCGTTCTTTGCTTGGCGGAAGCGCACGCGGCCGGCGCGTACATGTTGCCGGCCAAGGCGCGGCGCATCCTCGCGCCGGCCCGTCGTGTAGCGGAGCAAATCGAGCGCGAGTCGCGCTTTTGTTCCGATCTGGTGCCGCTTGTAGTACTGTTGAATCTCGTCGTCGGTCCAAGTGTGGTGCCCGTCCGATCGATATTTCAATTTTTTCACACCGATCATCGGATTGACCGTCGTTTCCTCGGCCTCGTTGGCCCAAGAGAATAAAGATCGCAGAGCTTTCATAAGCTGATTTGCGGCGGCCGGAGTAGCCTCCTTTGCATCGCGAAGTCTACGCACATGGCGAGCCTGCATCATCGCGACGGGTTTAGCTCCATGTTCGCCCGCAACCTCGTCGAGCGCCCGCCGCTGCCAACTGCGCGTTTTGATATCCAACGCCTTGTAGGGCGTGCTTGCATAGTAGCGGATGCAGAGATAGCGAAACGAACCCTTTTTAGACTCATTGGCCTGCCGCAAAGGCGCGTCGGCAGAGGTCGCGATCGCCGCCTGATATTCTTCCATAAATTCGGGGGTGCCAGGCAAAGCACGAATACGTACCTTTCGCTTTCCGGGTGCGCGAACGTAACACCGCACATTGCCGTGCGGATCGACATCCTCGGAAACATACTTGAGAGGGACACGCATGTTCGGTGATGGATTCAATCCCATGGATTTTCCCCGCCATCGTCGAATGCATCGAAGGCGTATCCTTGAAGGCCTGCCGCCGGTTGAAGATGTTGACCAGCGGCCACGCCCAGAAATAGGCATCGCGCGCCACCATCGCCGCATAGGCCTCGGTGATCGTCACGCTGGTGTCCGGCCCGGGCGGCTGCGCGCGCGCCCATTCCGGTGAAGGAGGTAGCGGCTGCGGATTGAGCGACGACCTCTCGGCGCGTGCGCGCGATACGGTAGTGCTGGCAACGCTCGAAGTGATTGCAAGCGTCGGTCCGGCAAGCAATATCTTCCTGCGATCAGGATGTGCGTTCGTGGTCATGGTGGATTCTCCAGATTGTTTACTGCGCGGCAATCTTCTCGACATCCGGCAGCACTCATTATCTTTTCGAAGAATTCCGGTTTCGGCCCGTAGAAGCGGGCCATCAACTCGAACTTGCGTGATGGATCGGTCGACACCCAGTTCGCGTCCTTGCCGGCTGGAGCGTGCGGTCCGAAATAAACATCGATAGAACCGTCGTGCGCGATGATTCCGAACGTCAGGAATACTTCAAGGATGAAGAGGCCGAGGCCCCATTTGGCAAAGTGCGTGCCGATGATCATGACCTCATTTCCTGCAGCCCGCGACTTGCATTGCTGGCTACGGCTCGAATGCGAAAACCTTGTTCCAGTCCTGCTTCATATCGACGACAGTCCAGCCTTTGGCCTTCGCCTCCTCCCAAGCCTCGTCGAGCTGCCCGACCTTCGACGGGTGGTCGTAGGCATATTCACGCGCCGCATCGGTGTGGTGCACGATCCCGGCAAAGCGCGCCCCGCTTCCCGCCATGGTCCATTGCAGCATCTGATGGTCGCCGTCCGAATTACCGAAGGCGAGAATCGGGCGCCGGCCGATCATCATGTTGATCCCGACGGGCTTGCCCGGCCCATCGTCGATGAATTGGATCTTGGCCGTCTTCAGCAACGACGGCTTGCCCGCGGTGTCTAACTGATATTTTGTGACGCCGGACGAGCCGACCACTTGCTCGGGCGGAATGCCGTAGGCCTTTTCCGCCCACACCCGCATGAACTCGACGCCGCCACCCGACACGATAAACGTCTTGAAGCCGTTGGTTCGCAGATAGGCCAGCAGTTCGACCATCGGCTGATAGACGAGCTCGTTATAGGGTCTGTTGAAGCGGGGATGTTTCGCGGTTGCGAGCCAGTCGGCGACCGACTTTGCGAATTCATCCGTCGTCATGCCGCTATGCGCCGCGGTCACCAGCGTCAGCAGGCCTTTCTCGCCTTGCTCGGCGAGCGCCTTCTTGTCACCGGAGAGGAACGCCTTGAACGGCTGCCGGCCTTTCCATTCCGGATGATGTGGCGCCATCGCCTTGACGCGGTCGAGCGCGAAGGCGGCTTGAAAATAGATCGGCTGCTCGCACCATAACGTGCCGTCATTGTCGAAAACGGCGATACGCTCGGCCGGAGGTACGAAATCCGCGCCGCCTGGTGTCGAGACCCGCGCGACGAAATCGGTGATTGATGTCCTGACCGCGCCGCTATTCCAGGACGGCAGCGGGTCATTCTGTGCGAGGGCGTTGGAATACGGAAGGATGACGCAACAGAACCCCATCAGAACAACGAAGACGGCGCTCCGAACGACGGTCGCAAGGGACGCAACCATAGCAGTCCTCACACAGGTTTGAGAGGGAAGAGGTTGAACCAATCCGGCTCGCTCGTGGACGAGCCGGATGACGCGCGGTGTGGCGACGCGCCTATTTGACCCCGCGTTGCTGAATTTGCTCGTCGATTATCCTGTTCAACCCGCCGCGAATGCGGTCGAGGTCGAAGTTCTTCTTGAACGACTCCCTGCGTTTGATGCCATCCATCTCGCTTTCCAGGATGTTCGCTGGATTGACGCTCGGCGGGAATGAGCGCGGCGGAAAGTCCTTGAACGACGCCGCAAACTGAAAAACCTCATCCATGACGCCGTACATGAAGCCGACGTGATCGAGTTGCCAATCCCAGAAGGTGTTGGATGTGAAGTCTGCGCGCTCGAATGGGTCCTGAAACAGGTTGAAGATTTTTTGCAATCGAAGCGTCGTGAACGGTTCGGTCCACAGACCCATGGTGCCTTGCATGCGTTGCTCAGAGAACGAGCCCAGCAGGATATTCCGGCGACTGAGAGCGTGATTGTCGGCCTTGTTCGATGGAGCTGCGGGTTTGTCTTGGTCGTTCGTACTGCTCGTCATTGCACACTCCGTTCTTCACGAGGAAGTTGAAGGTCATTGCGAAGCGAGTTTCCTTGTCACACAGCGAAATCCGACATGGCTGGTCGACGTATCGACCGGTTCGGCGTGACGCGCGGCCGGACGGTAGCGGCGGCAATAGTTCGGCGCGCAGAGGTGCGAGCCGCCTTTGAGGACTTTGCGAGGGATTTTGATGCTTGGCTGGCAGGGATCGTAACTCGCGTCCTCTCTGCCGCCGCGCGGGTTCGCGGGGATGCAGCATGCCTTGGGCGCATCGGCTTCATGCTTCGTGGTGTACCAGTCACTGGTCCACTCCCACACATTACCGATCATGTCGTGCAGACCGTAACCATTCGGCGGAAACGCCGTCACCGGCGAAGTACGTTCGTAGCCGTCTTCATTCAAGTTCTGCCGCGGGAATTCGCCCTGCCAGGTGTTGGCCATGTGGTGGCCGTTCGGCGTGAATTCATTTCCCCACGCAAATTCCATCCCCTCGAGTCCGCCGCGCGCTGCAAACTCCCATTCTGCCTCGGTCGGCAGTTCCTTGCCGGCCCAAGTTGCATAAGCCAGCGCGTCGGCATAAGCGACGTGGACCACCGGATGATGGTCCTGCACGTTGATGTTGCTCTTCGGTCCATAAGGATGCCGCCAGTCGGCGCCCTTCATGAACGTCCACCACTGGCTCCAGTCGCGGAGATTGGCTAGGCGCGCGGGTGGACAGAAAACAAGCGATCCCGCGTAAATCATCTCTGGGCGAGCGCCTGGATAGTCCTTGGGATCCGGCGGCACCTCCGCGACGGTGACATGGCCGGTCGCTTTCACAAACTGTTTGAACTGCCGGTTCGTGACAGTTGTTTTGTCGATCCAGAAGCCATCAACCGTCACGCGATGGCTGGGCGCTTCTTCGGGATAGTGACGGTCGGAGCCCATGCGGAACGTGCCGCCGGGAAGCCAGACCATCTCATTCAATGACGCGCTGGCTCGCCCGGGTTTCTGAACATCGGCCTGCGCCATGGTGTTGCCCCCGCTGCTCCAAGGTTATCGGGGGCAACAATCCCAGAAGCGCTGCCTGCGGGAGGAGTCCGTGTAGTGCCAGCACATCCCAGGCGAGGGCGCTGCAGATGCAGGCAAAAATTTCACTGGCGAGAACGATGATAATGCAGCACGGACAACTTTAAATCCACACAGCGACATCAGGCCCACCACTTCTCGTGTTCCAGGACCACCGACGAACGGACGTGTCAGCCTTGTTGTCTTTAGTGTTCGCTGAAAGAACGTCCGCGGTCGTTTGGCAATGACTTCAAGTCAAACAGTTACAGCACAGTTTAACGTAATTCCTTAGGGATGTCATGGGTGGTTTTTGCAAACGTAGCGCGGTGCCGCACGCTCGTTAAAAATCGGCTTTCGTCCGCTTGGACGATGGGGAGAAAATTTGATGCGAGTTGTCCGCGCTGCTTCCCGGACGGCGGACAGGTACAGTATTTATTCCGACACCTGCAGCGTCATGACGTCAACGAGAGCGAAACGGTTTAGCTGCGCAGATGACGATGGGCGATGTCAGTATTTGGTTCTGATCGCGGTCGCGGAAGGCACTGAGGGTGAGCCTACGTGGATCGGGAGCGATACGGTGAGGTATCCCGCCGTTCCCTCCATGCGGTTCTGCACATCGAATTCGCGGTACACCTTGAGACGCGTTGAAATTGGAAGTTTTCCAACCTCGAAATTGTATCCAATCGTGCCACCGAGTGCCGCCACTCGGCCTCTAAAAGGACCAAGTACAGCACCCGTTCCGGTATCATCGGTGAGCTGCTGATAGTAATAGCCGACGAGTCCGATGGAGATGTCCTTGTTGAGGGATTTCGACGCTGCCCATTCGAGATGGAATTCATTGCCAGTTTTGTAGTCGGTTGCTGTGTTGGGTTGATTGAAGGTGAATCCCGCGGCCGCGGAAAGGTCGACCCCCGTAGCTGGATCAAGCCACGTCAGCGCACCGGATACGTCCACCGCCGGCCGATTGAGGGAGGCGTTTGAAAGTTGACCGGTAACATAGCTTCCGGACGGGATAATGCCTGCAACGCCAAGCTGCCAATGGAGTTTGCCAGCGTGCCAGCCGACGAACGAGTTGACGAAAATGTCGCTCATGTTGAATTCGGCATCGGTTACGTTTCGCCCGATGGGCCCGAACCGGGGAGAATTCACCAGCAGATTCGCATTGATGCGCGGTTCACCGAACGGCGTGGTGACTGAAACGGCAAGGTCGCCGCCGAGAACCTTTGCTGGCGTCACCCAGATCAGCGTCGGAAGGTTGAGCCAACTTTGCGCGCTGATGCCGGCTGTCAGCAGACCGCCAGTCGGAAGCGCACGGCCCGCGCCGATCTTGCCAGTATAGAAGTACATATCGTCCTGGAAATAGAGCCCTTCCGGTGGTGTGAAGCCGGCCATTGGGCCCTTCCCACCTAACAGATAGGCTCCGACTCCGCCTTCAGCGGCTAGGGCGGATCCGCCAAACGACAACAACATCCCGCCCGCGACCAACGTCGCTTTCAAGTCGTAGCGCATCGCCAACCCCAATACAGAGTGAGAACGATCAAACGATCACAACCGGAGATCAACTTTGGACAACTTAGGCGAATCGCTCAAAGTGCAGCAATCGATTTTTAGGATGGAGCTGCTTTAGCGATGCCACTTGGGTGTCGATAGAAGCTTGATGCAACATTCTAGTTCGAACTAGCTGTGAAATCGGAAGCAAGATTGTCGGGTGCCTTTCAGGCGGCAAATCCCTTCCGCGATTCAAGGGGCGGATCACCTTCCAGAGGGGCCAGTTCATAACTTAAGGATCAATCGCGAGCGTTTGGCTCGAGACAGTTTTTAGAATGGATATAAATCATTGCGGTTGCAGAAGAATTATGGACGCAATAACGATTGGAGGCCCATCGCGCGACGATGACGTCGTGTCGGCATCTAAACCTTGGCCTTAGCATCATGGTTCTTTTCGCTCTCGGTTCCGTGCATCTGCGGTTGCTGTCACCGGCTGAATCTGCGCGCCGACGATGCACAGGTTGGTCCGCGGGGCGCCTATGAGCTGGGATTTTCACAACCTGTTCGTCCGGCATGCTCGCGAAATCAATCGCTTCCTCCGTCGTCGCGGGCACAATGCCGAGACGGCCGCCGACATCACGCAGGATACTTTTCTACGGGTGCTGGCGTCGCCTCCTGCGGCAGTCTGCACCAAACACAATCCTCGGGCCTATCTCTATCAGGTCTCGCGTAGTCTTAGCGTCAACCATCACCGTCGGGAGAGTTTGATCCAGACGACTGATCTCGACGAGGCTGCCGCCGTCGCCGATCCTGCGCCCACGGCGGAGGCCGTCGTTTATTCGCGCCAGTGCCTCACCCAGACACGGCGAGCGCTGGCGGAGCTTCCCGAGCGCACGCGCAGGGCCTTTGAGATGCATCGGCTGGGCGAGCACACGATCCAGGAAGTCGCGGATGAGTTGAACGTGTCGGCTTCACGGGCCTGGGTTCTGATCCGGAACGCCTACCAGCATATCCTGACGCGGGTGGACGATTTCTGAGGCTTTAATTTGTCTGCTGTGTGAAATTCGACACTGCTCGTTTGTATAAGTTATGGGTAGGCGCGATGTTCGACCTGTGGTCGGCGCCTATCGAAGGGATATGAATGAGCCAGCCTGGGCTAGATCAAAATCGGCTCACGGATGAAGCGATCGACCTCGTCATCCGCTTGCAGAATGACCCGGGCAATCCGGTTGCGACCGAGATGGTGCGGGTCTGGCGTGCGCGCAGCGCCGAGCATGAGCGCATCTGGGCGCGGGTAGCCAAGGTCCACGGCGCCAGCGGCAAGGTTCTGACCCGGCGTCGCAATGCGGAACGTCGCGAAAAACTGGGATTGACGCGCCGAAATTTCGTGATCGGCGGCCTCATCGGCGTTGGAGCCGTCGGCGCCAGCTATTCCATTCTTCCCCGTGCCTTGCTTCTCAGCCGGGCCGACCATGTCACTGCAAAGGGTGAAATCCGCAGCGTCAATCTTCCGGACGGAAGCGTCGCGACGCTCGGGCCGGATAGTGCCATTGCCTTGGACTTTACGGCCCAACTGCGCCGCGTTCAGCTTCTGGCTGGCATGTCGTTCTTCGAGGTCGCATCCGATTCGCAGCGCGCCTTTACCGTTCAGGCTGCCAAGCTGACGGCGACGGCGCTAGGGACGGCCTTCGATGTTGCCAACGATGCCGGCATGCTCTCGGTCTCGGTTGATCATGGCGTCGTCGAAGCGCAGGCGCCAGGTTCGACGATCGCGGCGGGCACGAAGCTCACGGCCGGGGAGTGGGTGACGATCGACAGCGCCACCCATGCCATCGAGCGCGGATCGCGCGAAGCGAGTCAGATCGCGTCATGGCGCGACAACCTTATCGTCGCCGAGAAGGAAGCAGTCTCGGCGTTGGTGGCGCGCATCGGCCGCTGGATTCCGGGGCGGATTGTGATGGCCGATCCCTTTATCGGTTCTCAGCGGGTCAGCGGCATTTTTGATTTGAATAATCCTAAACGGGCGCTCGAGGCTGTCGTGCATCCGGCTGGCGCTCATATACGGCAGGTTTCGTCCTTCCTGACCGTGATTTCGCCCATCTAAAAATAACTTCGTGGATACGTAAAAAAATCCCGGCCCCGATTGTATCAGCTACAGGGGTTGGCGTCGTCCGAGCGTTCAGGCAACCGCAGGCCCCTTCACGAGACGAATTTGGGGTGGGACTTATGGGTTACAAGGCTCGGACGTTTTCTGGCAGGACCAACAGAAGCAGGGTGTTGGCCGCAGCGCTGATGATGAGCACGGCGATTGTCGCCGGCGTCGTGACGGACCGCGATGCTTATGCCCAGAACGCGGCGCAGGCTTCGTTCAATGTGCCGGCTGGCCCGCTCAATCGCGCACTGACGGCATTTGGTCGACAGGCCGGCCTGCAAGTGACCTATCTGACCAGCATTGGGACCGGAAAGACGTCGCCGGGTATCTCAGGTTCGGCCACGCCTGAACAAGCGCTCGCTCGCATTCTTCAGGGCACCGGCCTGAGCTACCACTTCACCAATGCCACTACGGTTGCGATCTCGCAGCAGGCAGTGAGTGGCGGTGGCGGTGGCGGTGGCGGCGGCGCCGCGCCGGCTGGCGCGATCGCCCTCGACACCATCGATGTGCAGGGTGAGAGTGCCACGGGTCCGGTTCAAGGTTACGTCGCGAACCGAAGCGTCACGGCAACCAAAACCAACACGCCGCTGATTGAGACGCCACAGTCGATCTCGGTCATAGGCGCGGAGCAGATTCGCGATCAGAAGCTGGTTTCAAAATTCGATGATACCCTGCGCTATACGCCGGGTGTCGTTGCCGGGACCTTTGGGACGGATTTTCGCGACGACTGGTTCATGATCCGTGGTTTTGACGCCCAACAGGACTCACTTTTTCTCGACGGCATGAACCTTTTCTATTTTGCGTTCGCCGGCTTTAAACTGCAGCCATTCAATATCGAGCGTGTCGAGGTGCTTCGCGGCCCGTCGGCCTCTCTCTACGGTGGATCGGCGCCGGGCGGACTGGTCAATGCCGTGAGCAAGCTGCCCCCAGGGGAGCCCATTCGCTATATCGAAGCCGGCGTCAATAATTTCGGCAACGCTTACACGCAGTTCGACTTCGGCGGTCCTGTCGAGATGCAGCCGGGCAACGGCAAGTTGCTCTACAGAGTCGTCGGCCAGGTTCAGGGCGGTGGTACGCAAACGAACTTCGTCAATAATGACAACTATTTCATTGCGCCGTCCGTGACCTGGATGCCCGATGTGGACACGCGATTGACGGTCTTCGCGATGGCGTCCCACAACCGGACCAGAGCACCGAATTTCCTGCCGTATGAAGGCACCGTGACCAATGCTCCGTTCGGCCGGATACCGACCAGCCTTTTCACCGGCGATCCCTCGGCTGACCGTTATACGCGCACCCAACAAATGGTCAGTTACCAATTCGAAAAGCATCTCACGGACAATGCGACGTTCCGCCAGAACGCGCGCGCTGCCCATGTCGAGGTGAATTACACGGGAATGTTCGGCCAAGGCTGGGCCACCACTGCGGCCGACGCTAACATTATGCGGGGTAACTTCCTTGCGGCCTCGAAAGCGACTCAGCTCAATATGGACAATCAGTTCGAGTATCGCTTCGCCACGGGCGAGTTCCAGCATACCGCGCTGATGGGTCTCAACCTCAGGCATTATGCGATCGACGACAAGCAGGGTATCGGAACCGGCACGGATCTGAACGTTCTCAATCCGGTCTATGGCGTTAACACACCCTACGACGGCCCGCTTTATCAGGATGGTTATTTGACCCAAGGTCAACTCGGCGTCTACTTGCAAGACCAGATTAAGTGGAACCGTTTCACGCTGATCTTGTCGGGCCGCAACGACTGGGTGGACTTGATTTTCAACAATCGGCTTGGGCCCAGCCCTAGCCGGAACGATAGCAAATTTACCGGCCGCGCCGGGCTGATCTACAACTTTGACAATGGTCTCGCGCCCTATGCGTCATACTCAACGAGCTATAATCCGATCATTGGCCTGAACTCCTCCGGCGGATTGCTGTTACCTGAAACCGCGGAGCAGACCGAAGTCGGCGTGAAGTATCAGCCCGTGGGCCTCAACGCGCGGTTCGGCGTCGCTTTGTTCGACTTGAAGCGCAAAAATGCCCTGACCACCGATCCCAATAACGTGTTGTTCCAGACCCAGAATGGCGAGGTGACGTCGCGCGGCCTTGAGCTGGAGGCCCTTGCCAATATTACCCGCGACTTCAAGGTGGTCGCGAGCTACACCAACTACGAGTTATTCATCAGTAAGGATCTTGATCAGACTTTGATCGGTAAGGTGCCCACTTCGAGGCCGCGCCAGGTGGCTTCGTTATGGACGGATTACACGATCCGCGAGGGCTCGCTGGATGGGCTGGGTTTCGGCGGCGGCGTGCGCTATGTCGGCTCGTCTTTTGCAGATAATATGAATACTCTTTCCGTACCGGCGGTGGTCCTCGGCGATCTGGCGGTTCACTACGAATGGGCGAACCAGTGGCGCGCGGCGGTCAACGTCGTCAACATTGCCGACACCCAGTATGTCGCAAGCTGCGGCTTTATAACGTCATGCTTCTACGGCGACCGTCGCCGCATCACGGGAAGCCTCTCCTATAAGTGGTGATGGTGACGGCCTCAAAATAAGTCAGTGCCTGCAAAGCAAACCCCCGCCGGCTTAATGCTGCGTCCACACTCACGGCGATAGGCAAGGTGAGGGATCACTCATAGCCGATATCATTATGGTGGCGATCCGGAAGACCGCCACCACCATCGCGATCTAGGTTTTCGCCGGCCAACGCCGCTCGTGGAACCAGGTGCGGTACTCCGACGACATCTTCGCGCGTTGCGCCTGCGGCGCGTGCCGCTTGCACGTGGATGCCTCCTCGCTCCCTTCCGGCGCCCCCCACCTGACCTCGACGCAGTCGTTCGGGTTATAGGCCATCTCGAAGTGCGCTGCCCGGTCGATGACCTCCTTGAGCGAAAGCGTCCATTGCGAGCCATCGCTGCGCATGTAGGATATTTTTCGCGAGGCAAGCTCGGACGCCAGCACCCCTTGCAATTCGCTTTTGAGGTCCGCGGTGCTCTTGCCGCTCGGCATCGCATAGCGCGGCGCTCGCCGAATGACGCGATCGGGAAATCCCCGCACGACATCGATCGCGATCAACAAACGGAAATCGCGCGCCGGAGTGGAGTAATCTTCCCATGCTCCCGTCGTCCCGAAGATCGAGGAGCCATTGGGCATAGCCACCTCTCCGGCGTGTTTTTGCTGATATTGTCGTCCGTTTTCGATCGCGGTCACACGCGTCTTCACCTGTTCGTTCAGACTTGCGATGGCGTCTGTCATCGCTTTCACGGGATCGAGCGGCTCCGGCGACATCACGTCATCCATGCGATCGTAAAAATCCTCGGCACTCATCTTTGTTTGATCGAGCGAAAAATCGGCGTATTCGGGATTGTTGGTGATTTCGGCGTTGACCAGCCGCCGCAACGAGCCGCCTTTGTTGCGCACGATCGGCCGAAAGTGCTTGAAGCCCGGGCTGCCCAGCGCAGGATCATGCACGAACAGGAAATTGCCGCGCCAGAAACGCTTTCGCGTGATCGAGCCGTCGGGCTCGGCATCGACGGCGAGGAAGACGCCCGGCTTGCCGTTCATCTCCATCACGCGATGCACGAGCATCAGCACGTGGCCGTAGGGGTCAGCATACATCGTGCCCGGGCGAAGCGCTTCTTGGGTCAGTGAGACAGTATAGAAATCGGTGTTGTCGTCACTCGCGCCGACGCGCGCGGCGCCCGTATGCACGACGTCGCCAACGTCCCGCAGGTATTCGCTGAACGTTGTCGGCCGTTTTGGCCGCACCTTCGGCGGAGCTGCAGGCGTTCCGGTCGACTGCGGCCGGGCAAACCCGGGCAGAAGGATGGGCGGTTGCTCGGGCAGTGGGGCATTGGTGATCGCAGCAGACGCAATTTCCTGTTCCGGAGGCGGCGGCGGACGCGTGACCTCGGGATGCTCCATGTCGAACCACTGGTAGCACTTGGGCGCTTTGCCATTGGCGCCTCGTGAGCAATTGGAGTAGCCGAACGGTAGCCCCATCTTGTAGGCGAAATAGGCGCGCAGAAAGTAGACGAAATCTGCGCAGTCGGGGCGAAGGCCCGTCCGCACATTATCTTCACCGCGGCCTAGATAATTGAACAGGAAATTGCGTGATCGGTCGTGCAGGATTTCATGCCAGACTTTCCAAGACAGATCCTGATCGGGGGGCGCGTCAAATAGCTTTTCGATCCACGCAGAGAACAAGGATTCCGTCGCGCGATCCCAGCTGTTACGCACCTTCCAAAAGGCGCCGGATGGAATAGGCAGAGGGTCTGGTTTGCGCGCGCTTACGGAGATATCGCGTGCGATCGTACTGCAGTCCGCCGTTGGGTGGTCGAGCGTCAGGGTAGCGTGCCACGTACCCGCGGCCGGGGCGGCGACCTCGGCGAACCAGAAGTACGGCGCACTGCCGCGCCGCTCAGACGAGTTGGCCGCGACGCTTCCGTCGGGCGCAACCAGCGACATCTTACCCTGGAGCGGCTTTTCGGTGACGATCATGACGCGCAGCGGCGTCCCCTTCCAAGGTGCAAACGGCGAGGGCAAGATCGAGAACCCGGTCGCCTGCTCGCACGTGCCTGGGGCCGCTTCGGCCGCCGGGTCTGTCGTCGCGAAAATGAACGCTGCTGCCGCGGCAGCGGCGAATCGGGTGGCGAGACGAATCTTGCCAACCTTCTTAGAGGAACCGGGAACTGCACTCGGTCCCGCCGATCTCGGCTGGGAATAGCGACGTTCAGGGCTTGTCATACTAAGCCTCCATGTTGCATCGCTGTCCCCCAGTGAGGTCAGCTGCCATACCCAGCCGCCGGAACTCTCAAAACGGACGGTTCGCCCGCCAACGGCTGAGACAGATTGTCAGGCAAAACACCGTAGATGTGGCGAAAATCGGCGCGACGCGCGACTTTCTCAAAGGTTATCGCCGAACGGTCACGCAGAGGTCAGTGTTGAATGCAGGCTGGCTCGGGTCAGAAACAGAGAATCTGAAATATAGCAATAAGACCAGTTGGTTACGAAACTGGCGGAGAGGGAGGCCAAATCTATAGGTATCGCCCTCATTCACATACGTTCGCTGACGTTCAAGAAACACTGCGTTACAGGCGCAAGCTGTGCGTCGGAGTTCTCGCGCATTCGTCCCAATTCGCGTGCAGTCTTTGCGTAAATATGGGCCGGCGTATGGACGAAAACGTTCGGCGGAAGATTGGGGCTAGTTGGAAGTATTCCTACTCGCTAGTTGATGCGAAAGCCTCTTCGGCTCCATCCAGACGCTTACGGCGCAGGCTTCGAGGGCGGTCTTCTAACCGGCCGCGAACGAAGCCGCGGCATCGTCCTCGTCAAAAGGCGTGTCGCTGCAGCGTCGCTCCCGCTGCGGCGAATCCAGGGTTGAGGCTTGTCGCGCAACTGGGGCACGGTGCGGAAATACGCAAGCGACCAAGTTCTGTGCAAGTCGCCGCCGTGAAGCAGGCGCAGCACCTCGCTGAGTACCGCGTCGCAGCAACCCCCATGAACGGGGCACCAACGGCCTTGCCCGCCGACACGGCGTTGGTCGCCGGGTTGGTGGTGGTCAATGGGTTGTCAGCAAGGTCGCGCCGGCAATGCTTCTGGATGGCGATGATGTGGTGTTGACTGCGCATAAGGCAGGAAACCGATCCAACAACTGCGTGGCCCCTACTTCAGAAGAGATGGGCTGGAAGGGCTGCTCGAGAATCGCGGAAACCTTGTGCAATCTGGAACCCCGCGGCAAACCCAATCTTAAAGGTGGAGGCCTTGTGAACGGCGCCCATGGATTTTACCTCCAGAGAATGAGCTAAGATTTGCCGGAATACGGAGGATTGCTGATGGCTGGAACACGGACTCTCTCAGAGATTGATGCCCGGATCGGCATCATCCGGGACAATATCCGGCAATTGATCGAACAGGCGACAGCGACGTCAGGAGCCGAAAGCGAAGCCTTGGTGTCAGATAGGATCGCTCAACAAACGGAAGAACTGGAGCGACTCACCCACGAGCGGGACGCGCTTGCGAAGAAAACGAGCTGACAGGCGCGTCCTTTTCAAGGTACGAACGGAACGTACTGATTTATAATCACTTCTGACGCTGTATGGCGGAGAGGGAGACCAAATCTATAGGTATCGCCCTCGTTCACATCCGTTCGCTGACGTTCAAGAAACACCCGCGTTACAGGCGCAAACTGTGCGTCGGAGTTCTCGCGCATTCGTTCTAATCCGCGTGAAGTCTTTGCGCAAATATGGGCCGGCGTATGGGCGAAAACGTTCGGCGGAAGATTGGGGCTAGTTGGAAGTATTCCTATCGCTAGTTGATGCGAAAGCCTCTTCGGCTCCATCCAGACGCTCACGACGCAGGCTTCGAAGGCGGTCTTCTAAGGACCGCGAACGAAGCCGCAGCGTCGCTCCCGCTACGGCGAATCCAGGGTTGAGGCTTGGAAAGTCGCGCAACTGGGGCATGGTGCGAAAATACGCAAGGTCGACCAAGTTCCAGCCTGTGCAAGTCGCCGCCGTGAAGCAGGCGCAGCACCTCGCTGAGTACCGCGTCGCAGCAACCCCCATGAACGGGGCGCCAATGGCCTTGCCCGCCGACAGGGTCACGCCGCAACGGTCGAGAGAGCCTTCGTCTTCCGATAGGCCGCGGCATCTGCTGCCATCTTGACGGCTTTGCCTTCCTCCTTCCACAGGCGCTTGCTGGCATTTCACCGGGCAATGTGTGGATCAACAGGCTCAGGAAATCCTGATGACCGCGGCCAGGCACGATACGCAACTGGTGCATCGAACACGGCGTTGGTCGCCGGGTTGGTGGTGGTCAATGGGTTGTCAGCAAGGTTGCGCGATGTTTCTGGATGGCGATGATGTGTTGACTGCGCATAAGGAAGGAAACCGATCCAACAACTGCGTGGTCCCCTACTTCAGAAGAGAGGGACTGGAAGGGCTGCTCGAGAATCGCGGAAACCTTGTGCAATCTGGAACCACGCGGCAAACCTAATTTTGAAGGTGGAGGCCTTGTGAACCGCGCCCATGAATTTTACGTCCAAAGGATGAGCTAAGATTTGCCGGAATACGGAGGATTGCTGATGGCTGGAACACGGACTCTCTCAGAGATTGATGCCCGGATCGGCATCATCCGGGACAATATCCGGCAATTGATCGAACAGGCGACAGCGACGTCAGGAGCTGAAAGCGAAGCCTTGGTGTCAGATAGGATCGCTCAACAAACGGAAGAACTGGAGCGACTCACCCACGAGCGGGACGCGCTTGCGAAGAACGCGAGCTGACCGGCGCCTCCTTCCGCGACTGCTAACTCAAGGGCCACTAGATGCCAGACCCAGATCCTCTCGAATCTGTTGCCGCGTCCGAATTGGTTTCGTCATCGCTGCTTGCCGCGCTAATCCCAGCGCTGGTCAATCGCGGCGTCCTGACTCAGCAAGACGCCACGGAGATTTATGAAAACGCCCTGATGTTGCTTGAAATGCAACAGGGTGCCGATCCTGCTGTGCAACATGTCTACGAAACAGCTCGTGAGTTGATCGAAGCGCATTTGCCGGTGGGGCTCCCTTGCCGGCGGGTTTTTGTCACGAGTCGCCGCCAACCATATCTCTCAAGCCCATCAGACATTCCACTTTCTCAGGACTGAGGTGGCAGGCATCGGCGCGCCTCGTACTGTGATCCGCATGACATCAGCATGCGGACTCGCTATGGAATAGCACACCAAGCTTCTGCAGTTTCGCGCGCCCGAACCGATCTCAGAAGCGATAGACCTTGCGGCGCGGCGAGAACTTCAAACCAAATCTGAATACGTCCGCCGCTCTGTTATCGACCGCCTTCGCGCCGGCGGTGTCGATCCGTCGTGTCTGGTTGCCGATACCGTATGCCACGGCCGCCCATCTCGCGGTCACTAAACCGGCGAGGGTGACGGCCCTTGCCCGTGTACTCCATTTTTTGCCGACTTGAGCAGCTCGAACCCGGCGGTCAGCAGCTGATGCGCCAGGGTACGGGTTGGTACTCATTGGTACTCAATCGCCTTGTGGACGACACTTGATTGTCATTCGGCATGCAAAATTGGCTCTGACGCAACTTCGATGACGGCTTACCGCAACTAGGTCGCGCCTATCAGCCGAGCTTGCAGGAGGTCGATTTTCGCCCGCCCATACATCTGGCGTTTTACGAGCTTTAGTTTCGTGATCTGCCCTTCTGTCTGGCCATTGGACCAAGGCTCGGAGATGGCAGCACGGACGGCGGCCTTGTCCCTGATGATGCCACTCGCAAAAGAGCCGATCAGGCTCAAGCTGGCGGTGGCGATCCATGGATCGAGATCAGCGACGAGCTTCTTGCGCACCATGGTCTGGAAGCTTTCGACGAGCATGCGGGCTTCGACGAGTGTGGGAACGCGCGCCTCGATAGCAGCGATGGTGACCGTATCTGCTTTGCTGAGATTGTCACGCGCCGTGGTCATCAATCGTGAGATTGTTCTCGCGGATGGCACTTTTTGCAGTTGTTGATTGATCGCCTTCTCGGCCCGTCGTCGCCGTGCCGTCCACTCACTGACGACACGCAAGGAGCCTTGGAAGCCTTGCCTTTGCAAACGACGCCAGAGCTCTGCGCCGTTACGGCAGCCCTCGTTCCATTGCGCATCCAGAAAGGGCAAGTGGGCATCGAGCGTGCTCTGCCGTGTCCGGAAGACATCCGTACTCTCGCCGCGACTGACTTGGCGAACGAGTTTACGGCTGTGTCCTGTTCGACGGACGATCTCCTTGAGTGGCACTGCGTCTCCGACGCGCGCCATGATCGCGGCATTCGTCCGCTTGCGTCGGAGATACCCTTCATACTGCAGCCGTTCCGCGCAAGTGAGCAGTTTTGGATTGATCGTCGTCGCACCGATGGAGGTGCGGATCACCTGCATGGAACGGCGCACCGCGTTGAGGAAGGCCGCGCTTGCGTTCTCCATCAGGTGCCAACGGTCCGCGACCTGGACCGCGTCCGGCAGCGCCTTTGCCGCGGCCTCACCGTAGCCGCCGCCACGGTCGCGCGATACGACCCTGATCTCCGGATGGTCGGAAAGCCAAGCCCGCACCGTTGCAATCTCGCGATCTGGAAGCAGGGTTACGATCCGCCGTCTCTCCAGATCGCACACGATTGTTCCGTAGCGATGGTTCTTGCGAAAAGCCCAGTCGTCAATGCCGGCGACGATCAGAGGCTCCATTCGCGGGCGCGTTCGTCGCCTAACAACCCGCAGCAGAGTATCGTTGCTCACCGGCAGCATCAGTCGCTTGGCAAAGCTCGCTGCCGGCCTGCCGCCGAGTGCCAGCCCCAGATGGTGGACGATGCATTCCAGCCGTGCCGTCCGGCGCGACCGGGTCGGGAGAACGTCGTCCCCGAACCGTTCAGCGAAAATCCGCCGCCGACAACGAGGTAGTTCGCAAACAAACCGTCGCGTGATCACGCGGAGGCGTATTTGCTTGCCTGCACATGGCAAATCCGCGACCTGTCTGTCGTATCGGCTATGGATTCGGCGCGATCTCGCCCCGCATAATGGACACTCGGCCACGTCGCTTTCGGATCGGACGGCTAAAATAATCGAGTCAGATGAATCGCTTACGCTCTCGATAACCAACCCGCTCGGGACAAGCGACGAAATTCGAATACCGGCTCGCATGGCGCTGTTCCCCCGTTGAAGAACCGCAAGCTCGGCAGAAAAATCATCAGATGTGAGTCAGAGCCAAATTTGCGAGCCGATTGACAATACGTCTTCCTTGCGTCCGACGAGTCCGACATTGAGAGCATCGCCCGGGATGCCGTCGGCGTTTCGAGTCACCATAGGCAAGAAGGCAAGGCCAGGCTCGTGCTCGTGATGGGTCCACAAGGCGGGCAGCACGATATAGGCGGGTATCAGGTAGGCTACGAGTACGCCGCTGACCAAAGCAATCCAACGTCGCCGCCATGCAATCTGTTTCATGCTTGAACGCAATAGATTACCTGAGAAAATTGAACTACGGCCCTCCTGAGGTCTGATGCAGACTAGAACCTCTGCTATTTGCTCTCACGGTTGAACTTACCGTTGACCAGCTGCTCTCTTTTGATCGCTTTCGGACATTGACTGGCGCTGCCCGTCGGCCTCCCGCTGCCAGCTCAGTATCTAACGAACGGGCGCGCTTCGCCGGCGGCGAGCGACCGATACGCAAAGGCAAGCAGTGATTTTCGCCGAGGGCACTCAAGGAATTGATGATATTTGGTCCATTTTATCATCAGTTTGTATAAGCCATTAACTCACCAACATGATTCCTTCGAACCTTCCTACCTAGCTATTGCAGCTGATTTCAAAAATGCGCCTAGGTGAAGTTCTATAATTGGCTGGGCCCCGCTCCTTAAGTCACCGAACCGGTGCAGCTCATGGGGGTTAACGTGAGTGACCAAAAATCCAATGTTTTTCCAAGGTTTGCTCCCGGTACTGTGACGCACCTTGTCACCAACTTCGCGGAAGTTTATGGGGCCGAATACGCCGATATCAGACAGGCACCGCGCGCGACTAGGTCGCCGAGCGCTCAGGACGGCATGATCGGGTTGGCTCTTTCCGGTGGGGGAATCCGTTCTGCTTCGTTCTGCCTAGGTGTCTTGCAAGCTCTCAATGCCGAAGGCGTCCTGAAGAAGTTCAACTATCTTTCGACGGTGTCGGGCGGCGGCTACATTGGGACTTCAATGACAGTCTCGATGTCTGCGGCCGAGATCGAAGAGAGGGAGAAAGCGCCGGCGTCCGCCGTGCAGCCAGAAGCTCACGACCGGGCGGCTTGGAGATTTCCGTTTGGCAAGACCGGAGAGGAGATCGGAGAGACCGACGAGACGCGGCATTTGAGAGATCGCTCGAGATATCTGCTGCAAAATGGAATTGCCTCCGCTTTATCCGCTCTGGTGATTTACCTCCGCGGAATCGCAATGAATGTGCTCATTGTGTTTCCATTTTTGCTTTTGGGTGCCGCATTTTTCGCGCTCTGCAAACCGGATACACACGCGCTCGTGAGCCCTCCTTCATGGCTGTCGTGGCTGCCCAAGGGCGTACTTGAAAGTGGATGGCCGCTGACGATTTGCGCGAGCGGAGCATTTGCCGTTTTCCTGATAGTCTATGCGGTTGCGGTATCAATCGTACCCATTCTTCGCAAATCCGTCCGTCAAAATATTGCGAAGGGAGCAACGATCGTTCTCCTACTCTGTATAGTCCCCGTTCTGCTCGAAATTCATTTTGCTCTCCTCCGGCTTATGTTCAAGCCTGAGCATATGGGCATAGTGTCGAACGCCGCGGGTCCTACTGCCGAAACTACCACGTGGTTCTCCGATGTTCCTCGGCTCGTGGGACTCATAACGCCGGTGGTAATTGCCGTGATGCCGTTCCTAAAGCGTATATCGGAGAAGGCCGTCAAAGCGGCAACGACATCGCTTTCGGATGCGGCATCAAAATGGACGAGCAGAATTGTCCTGATCGTCGTCGCGGCAGTCATTCCGCTTCTTCTATGGCTCGTCACCCTTCAACTCGCCTATTGGGCGATCGGTATCAGTTCATGCGAAACGCAGGGTACTGCCGGATGCAATGGGCCTTGGGGTAGCGTTTCGTGGGACCAATCGCCTCCGATCCTCAATTGGCTTTTTCAGCGGGTAAACACATTTGTCCCTATCTACGGCGCGAGCGCTGCCTATGCGATGCTAGCCGTCCTTCAACTGGTTCTATGGCCGCTCATTAACGTCAATTCTAACTCCCTCCATCAACTCTACCGGGATAGATTGGGGGGCGCCTTTCTTTTTCGGAGGCGCAGCGTAGATGGCGTACTGGAGGAGGCAGATAGATTTCCGCTCTCTCAACTCGTGTCAGAAGCGTCGCCTTATCTTCTCGTCAATGTCGCCTTGAATGTTCCCGGATCAAGCTTTGCCAATCGCAGAGGCAGAAACGCCGATTTCTTTCTGTTCAGCAAGCGGTTTGTCGGCAGTGAACTGACCGGATATGTCGATACCAGACTGGCCGAGGCCGCCATGGATGGGCTGAACGCCGGCACCGCGATGGCCATATCGGGCGCGGCAGCCGCCCCGAACATGGGTATCGCCTCGATGCGCCCTCTTTCCGCGACAATAGCACTGCTCAACGTAAGACTCGGACGGTGGATGCTGCACCCCTATGACATCGTAAAGTACGCAAGAACAAGCGGGCTTGCGCAATGGTGGCGCGGCCGCCCCGGCCCCACGCGTCTTCTGAGTGAGGCATTCTTCAAGTCGGGAGCGGACGTTGCGGAGCTGAACAAGAACGGCGGGAAGGATGCCGGTTTTGTGTTCCTCACTGATGGCGGTCACATAGAGAACCTTGGAGTATACGAACTCTTGCGCCGGCGCTGCTCAGTGATCGTGGCCGTCGACGCGGAAGCGGATCCGGACTACAACTTTTCGTCCCTGGTGCAGCTTGAACGCTTTGCCCGCATCGATCTCGGTACCCGCATAGTGCTCAACTGGCAGCCGATCCGCGAGCAGTCACGTTCGGTGTCGAAGAGCCTTGCCGCAGGTGAAAGGTCCTCGCAGGCAGGTCCGCACGTCGCCATCGGCCTTATCGATTACCCTCCCTCGGTGCAGGGCGGGCCTAGGGAGGAAGGAGTATTCGTCTATATCAAGTCATCGATGAGCGGCGACGAGAACGACTACATCTTCGATTATAAAAGAAGAAATCCGGAGTTCCCCCAAGAGTCGACAATGGAGCAACTGTTTTCCGAAGAACAATTGGAGGCCTACAGGGCGTTAGGCGAGCACGTTACCCGGAGATTTTGCCGCGGCGAAGATGATGCGAGTCTCGTGACTGCGCATGCGCGATTGCTTGTAAGTCACGCGATGCAGATCTTTCCTAGTATGCGGCCCGCGCTGGAGGGGGAAGGGATGGGCGCTGCTTGATCACTCATTGGCATCACAGCCGGTTCCGATGTTCGACTGATAGAGATGTGTAACCGTTGATCAGTGAGAGCGCGAGGCGCGGGCGTTGGCGTCTTTCAAGCTAGGAAGGCCACAAGGGAGTACGCTATCAAACCTTGAGCCGGCTCAAGAAACGTGATGCGAGTCAGAATCGTGGTCAATTCTGGTTTCCTCCATCCGAGGTTGGCGTTCAGCTTGCTTTTTGCACGAAACCGAAACGCAGATTCCATATGCCCTGTACGATGACCCCTGACATGGTATGTTTCTGCATCCTGACAGGTCGATCAGGAGCAAAATCGTGTCACTCGGAAAACAGGCCGAGCCCCTAACGAAAGCCCAGGTTGAAGCCGTCCTGGGTTATCTCGCAAGGACCCGTTATCCGATCCGGAACAGACTAATCTTTCTCCTTTCGATCCGGGCCGGACTTAGAACCCGCGAGATCGCTCTCCTGACATGGAGCATGGTCACCGATGCCGAGGGCAAGGTCGGTCACATGATCGCGCTACAGAACGAAGTAAGCAAAGGTCGATCCGGGCGGGTGATTCCGATTCATTCTCAGCTTCGGGCAGCCCTCATCGAGTGGCACGGAATACACCAGCGGGTTTCAAATACGCGCATCATCCGTACCGAACGATCAAAACAAACATCGCCTCAGACCATCGTGAACATGTTTTCCCGATGGTACGAACAGATCGGCTATGACGGGTGCTCAAGTCACAGCGGGCGACGCACCTTCATCACCAATGCAGTGAGAAAGATCTCACTCGTGGGTGGCTCACTCAGGGATGTGCAGATGCTGGCCGGGCATACGAGCCTGCGCGTCACTCAACGCTACATCCATGCGGATCAAGACGCCCAACGAAAGATCGTTGAGTTGATATAATTTCATGCGTCGGTGGTTTGAAGAGAAGTCGGCTCCCCCATCTTCTAGAGCATAAACCATAAGCTCGAGAGGCCGACGAAGTCCGCCTCAGTGCATGTACGTACTCAGTCCGGCATCGATCAGGGCCGAAAAGGACCATGAGCGGAATAAGCAAGCTCATGCGTTCACGTCGTTGACACTGCCGAGTACCGGAGGGCTCAGACGGACGCCTAGGTCGCGGGCGCCCGCCATGACGAGCAGTCAAAGCCCTGGGATGTCTACTTGGATACTGCCGCTTGGGCCGCCGCGATTTGTGCCTTCACGGCATCGAGGTTGAAGCTCGCGCCCTTCTGCATCGGCGGGAACTCGATCGCGGTCGCGGCCAGCTTCTCGACCTGCTGTTGAACAAAGACGAAGCGCCAGAACTCGTATTTGAACCATTCGAAGTATGCTTGCGCGCCTTCTTTGGTGCCGTTGTTGGGCCACCCCGTGCGCTCGAACGGATCGAGACGAAGGTTGGTGATATAGGGCACGTCCACCTTGGTCTTGTCTCCCAGCCAGCCGCCAGGTTGATCGATGAAACGGAATTTGTAGTCATCGATGCGCAAGGCGCCGAGTGAGCTTTCGCCGAAATACCAAACTTCATGCCGATTGGACGGACCCTTGCCGGTAATCATGTCCATCTGGTTGTAGCCGTCCAGGTGACACTTGTAGGTGTGGTCCCCGATCTGCTTTCCTTTCTTCAGTTCGTTGGCGATGTTCGGATTACCAGCAGCGGCTAAAAGTGTCGGGAACCAGTCGAGCCCTGAGATCAGTCCGTTTTCGACCTTGCCGGCCGGAACCTTGCCGGGCCAGCGGATCATCGCCGGGGCTCGGAAGCCACCCTCCATTACTGTGCCCTTGCTTTGTGCGAACGGTGTTTGCCCGCCGTCCGGCCATGTGAAGACTTCGGTGCCGTTGTCGGTCGTGAAGATGACGATGGTGTTCTCGTCGACGCCCATGTCCTTCAACTTTTGCATCACGATCCCGATGTCGTCGTCGAGCTGCGCCATGCCAGCTTCGTGGATGGACCAGCCGTTCTTCGCATTGCGCAATTTTTGGTATTTTTCCGACAGATGAGTGACGATATGCATGCGTGTCGGATTAAGCCAAAGAAAAAACGGCTTGTTTTCGGCCTTGGCCTTTTCGATGAATTTGATTGCCGCATCGCGGATTTCGTCGTCCACGGTCTCCATCCGCTTGGGATAGAGCGTCCCAGCGTCCTCGATCCTCTGTTTACCGATCTTGCCCCAGCGCGGATCCACGGTGGCATCGTCCATATTGGTCGCCCATGAGTGGATCATGTTGCGCGGACCGACTGTGTTTAACAGCTCCTGCGGATAACCGGGGTGGGCCGGGTCTTCCATAGCATCGAGATGATACAGATAGCCAAAGAACTCGTCGAAGCCATGCACTGTCGGTAGAAACTCATTCTTGTCGCCAAGGTGGTTCTTGCCGAACTGGCCTGTGGCATAGCCCATACCTTTCAGCGCAGTGGCAATGGTCACGGCCTCCGCTGGCAAGCCTGTGGGAGCGCCGGCCTGGCCAACCGTGGTCATGCCGGTGCGGATCGGCAGCTCGCCGGTGATAAAGTTGGCGCGACCCGCTGTGCAACTCGCTTCGGCGTAGTAATCGGTGAACAGCATGCCTTCGGCGGCGATCTTGTCGAGATTTGGTGTCCGACCGGCCATCATCCCGCGGTGGTAAGCGCCGATATTCCAGATGCCGATGTCGTCGCCCATGATCACGACGATGTTCGGCCGCTGGCCGGCCGCAGCGGGCGCGGTAGCTGGTTGCTGCGCTTTTGCGGGACTCGTCAATCCGACGGCTGAGAGCGCCGAAGCGGCCACGAGAGAACTGCCACTCAGCAAGAAATCGCGGCGTTTCAATCCCTCACCGATTGGTCCCGTGCTCAGCTCAGGCTTTGCGGGAATCCTATCGTTGCTCATGACATGATCCTCTTCCTAATGATGCACCTGAAGCCGACGTGGCTCGCTGATGTGTCGATCGGCTCGACATGACGCGCGGTCGGACGATAGCGGCGGCAGTAGTTGGAGCCAAAGATGCGAGCCGCCTTTCAGCACCTTGCGGGGATTCCTGAGATTTCGGCTGACAAGAGTCGTAGCTCGCCCATCGATCCTCGCCACGAGGATTTTGCTGGATACAGCAGACTTTCAGAGCGTAGGGCTTGTGCTTTTGGGAACACCAATCGCCGGTCCCTTCCCAGACATTGCCGATCATATCGTGCAGGCCGTAGCCGTTGGCCGGGAATACGGTGACGCGCGAAATGCGTTCCAAGCCATCAGCCGCGAGATTCCGGTGCGGAAAATCACCCTGTAAGGTGTTCGTCATATGCCTACCGCCGGGGAATTGTTCGTCACCCTATCCGAATTCTGCCCCGGGTATTGCGCCGCACGCGTACCAACCCAGAGGTTCGAAGATTGGGTCCACGCATAATCATGCATTGATTTAGATCAAGATCGCCTTACTCTCCGGACCTGAAAGGAAAGACGATCATGAACTCGGGGCCTCCTCATATGCACCGCCGCGCTCTCCTCTCGTCGCTGACGATGATACCCTTGCTCGCGGCTTCGCTTCGTTTCACCTCAGCCGTGGCACAAGCGCAAGGCGATCCGCTACCGTCATGGAACGAGGGCGCGACCAAAGCTTCAATTCTCGATTTCGTCGCGCGCGTCACCACGCAAGGCGGACCTTTCTTCGTTCCAATCCACCAACGCATCGCGACCTTCGATAACGACGGCACCCTTTGGGTCGAGCAACCGATGTATGTCCAGTTGGCCTTTGCGCTCGATCGCGCGAAAGCGATGGTGCCAATACATCCGGACTGGAAGACCAAGCAGCCCTTCGCCGCGGTGCTGGACGGCGACTTGAAGGCCGTGGCGGCTTCCGGCGAAAAGGGTTTGGTCGAAATCATCGCCGCGACGCATGCCGGCATGACCACTGCAGAATTCGAGAAAATCGTCAGCGATTGGCTCGCGACCACGCGAGATCACCGTTTCAATCGGCCTTATATCGAACTGGTCTACCAGCCGATGCTCGAATTGCTCGCTTACCTCCGGGCCAACGGCTTCAAGACCTACATTGTGTCAGGCGGCGGTATCGAGTTCATGCGCCCGTGGACCGAGCAAATCTACGGGGTGCCGCCAGAGCAGGTCATCGGGTCGTCGATTAAGACTAAATTTGAGATGAAGGACGATGAGCCGACACTTTTCCGGCTGCCCGACATGAACTTTATCGATGACAAGGCTGGAAAGCCGATCGGCATCAACGAACACATTGGTCGCCGTCCGATCGCGGCATTCGGAAACTCCGACGGCGATCTCGAAATGCTGCAATGGACGACGCTCGGCGCCACCGGCGCACGGTTCGGTCTGATCGTCCACCATACCGACTCCGAACGCGAATACGCCTACGACCGCCAGTCGCATTTCGGGAAACTCGATATAGCGCTCGACGCCGCGGCGGTGAACAGGTGGACGGTGGTCGACATGAAGAAGGACTGGAAGCGGATCTTTGCATTCGATAGGTAAGGCCGCGGGCTGTTGAAGGCATCGGTCTGAATTTGATCTAAGCGACCAACGGGAGTCTCGGATCATGCGCTCTCTACTCGCTGATTTGAATGGGCTGCTATAGCAGCCGCCCGAAGACGGCTTCGTTTCTGGCATTTCGCCGAACTCCGGTTTTTGTGAGTTGAAGGTGTGAGGTTTTAAAAATCGCGCAGTTAGCGCGAGCGCTAGACTAGGAAAAGAGCGCGCTGGTACGTCCGCAGCGCGGCGAAGTTTGCACAGGGGAGAAAAACTCCCCCTACACTACGAACGAGAACGGGACCAGCGGACAGAGAAGCGAAGTTTCCGCGTCATATTTTTCAAAAATAAGATAAGACACGAACGCCCGACTGACGGGCTTCTTTCGAAAATATTTTTTTGTCACGTTATGCGGCGCGGCGAAGATGCAATGCCCCGTGGTGACTCGTTGGTGAGGGGAGCGAAGGACAATGGGTCACTGTGCCATGCTTGGTGGTATTAGGTGAGCGGATCACTGTCATCGGGTGACAGTGGCTTTCTAAATGTGGTGTAGGTGCGCTCTAACTGGAGAATTTCCCAAGTGGCGGGAGCCGCTCGACCCAACTGTACAAGGGCCTTTCGGGACCCGCCACAACGAGACTATCTCTTCACTGACTCAAAGCCAGCGTGCGCGCTTGAAGCGGACAAAGAGAACTGAGCATAGCAGCGCGATGATCGCGACGACGATGAAATAGCCGTAGCGGGTCTTAAGTTCCGGCATATGCTCGAAGTTCATGCCATAGATGCCCGCAATAGCGGTTGGGACCGCAAGTATGGCTGCCCAAGCCGCGAGCTGGCGGGTGATAGCGCCCTGCCTCTGCTGCTCAAGTAACGTGCTTGCCTCGAACACAAAGGTCAGAACGTCACGCAGGCCACCAATCCTGTTCTCGATGCGCCTCACATGATCGAGCACATCGCGAAAATAGGGACGAGCTTCGACGTCCAGGCAAGGTAGATCGAAGTGCACCAGCTTACTGCACAATTCGGCCATAGGCCCAAGGATGCGCTCAAAGCGGGTGAGGTCACGCCGCAGCGTAAAGAGCCGGGTGACGTCGTCGCGGGTTAGAAAGGCATCGAGTGCGCGATGCTCCATTGCCAGCACCTCCTCCTCAACCTCGTCGACGATCGGCATATAGCCGTCGACGACGAAGTCGAGAATGGCGTGGAGCACATAATCCACACCGTGGCACAACTGCGACGGGGCAGCTTCCAGCTGGCTGCGTAGCTCTGTGTGCGCACGGGCCGATCCATGGCGCACCGAGATGAGATGGTTTTCGCCAATGAAAATCGCCGTCTCACCGTAAGCTATGCGTTTTGCTTCGCCGACCAAATACGCCGTGCGGGCCACAACGAAGAGCTGGTCGCCATAAACTTCGATTTTGGGACGCTGGTGCGCCTTCAACGCATCCTCAACCGCGAGCGGATGAAGAACAAAACGCTGCTGAAGCGTGCGAAGCTCTCCTTCGGAAGGCTCGAAAAGGCCGATCCAAATGAACTCAGATTTGTCGTCTGCGAGAACGGGTGGCGCATCAATTGAAACAGGTGCAGCGCGTCGCCCGTTTCTGTACAAATAGGCAGCGACAACGCTCATAGACCCTCCGAGTAAGGTTTGGCATATACTCGCCTAGCAGAATGCCGTACTGTTGTCGTTTGCGAGCGTTTCAACTCGCTGCGATCTTGTGGATCAAGTCGGATGGGCTACGCCGGCGAGTTTCGGCCGATTTGAGATAACCCACCGGTCCACGGGAATATATACTGGCTGGACCCGTCGGTCGCTCCGCGGCCAGCGTGATGTCCTTCGCGTCCTCTCGCTGCGGATCCACCAGCGCGGGAGGCCAATGTCGGAAATGGTTGGAAGCTCTTCCAGAATGGAAGAGCTTGGCTGACCATTCTTGGCAACATCTCTTCTCTCCCCAGCCTGCGCTTCGCCATAGCTTCAAGTTCTAGGGCGTCGGCTTGCGCGCAGACGGGACATTTTGTCCTATCTGCGTGTGCTGATTTGGTGCCGCGGTGCGTGACACCTACTTCACCAGCGTGAGCTTGCCGTATCCAACCTGAACCCGCTCGGCGATCTCAACCGCCTTGGCTTGCACCAGGATCGTCAAAATTTTCTCTACGGCGCGGTGCGGATCTTCCGTTCGGTATGGTTGAATGTGTTCGACCAAAACCAAGTCAATATCCAAAATAACTTTTGCGAGAATGTCTGCGTTGGTCACCGGAGCCTCCTACCGGCAGAAAGCCTCAAAATTGGGCTGCTCAAGAATTTGATTCAATTACGCCGGATCGGGTTGGTTCCAACGCTGGCCTTCCACCGGAAGGTAGGCGCCAAGACAGGTCCGAAAGCGACCCGTTTTTCAAGACGGAGCCAATCGAGCGAGAAAGCCGGCGGCATCTAAGCTGCCTTGTCCTCGGAAGGCCAGTCGTCGTTGGCAGCCTTCACTTCCGGCTTATTGTCATTGTCGGATTCCCGTAAGTCGTCGGGCGCCGCAACCAGGACAGCAAATTCAAGACTATTGTCGGGCATTAGCCGAAACCGCATGCGAGCGCCGACCGCGCGCTCCTCACCGCCACATACTCTCAGCATGGCGTCAATATGGTGCTGTGGCAGTGCCCAACGCTGCGGCTCCGCTTCACGTTGTTTATTCATCATAGTTGCTAGCGCCCCAGGGGCATCGAACCACCGCGGTAAATCAGTGGGAACTGGCAATTAAAACGCTATGGGAAAGTGAGAAACAGAACGCCGTTCCCACCTCACGTAACTACTTATCCGTGCTTTTCTTCTTTCGTCCGCCTCTGGGCACCAATTCATTGAAGACCTCTTTCCCTTCAAGAAGTTAAGACCTATCAGAGTGTTGCGCTTGCCCGGGGCCGCATTGATGATTGATGCGCTGCCGCCCGCGACGCAGTTGCTCGGCGACAAGGGCTATGACGCCAACTGGTTCCGCCAGGCGCTCGCAGCCCGAGGTATCACGGCCTGCATCCCATCGAAGTCCAACCGCGCAAAGCCGATCGAACATGACCGCGTGCTCTATCGCCAACGGCACAAGATCGAAAACACGTTCGGCAGGCTCAAGGACTGGCGGCGCGTCCACACCCTTACGACCGATGTGCACATACCTTCATGTCCGCCATCTGCATCGCAGCAGTCGTTATCTTCTGGCTCTGATCAATGAGTCCTGAGCCTAGATCGGCCGCCACCCATCGCGCGGTGAACGCCCCTTGGCAAGGCACCAAATTCGCGTGTCGTTCCAAAATCTTGGTCTAATGTGGGCCATTTCGCCGAAATCTAGTATACAGCCTCGGGGATGCGTTCAATCATTTCGGCCTTGTCGGAGCCTTCACAAGAGTTGAAGCGATCAGGGGGCTCCCAGCCTCCTGCGGGCCCGCGGACTTCCGCGACTAAAAACGTGCGCTTCGACGCGGGGGAAGTATAGACGTCCCGCTCTCAAAGGTTGTATATACACGGACGCTAGGCAAAACGGGGCTGATGATGACTGAGAAATCAAAAATTGTCCTTTCTCTTGGTGCTGCGCTCGCATCGCTCACTGGAATGTCGGTTCAGGGCGCCGAGGCAAGGGCAATAGTGACCGATGATTCGAGCTCGGTAGCGGCGGGAATAACCGGAGATAAGCTTAAGCCAAATGCCTACTATCAGGTGGGCGAAGATCTTCTTGGGTTCGTCATGACCAAGCAGGCAGACGGCACCATCGTCGCAGGACATAGTTCCCACGCGTCGCATGCTTCACATGCGTCCCACGCCTCTCATGCCTCCAGCCGGTAAGCTTCCAGCGGCATCGCCGGTCGAGGCAGCTGTTGATTTCGATGCAAGCCTCCAAAGTCTCAGTGCTTTGGATGCGGCAGCCTATCGTTTGATCGGAACGGCGACCTGCCAGATTGACCGGGGGGACGACCGTTATGTTTGCCGCTTGGTTTCTTCTGCCAACCCGCAAAAGGGGGCCGTACTCAGTTCGGACGAGCTGAAGGAGCGGTTTCTAAATCTTGTGGCCGACGAAAACTTGCGGGCCCGTGTTGCGGAAAAAACCGAAGGGGTTCGGAACGTCATTCTTGCACTCGCCTTCGGAGCGCTCGCTGCCAATCAAAATGATGCCGGATAAGGTCCAGCCGGGGGACTATGGCACGGTTTTTATCTCCTGAGGCTTTCGGTGCGGCAACGGATCTTTCGTTGCTACCATTCAATTTTGAGCGCACCGGCACCGACCAATACCTTGTGGCCAACCTGGTCGGCGACTTCACCCGCCTGGCCGAAGATGAACTGCACAGGCTAATTGACCTTCAGGTTCGACCCGGCGACGGCCTCTACGAAAAGGCTTATGCGGCTCATCTGGTCACCGGAACAGACCAGAAGGCGCAAAGACAGCTTTTGGCGGCTCGGCTGAGAAGCCGGATGTCATTTCTGCAGCAGGTGACCCCCCTGCATATTTTTGTCGTAACGCTACGCTGCGAACATTCTTGCCCCTACTGCCAGGTATCACGCCAAAGCACCGATCGCTCGCGCTTCGATATGAGCGAAGAAACGGCAATGCGTGCCCTGGATATTGCCTTCGCCAGCCCCGCAGCACGGATCAAGATTGAGTTTCAGGGTGGCGAGCCGCTTCTCAATTTTTCGCTGATCAGGAAAATTGTTGCCGCTGCGAAGCAACGGTCCGGCAAGAAGCTCGACTTCGTCATTGCCTCAAACTTGGCCTTGTTGGACGACACCGTTCTCAATTTTTGCAAAGAGAATAGCGTCCTGCTCTCAACCTCCCTCGACGGTCCGGCCGATCTGCATAACAAGAACCGTCCTCGACCCGGTGCAAACAGCCATGAACTAGCTATCGCCGGCATTCGGCGAGCCAGGGAGTTTCTAGGTCCCGGCAGGGTTGGGGCCTTGATGACTACCACGGAAGCGAGCTTGGACCGCGTCGATGAGATCATCGACGAATATCTAAAATTGGGGCTAGATGGCATCTTCTTGCGCCCCCTTTCTCCGTTCGGATTTGCGATCAAAACGAAGCAGTTCGCAAAGTATGACGCGCAGAAGTGGCTTGCGTTCTACGAGCGCGGATTGCGACGGGTTCTGGAAATCAACCGACAGGGCACCCCGTTCCGGGAATTTTACGCGGCGCTGCTTCTCACACGGATGCTCTCGGACCGCCCCATCGGCTATGTTGATTTGCGCAGCCCGGCCGGCGCCGGTCTTGGCGCACTGGTCTACAACTATGACGGCAGTGTTTTCGCTTCGGATGAAGGCAGGATGCTGGCCGAGACCGGTGACGACGCTTTCCGGCTCGGTCACGTCGAGCACGACAACTACAATTCGCTCCTTCTGTCGGACAAATTGATCAGCACAATTTCGTCTTCGCTGACGCAGTGCGCACCCGAATGCTCGACCTGCGTGTATGAGAGCCACTGCGGAGCAGATCCGGTATATCATCATGCGACGCAGGGAGACGTCCTGGGAATCAAGCCTCTGTCGGCATTTTGCGCCCGGCAAAAGGGCATCATGGGCCTGCTACTGAACATTCTGGAGAATTCACCGGAGGATGCTGCCATCTTGCGACGGTGGGCCGCCGCATGACCCTTCCACTCTACGGCACTGCCTCGCAGAGCGTTGGGTTTTCCTCGGATAAGGCCCGCTCGGTCCTCAGGCTTCGGTCGGTCGACAGTGCCGCCGAGCGTCACGTGGCAGACTTCGCGCTCGCCAGAACGCCTGAGGACATCCGGCACGCTGTAGAAGCCAATTGGCCTTCAATCGTTGTGATCTCCGACGGCGTTGTCGATCTATCTGGCCTTTTCGCAGGACGGCTCCTCACGGTCCCCAGGAAATATGACTATCTCGCGGACGGCGATGTGGTCGGCTTCGATCATGCGTCGAGGAAATTTCGCACGCTGTATCGCCGGAATTCGGCGCACAATTCGCTTTTGGTTACGGAACGGTGCAACAACTACTGCCTGATGTGCTCGCAACCACCGAAAGATGTCGATGATCGGTGGATCCTTAGCGAAATTAGGGAAAGCCTGCCTCTCATTGACCAGGCAACCCATGCGCTGACATTCACTGGCGGAGAAACCCTGTCGGATTGGGAGGATTTCATCGCCGTTCTGACTGAGTGCCGCGACCTGCTTCCGGCGACCGCCATCCAGGTATTGACCAACGGCCGTGCTTTCGCCAACTCGCGGATTGTCGACGCTTGGAAAGAAATAGGTCACAGGGCTCTGATGGCGGCCATTCCGATCTATGCGTCGGTCGATCACGTCCACGATCACGTCGTGCAGGCCAAGGGTGCATTCGATGAAACAATCCTGGGCATATTGAAGCTCAAGGACCGAGGACAACGCGTGGAAATCCGCGTCGTCCTGCATGCACTGACCGCGCCGATCATCGAGGAGACGGGCCGCTGGCTTGCCCGCAATCTGCCGTTCGTCGACCATGTCGCATTGATGGGGCTGGAAAACACGGGCTTTGCCATTGCAAACGACGGCGTGCTCTGGATGGATCCGGTGGACTATGGCGACGGGCTCGCGAGAGCTGTCGATCATCTGAGCGCTGCTGGCGTCAACGTGTCCGTTTACAACCTTCCCAAATGTGTTCTTCCAAAGTCCGTATGGCCGCATGCGCTCCAGTCGATCTCGGACTGGAAAAACGGCTTCGTGGAGGAATGCGAGCAGTGCGACGAGAAAAACACCTGCAGCGGCTTTTTTACGACCGGACGTCCAAGGTTCAGTCGGGGCGTTTGCGCGATCACAGAGTCGAGCGCATTAGCGAAGCCACCGAACTAGGAGAACGAATATGAAGCTTGGCAATGGTCTCCTTATCACTGCTGCGGTTGTATGCAGCATCTCGATAGCTCCCGCCTTTGCAAAAACGGCGAAAGAATGCACAGAGGAGTGGCGAGCGGAGAAGGCGAGCATGCAAGCTCGGCACGTAACCCAAAAAGCTTATGTTGAACAATGCAGAGGTGGGACAGAGCCAACAGCCTCCTCGCAAACGGCGAAACCAGCTGAGGCAGCACCCCCACCGGTGCGCGGGCAAGCAACATCTGCCGGAACAAAAACCGCGAAAGAGTGCATTGCCGAATGGCGCGCTGACAAGGCGGGAATGCAAGCTCGGGGCGTCACCCAAAAAGCCTTTGTTGAGCAATGCAGATCGGCAGGGACGCCAGCGGCTTCCTCATCTCCGCCAAGGCCGAGTGCCACGACGCCCCCTGCAGGGCCGATCCTGCCGAGCAGCGCCTCATCGTCCCATAAGACCGCCAAAGAATGCACCGCCGAATGGCGCGCCGATAAGGCGGGTATGCAAGCCCGCGGCGTCCTAGAGCGGGTTTATGTTGAGCAGTGCAGGGCGGGCGCTACGCCGAGCGCCATCGCTCCCGCACCAAAGCCGACCCCCGCTACCCCCTCTCCAAAACAATTAGAACCTACCGCTACACAGAACGCCCCGGCCTCGGCAACGCAAAGGCAGGCTCCTACGACAGCCGCGCCCGTACCCGCCCCGACGCAGCAACCTTCCAATCCCGGCGGCAACGCAACGCTCGAGGCGGGGCAATTTGGTGACGAGGCTTCGGCAAAAGCCCGGTGCCCGTCCGATACGGTGGTGTGGGTCAACCTGCCGACAAAGGTCTATCATTTTGCAGGAACGAAGAGCTACGGCGCCACCAAGCGCGGCGCCTTCATGTGCGAGAAGGAAGCGATCGCCGCGGATGATCGCGCTGCTAAAAACGAAAAACACCCCTGAGTTCACGCAATGTGCCTAGAAAGCCGATCTTCGTTTTGCGCAGCTGTTTTCATCACGGCGTATCTTGCCGGCGTCTCCTGGGTGATGGCGGAGACGATCGACGTGAAGTATTATGGCAAGTTGGATCTCGCTCGTTTCGCCTGCACCGATGTCTCGCGGAGCAGCTTCATCAATCGAGCGTGCTATGACAAGTCACAGCAGTTCATGGTGGTGCAATTGAGATCGGTCTATTATCCGTATTGCGAAATGCCCGCACCGACCTTTGAGGCCTTCCTGACGGCCCCATCGATGGGGAAATATTATAACGCGAACATCAAAGGCTCCGGCTCAAACGGGCCTTTCGACTGTCGGACACATCGCGTTCCCAGATATTAGCTCTGCAGGACGACGCCGCGCCGAAGAAACTGACCGAGGCATCCCGTTCAGTGCGTTCTCTCTGTCACCGCTGGCGGTCTCAGGCTGGCTGACGGGGATGTCGATCCTTCTTAAGGCCCAGACCGGGTGATGCTTCGCAACCTAGGTCAATGGTTCATAGTTATTTGCAATGCCTTGCAAAGCTACAAACGTCTAGCCAGCAAGCAAACAGTCACGGCGCCAGCGCTGCTAGGACCAGCACGGCGCTCGTCGTAGTGCAAGATTTCAAAACTCTCCGAAAGTGCTTGTTTCAAAATCCCTGCCTTTGGCAGTTGGAGATAGTTTTTCCCACGATTGCCGACGGTCTGAACAAGAAAGAGTCCGTCTTTTGCTAAAGAGTCCGTAATTTTTGGAAAGACCGAAAGAAGTAGGAAATCCACCATTACAATCCCTCCGACGGACCCGCTAACGAATGGCCAATGGTCCTTGGATAGGTCTAAGCTTGTGGAGCTAACGCGCGATAGCAAGTGAGGATACTTCGACAACCGCCTCCGCATGACGCAGTAGGGATCGAGGTCTAGATCTAAGCAATCAACATGTATGTTGAACTGGGCAAGGTAAAACGCGTGGCGGCCCGATCCACCAGCAAGATCTAGTACCGGCCCCCCAACCGACGCAAACAAGGGGGCTGCCTTCTTGACGAACGTCGATGGCGAAAGAATTTTATCCAGTTCGCTGTTCGTCGCGTATTGCGTACCTGACTGAAGCACGAAGTTGTCCTCGTAAGACTCTCGGCTCGCGCGAAAATGGCGCGAACCCGTCGTCGCAGAACAGTCGAAAGCGCATCGCTCCTTTGCACCAGATACCAAATATAGGCGCCTCCGAAATCTTCAGCTAAGGAAAGAGCTTGGAGTTCTCTTGGTTATCCGCCACGATGCAACACTCGCGATCACACGCGCCGGCATCTGTGCATCCGCGGATTTCGATTTCACCTTTCACGATGTCGATCGGCGTTCGATTTTTGCAGATCGAATGTCAGCCATTGCTTGGACCTTCCCGATCATCATTCCAGTAAACCCGCCCGTGGCGCCAGTCATCTCTTCTCGCCTCAGCTACGGCGTCTGGGCCGCGGGGCTCGCTTTGGCGCGAAACTGCCCCTAAGCTAATGGAACGGCAGAATTTGTTGACTTGTTCTCCTATTGTTCAGGTTGGAACCTGTCTCTTTGTCAGTACCACTTGGATTCGCAACCATTTCACCGTGATCCTTTGGGCTGACCTGATGAGTGTGATCGATCTCACCGGCACCAACGACGCGCCCGCCTCCGATGCGGGCGGCGTCGCAGCGCGTCGGGGATTCAAATATCAGGATCACGTCGCCGCATTCTTCGTGCTGACCATGATTGACGATCCGCGTCTCGCCAAAGTCGAATGCGAGACCGCCGACGACATCTTCCTCTTATGGCGAACCGGTGAGACCGAATACCCGGAATACGTCCAGGTCAAAACGACCGAGGGTGATCGGAAGTGGACAAAGGACGAGGTCACCACACGCAGTCCACCCAAGAAACCAACCTCCCTGGTCGAGAAATCGCTTTTGTGCGACCGGCAAGGGCCCAACGCACGCTTTCGTATCGTATCGCGCCGCGACGTGAACAAATCGTTGGCCTGCTTGAAGCTTGAACGAGGCGCGCGCGTTCGCCGCGAGCCCGCGGCCGATTTGGGTGGGAAGCTTGCCAAGCAACTCAAGACCGTTTCGCCGCTAAGAAACGATCTTGTCTATTGGGCCGAGCAGACCGTTTGGCAAGTGACCGGAGACGTCACCGCATTGATCGCCTCGAACCACAAAAGGATCAGCGTCATCGCGGAACGTTTTGGCTGCAATCCGACCGCCTCACATGTGGACCAAATCTATCAGGACCTATTGCGGATCGTTGACGACGCCGCGACCGCATCGCGCGTCAGCGAGCCAGAGAAAAAGGTGCTTGCCCGGGAAATCAGCATCGCTTGGTGGACGCAGCACCTTGCTAATACCGAAGCTGCGCAGCAGCGGACCTCTAAGCCTTATCGCGCCAAGACCGAAGCGTTCTTTGCCGATCTGCACCACGTGTCTGAGGACTTACTGCGTCGCGCGCTTTCGAGCTACGACGTGCGCTTTGAAAACGAACGCTGGCGTTCGCGCCAATTGGCCGACCATCTCGTCGATTGGCTTCCTGAGATTGCCTTGAAGGCGAGCGACCTTGCGTCCGTGCAGCATCTCCAGCTGCGGCGAAAGACGCGGGATGCCGTTAACGCCATCAAGCGCCAGCGCGCCACCTCCGATCAGCAACTCGTCGGCGAAACCCTGCTCCACGTGGTCATCCGCCAGAGCTTCGGCAGCGAACCGATAGCCTGTAAGCTTTTCTATCAATCTGCGACGGGCCTGCGCAGCTTCGGCTCGGCCCATATCGTCCATTACGCGAGGGGCGACGAACTCTGGCTTGGCCGGGCCACCATCTCCACTGCGGAGAGTCATGAGGCGATTCTCAAAGCTACGCTGGAGGATCTCGAACACGTGCTCGATCCCGATTTCCTAAAGGAAGAGCGGGAAACCATTCTTGCCTTGCGGGAACCGTTGCATCTGTTGCCGACCAGCCTGGAAGCGGCGCTCGCGCGCAACGCGCCGATCGATGACCTGGTAGAGGCCATATGCATTCCGATTTTGATCGCCTACGACAGCACGGTTTTGGGCGCGGGCTACGCTAGCGACTATCGCACGCACCTGATCGCCGAGGTGCAAGCGTCCTACGCCGAGCTAAAGCCGCGCCTGCCATCCACCCTGCAGAACGTGAAGGTCCACATCTTCTTGGTGCCGATCGCATGCGTCGCGACCTTGACCGCGCACTTCACAACCCTGATGGGCGGCTAGACCATGGATTACGCCGAGCTCCGCAGCGCGCTTCAGAAGCCCATCCTGTCGGACCAGCGTGTTAACATCTTGCGCGGAATAACGCAGCACGTGAACAATGCCCATACCCACCATGCAGGCCGCGATCTCGTCATCCGTGCACTGGCCGTCCTTGACAGTTTCGAGGAATCACAGCGCGCGGTCCTGATGACCCTGGTGCGGAATGTCGGCCTGTTCCCGTATCTCTCTGAAACCATCGCTACGGCGGATGTCGCCGACCAGCTCGCCTTCGAGCTGCACCGGCCGGACAACGCTGACAGCGCAATTGTGTTTCATAGCCTTCAGGCACGCATCTACCATCAGCTCCTGCGCGGCACCAATGTGGTGCTCAGCGCCTCGACCAGTTCTGGCAAGAGCCTCGTCACCGACGAGATTGTGGCTTCCGAGAAATTCCGCAAAATCGTCATTGTCGTCCCAACTCTTTCTCTCATCGACGAAACCCGCCGCCGCCTGTTGCGCCGGTTCGGGGAACGCTGCTCCATCATCACGCATCCCAGCCAAAAAGCGCAGGCCGAACGGATTACGGTCTATGTGCTGACGCAAGAACGGGTCCTCAGCCGCGAGGACCTGGCGGACACCCAGTTCTTCGTCATCGACGAATTTTACAAGATCAACCTTGCAACCGAAAAAGGGTCCGACCGCGCCATCGACCTTAACCTTGCCTTTCACAAGCTCGCCAAGACCGGCGCGCAGTTCTATCTGCTCGGGCCAAATATCGAGGCAATCAAGGGCCTTGACCGCTACGAGCACCATTTCATCCCGTCGGAATTCTCGACCGTGGCGGTCGATGTCGTCAATCTCAACCTGCCCACGCATGGCGACGCGCGTGATGCGGGCCTGCTTGAGCTCTGCAAGACGCTCGACGGGCCCACGATCATTTACTGCCAGTCTCCCGGCAGTGCGAGCCAAGTCGCCAAACTGCTAATCGAACGAGGCGGGCTCGCGCGCCATGACGCTGCGTCGGACGCGGTACACTGGATCGCCGAGAAATACGATCCCGACTGGATCGTTGCGCACGCGCTCGAACACGGCATCGGCATCCATCACGGTGGCGTGCCGCGCGCCTTGCAGCAATATTTTATTCGTCTGTTCAACAGCCGACGGATTCGGTTTCTCGTATGTACCTCGACCATCATCGAAGGTGTGAACACGGTCGCCAAAAACGTCATCGTGTATGATCGCCGAAAAAGCCGCGGCGTGCTGGAGCATTTCACCTACAAGAACATCGAAGGCCGCGCCGGCCGGATGAACGAGTATTTCGTGGGGCGGGTCTTTGTGCTCGAGTCCCCGCCGGACGATAAGTCCTTCACCGTAGAGTTTCCGCTCGGCGTGCAAAACGCCGGCACGCCCATGAGCCTGCTTTTAGATTTGTCGTCCGAAGACCTCCAGCCGCTCTCGAAACAGCGGGTCGATGATCTTTTTGCTAGCAGTTCGCTAAGCCCGATCACGCTGCGCGCCAATCGCCACGTCCCATGGGAAGTACAGGAGGCGATTGCCAACGAGATCCGCGCGCGGCTGCCGGAGGTTCAACCACTGCTCGCTTGGACAGTCACGGCGACGTTGCCGACGAGAGCATCAGCCGCTCGGACCATCGTCGGTCGCATGTCATCACCCAGGCGCTCGGTGGTTTTCGTTTCCGATTGCTATCGAACCACACATCAATGTCGATGCACCGCTCGGTCCCGGCGAAACCCTGCTGCTATGCAGCGACGGACTCACCGACATGGTCGACGACAGTGGGATCGCTCATGTGCTGAATGCCGCCAACAAACCCGTCCGATCCGTCCGTGACCTCGCCAGCAAGGCTTTCAGCGCTGGGGCGCGAGACAATGTATCTGTGATCGTCGCAAGAAGCTCGATTGCTCGGACGCCGTGAGGGCAATACTGCCGACGGCTCTTTTACGTCAGAAACAGAATATGGGCTGAAGTATGGGCGGACAAGCACCCAAATTTGTAAGATACTGATTTATAATTGATTCTTACGTTAAGTGGCGGAGAGGGAGGGATTCGAACCCCCGATAGGCTTGCACCTATGCCGCATTTCGAGTGCGGTGCATTCGACCACTCTGCCACCTCTCCAGGGGCCGCCCGGGCGGACGGGGCCGCGTTTAGCGCGTTTTCAGGCGAAGTGGAAACAGGTTCGCGCGAAGAACGCGCGCATTGATACATTGCCGCGGGATCAAATGCAAAATCGAACCGGCAGCGAGGTTCGCCATGGAAGCCGCGGACAAACTGAGGCCATCGGTGCCTCGTTGTGGCTGAGTGGTGGGACCGCCGGACGCGATAATAACCGGCGGTCCCGTGCCGCGGCATTAAAATCGTGGCCGGAAGTGCGGCTTCGCGGACCACCTGCGCGACCATCCGACCGTAGCGGTCTTTGCGCAACCGGCAACGCGATCCGGATTTTAACCTCACCAATCAAGGTTACTTTGTTGTGAAAGGAGATCAGTCCTTAGCTTTCCTGTCTTTCTTATCTTTGTCCTTTCCGTCCTCGAGATTCTTTTCTTTCTTGTTCTCATTCCTGCGATTGGTGTAGCGCGCGTTGCCAAGGCCGGTACCGATGGTCAATACGCCCCAGCGTTTGACATCCTGCATGTAGGGCATTTCGCTCAGGCCCTGCACCACGCCGTCGTTGTGCATGAGCACGGTGGTGTCGTGACCGCCGATCTCCGGAATGGCTTCGATCAACAAACCCGGCAGGTTGAACCTGCTGCTCTCCCAGTTCCCCGGAAGATTCTGCGCGCCTTTCTCGATCGATCCGTCCTCCTCGATTACGCCCGGACAGGAAATACCAATGAAAGGCGCGAGCTTTAGCCCCTGTTTTTCCGCCTGCGAAATGAGGTCCTTCAGCATCTTCGCTAGTTTCTTCACCGCGCTTTCGCGGGTTGGCTCGTCGTCGGCATGGCGCCACAGCTCGGACTTCCACACCCCGGCCCTGGACAGGTCGGCAGCCTTCTTCCATTTCGTTTCAACCACTCCGCAGCGGATGTTGGTGCCGCCGATATCAACCGCCAGAATGCTGTCGAACGCCTCGAAGATCCAGGAGGGCGCCAGATGCAGGCAGCCGATCAGCCCGGCTTCGTCGGGGTCGAAGCGAATCGGAATCAGGTGGATTTTGTGGCCCTCGCTTTTCAGCAACAGGTCGGCGCGAGCGATTGCGATCTCGCCGACACGGCTTTTTCGAAAGCCGCCGCCGACCACGATGCATTCGGTGTCGGTCCAAGCCTTGGTCTTAAGGAAGCGCCCGGTCACATAAGCCAGTTCCTGCGCGAATTCCTCGATCGCGCCGTGCACCAGCGCCGCGGCCTCAATGTCATCGCCGACCAGCATCTGATCGAGCGATCCTTTGCCGATCTCGGCGGATGGGGTCTTTCCGAGCGGATCGTCGCCGTTTTTCTTCAGCGGCTTGCGCAGGTCGTCGAGAATTTTCCGGAAAGCCCCCTTACAGGCGCGGTCACCGAGAAAACCCTCCTCGTCTTTCAATTCGATGTTGAAGCTGTCGACATCCACTGACGGCAGCCGCAGAACACCGTGCTTGCCGATGCCTGCGGTGCTTGCATTGCCTTCGGCCATTGCGCCCCTGCTATTGTTGGTTTTCCCGGAACACAACGGCGTGGGAACCGGATGGTTGCAACGGTCCGGTCAAATCGTCGCAGCGCCGGCCGCTCTTGCGGGCCGATTCCACGGGTACATCGAATCGAATCCCGCTGGAATCAGCGGGCTATGCACCCCCAACGCAGTGCGCCGCCCGGCCGGACAATCGGAGCATTGACCTTCCAGTTAACACCCGCGATACCGCTGTCTGGCGCCGCAAAAGGTTTGATGCTTACGTTCGGCGTAGACTGCAAGGCATTTTCAGAAGACCCAGTTTTTCACGCCGTGTCGTTTCGCGAAAACATTCGACCGACCTATTCAGGGCATTTCATTGTGGGATTTTCTTACCGAAGCTGTTTGCTCGTAGCCGCCTGCACATTCGGATTTGCCGGTTCAGCTCTTGCAGCTGATCTCGCCGGCACCTGGCAAGGCAATTATTCATGCGGCGCAAACCGCGACATTGCCTTCACGCTCGACCTGCAACAGTCGGACGCCAAATTCGAAGGCACTTTCCGTTTCGCTGTGCCGGAATCGCGCGACAAAGGCGGCGCTTACAAAGTCAGCGGCAGCATCGATGCCAAGGGCGGGTTTACTTTCGTGCCGCGCGACTGGATCGAACGCCCTAGCGGCTACACCGCGATCGGACTGGTCGGGCGCCTGCGCGACAATGGTCTGATGATCGAAGGCACCATGCCGGGCTGCGGCGGCATTGGCAACAATTTTACCGCCACGCGCAACACCGGAGCAGCGCCATCGGGTAACGCCGCGGCCGCGAACACGCCCGTCACAAAACCGCAACCGCCCAGCGGGGGCAAGCTTCAGGGACAATGGCGAGGCACCATAACCTGCACGGCGAAGCGGCGCGAGCCCGAGACACACGACGCGCAGGCCGACATCGTTCAGGACGGCGACCGACTGGCTACGATATTTCGATTTAAAACATTGAACAAGGCGCGCGCCGGCGTTGCCGAGACCGCCGAACAGGTCGTCGTTGCCACCGGCCATGCAGACGGCAGCCAGGTGAAATTTGACGCTGGTTTGGTAGTCGAGGGAAATCCGCGGTTCTCTTTCAGGATTGACGACGCGCTGCTCGATCCATCGGGCAAACAGCTAACGGGCAACCTGACGGCGTCCGACTGTCAACAGATCAAGCTTGAACGACACGGCGAGAGCAAGCCCATCGCGTTCAACGCCAACATGGCTGGCGTCTGGACCCACGCCGGCCGCGGCCATACTGACCTGACGGTGTCGTTTAGCAACGATGGCTTCGCCGAATTGTTCGCCTCCATGCCCGACGATCAACCGCCCGCCGCGCGCGACCGGCTGCGGCGCGTGCTGGTGCCGCTTTACGTCAACGATCACCGGACCATTCTCATGGTGGCCGGAACTCGTGAGGCCACCGGAATATTTCGGCCCGAAGGTAGCGGTCCGCAATATCATGTGCTGTCGCGGGCGCGCTCTTTCATTATATCGACCGTCGGTGACAACCTGGCTCTTGTGCCGGTGTGGAGCACGCGGGATATCTGGGAAGCGCCTGGGGGCGATGCACAGACTTCGCTGCGCAAGCCGCCCAACGAAATGCTGCTGACGCGCGCCGCCCCAATCTTGCAGAAGCAACTCGACGCGGGGCGAGCGCCACCGGTCAAGCTGGCGGATGGCATCGGTGGGCGGCTTGCCGCCGCGCCTTCGCGCCAAGATCAATGCACGGTGTTGGGAAACTGGATCGCGCCGTTCGTCGCCAGCTCCGACCTCAATCGCATGAGCCTCGATGCCGGCATACGCGTGATCATGGATGCCTTTGCCAATAAAGCTTTCGTGCCGGTGTTCGGCTTGCCGTTTGCGGACATGCAGGAGGCGCAACGGCGCTCGATCTGGGAGTTGATGCAGACCCATTGCATCCGCGCCATGAAAATCCAACCGCTCAACAATCTGGTGGTTACTAACCCGTTCTTGAATCAGCGCCACTTCGTCGACGTCGCGTCGCTGTTGTCCAACCGCGCCGAGGCGGACAAGTGGTTCGACGAAATGGTCCAGACCGTCGGGCAGCTGCCGCTGGAGCGTCCGGCGCTGGAACGTATTGCCGCGATCGGCAAGGAGGCGGCGAGCCGCTACAACGACGTAGCACCGGCGCGGAAAGCTGCTTTCGAAGATAGCCTCAAGACCAAAACCAATCAGGTGCTCGAGAGCGTTTTCAATCAGGATCTGAAGTCGCTGATCGCCAACGACGATAGTCTTGCAACATTGAGCAAGCTGTCGGACCTGCTCGGCACCATCCAGAAGTCGTCGCTGCCGCAAGAACGGCGGCAAGGTCTTGTGCAGCAAGCGGCGCCGAAGGCGAATGCGATTGCGCAGCCGCTTTACGTCAGGGCGGTCGCTCAGGCCGAGGCAGCACCGCAATCGCTCGATGGACTTGCCGCCATCCGGCGTATCTGGGCCGAACTCGCGCCCGTATCGCGCATGATGGCGGCGCATTTCACGCCTGACCGCGACGGGCTGTTGCGCGCCGTGTCGGCCCGCGAGCGCACTCTGTTGGACGACACCAAGATCCAGCAGGCGTTCCGGGCGGCGATGTTAGCGGTCAAACCGGCGGGCGATCCGGAGACCAGCGTGCGCAACGAAGCGTTGAAATATGTCGACGCCCGGACCATCGACGACGGACCGGGCGCGATCGGGGCCTATCAGACCGCCGTCGCCGACGGCGTCGCGCGCGCGGAAATGCAACTGATCGATTTCAGCGAGGGCAGCGCCCTGGCCGAGCCTGGCGAGCCGACCGCGGAAGACATCTTCCTGCTGGTCAACCAGCGGCTGACTAAGGCTAATCAAGCTATTCGCGACCTAGAGCGGCAATGCCTATCCGGCGGCTACCGCAACGACCCGGTCCTCGGCATCGAGTGCCTGCAAATCCTAGCGCTGACCGGCGGCAAGGGCGGCATGCGGGTGCGCCTGACCGCCTTCAAGAAAATCAGTTGCGCCAAGGATGCCGGCCAGGGCCGCTACCGCTGCCTGTTCTCGGTCTCTCATACCAGCAACAGTCCGGCGATCACCGGGCGATTGGGGCAGCTGTTCTCGGCGCCCGGCGTACAAGACAGCCTGTTCATCCGCAACACCGACGGCTGGACAATGGTCAGCGGAGGCCGCGATTCCCGATGAGCGAAACTTGGTGCAGCAACAGTCCCGCGCGTCGGACCGCACCTATCCGGTCGCGCCAGAACGTGACAATGAAGCAGCTGGTGACGCGGACTCACGTCGGCACCATGGTGAGCCTGACCTTGGCAATCGTGCTTGCCGCCCCCTCGCAAGGCGTCGCGCAGCAGCGGGTGCCGGCGCAATTTCAGGGCGTCTGGCAGAACATGGAAGGCAAATCCGGCGTCTGCAAACTGGCCGATTGGGGCACCGCCGCGCAGACAGATACGCATATCCGCATCAGTCCAGAATCCGTCGATTATCACGAAACGCAGTGCCGTTACACGTCGGTCCCGACCCCGAAGGCTGATAACGGCAGCGGTGCGATCCGGCTGACTCTCGCCTGTCGCGGCGAAGGCGAGACGTGGTCGGCGACCGAAATCTGGCAACTGCAAAAGATCAATGAGCAGTCCATGTTGCCGGTCGCCTCACTGAACAGCAAGCGCCCATACATTTTCGCCTATCAGCAGTGCGTTGCGGCCGCCCATGGTACGGCGCCGTCGGACAGCGGGGCGTCGTCGCCCGCGAACGCCCCGCCGGCCAAGCCGATCGCCGCCGCCAGCCTGCCCTTGCAGCGCGGATATTATGTCGCCAGCGACACCCCCTGTGGCCAGGCATCCCACGCCACGCTGCAATTGCTTCGCCGCGGCGGCATCGGCGCGGCCCGTACGCTCTGCGAATTCAAGGCGATCGAGCAGACCGGCCCGACCAGCTACCGCGTGCGGGAATCCTGCAGCGAACTCGACAGCACGACCGCCGCCACGGAGACTGTCAGCTACGAGATCGCAAACGACCGCAGCTTCACGACCCGACGTGCAGACGGCGCCGACTATAACGCCCGCTATTGCACCCAATCCAGTCTTCCAAGCCCTTGGCGCGATAACGATATTCGCGGCCTCATCAAATAGGCGGCCGTCAGGCCAGCGCGCCGCCGCCCTAGCAGGCCAGAATGGCCGAAAATCCGCCAAATCCGGCATTTTCGCCGGCATTTGCCGGGCGGTTGCCTTGACTCCCCTCGCTGGGCCACTATAAAGCCGCCAACCGGCGCAGGGTGCTTCCCGCGCCGCTTGTTTTTGCGCGGCCGGCAGGCCTTCGCCCCGAGCGCGCGGAAACGATATTAACCCATGCGACTGAACAAAAAGCCGGCCCGGACCTGTCCGAGGCCGGGATCGAACACGAAGGAATAAAACGATGTTCGCAGTCATCAAAACCGGCGGCCGGCAGTATCGTGTCGTTCCGGATGATGTACTTGAGATTGGCAAGATCGCCGGCGAGGTCGGGACGATCGTGCAGCTTGGCGAGGTTCTGGTGCTGGGCGGCGACACGCCTGTGCTTGGCGCGCCCACCGTGGCAGGCGCCTCGGTTGCGGCGGAAGTGCTGCAGCACAAGCGCGGTCCCAAGGTGATCGCATTCAAGAAGCGTCGTCGGAAGCATTCGAAGCGCAAGCGTGGTTATCGCGACGAAATCACGATGCTGCGCATCACCGAGATCCTGGCTGACGGCAAGGCTCCGACAATCGGGCCGCGCCCGAAGAAGGAAAAGGTCGTGAAGCCTGCCGAAGGCGAGGGTAGCGACGAGGCGCCGAAGGCAGCGACGAAAAAAGCCGATTCTAAAAAGACATCTGCCAAGAAAGCTGCTGCCGAGGCTCCGGCAAAGGAGGCTCCAGCAAAAAAGGCTCCGGCTAAGAAGGCCGCTGCCAAGAAGGCGAAATCCGACGATTAAGAGCAATTAAAAATCTCTGTGAGAGAAAATGAATGATTCTGTCACGGAAATGATCTAGAGATACGGACGAAGTTGGAGACGGGCGATGGCTCACAAAAAGGCAGGCGGTTCTTCGCGGAATGGACGCGATTCGCACGGCAAACGCCTTGGAATCAAGGCGTTCGGCGGCGAGCGCGTGATTCCCGGTAACATCATCGCCCGCCAGAGGGGGACCACCTGGCATCCCGGCCTTAATGTTGGCATGGGCACTGACCATACCCTGTTCGCCAAGGTCGAAGGTCGCGTCGCGTTTCGCGTAAAAGCCGGCGGCCGCACTTTCGTATCGGTCCTCCCGATGACGGAAGTCGCAGCCGAGTAGACGGTGGATGACATCACGTCCGCCGGTACCTGTTGAACCGGTGGGGCATTGATGGCTCCAAGGGGAGGCGGGAAACCGGCCTCCTTTTTTATTTTGCGCTCGCATGAAGGCTTGCGTTCGCATCACGGAGCCCGACCATGCTGCAGGACATGCCCATCCCCACGCCCTTGCTGCGCGATCGGCGGTCGTTTGCTCTTGAGACCGAGCGGTTGACGCTGCGCAAGCCGGCCCATGCGGACGCCAGGATCATTGCGGCGCTCGCTAACGACCGTCGCATCGCGGAGATGGCGCGCCGTCTGCCACATCCTTACACGCTGGATGACGCGGTTCGCTTCGTCGAAGCCGTCGCGTGCGATAGCCGCGAGATGGTGTTTCTGGTCGAGCACCATCATGTGCCGGTCGGAGTAGCTGGCGTTGATTGGAGTGAGCCAGATGCGCCTGAACTGGGCTATTGGTTCGGCGTGGATTATTGGGGCCGTGGCTTCGCTACCGAGGCCGCGCGCGCGGTGATCGACTACGCCTTTGAGGAGTATAACGTCGATCGCATGGTCTCCGGCGCGCGCGTGGTCAATCCGGCCTCGCGCAACGTGCTGGAGAAGTGCGGCTTCCAGTGGACCGGCGTCGAACTGCACCGAATCAGAGCGCTCGGCTCGTCCACGCCGATCGATCGTTTCCGTCTGTCCCGCAGCGTATGGTCGTCGCTGAAGCATTGGAATAGTGCCGCTCGTCGCGAACGGTGACATCTGAAAATCTTGGGGAACGGCATGCCGACGCGTTTTCTTCACCCGAGCCGGCATCCATCCCCGGGGCAAGCCCGAGGACATGCTTCGCCCGAAAGCGCTTCATCTGACGATTTCAGGCACCGGCTGTGATCCTATCAGGATGCACGGCCGTTGCCTCGCCAGTCCACCTATCCTACCTAATCGGTTATGAAATTCCTCGATGAAGCCAAGGTCTATATCCGTTCCGGCGATGGCGGTAACGGCTGCGTGGCTTTTCGCCGCGAGAAGTTCATCGAGTTCGGAGGTCCTTCGGGCGGCAATGGCGGACGCGGCGGCGACGTCATCGTCGAGGTCGCCGACGGTCTCAACACGCTGATCGACTACCGCTACCAGCAGCACTTCAAGGCCCCGAAGGGCGCCAACGGCATGGGCTCCGACCGCCACGGCGCCAACGGCAAAGACATCGTGCTCAAGGTACCGCTCGGGACCCAGATCATCGACGAGGATCGCGAGACGCTGATTCACGATTTTACCCAGCTCGGCGAGCGTTTCGTGCTGGCGGAAGGCGGCAATGGCGGATTCGGCAATGCGCATTTCAAGTCGTCCACTAACCGCGCCCCGCGCAACGCCAATCCCGGCCAGGTAGGGGAGGAGCGCTGGATCTGGCTACGGCTGAAACTGATCGCGGATGCCGGCCTCGTCGGGCTGCCCAATGCCGGCAAGTCGACGTTTCTCTCCAAGGTCAGCGCAGCGAAGCCGAAGATCGCGGACTATCCGTTCACGACGCTGCATCCGCAACTCGGCGTGGTGAATGCGGATGGCCGTGAATTCGTGCTGGCGGATATTCCCGGCCTGATCGAAGGCGCGCATGAGGGCGCGGGACTCGGCGATCGTTTTCTCGGACATGTCGAGCGCTGCCGCGTGCTGCTGCATCTGGTGGATGCCAGCGGCGATCATGCGGGCCGTGCCTACAAGATCGTGCGCGGAGAAATGGAGGCTTACGACGGAACGCTCGCGGAGAAGATGGAGATCGTGGCGCTCAACAAGATCGACGCGGTATCGGCCGAAGATTTGAAGAAGCAGCGCGACCGCCTCAAGCGCGCCGCGAAGAAGGTACCGCTGCTGGTATCAGGTGTCACGGGCGATGGTGTGCCGGAAGCATTGCGCGCGCTTGTCGAGGTCATCGGGCAAGCGCCCGTCTCGGACAAGGCCAAGGGCGCGGATGCTTCGGTTGCGAAGGCAATGAAAACGCCGGTGGCCCGGGCCAAGCCGTGGTCACTCTAGGCGATACCCGCGTAAGCAGGAACGATCCCATCGGTATTCCGCTTTCCTAGCCGCCGCTTTCATGTGATGACAGCTGCGCTGTCGTTTCGATTGACCGTCGATTGCCATGACCCGCCCACATCTCAAGAAATTTCGTCGCATCGTCGTCAAGGTCGGCTCGTCCCTTCTGATCGATGCCGCGGCGGGCAAGGTGCGCGCGGCGTGGCTGTCGGCGCTGGCCGCCGATATCGCGGCGCTTCATGGCGACGGCTGCGATGTGTTGATCGTCTCGTCCGGCTCGGTCGCGCTCGGCCGCAGCAAGCTCAAGTTGCCGCGCGGCCCGCTGAAGCTGGAGGAAAGTCAGGCCGCAGCCGCGGTCGGGCAGATCGCACTGGCCCGGATATGGTCGAAAGTGTTGGGCGACCACGGCATCGGCGCGGGGCAGATTCTAGTAACATTGCAGGACACCGAGGAACGCCGTCGCTATCTCAATGCGCGCTCGACCATCGCAAAGCTGCTCGAGTGGCGCGCGGTCCCGGTCATCAATGAGAACGACACGGTGGCCACCAACGAAATCCGCTACGGCGACAACGATCGCCTTGCCGCGCGGGTCGCCACCATGGCGAGCGCGGATTTGCTGATCCTGTTGTCGGACATCGACGGGCTTTATGACGCGCCGCCTCATCTCAATCCGGAGGCAAAACTGATTCCGGTAGTGAAGAGGGTTACCGCGGACATCGAGGCGATGGCAGGCAGCGCTGCGTCCGAACTGTCACGCGGCGGAATGCGGACCAAGATCGAGGCAGCGAAGATCGCAACAACCGCCGGCACGCACATGCTGATCGCTTCCGGCAAGATCGAGCATCCGCTGCAGGCCATTATGGATGGTGGCCCCTGCACATGGTTTCTGACGCCAGCGAATCCGGTCACGGCGCGCAAGCGTTGGATCGCCGGTTCGCTGGAGCCCAAGGGGACGCTGACGATCGATGCCGGCGCGGTTACAGCGCTACGCGCCGGCAAGAGTTTACTTCCGGCGGGCGTGACCCGGATTGATGGGCATTTCGCGAGGGGCGATGCCGTCATCGTGCGCGGCCCAAATACGCATGAAGTCGGCCGCGGTCTCGTCGCCTACGATGCAAACGATGCCGACAAGATCAAAGGGCGCTCGTCTTCCGACGCCGCACAGCTTCTGGGGGTCAGCGGTCGCTCCGAAATGATCCATCGCGACGATCTCGTGGTCGGTGGCCTGCCTGGCGAGACTGACAGTGTCTGAATTCAATGTCGCGGATACGGGCCCGGCCTTATCTTCATGACGCGTCATTGCCTCGCCGGCCCCGGATTTCTATGCTAGGGATACAACGAGAGAACGGGAACGAAGACTGTTACCTGAATGACTGCTTCCCTGAAGGCGATCGGCACCTCGGCCGATCTTCCGGTCTTGATGAGCGACCTTGCAACACAGGCGCGCGTAGCCGCGCGAGCGCTCGGTCTTGCTTCAACGGCGCAGAAGGATCAGGCGCTTGATGCGATGGAGCGCGCGATCCGGAAAAATGCGGCTGCGATTCTCGAGGCCAATGCGGAAGATGTCACTGATGCACGCGACGGCGGTGCGACGGCGGCGTTTATCGATCGCCTCACGCTGACGCAAGCGCGCGTGGAGGCGATGGCTGACGGCGTGAAGGTCGTTCGCGAGATCGACGATCCGGTGGGGCGCGTCGCCGAGCGCTGGCAGCGACCCAATGGCATGACCATTGAGCGCGTGCGTGTGCCGCTCGGGGTGGTCGCCGTGATCTTCGAGAGTCGTCCCAACGTCTGCGCCGACGCCGGCGTGCTGTGTCTCAAATCCGGCAACGCTGTAATCCTGCGCGGTGGCTCGGAAAGCTTTCGCTCATGCCGTGCGATTCATGATTGTCTGGTGCAGGGATTACGCGAGGCGCAATTGCCGGAAGCGGCGATCACGCTGGTGCCGACGCGGGACCGTGCTGCGGTCGGGCTGCTATTGAGCGGGTTGAACGGCGGCATCGACGTGATCGTGCCGCGCGGCGGCAAAAGCCTTGTCGCGCGCGTCGAGGCCGAGGCGCGTGTGCCGGTGTTTGCGCATCTTGAGGGTGTCAATCACGTCTATGTCGACGGCGCTGCCGATCTTGCGATGGCGAAGGCGATCGTGCTCAATGCCAAGATGCGTCGCCCAGGCGTTTGCGGTGCAGCCGAGACGCTGCTGGTCGATCGCGCCGGTGCGCGGGACACTCTGAAGCCGCTGATCGAAACGCTGATCGATGCCGGCTGCGAGGTGCGCGGCGATTCCGTCGTGCAGAGTATTGATCCGCGGGTTAGGCCCGCGACCGATAATGACTGGGACACCGAATATGGGGAAGCGATCATTGCTGCGCGCGTGGTCGAGGGTTGCGGTGGTGCCATTGATCATATCCAGCGCCACGGCTCGCACCACACAGACGCGATCGTGACCGAGGATCCCGAAACGGCTGCCCGGTTTCTTAACGAGGTTGATTCAGCGATCGTGCTGCATAATGCTTCGACGCAATTTGCCGACGGCGGCGAATTTGGCTTTGGCGCCGAAATCGGCATCGCCACAGGCAAATTCCATGCGCGCGGGCCGGTTGGCGCTGAGCAACTGACCAGTTTCAAATATCGCATACATGGTAGCGGGCAGGTCCGTCCGTGAGCGCAATTGGATCATCCTGCGGGTTGCGCGGGGATTGATTTTGGGGTCGCGTTCCGTCGTTTCAGACGCCATCCCGCTTCATTCCGATGGCATGCGCATAGGTTTGCTTGGCGGGTCGTTCAACCCGCCTCACGCCGCGCATCGTGCCGTCAGCCTGTATGCCCTGAAGCGGCTGGATCTCGACCGGGTCTGGTGGCTCGTTTCACCCGCCAATCCGCTCAAGGATGCGCGGGCGCTGCGCGCTTTCAGCGAACGCGCTGCTGCGGCGTCGGCAATAGCCAGTGATCCGCGGATCGATATCAGTTGTCTCGAAGCTGTCATCGGAACGCGCTACACCATTGACACCATAACCTATCTGCGACGCAGGTGCGCGAACGTGCACTTTGTCTGGATCATGGGCGCCGATAACCTGGAGCAGTTTCATCGCTGGGAAAACTGGCCGCGGATCGCTGCCGCGGTGCCGATCGCGGTGGTCGATCGTCCGCCGCACAGTTTCCGCGCCCTTGCGGCGCCAGCCGCGCAGGCGCTTGCGCGGTGGCGTTTGCCCGAAGCCAGGGCCGACCGGTTGGCCACGCACCGCCTGCCTGCCTGGGTTTTCCTCACGGGAATGAAATCGCGGTTGTCCTCGACCGGACTGCGGAACCGGGATGGAACATGGATGGACGGAAGCTTAAAACATGAAGGAGCGGTCTCACTGGAATATTGAAACTTCTGCCCCTACATGCGTATTATAACCCATCGGTGCCGGGAATCGGCGTCGGTACAGCGAAAGGAAATGGTCCCTGACCGCACCTGTATTGTCCAGGTCTGCTTCATCCTCCTCGCCGGGATCGTCGGCGCTGAAGAGAACGAAGGCCAAGACCGACGGGCCTAGAACACGAAGGACTTCGGCAGACGCCGTCATTGCGGAGGCGTCGCCGGATGTCGAACAGACCCTTAAGCTGATCCTTTCCCGCCTCGAGGATATGAAGGCGGAAGATGCGGTCACCATCGACCTACGCGGCAGGTCGGCTTATTCGGACTACATGGTCATCGCCACAGGTCGGTCCAATCGCCATGTCGGGGCTGTCGCCGAGAATGTGGCCAAGGGCCTCAAGGATGCCGGAGTCAAGAAAGTCCATATCGAGGGCATGCCCAATTGCGACTGGGTACTGATCGATTCCGGCGGTGTGATCGTGCATGTGTTCAGGCCTGAGGTTCGTGAATTCTACAATCTCGAGAGATTGTGGATACAAAACACGGCAACGGCGAAGACGGTCTGAACCGTTCGCCGCTGCGATTCAATTTTCGCATGTTAGCGTGCGCAGATGCGACTCGTCGTCGTTGCCGTTGGTCGTCTTAAGCAGGGTCCTGAGCGGGAGCTCGCCGATCGCTATCGCGGACGCTTTGAGGATATCGGGCGCAAGCTTGGCTTTCGCGGCTTGGATATCCATGAAATTGCGGAAAGCCGCGCCCGCGATGTTGAGCAGCGCATTCGCGAAGAGGCGGTCGCAGTCCTTGCTTTGGCTCCCGAAGAGATGGTCCTGGTGGCGCTGGACGAAAAAGGTAAAAATATCGACAGCGCCACGTTTGCGGAACATCTTGGCCGCTGGCGGGATGAGTCGGTGGCGAGCACTGTTTTTGTCATTGGCGGCGCGGACGGACTTTCGCCCGAATTGCGGCGCAGGGCTAGATTGAGCGTTGCGTTCGGTGCTGCCACTTGGCCGCATCAGATGGTACGCGTCATGTTGCTGGAGCAGATCTACCGGGCCGCGACCATCCTGGCCGGCCATCCTTATCACCGCGGTTAGTGCGCTCGGCTGAGCACGCCGGCGCGAACGGATTAACATAGTGCGAGCAAACGAGCGCCGATCACCTGAATTGGGACTGATCCAGGGCCTCCGTTCACGGTCCCAGGAGGTGCGGTTCGGACAGTCGCCACCTGCTTCCATGCTTGTGATCTCAGCTTGTCTGCTTGCGGGTCTTTCGTCTGCGGTTTCGCCATCCGTGATGGCGCAGACCGGAACACCCTCGCCGGCAAACCCGTCGTCGGACGACATCAAACAGCGCGAGCGGGATCTGGACGCGGTACGGGCGCAGCAAAAGAGCGCGGTTGAATTGCAGGAGCGACTGAAGGCCGACATTGCGGCGATTGGTCAAAATCGCGCCAAGCTCAATCAACAGTTGATCGATGTCGCCGCCAGTGTCCGTGACATCGAGACCAATATTGCAGAGGCCGAAGCGCGCCTGCTGCCGCTCGACGCCCGCGAACAGGAAATCCGAGCCTCGCTGGATTCGCGGCGGTCGGAGATCGTGGAGGTGCTCGCCGCCCTCCAGCGTGCCGGCCGCCGCACACCGCCCGCTTTGCTGGTGCGGCCGGAGGATGCTTTGCAATCTTTGCGCACCGCGATTCTGCTCGGCTCCGTTGTGCCGGAGATGCGCGTGCGTGCGGAAAAGCTCGTGGCTGATCTCGATGAACTTGTCGGCCTTCGGAAATCAATCGCTGCCGAGCGAGATCGAATGGCGGCCAATCGCGACAGCCTCAAGGACGATCAAACCCGTTTGGCGACGCTGGTGGACGAACGACAACGGCAGCAAAGCGGTATTGAAAAAAATATGGCCGTGGAGGCGGCGCGCGCGGTCGAATTGTCGCGCCAGGTCGACACGCTGCAAGGCCTGATTGCGAAGATGGAGCAGGATCTCAAGAGCGCGGCCAATGCGGCGGCGACAGCCAGCCGGCAAGGTGTTCCGGGAGCGCTCAACGGCAAGCCGAATCTGGGCGCCCTCAAGGATCCCGGCCGGCTCAGTCCGGCTATTGCCTTTGCGTCGGCCAAGGGCTTGTTGGTGCTGCCGGTTAACGGCACGAAGATTCGTGACTTCGGCGGCTCCGATGGTGCCGGTGGCGCGGAAAAAGGCATTTCGTTAGCCGCCCGTCCTGGCGCTCAGGTCACGACACCCTGTGACGGCTGGGTGGTGTATGCGGGACCGTTCCGTAGTTATGGACAACTCTTGATCCTCAATGCCGGTGGCGGGTATCATGTGCTGATCGCCGGCATGGAACGTATTTCGGTTAACATTGGCCAGTTCGTGTTGACCGGGGAGCCGGTAGCGACGATGGGATCGACTTCCCGTGTCGCCTCGATTCTCGCGGCAAACGCTAGTCAGCCCGTCCTCTACATTGAGTTCCGTAAGGACGGCACTCCCATTGATCCAGCCCCGTGGTGGGTCGCAAACAAAGGTCAAAAGGTTCGCGGATGATGCGCAAGGTTTCCCTTATTGTTCTCAGCGCCGCAGCGGGTGCCGCGTTGACGCTGTTCGTGACACAGCCGCGGTCTATGACGATGGGATCAAGCGCGCGAGCCGCAACGTCGGATACCTATCGCCAGCTCAACCTGTTCGGCGATGTGTTCGAGCGTGTCCGCACCGACTACGTCGAAAAGCCTGACGACAGCAAGCTGGTCGAATCGGCGATCAGCGGCATGCTCACGGGTCTTGATCCGCATTCGAGCTACATGGATGCGAAGAGCTTCCGCGATATGCAGGTGCAGACACGCGGTGAGTTCGGGGGGCTTGGCATCGAGGTCACGATGGAGGATGGCCTGGTCAAGGTGGTCTCGCCGATCGACGACACGCCGGCATCCAAGGCGGGTATCCTGGCAAACGACATCATCACCAATCTCGACGACGAGGCGGTGCAGGGACTGACCCTCAACCAGGCCGTCGACAAGATGCGCGGTCCGATCGGCACCAAGATCAGGCTAAAGATCATCCGCAAGGGACAGGACAATCCGATCGACGTGACGCTGGTGCGCGACAACATTCGTGTCCGTTCGGTCCGTTCGCGGATCGAATCCGACGACGTCGCCTATATCCGCATCACGACATTCAACGAGCAGACCACCGAGGGGCTCAAGAAGTCGATTTCCGACCTGCAAAGCCAGCTTGGCGACAAGCTCAAGGGTTACATCATCGACCTGCGCAACAACCCGGGCGGGCTGCTTGAGGAAGCGGTGACCGTTTCGGATGCCTTCCTCGATCGCGGCGAGATCGTGTCGACGCGCGGCCGCAATGCCGAGGAAACCCAGCGGCGCAGCGCGCATCCCGGCGACCTCACCAAGGGCAAGCCTGTGATCGTTCTGACCAACGGAGGGTCGGCATCGGCTTCCGAAATCGTCGCCGGCGCGTTGCAGGACCACAAGCGGGCAACATTGATCGGGACCCGTTCGTTCGGCAAGGGCTCCGTGCAGACCATCATTCCGCTCGGGTCGGGCAATGGCGCGCTTCGGTTGACGACCGCGCGCTATTACACGCCATCGGGCCGTTCGATTCAGGCCAAGGGCATCGTTCCGGATATCGAGGTGCTTCAGGATGTGCCGGATGAACTGAAGTCACGAACCGACACCAAGGGCGAGGCCTCGCTGCGGGGGCACCTCCGAAACGGCACCGACGAGAAGACAGGCTCGCAATCCTACGTCCCGCCGGACACCAAGAACGACAAGGCCCTCAAGATGGCCGATGACCTTCTGCACGGCGTCAGGGTCAACGCCTCGTCGTCGGCCCCCGGCAACAAGGCGGCGATTGAAAAACCCGCAAACAAGGCAGCGAATTGATCCTCTGAAATCATCCGGTTTCTCGGATTCGGGCGGCCTCTGGGTCGCCCGAATTCGTTTGCGAGTGGGGTCGCTTCAGGCGTCGCTGCCAGATCTCGCGTTGCCGCCTTTGCGAGCGCCCATGGTATTCTCGATTCGGATGATTCGAGGGGGCCATGGCCGATACCACCGACGATCTCAGCACGCCGCTTGGACAGAACTCCGCGCCCAAGCGCCGCTTACGGCTTCCTGTCACGCTGCCACAGGTGGCCGGTTTTTTGCTGGGATCGATCCTTGTCGTCTTCCTGGGCTTCGTTTTCTTCAATCACGATCCTCTCGGCGGCGAACCTGTGGCGCGGGTTGCGATCCAGCAGACCTCGGTCAGCGACGATAAGGCTGCGGCCATCAGATCCGCGCCGAAGCAGCCGGACAGTGCCGCCGCCGTTGCCGCTCAATCCGCAACCGGACAGAAGACCATCACCATCATCGATGGATCCAGCGGATCGCGTCAGGACGTCGTCGTCTCCGGTCCTGATTTCAATACGGCGGACGCTGGCTCACCGGCGGTAGCAACGGGAGTCGGTCAGCATCTGTTGGAGAAGTCGCGTTATGGAATGATTCCGGCTATCGCTGCTGACGGGCTGAAGCCTTTCAAGGCTTATGCAATGGGCACCGAGGCGGATCGCGCGAAGGCTGCAAAGACGCCGGTGGTTGCCATCGTGGTCAGCGGTCTCGGCGTCGGTGCGACGAAAACCACCGATGCAATCATGAAACTGCCGGCTGCCGTAACGCTGGCGTTCACACCCTATGGCTCTGATCCGGGTAAGATGGTGGAACAGGCGCATGCGCAACGTCACGAGGTGCTGCTGCAAGTCCCTATGGAGCCCTATGATTATCCCGACAACGATCCCGGACCGCAAACCCTGCTTACGACCCTTGGCGCCGAGCAGAATATCGATCGCCTGCATTGGCAGCTGAGCCGCTTTCAAGGCTATGTCGGCCTGACCAATTTCATGGGAGCGCGTTTTGTCACTGCGGCCACGGTCATGCAGCCATTCATTCGCGAGGCAGCAGGGCGAGGTCTCGGCTACCTCGACGACGGAACTGCGCCGACGAGCGTCGTCGGTCAACTTGCGGAAAGGCAGGCTATGCCTTTCGCCAAGGCCGACCTGACCATTGATGCGGTTCCGACCTCGGTGGAGATCGACAAGGCGCTCGCAAGACTTGAGGAACTGGCAATGAAGCGGGGGATCGCCGTGGGCATGACTTCGGCGCTTCCAGTTTCCATCGACCGAATTGGCGCTTGGATCAAGGGTCTCGAAAGCCGTGGCGTGATGCTTGTGCCATTGACAACCGCGATGCTGAAATCAAAATCGAGCTAGCCTTCCGCATTTGATAGAATCAGAAGCGTGGCTCCGTGATTTTGGCTGACGCGTTTTCTTCACGCGAACCGGTATCCACTTCGCTCGAAAACGCTTTAATCCGAGTCCCTTCCGTTCTCAGGGCGGAGGAGGCGTGTAGGACATTGATGGAATGGCGCGTTACGACGATCTACCCTACCGCACTTGCGTCGGCATGATGCTGTTCAACGAGAGGGGGCTCGTTTTCATTGGTCGCCGCGCAGGCATTGAGCAGGTCGATGACCAGCATGTCTGGCAGATGCCGCAAGGCGGCGTCGATCCCGGCGAGGACACATGGCTCGCGGCGAAACGCGAACTCTATGAGGAGACCAGCATTCGCTCGGTCGAGAAGCTTGCCGAGGTATCTGACTGGCTGATCTATGACATTCCACGCACCGTGGCCGGACGGGCCTGGAAGGGCCGCTATCGCGGACAGCGCCAGAAGTGGTACGCGATGCGCTTCACCGGCAAGGACAACGAGATCGACGTCGCTAATCCGGGCGATGGCCACAAGCCAGAATTTATCGCCTGGCGCTGGGAGCCGATGCAGAACCTGACCCGGTTAATCGTGCCTTTCAAGCGCCCGGTCTATGAGCGCGTGGTCAAGGAATTCACGAGCCTCTCCGGCGGTTAGAACACATGCGCGGCGCATCCGAAACCCGATCACCGGCTATGTGGCTCAGTGCATTGCCGTCGTATTGAGCTGACTCTGAATGCTCTTGAAATGATCCAGCCGCTCGATGGCCCTGTCGAGCTCGGAGCCTTCCTTTTCCGCCAACTGGGCTTCCATGCTCGCGATCGTGTCAGCGAACTGGGTACGATCAAGTTCCTCGATGGAGGTGGCTACGTCGGCGAGGATGGTCAGGCCCTTCTCTGAGACCTCGGCGAGGCCGCCGAGCACGATGATCTTCTGTCGTGTGCCGCCAGCGGTGACGGTCAGGATTCCGGGGCGGATCGCCGCAACGACGGGCGCGTGGCCGGCAAGGACGCCGAAGTCGCCCTCGACGCCGGGGATGTCGACCTGATCGACTTCGCCGGAGAAAGCGAGCTTTTCAGGGGAGACGAGATCGAAATGGAAAGTCGCCATGGTACTCAGTCTCTCTGTTGTCACCCGCGGGCTTGACCCACGGGTCCATCAGTCAAGATAGTCTGTCTATCGATGGATTGCCGGGTCATAGGCGTTCTTTAGAACGCCGTTCTTCGAACGGCTATCCCCGGCAATGACGCAGTTGTTTAAGCCGCCTCGGCCGCGAGCTTCTTGCCCTTCTCGACGGCTTCCTCGATGGTGCCGACCATATAGAACGCCGCTTCCGGCAGATGGTCATATTTGCCTTGGCAAAGGTCGCGGAAGCCCTTGATGGTGTCGGCGAGATCGACGAACTTGCCCGGCGAGCCAGTGAACACCTCGGCGACGAAGAACGGCTGCGACAGGAAACGCTCGACCTTGCGGGCGCGGGCCACCGTGAGTTTGTCCTCTTCCGACAGTTCGTCCATGCCGAGAATGGCGATGATGTCCTGCAGCGACTTGTAACGTTGTAGAACCTGCTGCACGAGGCGCGCCGTCTGGTAGTGTTCCTCGCCGACGATCAGCGGCGACAGCATGCGCGAGGTCGAGTCGAGCGGGTCCACCGCCGGGTAGATGCCTTTTTCCGAAATGGCGCGGTTGAGAACCGTGGTGGCGTCGAGATGAGCGAACGAGGTGGCCGGCGCCGGGTCGGTCAGGTCGTCGGCAGGAACGTAAATCGCCTGCACCGAGGTGATCGAGCCCTTGTTGGTGGTGGTGATACGCTCCTGCAGCGCGCCCATGTCGGTGGCGAGCGTCGGCTGATATCCAACGGCGCTGGGGATGCGGCCGAGCAGCGCCGACACTTCAGAGCCCGCCTGCGTGAAGCGGAAGATGTTGTCGACGAAGAACAGCACGTCCTGGCCCTGGTCGCGGAAGTGTTCTGCGACCGTGAGGCCGGACAGCGCAACGCGCGCACGTGCCCCGGGCGGCTCGTTCATCTGGCCGTAGACTAGCGCACACTTTGAGCCTTCGCCGCCGCCCTTCTTGTTGACACCGGATTCGATGAATTCGTGATAGAGATCGTTGCCTTCGCGGGTACGCTCGCCGACGCCGGCGAATACCGAATAACCGCCGTGCGCCTTGGCGACGTTGTTGATCAGTTCCTGAATCAGCACCGTCTTGCCCACGCCGGCGCCGCCGAACAATCCGATCTTGCCGCCCTTGGCATAAGGCGCCAGCAGGTCCACGACCTTGATGCCGGTGACGAGAATTTCCGCCTCGGTTGACTGGTCGGTATAGGACGGCGCCTCTTGGTGAATCGGACGCAGGTCGTCGGCCTTGACCGGGCCCTGCTCGTCCACGGGCTCGCCGATCACGTTCATAATGCGACCCAGCGTGCCTGCGCCGACCGGCACCCGGATCGGCGCGCCGGTGTCGGTAACGTCCTGGCCGCGCACCAGACCCTCGGTGGTGTCCATCGCGATGGTGCGCACCGTGGATTCGCCAAGATGCTGCGCTACTTCCAGAACCAGGCGGTTGTCGCCGTTCTTGGTTTCGATGGCGTTGAGAATAGCCGGCAGGTGACCTTCGAACTGTACGTCGACGACGGCGCCGATGACCTGCGTGATGCGTCCGGTCTGATTGGCGGGGGATGCCATTAGAAATATCTCCTTAGAACTCGTTTTAGTTTGCGCGTGATCTAATCTGAAAACCGGTTTCCACTTTTCAGGATCAAGCGCTTTAGACGGCGGTCAATTTGACGGGCACATTACCCTTGGTCGCCTTGGAATAAGGACAGATGGTGTGAGCGTCTTCGATCAGCGCTTGCAGCTTCGCCTTGTCGGCACCGGGCAGAGCGACCTTCAATTCGGCCGCGAGCGAGAATGCGCCGTCATCGATATTAAGCGTGACTTCGCAGGTCACCCTGGCGGCCTGCCCGTCGAGACCATGCTTCTTCGCCAGAACGAGAATGGCCTGTCCAAAGCAGGAGGACCAGCCAAGTGCGAACAGCTGTTCCGGATTGTGGCCGTCGCCGGCACCGCCGAGATCCTTCGGAAGCGCCATCGCCAATGCCAGCGCACCGCCGTCGAGGACGGCGCGGCCATTGCGGCCGCCGCTCGTTGTCGCCTTCGTGACGTAAGCCATGAACGCTCCTGTGCTAGATGGCCTCGGCGCCGGAGATGATTTCGATCAGCTCCTTGGTGATCATCGCCTGGCGGGTCCGGTTGTAAACCAGCGTTTGCTTACGGATCATGTCGCCCGCGTTACGCGTCGCGTTGTCCATCGCCGTCATCTGTGCGCCGTAGAACGAGGCGTTGTTCTCCAGAAGCGCGCGGAAAATCTGCACCGCGAGATTGCGCGGAAGCAGCCGGTCGAGAATCTCATCCTCTTCCGGCTCGTATTCGTAGGATGGCGCTGCATCGCCATTTCCGGCCGCAGCCTCGACCACAAGCGGAATGACCTGCTGGGCGGTCGGAATCTGTGCAATGACGGACTGGAAGCGTGAATAGAACAGGGTGCAGACGTCGAACTCGCCGGCGTCGAACCGAGCCAGCACTTTCTCTGCAATCGCTTCGGCATTGACGAAGCCGAGCTGGCGCACCGAGCGCAGTTCGACGGTCTCGACAATCTGCTTGTCGAAGTTGCGGCGAAGCTGCTCGTAACCCTTTCGCCCGACACAGAAGAACTTGACCTCCTTGCCCTGGTTCATCAAGGCGAAGGCCCTTTCACGGGCCAGGCGGACAATGGCCGAGTTGAAAGCGCCGGACAGGCCGCGCTCTCCGGTGCAGACCAGAAGCAAGTGAACTTGATCCTTACCGGTGCCGACCAGAAGCGGCGACGCGTTGGGCGAGCCGGCCGCGGCGCTGGCAATGTTTGAAATCACCGTGTCCATTTTCTCGGCGTAGGGCCGCGCTGCTTCCGCGGCGTTCTGCGCGCGGCGGAGCTTGGAGGCCGCCACCATCTGCATGGCTTTGGTAATCTTTTGTGTCGCCTTGGTAGAGGCGATGCGGACCCGCATGTCTTTAAGGCTGGCCATCGATAACCCTGTCTATCTCCTGCTCGGCCTTTCGCCTCTCTCGCTTGCGGGGAGGGCGAGGGAGGGGTCCGACGCGATTTGTATCACTTGTTCCATTCCACCGGCTGCGCCGGCTGACCTCCCAAAAGCGGGAGATGTGAAAGGATCAAGCAAAGGTCTTGGCGTAACCCTCGACGGCAGCCTTGAGCTTGGCGGCGGTATCGTCACTCAGGTCACGGCTTTCACGGATGGCATTGAGAATGTCGGCGTTCTTGCCGCGCAGCAGCGACAACAGTCCGTCCTCAAACGCGCGCACCTTGTTGAGCGGCAGCGGATCAAGGTAGCCGTTGGTACCGGCCCATATCACCACCACCTGTTCTTCCATCTTCAGCGGCGAGAACTGCGGCTGCTTCAGGAGTTCAGTCAGGCGCGAGCCGCGGTTGAGCAGGCGCTGGGTCGAGGCGTCGAGGTCGGAGCCGAACTGCGCGAAGGCCGCCATTTCGCGGTACTGCGCGAGTTCGCCCTTGATCTTGCCGGCGACCTTCTTCATCGCCTTGGTCTGCGCCGACGAGCCGACACGCGACACCGAAAGACCGACGTTCACCGCGGGGCGGATGCCCTGGAAGAACAGGTCGGTTTCGAGGAAGATCTGCCCGTCGGTGATTGAAATCACGTTGGTTGGAATGTAGGCCGACACGTCGTTGGCCTGAGTCTCGATCACCGGCAGCGCGGTCAGCGAGCCGTTGCCTTGGCTGTCGTTCAGCTTGGCGGCGCGTTCCAGAAGGCGGGAATGCAGGTAGAACACGTCGCCCGGATAGGCTTCGCGGCCCGGCGGGCGGCGCAGCAAAAGCGACATCTGACGATAGGCGACGGCCTGCTTGGAGAGGTCGTCATAAATAATGACGGCGTGCATGGCGTTGTCGCGGAAGTATTCGCCCATGGTACAGCCGGTGAACGGCGCGAGGTACTGCATCGGGGCCGGATCGGACGCGGTCGCGGCGACGACGATCGAATATTCCAGCGCGCCCTGTTCTTCGAGCACCTTGACGAACTGCGCCACGGTGGAACGCTTCTGGCCGACCGCGACGTAGACGCAGTAGAGCTTCTGGCTCTCCGGGGCGCCAGCGACGTTTAGCGGCTTCTGATTGAGAATGGTGTCCAGCGCAATCGCGGTTTTGCCAGTCTGGCGGTCGCCGATGATCAACTCGCGCTGTCCGCGGCCGATCGGGATCAAGGCGTCGATGGCCTTGAGGCCGGTCGCCATCGGCTCGTGGACCGACTTACGCGGAATGATGCCGGGCGCCTTGACGTCAACGCGCTTGCGCTCGGTGCCCTGGATCGGCCCCTTACCGTCGATCGGATTGCCCAGCGCGTCGACCACGCGGCCGAGCAGGCCTTTGCCGACCGGCGTGTCGACGATGGCGCGGGTGCGCTTGACGGTCTGACCCTCTTTGATCTCGCGGTCGGCGCCAAAAATCACAATACCGACATTGTCGGTTTCGAGGTTCAGCGCCATGCCGCGCGTGCCGTTTTCGAACTCGACCATCTCGCCGGCCTGGATGTTGTCGAGGCCGTAGACGCGGGCAATACCGTCGCCGACGGACAGCACCTGTCCGACCTCCGAAACTTCGGCTTCTTTGCCGAAATTCTTGATCTGATCCTTCAGGATCGCGGAAATTTCCGCGGCGCGGATGTCCATCAGCCTGCCTCTTTCATCGCGTGCTTAATCGAATTGAGTTTGGTCCGGAGCGAAGTGTCCACCATGCGGCTGCCGAGCTTGACGACAAGTCCGCCGATGATGGACGGATCGACTTTCACGTTGAGCGTGATGTCCTTGCCCGTCACTGATTTCAGCGCGGTTTTCAGCGCGGCCAGATTCTTGTCATTGAGCTTCTCGGCGACGGTAACCTCCGCCGTGGCCTCGCCCTTGAACTTCGCGACCAGCGCGCGAAACGCCCGGATCACGTCGGCAACCGCAAACAGCCGGCGGTTGGCAGCCAGGACTTTCAGGAAGTTTGCGGTCGTGCCGCCGATCCCGGCCTTGTTCAGCACGGCGGCGAGTGCCTTGCTTTGCGTATCGGCGCTGAAAACCGGACTGCGCACGAGGCGCACAAGTTCAGCGCTGTCCGCCAACATGGCATCGAACTTGTCGAGGTCGGCCTTGACGGCGTCGATCGATTTGTCTTCGCGCGCCAGTTCGAACAAGGCCGTCGCATAACGGCCGGACACACCAGAAACCGAGGGATCTACAGCAGCCACCAGAGCGCTCTTCAAGCTGTCAAACTCGCAAGGGAAAAGCCGTCGCCGAACAACGGCGCCAAAGCGGCCCAAGCCCTTGGAATTCAAGAGGGACTTCGATTTCCGGCCGACACGAGCGTACCGGCAGCGTTAAAATCGCGGCTTTGCTAACATAGCGCGCGCGCAGGTGCAATATGACGACGGCGTGCGGCGATGCCTTGTCGCATGGCGTCGGATTCAACCGGTGTTGGAAGTTCGGTCAATCGCGCGAAGCACAAGGCGCATTCCTGCGTACAGTCATTCGGTTGGCAAATGCTGCGTCAGGACAAAAGCAATCAGACCCTTGTCACGGCGGTTTCTCTACACGGCTGAGCCCAGCTTAGTGCCTGGGCGCGCTCCGCAGTACTTAATGAATGGTCACTGATCGGGCGCTATGACTTTCTTTTACAGTATATTGATGTATATTATCATGTATATTTTATTAATATATGTATTGTCACGATTGGTGGACGAATCCATCCCGATCAAAAGATATTTCATCCGAGTCACGAAGCAATTCCTTGCCCATTTTACGCCTTAGTTTGAGGATCAACCCTGCCGCGACGAAAAAGTCAGGGGTTTCACTTGCCGCAGGGGCGGCAATACTTTCAAGGGTCCTTCAATGTTGTACTCGCAAAAGACGACCTTAGGGTTTCTCATCCGGCCGCGTACGTTGGCCGCCGTGATCGCCGCAAGCGTTTTGATTGCAGGCAGCGTCACTGGGGCATCGGCCCGGTCGAGCAAACATCATCGGCATCATCACCACCACAACCAGGGGCATTATGCGAAGAGCCACGGCGCCAGCGGATCGTCCTGGCTGAACGCCAATGCTTCTTTTGGAAGCTCGGCCCATTCGAGCCGATCGTTCTCTGGCATAGCCTCCTATTACGGCAATGAAGCCGGCAGCCGCACCGCATCCGGCCAGCGCTTCAATCAGAACGCCATGACCGCCGCCCATCGCCATCTGCCGTTCGGAACCAGGCTGAGGGTCACCCATGGCAGCCGCAGCGTGGTCGTCACCGTCAATGATCGCGGTCCGTTCATCCGCGGTCGTGTGCTGGATCTTTCCAAAGGTGCCGCCCGTGTGATCGGCTTGACCGGCAGCGGCGTCGGCCGTGTGGTCGCCGAGGTCATGTAAGTCCCGCGCCAAAGGCATTTTCCGGGCAAGCGGCGTCCGGAGATTTTCTTCGGCCCTTTGCTCAAGTCATAGCTTCCCGGGGCCGGAGTTGGCCTCGGTCCGATCCCACATGAGCGCCTCGCGATGGACCGGTCGTCTGACGGATCGGCTGAGTCGTCCGCGAGGACGCGGCGCGTCGGCGAACCGGAGTGCTCGAAAGGGCTGCTAGAGAAAGCTCTGGGGATCAATATCCACTTCGAGCTTGAGCTTGCCCCTGGTCTTCGGCGCAGAGGCGAGCCAGCCGCGCAAATAGCCGGAGAGGTCCACGCTGCGCGCTGACTTCACCAGCAGGCGAAATCGATAGCGCCCCTTGATCAGGGCAAGCGGCGCTTCTGCCGGTCCGAGTACCTGAATGCCCTTGTCGATCGGCGCGATTGCGACGAGCCGGCGGGCAAAGCTCTCTGCGCTCGGGCGGTCGCCTGCGGATATGATCAGGCTGGCCAGTCGGCCAAACGGCGGGTAGCCGGTCCGCTCCCGCGCCGCGATTTCGCTGGAATAGAACGCCTCGCGGTCGCTCGCGAGCAGCGCCGTCATCACGGGATGTTCGGGCTGGTGGGTTTGCAGATAGCCAATGCCTTGACCCTGCTCGCGGCCGGTGCGGCCGATCACCTGATTGAGCAGTTGGAAGGTTCGCTCGGCTGCGCGAGGGTCGCCGTTGCCGAGGCCCAGGTCGGCATCAACCACTCCGACGAGGTTCAGGCGCGGAAAATGGTGTCCCTTCGCCACAAGCTGCGTGCCGATGATGATGTCGACGCGGCCTTCCGCGATGTCATTTAGCTCCGAGCGCATGGTCTCGATCGAGGTGATCAGGTCGCTCGACAGCACCATGGTGCGCGCGTCGGGGAATAGTGCGGCGGCCTCTTCCTGCAACCGTTCGACTCCGGGGCCGACCGCGACCAGCGATTCCTCCGCCGCGCAATGCGGGCATTGATTCGGGCGCGGCATTGAGAAGCCGCAGTGATGGCATACGAGCCGCTGACGGAAGCGGTGATCCACGAGCCAGGCATCGCAGATGGTGCAGGCAAAGCGGTGGCCGCAGGCGCGGCACAAGGTCAGCGGCGCATAGCCGCGGCGATTGAGAAACAGCAACGCCTGCTCGCGCCGCTCGATGGCGGTCCGAATCTCTTCGGCCAGACGCGGAGAAATGAAGCGGCCGCGCGACGGTCCCTCGCGCCGAAGATCGATCAGTTCGATCTGTGGCAAATGCTGACCGCCGAACCGGGATGTCAGCGCGATGCGCTGGTAGCGTCCCTTGCGCGCATTGACCTCGCTTTCGACGGATGGCGTCGCCGAGGCCAGTATGATCGGGATCTTCGCGACATGTGCGCGAACCACGGCCATGTCGCGGGCGTGATAGCGCACGCCATCGTCCTGCTTGTAGGCTTGATCGTGCTCCTCGTCGACGATGATCAGTCCGAGGTTAGCGTAGGGAAGAAACAGCGCGGAGCGGGCGCCGACCACAACTTGCGCCTCGCCCGCCGCAATGGCTGCCCAGTTGCGCGCGCGGGTGCGCGGCGTCAATTCGGAATGCCATTCCAGCGGCCGTTCGCCGAAGCGGGCGGCGAAACGGTCGCGGAATTGCCCCGTCAACGCAATCTCGGGCATCAAGATCAAAGCCTGCTTGCCGCGGCGGACCGTTTCGGCGACCGCTTCGAAATAGACTTCGGTCTTTCCGGAGCCGGTCACACCATCGAGCAGCGCGACGTGAAACGTGCCGTTTGACGCCAGCGTGCGCATGGCGTCCACGGCCGCTCGCTGCGAGCGGGAAAAGTCGGGGACGGCGAAGTCGGGATCGGGCGGCGGGGGCGGCGGCGCACGCGGCATTGGCTCGATTGTCAGCGTGCCTTCGTCGACAAGACCATCGACGACGCCGGCGCTGACGCCGGCTTCCTTGGCCGCATCGGATTTTGCACGCAGCAACCCATCCGACAGGACTTCCAGCAGCCGCCGTCGTGCCGGGGTCATGCGCCGGGGCGGCTCGCCTCTCAGCCGCACGCCTGGTCGCGCCCGCTCCGGCCCAAGGTGTTCGCCCATCCGCAGGCTCATGCGCATGACCATGCCGCGCGGCGACAATGTGTAGTTGGCGACCCAGTCGATCAGCGCGCGGAGTTCGTCCCTGAGCGGAGGTACATCGAGCTTGTCGGAGATGTCCTTCAACCGGTTGTGCAGGCGCGGATCGGGTGCGGGATTCTCGGCCCAGACCACGGCGATCACCTCGCGGGGGCCGAGCGGCACCGTCACCACGTCGCCGGGCCGCACCTCCATGCCGCTCGGCACGCGATAGGAATAGGCATGATCGATCGCAACGGGAACCTGCACATCGACGATGCGCGTCGTCGATGACGGGAATGTGCCATTGCGCGAAGAACGGTCCATCCGGAGAATCGGCCTCTGTCGGGAGTTGCGAACAGCTTAGAGCCTTTCCGCTTCTGACGAAATCAGAAGCGGGCTCTATCATTTTGATCTAACGCGTTTTCTTCACGCGAACCGATATTCATCCTCGGGTCAAGCTCGACGATGTGCTTCGCTCGAAAACGCTATGGGAGGGCCCGGCGCCATAGGCCAGTCGGCGGGAAAGTTAGCGAAGGATAAACGAAAGCGGCGCGATATGATCGCCGGACTTATAGGCAAGGTGCGAAGATGGCGAGACTCGCAGATCCGCTACCAGATCTCGCCTGCACGGCGTCGGACGTCGGGCAGCAAATCGTGCGATGGCTGGCGCATCTGCGTGCCGAGCGTCGGCTGTCGCCGAAGACGCTTGAAGCCTATGCGCGCGATGTCCGGCAATGCCTGATGTTTCTCGGCCAGCACTGGGGCGAGTTGGTGACGTTGAAGCGTTTCGCCGCGCTCGAGCCAGGCGATATCAGAGCCTTCATGGCCGCGCGACGCGCGGAGGACATTGGTGGCCGCTCGTTGATGCGTTCGCTGGCGGGGCTGCGTTCATTCGCGCGATTTCTGGAACGGGAAGGGCTCGGCAAGATCGGTGCGCTCGGCGCGATCCGCGCGCCGAAGGTTGGCAAGAGCCTCCCGAAGCCGATCCATATGAGCGCGGCGAAGCGTTTTGCCGACGCCTCCGAGCGGGCCGGCGAGGATCGAGAGCCATGGATCTGGGCACGCGATGCAGCCGTCATGGCGCTGTTGTACGGGTCCGGCCTGCGGATTTCCGAGGCGCTTGGGTTGAAGCGCCGCGATGTGCCGCAGCCTGGCGCGGGCGACGTTCTGGTGGTCACCGGGAAGGGCAACAAGACGCGGATGGTGCCGGTGCTGCAGAACGTGCTGGCGCTGGTTCATGAGTATGTGGCGATGTGCCCGCATTCGCTGCCGCCGGAAGGACCGATTTTCGTCGGCGCGCGGGGCGGCCCGCTCAAGGCCCGCATCATCCAGCTTGTGATGGCGCGGATGCGCGGCGCGCTCGGTCTGCCCGACAGCGCGACGCCTCATGCGCTGCGCCATTCATTCGCGACGCATCTCTTAAGCCGCGGCGGCGATTTGCGCGCGATTCAGGAACTGCTTGGCCACGCGTCGCTCTCGACCACGCAGATCTACACCGGCATCGACAGCGAGCGGCTGCTGGAAGTCTACAGGACGGCGCATCCCCGCGCCTGACCGAAGATCGCGGTGCAGGCAACTCGCTATTCTCACATATGAATGGCTCGTTTGCCAACTGCGAGGGCGGCCTCCTTGATCGCTTCCGATCGCGTCGGGTGCGCGTGGCAGGTGCGCGCGAGGTCTTCCGCCGATCCGCCGAACTCCATCAGCACGCAAGCCTCGTGGATCAGCTCGCCAGCCTCGCGACCGATGATGTGAACGCCGAGCACGCGATCGGTTTTCGCGTCCGCGAGGATCTTCACAAAGCCGTCGGTGGTCTGGTTGACCTTGGAGCGGCCATTTGCCGTGAACGGAAACTTGCCGACGGTATAGGCTACACCGGCCTGCTTCAGCTCCTCCTCGGTCTTGCCGACCGATGAAACCTCAGGCGTTGTGTAGATCACGCCGGGGATCACGTCGTAGTTCACATGGCTGGCCTGGCCCGCGAGGATTTCCGCGCACGCCACGCCTTCGTCCTCGGCCTTGTGCGCCAGCATCGGTCCCTTGACGACGTCGCCGATGGCGTAGATGCCTTTCACGCTGGTCGCAAAATGCGCGTCGATCTCCACGCGGCCGCGCTCGTCGAGCGCGACGCCTGCCTCCTTCAGGCCGAGGCCGTCGGTGTAGGGCGTGCGGCCGATCGCGACCAGAACCACGTCGGCTTCGATTGTTTCTGATGCACCGCCTGCGGCGGGTTCGACCCGGGCCATCAGCGTCTTGCCGGATGTATCGACGCCTGTGACCTTGGCGCCGAGCTTGAATGCAAAGCCTTGCTTTTCGAGAAGGCGCTGAAACTGCTTTGCGATTTCGCCGTCCATGCCGGGCAGGATGCGATCGAGGAATTCAATGACGGTGACTTGCGCGCCAAGGCGACGCCACACCGAGCCGAGTTCCAGGCCGATCACGCCGGCGCCGACGATCAGAAGCTTTCCCGGCACCTTGTCGAGCGACAGCGCCCCGGTCGACGACACGATGCGCTTTTCGTCGATCTCGAGGCCCTTGAGCTTCGCGACATCGGAGCCGGTGGCGATCACGATGTTTTTCGTCTCAACAGTCTGGGTCTTGCCGTCGGCGATCGTCACTTCGACCTTGCCAGCGCCGAGAATTTTGCCGGTGCCGCTGATGACGTCGATCTTGTTCTTCTTCATCAGGTACTCGACGCCCTTGACGTTGCCGTCGATGCCCTGCTGTTTGAAATTCATCATCGCGGGCAAATCGAGTTTGGGGGCAGATACGCCGATGCCCATTTTTGCGAACGAATGTCCGGCTTCCTCGAACATCTCTGAGGCGTGCAACAAGGCTTTCGACGGCATGCAGCCGACATTGAGGCAGGTGCCGCCAAGCGTCGGGTTCTTCTCGACCACGGCAACCTTCATGCCGAGTTGCGCCGCGCGAATGGCGCAGACATAGCCGCCGGGACCGGTGCCGATAACGATGAGGTCGTAAGTCGCCATGAATGCCTGCTCAGCCCGCCTCGTCCGGCCCGGGAATCAATTTTGCGCGCTGCTCGAAGAGCAATCCCCCGACCAGCCTGTTGAGTTCGTCGGGATCGGCTCCGTCCTTGATCAGCTTAGCTCTCAAAGCGTGAGCCTTGTCGAGGTTGCCAAGCTTTTTCTCAATTATCGATTGATGCTGTTCTTCAGCTTTTGCTTTTTCCGGATCGGCCATCGCTCGTCGTCTGTGGTTGTCGTGGTAGAACAACGCTCGTGACAGGACCCAGTCCCGTGATTTTTTTGAGATGTTTTCGAAAGATCCCAGAACATCGAAGGGGTTATCATGGACAATGCTTTTGATTTCCCCGCCATATTCGGAGACGTAGATCTTTGAGGCGGACGGCCCGTGCTCGAAGCTCAAGCAAGCCAGATAAACCAGCTCCAGAATGACTGCATTCAATTCCAGATCGATGGAGGTCAAATGACCAAACGCGGCGGCTTTGGTATTGGACTTCAGCAGGATTTGCGTCATGTGGTTCCCTTAGCTTGAACTACAGATCCAGCGCCAACCGCGCCGGGTCTTCCAGCGATTCCTTGACGCGCACGAGGAAGGTCACGGCCTCCTTGCCGTCGATGACGCGGTGGTCGTAGGAGAGCGCGAGATACATCATCGGGCGGATTTCCACCTTGCCGCCGATCGCCACCGGCCGCTCCTGAATTTTGTGCATGCCAAGGATGCCGGCTTGCGGCGCGTTCAGGATCGGCGTCGACATCAGCGAGCCGTAGATGCCGCCGTTGGTAATGGTGAAGGTGCCGCCCTGCATCTCCTCGATCTTGAGCTGGCCGTCGCGGGCGCGACGGCCGTAATCGGCAATGCTTTTCTCGATGTCGGCGATCGATTTGTGATCGCAGTCGCGTACGACAGGCACCACCAGGCCCTTGTCGGTGCCGACGGCGACTCCGATGTGATAGTAGTTCTTGTAGATCAGCTCGGTACCGTCGATTTCGGCGTTGACGGCCGGAATGTCCTTCAGCGCCTGCACGATGGCTTTGGTGAAGAAGCCCATGAAGCCGAGCTTCACGCCGTGCTTCTTCTCGAACGCTTCCTTGTAGTGCGTACGCAGCGCCATGATGCCGGTCATGTCGACCTCGTTGAAGGTCGTCAGTATCGCGGCGGTGTTCTGCACTTCCTTGAGGCGGCGCGCGATGGTCTGGCGTAGCCGCGTCATCTTCACCCGCTCCTCGCGCGAGGCGTCGTTCGGAGGAGAGGGCGTGCGCGCCTGCATGGCGGCAGCTGGCTGGTCGACCGAGGTCGGAGCGGAGGCCGCCTTCTCGATCGCCGCCAGCATATCGCTTTTGGTGACGCGGCCGTCCTTGCCGGAGCCCGGAACGGTCGAGGCGTCGATGCCGCTCTCGGCGGAGAGTTTACGCACCGATGGCGCGAGCGGTGCATCAGCCGCTACTGCGTTTTTCGGCCTTGGCTGCGGCTCCTCCGGGCCTGCGTTGATCGGTTTCGTGGTGTCGGACTTAAGGTCCGGCCGCCCGGTTGTTTTTTCGGCGGCGATGGCTTGCGTTTTGGCCGCCGCTGGTTTTGCCGACGCGCTGCCATCGGTTATCTGTCCAAGCAGCGCGCCGACGGCAACCGTCTCGCCCTCCTTGGCGACGAGCTCGGCGAGCGTGCCGGCGGAGGGCGCAGGCACTTCGATGGTCACCTTGTCGGTCTCGAGCTCGACGAGCGGCTCGTCGACGGATACGGCGTCGCCGGGCTTCTTGAACCATTTTCCGATGGTTGCCTCGGTCACCGATTCGCCGAGCGTCGGAACGCGTATCTCGGTCATGGTCCTCTTCCTTTCGTCATGGCCAACTTGTCCCGAAAAGACAGCAGCATGGATACCCGAAACATCCGCAACAAGTGGGCCTCGCGTTCAGTCCGACATGACTGTTCGTGTTAGTTCAGCGCCTCGCCAATGAACGCCTTGAGTTGCGCAAGATGCTTCGACATCAACCCGGTCGCGGTGGCTGCAGCTGCGGCGCGGCCGGCATAACGCAGGCGTTTGTTGGATGCGCCGATCTGGTTGAGAACCCATTCCAGGTAAGGCTGGATGAAGTGCCATGCGCCCATATTGCGCGGTTCTTCCTGGCACCAGACGATCTCTGCGTTCTTGAAACTGCCGAGGACGTGCACCAGCGCCTTCAGTGGAACGGGATACAATTGTTCGATCCGCATCAGGTACACATCGTTGATGTTGCGCTTCTCGCGTTCCTCGTAGAGATCGTAGTACACCTTGCCGGAACACAGCACCACGCGACGAATTTTGTCGTCGCTCACCGGCCTGATAGTTTGTTCCGGCAACATCGCCGCGTCGTCGTAAAGGATACGATGGAATCCGGTGTCGACGCCGAGTTCGTCGAGACGCGATACCGCCCGCTTGTGACGCAGCAGCGACTTCGGCGTCATCATGATCAGAGGCTTGCGGATCTGGCGTTTCAATTGGCGGCGCAGCGCATGAAAATGATTGGCCGGCGTAGTGATATTGACGACCTGCATATTGTCTTCCGCGCACATCTGCAGGAACCGCTCCAGCCGCGCCGACGAATGCTCCGGTCCCTGGCCCTCATAGCCGTGGGGCAGCATGCAAACGAGACCTGACATGCGCAGCCACTTGCGTTCACCAGAGGAGATGAACTGGTCGAACACCACCTGCGCTCCGTTGGCGAAGTCGCCGAACTGTGCTTCCCACATTGTAAGCGTGTTCGGCTCCGCGAGCGAATAGCCATACTCGAAACCGAGCACAGCTTCTTCCGACAGCAGCGAGTTGATGACCTCGTAGCTGCCCTGGTTCTTGCCGAGATGGTTGAACGGCGTGTAGCGACTCTCGTCCTCTTGATCGAACAGCACCGAATGCCGCTGCGAGAAAGTGCCGCGCTCGCTGTCCTGGCCGGACAGGCGGACGTTGTGGCCCTCCAGCATCAGTGTGCATAAGGCCAGCGCCTCGGCCGTCGCCCAGTCGATGTCGGAGCCGCTCTCGATCGCCTTGGCGCGATTATCGAGAAAGCGCTGCACCGTGCGGTGCACCCGGAAACCGTCCGGCACCTGCGTGATGCCGCGGCCGATCTCCTGTAGCGTCTCGATGTTCACGCCGGTGACGCCACGGTGCGGCTCCTCGTTCTGATCGGCGAGCTTGAAGCCAGCCCACTTACCGTCGAGCCAGTCGGCCTTGTTCGGCTTGTAGCCAGCGCCGGCCTCGAATTCAGCGTCCAGCCGTGCGCGCCAGTCGGCTTTCAGCTTTTCGATCTCGCCCTCGGTTATAACGCCTTCATTGGTCAGCCGCTTGGCGTAAAGTTCGAGCGTCGAGGGGTGCGCTGCGATCTTCTTGTACATCGTCGGATTGGTAAACGAGGGCTCGTCGCCTTCGTTGTGACCGTGGCGGCGATAGCAGAACATGTCGATTACGACCGGCTTGTGGAATTTCTGCCGGAGTTCGACCGCGACCTTCGCCGCGAACACCACGGCTTCCGGATCGTCGCCATTGACGTGGAAGATCGGCGCGTCGATCATCTTCGCGACGTCGGACGGATAAGGGGATGAGCGCGAGTAGCGCGGATAGGTGGTGAAGCCGATCTGGTTGTTGACGATGAAGTGGATCGAGCCCCCGGTGCGGTAGCCCTTGAGGTCCGACAGGGCGAAGCATTCCGCTACCACGCCCTGTCCTGCGAACGCGGCGTCGCCGTGCATCAACAGCGGCAGCACCGAGTCGCGCTGCTCGGGTGGATCGCCGTGCTGGTCCTGCTTGGCGCGCACCTTGCCGAGCACCACCGGGTCTACGATTTCCAGGTGCGAGGGATTGGCGGTCAGCGACAGGTGTATCCGGTTGTTGTCGAACTCGCGGTCGCTCGAGGCGCCGAGGTGATACTTGACGTCGCCGGAGCCCTCGACCGCCTCCGGATTTACCGAGCCGCCTTTGAACTCATGGAACAGCGCGCGATGAGGCTTGCCCATCACCTGCGTCAGCACGTTCAGCCGTCCGCGGTGCGGCATGCCGATCACGATTTCCTTCACGCCGAGATTGCCGCCGCGCTTGATGATCTGCTCAAGCGCCGGGATCAGCGATTCGCCGCCGTCGAGACCGAAGCGCTTGGTTCCCGTGAACTTGACATCGCAGAACTTCTCAAAACCCTCGGCCTCGATGAGCTTGGTCAGGATGGCGCGCCGGCCTTCCGGCGTGAAGCTGATCTCCTTGTCCGGCCCCTCGATGCGCTCTTGAATCCAGCCTTTCTGCTCGGCGTTCGAAATGTGCATGAACTCGACGCCCAGCGTCTGGCAGTAAGTGCGCCGGCAGATCGCCACGATCTCGCGCAGGGTGCCGTATTCGAGCCCAAGAACATGGTCGAGGAAGATTTTGCGATCCATGTCGGCTTCGGTGAAGCCGTAGGCGCGTGGATCGAGTTCTTCGTGATCGCGCGCAGGTTCGAGACCGAGCGGGTCGAGCCTGGCATGAAAGTGCCCTCGCATGCGGTAAGCGCGGATCAGCATCAGCGCTCGCACCGAATCGCGCGTAGCCTGAGTGACGTCGGCGCCGGCGAGCGTCGAAGGCTTCGCTTTCGTCCTCTCCTGCACCCTGGCGTCCACGGTCTTTTCGAGCCGAGCCCAGTTGCCGTCGAGCGCTGAGGTGAGGTCGTCCTGGGGAGCCGGCGGCCAGTTGGCCCTCGCCCAGGATGGGCCTTCTGCGTTCTTTTCGACGTCCTGCGGAGAATCCTTCAGGCTTTTGAAGAATTCCTGCCACTCGGGATCGACCGAACCGGGGTCTTTCTCATAGCGGGCGTAGAGTCCGTCGATGTAGCTGGCATTCGCGCCCTGCAAGAACGAGGAAAGGGCAAATGCGGCATTCGCGTCCTGGCGAGACATATCGCGTCCTGACGATTTCGGTCATGGGCGTAACAGACGGCGCACGCGCTATTGCCTGCGAGGACAGCCTTTCCCCGGCGAGATCAGCGCGAATTTGAACGTTATCCTATTTAAGACGGAACTTCCCGCCGAAAAGACCAAGACCTGAATCAAGACTTCAACTTTTCGACAAGAGTTTTTCCCAGTCGCGCCGGAGACGGGGAGACAAAGATGCCAGCCGCCTCCATGGCTGCGGTCTTGGATGCGGCGTCGCCCTTGCCGCCGGAAATGATCGCGCCCGCATGACCCATGCGGCGGCCGGGAGGCGCGGTGACACCGGCAATGAAGCCGACCACAGGCTTCTTGCGGCCGCGTTTGGCCTCATCGATCAGGAACTGCGCGGCGTCTTCCTCGGCCGAGCCGCCGATCTCGCCGATCATCACGATCGAAGTGGTCTTGGAATCGGCCAGGAACATTTCCAGCACGTCGATGAACTCGGTGCCTTTGACCGGGTCGCCGCCGATACCGACCGCGGTGGTCTGGCCGAGGCCTTCCTGGCTGGTCTGAAATACCGCCTCGTAGGTCAGCGTGCCCGAGCGGGAGACGATGCCGACATGGCCCGGCTTGAAGATGTTCGCGGGCATGATGCCGATCTTGCATTCGCCCGCCGTCACGACGCCCGGGCAATTCGGCCCGATGAGCCGAGACTTCGATCCCGATAGCGAACGCTTGACCCGCACCATGTCCAGCACCGGAATGCCTTCGGTAATGCAGACGATCAGCGGGATTTCGCTGTCGATCGCCTCGCAGATCGCGTCTGCGGCGCCGGCCGGCGGCACGTAGATCACGCTGGCGTCGGCGCCGGTCGCCTCGCTCGCTTCGCGGACGGTGTCGAACACCGGCAGGCCGAGATGGGTTTGCCCGCCTTTGCCCGGCGAGGTGCCGCCGACCATTTTTGTGCCGTAGGCGATCGCGGCTTCGGAGTGAAACGTGCCGTTCTTGCCGGTGAAGCCCTGGCAGATGACCCGGGTGTTCTCGTCGATCAGAACGGACATTTACGCGACCCCTTTCACAGCCTTGACGATCTTCTGGGCGGCGTCGTCGAGATCGTCGGCGGGCAGCACGTTGAGGCCGGACTCGCGGATAATCTTCTTGCCGGCATCGACGTTGGTGCCTTCGAGGCGAACCACCAGCGGGACGTTGAGACCGACCTGCTTCACCGCGGCGACGACGCCGTCGGCGATGACGTCGCATTTCATGATGCCGCCGAAGATATTGACCAGGATGCCCTTCACGTTCGGATCTGCGGTGATGATCTTGAAGGCGGCTGCGACCTTGTCCTTGGAGGCGCCGCCGCCAACGTCGAGAAAGTTTGCGGGCGACATGCCGTAGAGTTTAATGATGTCCATGGTCGCCATCGCAAGGCCCGCGCCATTGACCATGCAGCCGATCTGGCCGTCGAGCGCGACGTAGCTCAGATCGAACCTCGACGCCTCGATTTCCTTGGCGTCTTCCTCGCTCTCGTCGCGCAGCGCCACCACATCGGAATGGCGGTAAAGCGCGTTGCTATCGAACGATACCTTGGCATCGAGCACGCGCAGTTCGCCTTGCCTCGTGACGACGAGCGGATTGATCTCCAGCATCGCCATGTCTTTGGCGATGAAGGCATCATAAAGCTGCGCCACCAGCTTCTCCGCCTGCTTGCCGAGATCGCCGCGCAGTCCCAGCGCCTTGGCGACGGTACGGCCGTGATGGCCCATCACCCCTGTGACGGGATCGACCGAGAAGGTCACGATTTTCTCAGGGGTTTTGTGTGCGACGTCCTCGATGTTCACTCCGCCTTCGGTGGAGACCACGAACGAAACCCTGGACGTTTCGCGGTCGACCAGTGCCGAGAGATAGAACTCCTTGTCGATGTCGAAGCCTTCCTCGATGTAAAGGCGGTTGACCTGTTTGCCGGCAGGACCGGTCTGCACCGTCACCAGCGTCGCGCCGAGCATCTGTTTGGCGAACGCGCTGACCTCGTCGATCGATTTGGCGAGGCGGACGCCGCCCTTGTCGCCGGCGGAAGCTTCCTTGAACTTGCCCTTGCCGCGGCCGCCCGCGTGGATCTGGCTTTTGACCACCCAAACCGGACCATCAAGCGTTTTAGCCGCGGCCTCGGCTTCCGATGCCTTCAGCACCGGCACCCCGCGCGAGACCGGCACGCCGAACTCCCGCAGCAACGCCTTGGCCTGATATTCGTGGATGTTCATCTGGATGGTCTCCGACCCGCGGGAAGGACAATTTTGGCAGGGACAATTTCGACCATTTCCGTCGGCCAAGATATGCTCGCCGGAGGGTCGAGGTGGGCAGTCACCTCGAGATGGCCTTGCCAGCAGTGGGTTGCCGCATCTGAATTTCGAAATACCGGCCGCACGCGTATCCGTTCCGAACGATACCGAATGGCAGTGGCCGATCAGCCGTCAAGCAGATCGGGCGCGATCTTCTTGCAGGCATCGACGAGTCCCCGAACCGCAGCGACCGATTTGTCGAAGGCTTCCCGGTCCTTGCCCGACAGTTCAATCTCGACAATGCGCTCGACGCCCTTGGCGCCGATCACCACGGGTACTCCGACATACATGTCGTCCACACCGAATTCGCCGTTGAGATAGGCGGCGCAAGGCAGCACACGCTTCTTGTCGCGCAGGAAACTTTCCGCCATCGCGATTGCGGAGGCGGCTGGGGCATAGAACGCCGAGCCGGTCTTGAGCAGATTGACGATCTCGGCGCCGCCGTTGCGGGTGCGATCCACGATCTCATCAATACGGGCCTGCGAGGTCCAACCCATTTTGACGAGGTCCGGCAGCGGAATGCCCGCCACTGTCGAGTACTTCACCAGTGGCACCATGCTGTCGCCGTGACCGCCAAGCACGAAGGCTGTGACGTCTTCGACCGAGACGTCGAATTCGTCTGCGAGAAAATAGCGGAAGCGTGAGGAGTCCAGTACGCCGGCCATGCCGACGACCTTCTTCGCGGGCAGGGTAGATGCCTTCTGAAGTGCCCACACCATGGCGTCGAGCGGATTGGTGATGCAGATGACGAAGGCATCGGGCGCGTATTTCTTGATGCCGGCGCCGACCTGCTCCATCACCTTGAGATTGATACCGAGCAGATCGTCGCGGCTCATGCCCGGCTTGCGCGGGACACCGGCGGTGACGATGCAGACGCTGGCGCCTTCGAGCGCTTCATAGGAATTGGTGCCGGTCAGCTTGGCGTCGAAGCCGTCCACCGGGGAGGATTGGGCGATGTCGAGCGATTTGCCCTGCGGAACGCCCTCCGCGATATCGAACATCACGACGTCGCCAAGTTCTTTCAGTCCGATGAGATGAGCGAGCGTCCCTCCGATCTGACCAGAGCCGATCAAGCCAATCTTGTCGCGCGCCATGGAAATTTTGTCCTTTGATGACAAAGAGCAGGGAAGGGAGAATATCGACAGGATCGTGGTTAGACCTTTCGTGGGACCTGTTCAAGCGTCGCAACGTGCAACGTCAAGTCTCCACCAAGCCGGTGGCTGTTCCGCTGGCGAGGGAATCGCTGCGACCATGGGCCCTCGCCAGATAGGAGTCCGAGTTCATCTCGATCAGACGCGAGGAGGTGCGTTTGAATTCATTCGTCTCGAAGCCGTCGTTGGCGCGATAGAGCGAAAGCGGATCGCTATCGCTCGACGCCATTAGTTTCACGCCGTTGTCATACAGCGCGTCGATTAGGGCGATGAACCGCTTGGCGGCGTTGCGGTCGTCATAGTCCATCACCGGGATGTGGTCGATCATAAGAGTGTGATAGTCGCGCGCGAGCCGGAGATAGTCGGACGCCGCAAGCGGTTGCTCGCAGAGATCGGCAAACGAAAACCGGGCCACACCGTGGGCCGAGCATGGCACGTGCAGAAGGCGGCCCTTGACCGCGATGTCACGCGGCTCGCAGGGCGCGCCGCCGGTCATGAGCGTCCAGGCTCTGTCGAGCGCCGCCTCAGCCTCGGTGTCGGCGGGTGTCAGCCACATCTTGACGCTGGCGAGCTTCTCCATGCGGAAATCAGTGCGGGCGTCGAGACGCAGAACGTCCATACGCTCCTCGATCTGCGCAATGAACGGCAGGAACAGCACGCGATTAAGGCCCCCTTCGTAGAGGTTCTCAGGAGGGACGTTTGATGTCGCCACCACGACGGTGCCGAGTTCGAACAGCCGTGCGAACAGGCGGCCCAGGATCATGGCGTCGGCGATGTCGGTGACATGAAATTCGTCGAAGCACAAAAGCCACGCCTGCTCGAAGATAGATGTCGCGGTGAGCTGAACGGCGTCGGCGTCGGCCATCTCACCCCGCGCGATGCTTTGGCGAAAGGCAAAGATGCGCTCATGCACGTCTGTCATGAACTCATGGAAATGGACCCGGCGTTTGTGGACGACCCGGCTCTCCTGGAAAAAGAGGTCCATCAGCATGGTTTTGCCGCGTCCGACGTCACCATGGATATAAAGTCCCTTCGGCGGAGGTTCGTCGTCGGAATGGAGCAATTTGTCGAGGAAGCCCGACTTGCCCGTGGGCTTGTAGGCCATGAGCCGCTCGTCCAGCGCGGCAAGAGCTTCCACCGCCCGCGCCTGCGCGGCGTCCGCCTCGATCGCGCCTGACGTGACGAGGGTCTGATAGTGATTCCGGAGCGATGTGGGTGACACCGAAAGCATCGGTCGGTTTTCGATTCCTAAGGGACGGAAATGCAAGTCGTGGTGAAAGTCTTGTGAATCGACGGTCACGCGCTGAGCGCGTAGGAGTCCTCGACAACGTAAGGGCCGCCGCCGACCGAGGCACGCGACGAGAACAGCACGAAGCGCTCGGCGGTGAATACCTTGGACGGGAAATAGCCGCGCACCGACAGATAGTTCGCGACGTCGTAGTTGGATGCATCGCGCAAGCGGGCCAGCGTGACATGGGGCGTGAACTTGCGGCCCTCGGGATCCAGCCCGCAGCGCCGCATCAGCCGTTCAAGTTCGGCTTGCAATTCGACCAGCGGCGCGCTCGGTTCCACTGAGGCGACGACGGCGCGCGGTTTCTTGCCGCCGAAACTCGACAGTCCCCGCAGCGTCACGTCGAACGGCTTGCGGTTGATCCGGAGCAGCACCGACGCGATCTCGTTGGCGGAGGCACCGTCGATATCGCCGATGAAGCGGAGCGTGAGATGGTAGTTTTCGGGATCGATCCAGCGGGCGCCCGGCAGACCGCCGCGCAAATCGGACAGCGTGCGGCCGATATCGGGCGGTATTTCCAGCCCGGTGAACAAACGCGGCATCGCAAAACCCTCGATGCAAGCCTCGAAATCAATCTGGCGACGAATCACCAGTAGCTATTTTTACCGTAGTTCTGTGACCGTGCGAAGCGCGCGGCCGCATAGCGGGTAATTCCTTGCGAGAGCGGGGCGCTCACTTGGTTGTCAGCCTTTCTGCTCACGGATAGCGCGGACAAAGGCCTCAACCGTAGGCAGGATATGTTCGACGATAATTGCCACGCCCGCGGCGGTCGGGTGCATACCGTCGGCCTGATTGAGCTTTGTGTTCGCCGCGACTTTGTCGAGGAAGAACGGATAAAGTGGCACGTCGTATTTCTTGGCGAGATCTGGAAATATCGCATTGAATTGCGCGGCGTACTCGGCGCCGTAATTCGGCGGCGCGACCATGCCGCATAGCAGGACCGCGATATGGCGCGCCTTGAGGCGCTTCAGGATGTTCTCCAGTGCGGCGCGCGTCACTTTGGGATCAATGCCGCGCAGGGCATCGTTTGCGCCGAGTTCAAGGATCACGCCCTGCGTGCCGGCAGGCACCGACCAGTCGAGCCTGTCGAGACCGCCGGACGCGGTATCGCCGGAGACGCCGGCATTGCCGATCGTGACGTTCAGGCCCTTGTCTTTCAACGATTTTTCCAATTGTGCTGGAAATGCGGCGGCGGCCGGAAGTCCGAGGCCGGCGCTTAAGGAGTCGCCGAGCACCACGATCTTGGCGGGGCCATCGGCCGCCTGTGCCGGCACTGCCATGGCGATGCCAGCGCCAAGCAGAATCCACGCAAAGGTGCGCATCAACCTCTCGACCGCCGTAAAAGAAATGCCATATGAGCCAGCATGGTGGTTCAGACGGTCTCTCCCATTTTGCTGCGAGTCCTCTAGAGACCTTCTGAACCAAACCACTTTGGAATAATAAGTTTCTAGTGTCCTTCTGAATCCGAAGTTCGCTCGGAACGGTCCGGCGGGGCAGGCGAACTTGGGATTCAGGACACTAGGTATGGACAGTCTCATCGAACCCTCGTTACCGGCCAGTCATTCCCAAGATCTCAAGCCGGACGCCATCACCATTTCCAATGTCAATCTCACACTCGGCAGCGGCGCTGCGCGTGTCCATATTCTGAAAGACATCAGTCTCCGCATTGGCCGTGCCGAAGCGATCGGTTTGATTGGACCGTCCGGGTCGGGGAAATCCACCCTGCTTATGGTCATGGCGGGGCTGGAACGCCCCGACCGCGGAGAAGTGGTTGTCGATGGCACTCATTTCAATGCTCTCGACGAAGACGGTCTGGCGCGATTTCGCGGACGTCACGTCGGCATCGTATTTCAGTCCTTTCATCTGATCCCGACCATGACGGCGCTGGAGAATGTCGCCGTGCCGCTCGAACTCGCTGGTGCGCCGAACGCATCGGCGCGCGCAGCGAGCGAGCTGGATGCGGTAGGTCTTGGCGCGCGGCTGCATCACTATCCAACGCAGCTCTCGGGCGGCGAGCAGCAACGCGTGGCGCTGGCACGGGCGTTCGCGCCTGATCCGGCGATTCTCGTCGCCGACGAGCCGACCGGCAATCTGGATGAGGTGACCGGCCAGCAGATCGTCGATCTCCTGTTCGCCAAGCATGCCGAGCGCGGTATGACGCTGGTGCTGGTGACTCATGATACCGCACTCGCGCAACGCTGCGACCGCGTGGTGAAGCTACGCTCGGGACGCATCGACGAGGCAGGTCGATGACGCATCAGCCATCATTGGGGATGTGCGGTAGGCTAAGAACACGTCATCGGTGCGCCCGGTTCGTGTTCATGGCCTCGGGCACCGCGCGCTTCCTTCGCGCTCGTGGATGCACAATGGCGCATCCCGCATGACGACAAACAGGACCCGCGGGCTGCTTCTTCCACTGCGTTTGGCGTTGCGCGAACTGCGCAGCGGGCTGCGCGGCTTCTATGTCTTCATCGCCTGCATCGCGCTCGGCGTCATGACGATTGCCGGCGTTGGCTCCGTGGCGTCCAGTCTGTCGGATGGGTTGGCGCGCGAGGGCCGCACGCTGCTTGGCGGCGATGTCTCGTTTTCGTTGATTCAGCGCGAGGCGAAGCCGGACGAGATCGCCTTCCTGCGTGCGCGAGGAACGGTCTCAGTCGCGGCGACGCTGCGCGCGATGGCGCGCGCGACGGACGGCAGGCTGGCGCTGATCGAACTGAAGGCGGTCGATCGGACCTATCCCATGCTCGGCGCGCTGGCTCTGGAGCCGGACATCCCGATGTCCGATCTGTTCGCCGAATGTGAGGGGGTATTCGGCGCGGCGGTCGACCAGGCTCTCCTGGCGCGACTGGATCTTAAGATTGGCGATCGTCTCACGGTCGGCAGCGCCACCTTCGAGATTCGCAGCGCGGTTGACGCCGAGCCCGACAAACTAGCGGGCGGTCTTGGGCTCGGACCGCGCTTCCTGGTCAGCATTGATGCCTTGCGCGCCGCGGCATTGCTTCAGCCCGGCAGTTTGGTGCGCTGGATTTACCGGGTTCGACTTGCGGGCAATGGTGCGGATGACAGGGCGGCAACGGCGCTGGCCGATGCCGCGCGGGCGGCGCTGCCGGAGGCAGGCTGGGACATCCGCAGCCGCAACAACGCCTCGCCGCAACTTGAACGGAGCATCTTGCGGTTTACGCAGTATCTGACCCTGGTCGGGCTTGCCGCCTTGCTGGTGGGGGGCGTCGGCGTCGGCAATGCCGTCAAGAGCCACATCGACCGGCGACGCGACATCATTGCGACGTTCAAGGCAGTGGGCGCGACCGGACGCGACGTGTTTGCGATCTATCTAACTCAAATCATGGTGCTGGCCGCTCTCGGTTCACTTGCCGGTCTTGTGATCGGTGCGACGCTGCCTTTTATCATTGTCGGTGCGTTCGGCGATCTGCTCCCGCTGCCGGTCGTTCCGGCGTTGCACCCCGATGAATTGGTGCTGTCGGCGGTATATGGCCTGTTGACGGCGTTGGCGTTCGGCATGTGGCCGCTAGCACGGGTTCATGATATTCCGGTCGCGGCCTTGTTTCGCGACACCATTGTTCACGAAGTCCTTCGGCCGAAAACCCGCTACCTTGTTTTGATCATGCTTCTGATCGCAACGTTGGCCGGAATCGCTATTGGTCTGGCCTACGACAAGCGGGTGGCTCTGGTGTTCGTAGCGGCGTCGGCGATCGTGTTTGTGTTGTTGCGCGGCATCGCCTCCGGGTTGATGGCGCTGGCGCGGCGGCTGCCGCGATCCCGGATCACCATGCTGCGGCTTGCGGTTTCAAACATCCATCGCCCCGGCACGCTGACGCCATCCGTGGTGCTTTCGCTCGGCCTTGGTCTCGCCGTTCTGGTCACGATCACCCAAATCGACGGCAATCTGCGGCGGCAGTTCTTGGCGTCGTTACCGGAGCGTGCCCCTTCATTGTACTTCATCGATATCCCGTCGTCGGTATCGGACCGGTTCGACGATTTTCTCAAGCGGCTGACTCCGCAGGCGATCGTGGAGGACGTGCCGATGCTGCGTGGGCGCATCGTCGCGGCGCGCGGCGTCAAAGCGGAAGACCTGAAACCCTCCCGCGATGCCCAATGGGTGCTGCATAGTGATCGCGGCCTGACCTACACTGGCGACGTGCCAAAGGGATCGAAGGTCGTAGAGGGCGAGTGGTGGGGGCCGGACTATGACGGGCCGCCGCTGGTGTCGTTTGAGAAGAAGCTCGCCGACGGGCTCGGGCTCAAGATCGGCGACACCGTTGTCGTGAATGTGCTCGGTCGCGACATCACGGCCACCATCAGCAACATGCGCAGCGTTGACTGGCAGAGCCTTGGCATCAATTTCGTGCTGGTGTTCTCGCCCCATGCCTTTCGCGGCGCGCCGCATACCCATATCGCGACTCTGACCGAGATGCACCACGGCGCTGCGGAAGATGCCGCGATCATCAAGGCTGTGGCCGACGCGTTCCCGATGGTGACGAGCGTGCGGGTCCGCGAGGCTCTCGAAACCATCGGGGCGGTCGTCACCAACCTGGTCATGGCGATCCGTGGCGCCAGCGCCGTCACCCTGATCTCGGCGATCCTCGTCCTTGGCGGTGCGCTGGCGGCCGGCCATCGCCACCGCGTCTATGACGCGGTGATTCTGAAAACCCTCGGCGCCACGAGGTCGCGGCTGCTTGGCGCCTACACGCTCGAATACCTCATGATCGGTGCTGCCACCGCGGTGTTCGGTATGGCGGCCGGTTCGCTTGCCGCGTGGCTGATCGTGACGCGGTTGATGACGCTCGGTTTCGAATGGCAGGCCGGCAGTGCGGCTATCGTGGTAGGTGCCGCACTGATTGTCACAGTCGCGTTAGGATTGGCCGGCACGCTGATGGCACTCAATCAGAAGCCGGCTTCGGTATTGAGGAATCTGTAACAAGATGTAGCGATTTTCATGGCGATCTCCTACCGGAAGCAGGTGGTCGGGTTCCTTGCGAGTTTTTTTGGCGCATCGCTCCCCTGGGTGAGGCCCCGAGCCTCTTTGATCGGAGGGCGACATTCAGCCGCGCATGGAAGCTTGCGGCGAATGTGTTAGTTTCCCACATATGGGCTCGGTAGGACGCTGGTCCTGATGACCAAAAACCAATATCAGCAGGCCATGTATCCGAGACAGATTTGTACTGGTATCTTGCGATGCCAGCTAAACACGGGAATTCGACCATGTCGGACTTAGACCGCAACCATGCCACTCCGTTTGGCCGGACCGCCGGGCGCGTTGATACCGCGGCCGTCGATGCCGGTCTGCGGTCCTATATGCTCAAGATCTACAACTACATGTCGATCGGTCTCGCCATCACTGGTCTGGCCGCGCTTGGCGTCTACATGGCGGCCGTCACCGGCGATCCGTCGGGCGCAGCCGCCCAGATCGGCAAGGCTTACCTGACGCCGTTCGGCTATGCGATGTTTGTGAGCCCGTTGAAGTGGGTTTTCATCCTCGCGCCTCTGGCTATGGTTTTCGTCATCTCCTTTGGCATCAACCGGCTCAAGCCTGCGACCGCGCAGCTGTTGTTCTGGGCGTTCTCGGCGTTGATGGGCCTGTCACTGTCCTCGGTCTTTCTGGTGTATACGCACACCTCGATCGTGCGGGTGTTCTTCATCACCGCGGCCTCGTTCGGTGCGTTGAGCTTGTTCGGCTACACCACCAAGCGTGACATGAGCGGCATGGGCTCGTTCCTGCTCATGGGCCTGTTCGGCATCATCATCGCCAGTCTGGTGAATCTCGTCATCGCAAGCTCGGCGTTGCAGTTTGTGGTGTCGGTCGTCGGCGTGCTGGTGTTCGCGGGTCTGACCGCCTACGACACCCAGCGTCTGAAGAACGACTACATCTACGGCTATGCCTCACAGGGTGGCGAGATCGCGGAACGCGCGGCGATTACAGGTGCGCTGTCGCTCTATCTGAACTTCATCAACCTGTTCACGCTGCTCCTGCAGTTGCTCGGACAGCGCGAGTAACCCACCGAGCGATCGGAGGATCGAAGCCCCGGCCTTGGCCGGGGCTTTTTCTTTGTGCTTTAAGATATCTTCAGGCGTTGGACTCGAACGATATCCGCGTCCGCTTATATGCCCCTCATGCGCCCGCATGACATCCTGAAGGCCGCCGCCGCCGGATTGTATTGCAAGCCTGGCGGCTTCCATATCGATCCGGTACGGCCGGTGGATCGCGCGGTCATCACCCACGGTCATTCCGATCATGCCCGTCCGGGCCACGGGGCGGTGCTCGCGACGCAGGAAACGCTCGACATCATGCGGCTGCGTTACGGCAATGATGTCGCGGGCTCTACGCAGGCGATTTCCTATGGGCAAGAGATCAGGCTGGGCGATGTCTCGATCACGTTTCATCCCGCGGGGCATGTGCTGGGTTCGGCGCAGATCGCGGTCACGCATGGTGGCGTCCGGATCGTCGCCTCCGGCGACTACAAGGACGTGCATGACCCGACCTGCACGCCGTTCGAGGTAGTTCGGTGTGATGTCTTCATCACCGAGGCCACGTTCGGACTGCCGGTGTTTCGTCATGGCGATCCGGCCTCGGAAGTAGGCAAGCTGCTGGCTTCGGTTGCGCTGTTTCCGGAGCGTGCGCATCTGGTTGGCGCCTATTCGCTCGGCAAGGCACGGCGCGTGATCGCGCTGGTCCGCGATGCCGGTTACGGCGCGCCGATCTATCTGCACGGGGCGATGGACAAAGTTACGCACTACTATCAAAGCCGCGGCATCGCGCTTGGCGATCTGAGGCCGGTCAAGGGGATGAAGAAAGCCGACCTTGCCGGCACCATCACCCTCGCGCCGCCCGGCTACGGTCGATCTCTGGGCCCGGCGATTTCCTGATCCGGTGACGGCGTTTGCGTCAGGCTGGATGCGAGTTCGTGCGCGGGCGCGGCAACGTGGTGCCGAATTGCCGCTGGTCATTTCGGATCATGCCGACTGGGCGGGATTGACCCGCACCATCGCCGCAACAGGCGCGGGTGAGATCTGGGTGACGCACGGCCAAGAAGATGCGCTCGTGCATTGGTGCACGACGCAAGGTCTCGTTGCGCGTCCGCTCGCGCTGGTCGGCTATGGTGATGAGGACCGCGAGGAGGATGCGGTGAGCTTCTCCGGCGGAGAATACGGCTTATGAATCGCCTCGCCGAACTTCTCGACCGTCTCGCCTACGAGCCCGGCCGCAACAACAAGCTGCGGCTGATCACCGCGTATTTTCGCGAAACGTCGGACCCCGATCGCGGCTACGCGCTGGCCGCGCTTACCGGCGCATTGTCGTTCAAACACGCCAAGGCGGGTCTGGTCCGCGATCTGATTGCGGCGCGCGCTGATCCGGTGCTGTTCGCGCTGTCCTATGATTACGTCGGCGACCTTTCCGAGACCGTGGCGCTCATGTGGCCACAACAACAAGCTCGAGATGCTCAGCCCGCTCTCTCTTCCGCTGGCGGGAAATGGAACGAGCAGGCGAGTGGCGTAGGTCACATTCGTAAATCACCTTCCCCGACACTCACCGAGGTCGTCACCACGCTGCGCACGCTCGGCAAGGCCGAACTGCCGGCGCAACTTGCACGCTGGCTCGACGAACTGGACGAAACCGGGCGCTGGGCGCTCTTGAAACTTGTCACCGGCGCCATGCGTATCGGCATCTCCGCCAGGCTCGCCAAGACCGCAGCGGCTGCGCTTGGCAGCAAAGACGTTCACGATGTCGAATTGATCTGGCCCGGTCTCGCGCCGCCCTACCTCGATCTATTCGCATGGCTCGAGGGTTGCGGCGACAAACCGGTCAATCGCGACCCCGCGCCGTTTCGACCGGTAATGCTGGCGCACGCGATCGAGGATGCCGATTTTGTGCGTCTGGATGCGGCCGATTTCATTGCCGAGTGGAAATGGGACGGCATCCGGGTGCAGGCGGTGAGCGGTTGCGACGAGCATGGCAATGTCGCGGCGCGGCTCTATTCGCGCACGGGCGAGGACATCACCCACAGTTTTCCCGATTTGCTGCCGTCGCTGCGGCTGGAGGATTCTTCTGGAGTGACGTTTAATGATTCCCGAGAACCGTTTCGCACTATTCGGCATCAAGCGTTCGCCATCGACGGCGAGTTACTGGTGGTGCGCGATGGACGGGTGCAATCGTTCAACGTTCTGCAACAGAGGCTGAACCGCAAAGCGGTGACGCCCAGGCTGATGAAGGAATTTCCGGTTCATCTGCGAGCTTACGACCTGCTCGACGACGGCGACAACGATCTGCGTGAGTTGCCGTTCGAAGATCGGCGGCGGCGGCTTGTTGATTTCATCGCTGCCCTCGGCGACCCGCGCATCGACCTGTCGCCGCGGGTCCCCTTTATGACCTGGGGCGAATTGGCGGCAGCCCGCGCCGACCCCGTCGCCGCTGGCGCGGGAGCGGATGCTGACGCCATCGAAGGTATCATGCTGAAACGTCGTGACGCGCCATATCTGCCGGGACGTCCCAAGGGCCTTTGGTGGAAGTGGAAGCGCGATCCACATATAATCGATGCCGTTCTGATGTATGCGCAGCGCGGCCACGGCAAGCGATCGTCTTATTACTCCGATTACACCTTTGGGGTCTGGACCGCGGGGGAGAAGGGCGAGCAGCTGGTACCCGTCGGCAAGGCCTATTTCGGCTTCACCGATGAGGAATTGCTTCAGATCGACCGTTTCGTCCGCCGCAACACCACCGAGAGTTTCGGCCCGGTGCGCCATGTCCTGCATGAGCCCGATCAGGGGTTGGTGCTGGAAATCGCCTTTGAGGGCTTGCAGCGTTCGGTCCGGCACAAATCAGGAGTGGCGATGCGCTTTCCGCGGATTAACCGACTGCGCTGGGACAAGCCGCCGCGCGAGGCAGATCGGTTGGAGACCCTGGAGCGGATGCTGGTCTCCGAAGCTGCCGAATCAACCAGCGCTAGAGCATGATCCCGAAAAGTGGAAACCGGTTTTCGGATAAGATCATGCTCGATCAAAAAGTTAAGGTTAGAGTCTGATTCAACGCCGTTGAACCAGACTCTAACGGCCATTGACGGCAAAGCGGTGGTTCCCCATCTGCCTCACACTGATTATGTTGCGCGAATCCTTGTCCCCGTGGGAGAGCCTCAATGCCGAACGACGACACCCGGAACTTGCGGGCCAGCCCCGACAGCCTGTCGCGTTTCCTGGGCGGCTCGCCGCTGGCGGTTGCGTTTCGTCTGATTTTGATATCGACGCTGGTCGGCGTCATGCTCGCGGCGATCGGCTTCGATCCCTGGAATATTGTGCAAAGCATTCGGCTGCTGGTCGAACGCGTCTGGGACCTCGGCTTTGATGCGATCAATGGATTGTGGCGCTACTTCCTGCTGGGTGCCGTCATCGTGATCCCGATCTGGCTGCTGTCGCGCGTGTTCGGCGCGCCGCGCGGGCGTTAGAGCATAATCCCGAAAAGTGGGAAGCGGTTTTCGGGTAAGGTCATGCTCAATAAAAGAGCATGATCCCGAAAAGTTTTCGGCTCAGATCGCCTCGATCAAACGGCCGGTTAGTCTAGGCTGGCCAGTCTTCCGCCGTAATGTCCGCGGCGTCAGTGCCGATGACGTCCGATAGCGAGTCGCGCCCGGTCCGCAGCAACGTCGAGGTCAGATCGTTCTTGATGTCGTCGATCAGTCCGAGACCCTTGTAGACCAGGGATGAATAAAGCTGGATCAAGGTGGCGCCGGCGCGAATCTTGGTCAGTGCGGCGCCGCCTGAGTCGATGCCGCCGACGCCGACAAGCGGAAATGCGCCTTCCGCCCGCACATACGTTTCCGCCACCATCCGGGTCGACAGCCGGAACAGCGGTCGCCCCGACAACCCGCCCTGTTCTTTCGCGCGCGATTGATCGCGCAGGGTCGAGGGCCGCGCCAAGGTGGTGTTGCCGACGATCATACCGTCGGCACGGCGTGAGCGTGCGATGTGAACGACGTCGTCGAGCTCCGCCAGCGTCAGGTCGGGCGCGATCTTGAGTAGCACCGGCGTGTCGCCAGCATTTTGTCGGACACGCTCGCGGGCGTCGATCACCTTCGCCAGCAACTCGTCGAGCGCCGCCGCCTGTTGCAAGTTGCGCAGGCCGGGGGTGTTGGGCGACGACACGTTCACGGTGAAGTAGCTTGCCACCGGGGCAAAGATTTCGATCAGCCTGACATAGTCGGCGATGCGGTTGGCCGAGTCCTTGTTGGCGCCGATGTTGACTCCAATGATGCCGCCGGAATGCGCGCGGGCCGCGAGCCGGCGAAGCACGATGTGGGCGCCGTCGTTGTTGAATCCCATGCGGTTGATGACGCCCTCGTCGCGTTCAAGCCGGAATACGCGGGGGCGCGGATTGCCGGGCTGTGCTCTCGGCGTCACCGAACCGATCTCCACGAAGCCGAATCCGAGTTTCAGCAGTGCGTCCGGAACCTCGGCGCTCTTGTCAAAGCCGGCGGCCAGGCCGATCGGGTTAGGAAAATTCAGGCCGAAGGCGCGAACCGCGAGCTTCGGGTCGTCGGTGCGCTGGCGTATCGGCGGCAGGAGCCGCAATCCCTGTATCGCCATGCGATGCGCGTCTTCGGGATCGAACCAGCGCAACAGTGGCAGCGAGAAGTTGTCGAAGGCGCGTATCACGGCGCGAGCTCCGGAATATCGTGATATCCGTCCGGTCGCGCGGGCATGTCCAACACTGTTGTGACATGGCGCAGATCGAGCTCGCCATAGAGATGCGGAAACGGTTCGCCGCCGCGCGAGATTTCCCAGCGCAGCGCCTCGCCCAGTCCATCGGCATCGATCGCGATCAGGAGCAGGTCGGTTTGGCCAATGAAGTGCTTGCGGGCCGTGCCTTCGAGCTGGGACGCGGTGGAAAAATGGATGAATCCATCACGGGAATCGTCGGCGCTGCCGCGATAAACGCCGTGTCGCTCGGCCTCCCGCCAGGCCGAAGCAGGACAGATTTTGTAGATCGTGCGCACGCGTGTCCTGAGCCCGTCATTGCGCTTCATGATACCGAAAAGCGCATAACCTTATTACCGCTCGCTTAAATTGTAGCGAAGCCTGCGTGACCGTATCGGTGGCTCGCTCGCACTTCAAGAGCCGCATTTTATCCCCGGCGCAATTGCAGGCTCGCGCTGGTTGAGGTAATAATTCCTAATCTTTGACAGAATTCACCGCCGCGGAAATCAGGACGCGCCACATGGTCATGCTGACACACGCCCAGATATGGACCGCGCTGGATCGTCTCGCTGAGCGCGCCGGCCTATCGCCGTCTGGCCTTGCGAGAAAGGCAGGGCTCGACCCGACCACCTTCAACAAATCGAAGCGCATCACCGGCGACGGCCGCGAGCGGTGGCCTTCAACCGAGTCGGTGGCCAAAGCGCTTGCCGCGACCGACACCGCGATCGACACCTTCGTGCAGTTCATTGAAGATTCGGCACGCGCCGCGCAGGCCGTGCCGCTGCTCGGTTTCGCCGAGGCCGGCGCCGGCGGCTATTTCGACGACGACGGCTTTCCTGTCGGGAAGGGTTGGGACGAGGTGGGTCTTCCTTCCGTCCAAGACGAACACGCCTATGCGTTGGAGATTTCCGGCGACTCGATGAAGCCTGCTTATCGCGACGGTGATGTCATCGTGGTCACGCCGGGGACGCCGATCCGGCGTGGTGACCGCGTGGTGGTGAAGACGAAGGACGGCGAGGTAATGGTGAAAGAACTCAAGCGCCGGACCGCGAAGATGATTGAATTGCAATCGCTCAATCCAAGCCACGCCAACCGCACGCTGCCCGCTTCCGACGTGGAATGGATCGCGCGAATCGTGTGGGCGAGCCAATGACCACTTCGTCCTCCCCGCAACCACGGGGAGGGGGCATGTTGAGGTTGCGGCAGTTTAATCGACCTACGCGGCTGCGCCGTCCTTTTTGTTCTGACGATTCTTGACGAGATCGTCGACCACGGCAGGATCGGCGAGCGTCGTGGTGTCGCCGAGGCTGGACGGCTCATCCTCGGCAATCTTGCGCAGAATGCGGCGCATGATCTTGCCGGAACGGGTTTTCGGCAGGCCCGGCGCAAACTGGATCAGGTCAGGCGAAGCGATCGGGCCGATGTCCTTCCGCACCCACGCGACCAGTTCCTTGCGCAGCGTCTCACTCGGCTCGACGCCCTTCATCAGAGTGACGTAAGCGTAGATGCCCTGGCCCTTGATGTTGTGGGGATAGCCGACCACGGCGGCCTCCGACACACTCTCATGCGCGACCAGCGAGCTTTCGACTTCCGCTGTGCCCATGCGATGGCCGGAGACGTTAATGACGTCATCGACGCGGCCGGTGATCCAGTAATAGCCGTCGGCGTCGCGGCGGCAGCCATCGCCGGAAAAGTACTTGCCCTTGTAGGAGGAGAAGTAGGTCTGCTCGAAGCGGGCGTGATCGCCATACACCGTGCGCACCTGGGCCGGCCATGATCTCGCGATGCACAGGTTGCCGCTGCACTCGCCTTCCAGAACCTTGCCGTCGGCATCGACGATCTCGGGGGCGATTCCGAAGAACGGCTTGGTCGCGGAGCCGGGCTTCTGCGCGATTGCGCCCGGCAGGGCCGAGATCATGATGCCGCCGGTTTCGGTTTGCCACCAGGTGTCAACCACCGGGCAGCGATTGTCGCCGACCACGCGGTGGTACCATTCCCAGGCTTCCGGATTGATCGGCTCTCCGACCGAGCCGAGCAGGCGCAGGCTTGCGCGCGAGGTTTTCTTCACCGGTTCGTCGCCCGCCTGCATCAAGGCGCGGATCGCGGTCGGGGCGGTGTAGAAGATGTTAACCTTGTGTTTGTCGATCACATTCCAGAACCGGGAAGTGTCCGGATAGTTCGGCACGCCCTCGAACATCATTGTGGTCGCGCCGTTCGCCAGCGGCCCGTAGAGAATGTAGCTGTGGCCGGTGACCCAGCCGACGTCGGCTGTGCACCAGTAGATGTCGCCGTCGTGATAATCGAACACATGCTGGTGCGTCATCGCCACGAAGATCAGATAGCCGGCGGTGGTGTGCAGCACGCCCTTGGGCTGTCCGGTCGATCCCGAGGTATAGAGAATGAACAGCGGATCTTCCGCGTTCATCGGTTCGCACGGGCATTCGCTTTCGACCACGGCGGCGGCCTCGTGATACCAGACGTCGCGCGTTGGGTTCATGTTGACCTGGCCGCCGGTGCGTTTGACGACGATCACCCAGTCGACTTCGCCGTTGACCTTCTCGATCGCGGCATCGACGTTGGCCTTCATCGCGATGGTGCGACCGCCGCGCAGGCCCTCGTCGGAGGTGATGATGACGCGAGATTTGCAATCGCGCAGGCGGCCTGCGATTGAATCGGGCGAGAAGCCGCCGAACACCACCGAGTGGATCGCGCCTATTCGCGCGCAGGCAAGAATCGCGTAGGCCGCTTCCGGAATCATCGGCAGGTAGATGGTGACGCGGTCGCCCTTCTTGACGTTGCGCAGCCGCAGGATATTGGCCATCTTGCAGACTTCGTCGTGCAGTTCGCGATAGGTGATGTGGCGGGACTGCGAGGGATCGTCGCCTTCCCAGATGATTGCGGTCTGGTCGCCGCGTTTTTCCAGATGCCGGTCGATGCAGTTGTAGGCGGCGTTGAGCACGCCGTCCTCAAACCATTTGATCGAGACCTTGCCGAGTTCGAACGAGGTATTCTCGACCTTGGTGAACGGCTTGATCCAGTCCACGCGCTGCGCTGCCTCGGACCAGAATCCATTCGGATCCTTGATCGAACGCGCGTACATCTCACGATATTTGACGTCGTCGATCCAGGCTCGCTTAGCCCAATCCGCGCTTACGTCATAAATCTTGTCGGACATGTTTTTTGCTCCACCGCAGGACCCGGGGCCGGAACCAGGCAGGTCCGTCTTCACCGTTGCGACGATTATGCGTCGCGGCTTGGTACGGCGACAAGCCGTCAGGTTGAATTCTCATTCAACTGTGTTGAGTCCAGAATCCAGCCTGGAGCACCCGGCGTCACCCGCCTTTAGAGCCCGCCCAACTTGCAGACCAGCTTCCATTCCGCCGGCGTGACCGGCTGCACCGAAAGGCGGGAGTATTTGACCAGCGCCATGTCGGTCAGGCGCTTGTCCGCCTTGACGGCGGCGATCGTCACCGGCGTGTTCAGCGGCTTGTCCGCCTTGATGTCAACGCAGACGAACTTGCCGGTCTTATCGGTGGGATCAGGATAGGCCTCGCGGATGATTTCGGCGATGCCGACAATCTCCTTGCCTTCATTGGAATGATAGAAGAACGCCATGTCACCTTTTTTCATGGCGACAAGGTTCTGCCGCGCCGTGAAGTTGCGCACGCCGGTCCAGGCTTCGCCCTTAGCGCCCTTCGCCACCTGCTGCTCCCACGACCAGGCTGAAGGCTCAGATTTCACCAGCCAGTACGCCATCGCTATCCCTCCGCCCGGAACGGCCGCGTCAGCAGATTGTCGATGGCGCCATCGATCGTCAATCGGCCGGCGAGAATAGCCGCGACCGCCTGTGCGACCGGCATCTCCACGTCGTGGGCGGTCGCCAGCTCGAGCAGCGCCGGCGCGGTGAGCGCGCCTTCGCTGAGTTTGTCGCACGGCGCTTGCTCGCCGCGCCCCAGAGCGATACCGAGCGAGAAATTGCGCGACTGGGGGCTCGAACAGGTGAGGATGAGATCGCCGAGACCGGACAGGCCGGCAAGCGTTTCGCTGCGTCCGCCGCACGCGCATCCGAGGCGAACCAGCTCGCTGAACCCGCGCGTGGTCAGCGCCGCCAGCGCCGAAGCTCCGAGTTGTTTCCCAACGACGATTCCGGCCGCGATCGCCAGGACGTTTTTGGCGGCGCCGCCGATCTCGACGCCGCGTACGTCCGTCGTATGATAGGGACGGAAGGCGGCCGAGCCGAGCGCGTGAACCAGCGCGACCGCCATCGCTTCGTCTTTCGCCGCCAGCGTCACCGCGGTCGGCAGCCCTCTTGCCACATCGTCGGCGAAACTCGGCCCGGACAGGATCGCGGGGAGGGCATGCGGCGCAGCCTCTTCGATCACCTCGGTCATGAAGCGCCGCGTGCCATGTTCGATGCCTTTGGCGCTGGCGATCACGGGCGTCCCGGAGGGGAGATGCGGGGCCAGTGCGGCGATCGCCGTGCGCGAGTTTTGCGCTGGCACCGCGATCACGACGATGTCGGCGCGGCCGACGGCGGCGATGTCATGCGACACGATGATGCTGCGGTCGAGCGGAATGCCAGGCAGGCGCGGATTGTCCCGCGTTGCCGAGATCTTTGCGGCAATCGCCGCATCGCGTGCATGCAGCGTCACTTGCCGTCCAGCGCGCGCGGCGGCGCCGGCCAGCGCCGTGCCCCAGGCGCCAGCGCCGATGACCGAAACACGGTTGAGAGATCTCATCGCGACAACGCCTTCAAAATCCGGCGCGGGTATTGGCGAAGCCTGCCGGCGCCTGCGCGCTGGCATCGAGCAGCCAGCGGGCGCGCGGAGGAGTTTCAAGCGTGTCGGTCAAACCCGCCACTAGGCGTTCGGCACCGGCCCATGCGATCATCGCGCCATTATCGGTGCAAAGCGCGGGCGGGGGGATGATGAGCGCGGTTTGTGCCCTGGCGGCGACGCTCTCGAGCGCAGCGCGGATCGCCTGATTGGCGGCGACGCCACCGGCGGCGACCAGTGCGCGCGGCGTACCGAACCGCTCTTGAAACAGCTTGAGGCCGACGCCAAGTCGGTCTGCTGTCGCTTCCAGTACGGCGGCCTGAAATCCGGCGCAGAGATCGCTTATGTCTTGCGGCTCCAAGGGATTGATTCGACCGATCTCGTTACGCACGGCCGTCTTCAGCCCGGAGAGTGAGAAATTGGCGTCGGGACGCCCGAGCATCGGCCGCGGAAAATTGAACCGCGTCGCATCACCGCTCGCCGCGGCGCGTTCGACCTGCGGGCCGCCGGGGTAGGGTAGGCCAAGCATCTTCGCAACCTTGTCGAAGGCTTCGCCCATGGCATCATCGACCGTGGTGCCGAGCCGCACATAGTTGCCGACGCCGAGCACCGCGACGATCTGGGTATGCCCGCCGGAGGCGAGGAACAGGCAATAGGGAAATTCCAGCGCGTCGGTCAGCCGCGGCGTTAGCGCGTGGGCTTCGAGATGGTTGACCGCGATCAGCGGCGTGCGATGAACGAATGCGATCGCCTTGGCCGTGGTCAGCCCCACGATGACGCCGCCGATCAGGCCCGGCCCGGCTGCGGCCGCGACCCCCGACAGCCGCGGGAATCCGACGCCTGATTCCTTCATCGCGCTGGCGACGATGCCGTCGAGCAGTTCGACATGGGCGCGGGCCGCGATTTCGGGAACCACGCCGCCATAGGGAGCATGTTCTTCGGTCTGGGACCGTACGATATTGGAAAGAATCCGCGCGCTGCCGTCCGCCTGGCGTTCGACCACGGCGGCTGCGGTTTCATCGCAGGTGGTCTCGATTCCCAGAACCAGCATCGGCGTGTTGTACCTAGACTAGATATGGCCCTTGCGCTATCGGGCAAACCAGCGTTTCCCTTTCCTTACGGCGTAGCATTATGAGGTCTTGGCGTGCAATCCTCGGATGAGACAGACATTCTGGCAACGATCGGCACCCGGGGCAGCCCGCTGGCGCAGGCGCAGGCCTATGAGGTGCGCGACCGGCTGGCGCGGGCGCATCAGGTGGCGCCCGAGCGGATCGCCATCAAGACCATCCGCACCTCGGGCGACGCCATTCAGGACCGGCCGCTGTTCGATGTCGGCGGCAAGGGACTTTTTACCAAGGAAATAGAGGAAGCCCTGCTCGCCGGCAGCATCGACTTTGCGGTGCATTCGTCCAAGGACGTGCCGACATTTCTGCCCGACGAGACCTGGTTGCCCGCATTTCTGCCGCGCGAGGACGTGCGCGACGTCTTCATCAGTCCACGCGCAGCGTCTTTGGACGATCTTCCGGCGGGTTCGACCGTCGGGACCGCGTCGCTCCGGCGGCAGGCCATGGTGCTGCGGTTGCGCCCCGACCTGAAGGTCAATACACTGCGCGGCAATGTCGAGACCCGATTGCGCAAGCTTGACGCCGGGGAGGCCGACGCCACGCTGTTGGCGCTGGCTGGTTTGAATCGCCTCGGATTGCAGGACAAGGCGACGCGCATTCTCGAGACAGAGGAATTCCTGCCTGCGGTCGGGCAGGGCGCCATCGCGATCGAATCGCGCCGTGACGACGACCGCATCAACGCGTTTGTGAAGGCCATCGGCGATTCCGAAACGGAAGTGGCGTTGAGCGCCGAGCGCAGTTTTCTGGCATTGCTCGATGGCTCCTGCCGCACGCCGATCGGCGGTCATTGTCGGGTGGACGGCGACCGCATCTACTTCCGCGGCCTCATCATTTCTCCCGATGGCACGGAATCCTATGAAACCGTGCGTGAGGGGATACGTGCGGATGCGGTCGCGCTTGGGGCGGACGCCGCGCATGAACTGCGCGAGCGCGCTGGCGAAAAGTTCTTCACCCTGTTCGCCGGAGCGTGAGGCGTGGCGGTTCTCGTCACACGGCCTGAACCGGACAATGAAACCACGGCGGCGGCGCTCCGTGCGATGGGGCGCGAAGTTTTGTTGTCGCCGGTGTTGCGCCTCGAGCCGATTGCTTTTGAAATCGAGCAGGATGCAAACTATGGCGCGGTCGTCGTGACCAGCGCTAACGCACTGCGCGCGCTCGCCGTTCATCCGGGAAGGGAATCGCTGCTAAAACTGGCCGTTTTCGCGGTCGGCGGTCATACCGCCAACGCCGCGCGCCAGGCGGGTTTTCAGGATGTGGTGGCGGCAGGCGGCGATGCCGCGGCGTTGTGCGAACTCATTGTGGAGCGTGTCCGCGCGAAACGTCTGACAAAGGGCACCAGGATTCTTTATCTCGCTGCGGCTGATCGCTCATGCGATCTCGCCGGGAAGCTCGAAGGGCACGGTTTAGTTGTCGTGACGACAACATGTTACCGGATGGTGCCGGTGGCGAGCCTGTCTCGCGAGGTTTGTGACGCGTTTGCTTCGCACCGGATATCAGCGGTGCTGCATTATTCGCGCCGCAGCGCCCGCGCGTTCCTGGATGGCGTCCGCATCGGCGGCGTCGAAATATCGGCTTTGGCGGTCCCACAATGTTGCATTTCTGGCGCCGTTGCCGCGATTCTGCGGGATGCCGGCGCCTCCCATGTAGCGGAGGCGAGCGCCCCGGCCGAAGAAGCTGTACTGGAGGCGCTTGATTGTGCGTTGCGGTCGCTATCGCAGTAAGACGTGCGTTACGCAGATAATCGGGGTAAATAGGGGGAGGGGTTTGGAATCTGATACTCGATGTGTCGCTGCAATGGGGAACCGTGACGATGGCAGATGACAAGCATAACGACGCCTCCCAGGAGGGAAATTCACGCCCGCTTTCCGCAGGCGATGAAACCACTGGAATCGCCGAGACGACAGAGCATGCCGTCCCAACGGACGCGGGTGAAGCAGGCGATCAAAAGGCCATTTCGGTCGCAAATGACACGCAAGATGACGCTCATCAGGACCGAGGCTGGCAGGATCAGTCGTCGGCCGCAGACCTCGAGGCCAACCGTATTTCCGGGACTTCTGACGATGCCGGTTCCGCTTCGGGTGAAGCGGCTGATCATCAGCCTCTCGGCGAGCAGCCGGTTCCTCCGCGTTCTCCGTCCCGCGCGTCGTCGGCACTGATCGCCGCCTTTACAGGCGCTGTCGCCGCCGGGCTTGTGGTAGGCGGCGCGTGGCTGGCGGACTGGCCACCGTCATCCGCCGCCTCATCCTCTGCGTCGCAAGTGAGTGCGGCGGAATTCGGCGCTCTCGCGAATCGGGTGGCTCGGGTCGAATCGACGGCGAGCAAGCCGGCCGCTTCGTCGCTCGATCAGGCCGCGGCGACGCGCATCGACAACTTGGACAAATCGGTCGCATCCTTGCGCGAGGAATTGACAACGTTGCGCGGGGAGCTGGCAACCGTTCGCGGCCAATCCGACAAACCGGCGGCCGCCCTGAAGGACGGATCGCCCGTGCCGCAGCACGACGCCGATGGGGCATCTGATCTTGCGCCATCTGATCTTGCGGCTATCAGTGCGCGACTCGCGCAGACCGAGCAACAGGTCGAGCAGACGACGCAAGCCCTTACCGCGGAGATCGCCAAGCGCGGCGCGGAGACAACCAAGCATGATACGGCTCCGATCAGTGACGGACCGCTTCGTCAGGCCGTTGCCGCGACGCTCCTGAATGTCGCGGTGCGCCAAGGCCAGCCTTATGGCGATTTGCTCGCGGCATCCAAGACGCTGATCTCCGATCCGGATACGTTCAAACCGCTGGAGACGTTCGCGGATTCCGGAGTGCCGAGCGCGAATGTGCTGTGTCGCGAACTTCTTGCGATCGTTCCGAAACTCGAGCCGCCGCCGGTCAAGATCTCCGCCAACGACATCGTGAACCGGTTGCAAGAAAGCGCCGTGCGTCTGGTGCACATTGAGCGCGCGGATGCGCCGCCGGCCGGAGAATCCGCCAGCGCCGTCGTCGCACGAATCAAGGCGGCCGCCCGGCAAAACGATGTCGCTGCTGCGAGAAAAGAACTGAATACACTTCCGCCGACCGATCGTACCGCCGCCGAGCCCTGGATCGCCAAGGTTGACGCCCGCGATGCCGCTCTTGCTACCGCACGTCAATTCGCTTCCGAGGCGATGGCGGCATTGGCCAAACCGGCGCCATAGGTTCCAGATGTTTCGTATCATCCTGTTTCTCGTTCTTATTGCCCTCTCTGCATTGGGCGCCACCTGGATTGCTGATCAGACCGGCACGATCGTGATGTCGTGGGACGTCTGGCGGATCGAGACGACGCTACCGGTGTTCGCGCTCGGGCTAGGCCTGCTGGTCGTTGCCTCGCTTCTGGTCTGGAGCGCCGTGCGCGGATTGTGGTATGCACCAACACGTCTCCGCCGCGCGCGTCGGGAGCGCCGGACTGCGCGCGGCAGGGACGCCATTACGCGTGGGTTGCTCGCGATCGGTTATGGCGATGCTGTAGCCGCACGCAATCATGCCAAGGTTGCCCGGCGTCTAGTGTCACAGGATCCCTTGGCGTTGCTCTTGCATGCCCAGGCCGCGCAACTTGACGGCAACGCGGATCGTGCGCAGCGCGCCTTTCGCACCATGGCCGAGCGCGCGGATACGCGGCTATTGGGCTTGCGAGGGCTTTTCATCGAAGCTCAGCGTGCCGGCGATCCGGCGGCGGCAGTGGCGATCGCGGAAGAAGCGCTTAAGACTTCGCCATCCTCGATATGGGCTTCGCAAGCCGCGCTCGGCTTTCGTTGCGCCAGGGGCGACTGGGCTGGTGCGCTCGCCATCCTCGACAGAAACGTCGCGTCAGGTCGTATCGACAAGGCGCTGTATCGCCGTCAGCGTGGTGTGCTGCTCACGGCGAGGGCGTTGGAGTTCGAAAAGTCCGATCGCGATTTGTCGCGCCAGAATGTGATGGAAGCGGTGAAGTTCGCGCCAACGCTGGTGCCGGCCGTGGTGCTTGCAAGCAAGTATCTGAGCGAAGCGAACCAGATGCGGCGCGCGATGCGTATCATCGAAATCGCGTGGCTGGCACAGCCGCATCCAGATCTCGCCGATGCCTATGCCCATGTGATGCCGGGAGATTCCGCGCTGCTGCGGTTGGCGCGGGTGGAGAAACTATCGGAAAAAGCGCCTGGTCATCCGGAAAGCGCGCTGGCGATCGCGCGCGCGGCGCTCGATGCCAGCGAGTTCGCTCGGGCTCGCAATGCTCTGGAGCCGCTGATCGCAGCGCCGACGCAACGCGTTGCGATGTTGATGGCCGAAATTGAGCATAGAGAGCATGGCGACAGCGGGCGCGCTCGCGCCTGGACGTTGCGAGCCGTACGCGCCCTGCACGATCCGGTCTGGACCGCAGACGGGTACGTGTCTGACCACTGGCGTCCGGTTTCGCCGGTAACCGGGCGGGTTGACGCGTTTCAGTGGCAGACTCCTTTGGCGGCGCTGCCTTCGAGCAGGCCTCCCTTGGTCGAGGCGGAAGTTTCGGACCAGATCGTGGGAGATACGCCCCGCGTCGAAGCCTTGCCCGCCGCCGAGGACTCCAAAGCTCAGGACGTCGCAATACCACCGGTTGATGTCGAAGCTGCATCGTCTGGAATTATTGCCATGCCGGACGAGACTGCGACATCACTGACCCATCACACGCAATTAGAGGACGACAAGGCCGGCGCCGTTCCCGACGTGATCCCGATCGTTCGCGCTCCGGACGATCCCGGGGTCGATGACAGTTCCCAAAACGATGGGTTTGTTGAAGACGATCCCGCAGCTGCGCGCCAGGCCGGAGGGCTGCGGGGGCTCCTGTCGCGCCGGGGTAGCTGATGCGGCCGGGCGGTGATTTTTACCGGCGGCGCGGCGGCCGGGTTCTTGCCAAGGGGGATGGTGCCCGATATCAGAGGTCCCGCGCCTCGGGCTGTGGCCCGGGGGGCCGCATGCACGGCATGTATGAAGGATAGCCGCTTTAGCTCAGTTGGTAGAGCACATCATTCGTAATGATGGGGTCGCGTGTTCGAGTCACGCAAGCGGCACCAACTACTTAGCAATAAATCGTCCCGAGGTAAAATGCCTTGGGGACGGGCAGGGGACGGCAGCGGTCAGTTGGCTGACGGTCATCGAATGCTCTCCTCATTTGGGCCACAAGACGTTATCCAGGATCGAATCGTCGCCTTCAGATAGCGCACGCGCTCATTGGCATAACGCAGACCGCCGTGCAGACGCAGGTCCATGAAGCTGGCGCTGGCACTTATGTGGTCACAGACTTCAAACTCATAAGTGCACCAAAAATCGGGATTTGTCGGTTCGGAACATCTGGCGGCAAAAAACTCTTCGGTATTATTCGACGAATAAAGTTCGATAGATGCTCCATACGACCCTAATCTGGTCGCGATGAGCCCTTCAAAGGAGCCCCGATTGACGTACTGCGAACTCTCGTATCGCTTTAGGGTTACCTGCCGGGGGGAAGGAACGGTGTAGCCTAGCCTGACAGTGGCAACCTCCGCTCGCAGCGTATCCCGGAGCGGGAAATCAGAGTCTTTCTGCGCTTTGAGGTCTTTGAGGCGAGCGACATAGGACTCCGTGCGGCCATGAATTATGGCCACGGCCACTCTAGTAACGTCAACCCGCTGCGGAAGGCCCGCGTCACTCTGTTGTTTTTGTGGTTCGGCTACAAAGAATATGTAACCACGCGGTATCCTCAGCGTCGCATGTTCGTTTGAACCCAGCCAATTGCGACGCAGTCGCACATCGATCATGTCCATCCGATCCGTCCAGAAGTTGAACGGAGCGGAATACGCCTCCATTCCTAGAACCGAATCCGCGCGAGCTGGAGCAATTGAAAAACCGTTCAGCACCGCTCCCACAATCATCAGCGCGAACGTGGCAACAGTCCTCGGTACTATCGACAGGTGCAGAAAGGCTGGCTTGATGTGCATTTCCTAAACTCTGCCAGATAAGCTTAGTCCTGAGGATGGGGTCACGCGGCCTTCGCGACACACCGCTTAGTTTTCGCGCGACGCTCGCGCTCGCGGATTTCGAAATAGGTCTGAAGGCCGCAATTCCAGCGTTGCCACTCTGCCAATTTCTTAAGGTGCGGAAGCATCGCGTTCGGAATCGTCTTCCTGATTTCAGCGTTCCAAGGCATGGCTTCAACAAAGCGCGCCGCTACCTGATGCTCACCATACGCACGCAGCCGCCGGAAAACAGGCCGCCGTTTTTCATGTTTCGCGACAATTGCAATCAGTGTCTCCGACGTTGCCCGCTGATAAACCGCGTCAAGCGTCTCCAAGTCCTTCCGGCGAGCGAGGATGCGAACATTCGATTCAAAGTCGTCCGTAAATTTGAGTTTGCTCATGGTTAACAAAATCCACTGTCAAACCCCTACAGCTATGCTGAAATAGACGTCAGCGGGCGTGAGGTTGTCGATGCTCTCCTGATAGCGGACGTGATTGTGGTGCTCCCGATGGCCCCCAACCAGCGCTGGTCCTGGACTTCGTCTCCGAAACTGAGGAGGGCCGCGCCTGGACCGAAGCACTTATTCTGCCGGCGCTTTGCTTGGCCCGGATTTCTGCTTCATCTTCGCTCCTTGCGGCTACGATGAACCAGAAATCCTCCTTTCGTGAAGGCCCTCAACCTGTCTCAGAGGCGCTGATGGCGAACACTTGATGACATGCAGATCATTAAGAGCCGGACGGGCATTAGCTGCCAACCACGCGCCTGATTCTCGCCAGCGCCTGGTCGACGTCCGCTGCATTCGTGCAAATCCCGAACCCGAAGCGAAGGCGGTCGCCGCGGTGATCGCAGTGCACGTGGACTTTGGCAAGCTTTGCCTCAATCTCGCCTGCACGCGGCGTCCGAAAGGTAAGAAAATTGCCATGCTGAGCCTTCGCGCCCCATGGCGTAATCAAATCTGCAACCCGCAATCCGTCAATGTGCTCCAGCGCAAGCCCCTCGATGAATAACGTCATTGAGGCCTGCGCGTGACAGTGGATCTGCTCAACAGTAATGCCCTCACGGGTAAGCCAATCGAATACGGCCGCAAGCCGGTAGAGACCTGAGGGATCGAAGGTCGCGCCCAGGAATCGACCGGCATCTCGAGGATACCCGACGGATTTCCCTGGGGGCACTGCAAGGGAGCCGAAATCGGCGAACCAGCCTGTATCCCGGGGTCTTGGCCCGTAGCCAGGCGGACAGTGTAGGAAGCAGCATCCCTCTCCCGCCATCGCATACTTGTAACCGCCTGCGAGATAAAAGATGCGGCCCGCGATCTCGGACAGATCGGTCGGACGCGCCATGAAGCCGTGATAGCCGTCGATTACGATAAAAGGTTCTTGCGAAGGTACCGCCTCGACCAGAGCCTTGAGATTTCCCGACGTCGCTGATGAAGTGAAGAACACCTGGCTTAGAAAGATAAGGTCGTATTCGTCTATCCCGCATGCCGTATGAAAGCGTTCAGCAAAGGTCTCGTATGGTTCGGCGGATACTCGCGTGACGGCAACCAGCCCATCCTCCTCCAGGCGCTCGAGCTGACGGCGTGCAGTATGGAACTCGGCGTCGCTTGTCAGGATACGAATGGGCCGATTCGACGGAAAGCAGGACAATAGCCGGCACAGGAATTCGTGCGTGTTGGGCGCAACTGCGATCGTCGAAGGGTCAGGTAGTTGGAGGTGCCTGGCGATCCCGGCCTGAACGAGCGGGATCAGTTCGCCGAATACCAAGTCCCATTTTTCGCCAGCAAGCTGGGCCGCATCGTGCCAGCATTGCTCTTGCGCTGTGAACGTCACGTCAGGCCAGTCGTGGTGGCTATGTGCCGCGAGATTGATCCGCTCAGGCGCAGCAGCGCGAAACTTCGCGAAATGAGTGGTAAGATCGAGCATGGTCATGATGCGTACACCAAGCTCATCTGCTGCTGGATTTGAGGCGGAAGCTCGGGCACAGCTGAACGCGGAATGAGGAACGTAGACAGTCGGAAGAGGTCAGAGAAAATGCGATGTCGTTCGGCCGTCATCCAAAGATAGGCGCCTCCCGAGGAGCCCCCAGTACCGATCTTCAACCCGATCATGCGCTCGACCATTAGTGCATGCCGATACCGCCACAGAGTTAGTGTTTCGTCGATGTCCATGAGCGCTGTCAAAAGGCGGAACGCTGGCTGCACGGCAGGCTTGTCACGGTAGAGGTTGATAAAAAGGGCAGCTTGAACTGATTGCGGCAACAGCCGCCAACTACCCCCCTCGTCTGTTTCCGAGAAAATTTCCGAGAACGAGGCGATCGCGCGTTCGATATTCTCCAATTCGCGATCGCGCCTATCCGGTGTCGTCGCAAGATCAGTGCGCACCAGCTCAGCATCGCGAGCGAGATGGTTTTTCACAGCAGTGCGATAGGCCTCGCGGAATGTTTCTCCTCCCCAGTCGAGGAATGGCGTTCGTGCAAGCCAGCGATTGAGCAAGTCAAACAGCGAGGGGCGAGCGCCGACGGTTCGAAGCGTGGCCCGATCTGATTGGGAAAGATGCTCGTCGACTTTCTTGTCATCAAACGGAATGCGCGTTTCAGGTGCCAAGCCGAGCCGCGTCTCGATCAAGCGAAACTGCAGAGATTGAAAACCTGAAGCTGGCATCAGCAGATCGCGAAAGTCCAGGAAGTCAAATGGCGTCATGGTCTCCAGCACGTCAAGCTGAGCCACGACAAGCTTGAGGATTTCATAGATACGGTTGAGGCCATGTACGATACGGGCCATGGCATCATCGGTCACGGGGATGCTATCGAAGTCCGGCTCAACCCGATCGAGCTCGTGCAGGATCTGCTTGAACCACAGCTCGTAAGTCTGGTGGACAATAATGAAAAACATCTCGTCATGAGCGTTGACACCGATTTTGGCACTTTCCGGCTCCTGGGATGACAGCAGCCGGTCCAGCCGCAGGTAGTCACCGTAGTAGATGGGTACGCGCATGGTTGATCTCCATCGAATGACGGACGGCACCAACTCTTGTTTCGGCATCATCCCCGCAATGCCCGTCCGCAGCAAGTGCAGGCTGCAGATCTGGTCTCAGGTGCGGGTGGCCGCGGCCGTTCGGCCGGTCGGCAATGGTATTTCATTTGCCCGCAGCTAGGACGGCGCGCATCGGTGCTGTGGCGGCCACCGGGTGCGAGGTGCAAATATGGGCTGGAGTATGGACGGCATCGTTTCGACGATCGGTCGCCACCGCCTTCACCCATCGCGGTCGCGTGTGCTCGGCGAACAAGGACGCTATTCCCGATAGAGCCGGGGAGACTTGGGCTTCCAGGACCAAGCTATCGATGCGCCAGTTCCGTGATGTGATCCCTTCGCATCCGCTTCGGTCCTCGAACACGACCGATCCGCGCCGAGCATAGGTTGACTGTGCCATTGCAGGTGGTCGGCAATGATTTCACGGGTTTAACCATTGACAGATAGCTTTCATGTAAAGGCGAAAGGGCCTGCCCAAATTTTGTTCGCTGGCGCGCAAATTTCTGTCTTGTGATGGAAGAGGGTGGGCATCAACATCATAGACATCGCAGCCTTTCTTAGTGACCCAGCGGTCGCGATCACAGCGCTTTCGGAACGCCCCCTATGGCCGATCGTCCTCTAGCTGTCCCCCTCTGTCTCGAATGCAGTTAAGAAACCAAGCCAGCGCGGGTAGTACCGGGATCGAAAACAGGGGGCCTATCCGAGAGCCTTTCGAATGCGCCAAGTGTGGTCGCGATGGGGATGGTGATGCCTGTCCCGGTCCAACAAGCCACAGGCTGCAATGAGCCTGCCATGTCGATTGATCAGGTCAAGAAGGCCTTTCTTGATCTTTCACTCGCCTGGATCGCCACCCAACAGCACAAGCTCTCCATGGAAATGACGACTATCCGAAGGATGAGGTGCGAGTTCGCCGTGAAAGTTTGCCTTTTCCGCGATGGCCATCGCCATCATCCGCACCCGCTAGAGCGGCCTCCGCTTCTTGGAGCTGCGGGATTGCACCGGTCAGTCGGGTGGATGAGCCATGAACGCGAGAATTGTTTCATCCAAAGAGATTGTCCGAGTGCGGATCTATACCCGGGTCTCGACGACAACGGGCCTCCGACCAGAAGTTCAACCCGCTGGATGCCAGTATGAGGCTTCCAGTGCCTTTATCAAAAGCCAGGCTCATGCCGGCTGGGTGCAGGTCAAAACCTGCTATGATGATGACGGCATCTCGGGAGCCGACCGGAGCTGGAGGACATCCGGGCCCCGCAAGGTCGATGTTAGTGTGGTCTGCAAGGGTCGCCGTCCGTCGTGTCGTCGTCATGCATCGTCGTTACAACACACGACGAGAAACCGACGCGGGAACAGCAGTTGGAGCTTCCAATCTAACCGTGGTGCTCTCCAACGGCGCTTTGAGGCAAGTAGACCGGCGTGGACAGATTACTCATCACAACATGGAACTAAAAACCAGTGTTTGGAATTAGAGGCCAAGCGTCTTGCCAACGCGCTGGGGGCTTCAATGAACAGTAATTCCGGTCTGGGTCGCTTGCGATGAGGATACTCTTCGCGACCCCTGAGACGTGCGACTTTGTGCAGGTCGGCGGCCTCGCCGCTGTGTCTGCCGCCTTGCCGCGTGCTCTTCTACCACTCGCTGATATCCGCATCGTCGTGCCAGGCTATCCGCAAGTGCTCCACGGTCTTAACAATCTAGAGGTCGTCGGCGACTCGCCGGGGTTCGCGGGCCTTCCATCCTTTCGAGTGGGCAAGGGGCATGCCGCCGACGGCATGCCCTACTACGTGGTCATGTGCCCCGAACTCTTCGAGCGACCGGGCTCTCCTTATAGTGATGAGCACGGCGTCGATTGGCGGGACAATGACGTCCGCTTCGCAACGTTCTCCTACGCGGCGGCTCAGATCGCTCTGGGCAGCATCGATAAGGACTGGTCTGCACACCTTGTCCACGCCAATGACTGGCAATGCGCGCTGATACCGGCTTACCTTGAATGGTCGCAGCGGCCACTCCCGAGCGTGTTCACGATTCATAACCTCGCCTATCAGGGCGTCTTCTCCCGAGACGCGCTGCCTCGCCTCGGCATTCCGGCTCAATCCTTCCATATAGATGGCGTGGAGTTCTATGACCGTCTGTCCCTCATGAAAGCCGGCCTAGTCTACGCTTCCCGCCTCACGACGGTAAGCCAGACCTACGCCGCCGAAATCACCACGCCCGAGTTCGGGTGCGGCCTGGAAGGTATCCTCCGGAAGCGCGCCGAAAAGAACGAGCTATCGGGCATTTTGAACGGCATTGATGAAAGTTGGGACCCACGGACTTGTACGTCCCTGACCCGGACCTTCGACGCCGGGGATTGGCAAGGACGATCTCAGAACGCCAAGAATATCCGGCGTCAGTTCGGGCTGGCAGTTTCGCGCGGTCCCCTCTTCGCGCTTGTCGCCCGGCTTGTTCACCAGAAAGGTGTCGATCTCGTCATCCAGAATGCCAAGGCGATCGTCGATGCTGGCGGACAGATCATCGTCACGGGTAAAGGAGAAGCGCAGTTCGAGGAAGCGTTGCGGCAGACCCAGACAAGCCACCCGGGGGCCGTCGCGGTGAGGATCGGCTTCGATGATAACGAAGCCCGCCGCATCTTCGCGGGCAGTGACTTTACCTTGATGCCTTCCCGCTTTGAGCCGTGCGGTCTCAGCCAAATGTACGCCCAACGTTTTGGCTCGCTGCCGATCGGCCATCGAACGGGCGGCTTGGCCGAAACCATTCAGGACGGTCAGACTGGCTTCTTATTCGAACGCCCTTCTTCAGATGGTCTCCTAAGCAGTCTGTGCCGCGCCTTCTCGACATTCGGAGCGAGAGACCGCCTCGATCGAATGCGGCGAGCAGCCATGGGCCAAGCCTTCAGCTGGACTAATTCGGCGAAGGCCTACGCCTCGCTCTATCAATCCACAATTTAGCAGCGCCATACCCCTCGGAAATGGCTTACCGTATATGCCATTCGCCATGTCCTTCCTTCGCGGCGGCACAGCGCGGCAATCGACTCCTCGCCGCGCAAGCCCTCGAGCACGAGGCGGATCTTCTTTTCCGCTGAATACTGCTTGCGGGTCGCTCGGCGGATGTCCTTGATAGTCTGTTCTGCTGGTGCTTTCCCGGTTCCGGATTTCTGTCTCATCTTCGCTCCTTTGAAAGGCTACGATGAACCAGAAATCCTCCGTTCGCAGTTAAGCCCCTTTGGTCCCATCAGCGCTGACGCCGGACACTCCGCTCTCACAGTTAAGCCGCTTTGGTCCCATCAGTGCTGACGCCGGAGCCTCCATCCGGACTTGTCGTTGACTTCCGAAAAGGTTGTGTAACCATAATATTCGTCCGCCATTTCAGGCGTTAGAGGTGCTGCTATGGCCCGATATATTTTACTCAAAAGTATGTTAAGTTCGGCGCTGTCTCTGACGACTATTGCTGCCGAAGCACAGCAGCCCATGTACAGTGCCCAGTGCCCAGTGCCCAGTGCCCAGTGCCCAGTGCCCAGTGCCCAGTGCCCAGTGCCCAGTGCCCAGTGCCCAGTGCCCAGTGCCCAGTGCCCAGTGCACTGTCGAGAAGGGCACAGGTCACCTTAAAACGAATCTGCGGCGTACCGTCGTCATCACAGATCCGGAAGTGTTCCAGAACGATGGCTTTTCACTTGAGAGGACACTTGGCGCAATCCTGATTTCTGCGGTAACGCCGAACTCCCAGGACGTCGCTGCAACCGAGGCGCAAAAGAAGCTCGTCAACACACAGGCCGAGCGGATCTCGCTGCTTACGAGCATGATCCGGAGCTTCCGTGTGGCAGACCGAGTCAACCCCGACAGCAAGGTCGCGATGCCTGCAAGTCTACGTCCCAATGAAGCTGCCCTTGATCCTCTGAAGCTTCTCACACCACAGAATGCAGAAGGCATGCGCCCGGTCGGTCTGTTCAACCGACTTGACCTATCCCCCGCCAACTTCAAATATTGTGGCGAGCATCGTATTGTTTACGCGAAGGGTGATCCTGTCGAACGGGCAAATCGCTTCTTCCTTATCATCGAAGCAGCTGTCGACAACCCTGACCCACAGAACCGACCTGAGGGCTGTCTCGGGATAGCGCGGTTCTGGGACAGCCTCAAAGGCAAAACTGGACAAGAACTCAAGACCGCGCTCGAGAAATTCTACTATGAGGGCGATACGGACGGCGACGGGACCGCGGACATCCAGCCTGTTATTCATCACCAGCATTTCGGGCTTCCGTTCGGACAAGTTCGAGGCAACTTGTTCGTGACGGGTGGCGACATAGGCAACAATCCCTGGATGCTGCGCGAGTGGCGCGTCAGCGTCAGCCCCGACGGCAGCGCCGTTTTTGTGCCCGACACAGTGAAGGCGAACCCGCATCCGGCGCTGTATGGAACGGCCGCGGCAAACGAAGTGGAGGGTTTCGGCGACCTCCGGTTCGACTTTCAAGACGACTTTGTACGCATTCATGTGCGCGAACTGATTGAGACCGAACTTCGGGCGCAAAAAGATGGAAAAACACCGACTCCGACTGAGCTTTTTGCTGGCGTTGGAGCGCGCTTCCCCAATCGGTCCAACACGTTCGAGAGCATCTCGCAGGGCGACAACGACGACCCACTAAAGCGGGCGGAAAACACCGGGTTGCCCACTGGTGTGGATTCCGAGCTGAAGAACTTCAGGCTTTCTCAGGGATCCACTTTGACGCCGCAGCACATCTTGGCACGAGCCGGGGCGGTGAGCTGTGGTGGCTGTCACCAGTTCTCGGTTGGCCAGGAGATTGCGCCGAACGTAAAATGGCCAGCGACGGCCCCCGGTGGCTTCACGCATGTGACCGAGAAAAGGGAGCTGTCGGAAGCCTTAGAAAAGCATTTTCTTCCGGCGCGGTGCGAGAATCTTGATAACTTCTTGAATAAGGTTGCCCCCACAACGATGACTGTCGCTTCGGGCCCTACTACCTCAGTCTCCGCCCATGCTAAGGGTGCCGCTGGTCCAGCGCCCACTGAACCAACTCCTTCATCAACTGCGGGCGCGGTCGCGTCGTCTACTCAGGGACCGCCAACGGCAGCGGCGAAAGCGCGGCAGGCACTCACGCGCGTAGCTCCAGCCGAGTCACGCCTTGAGCGACTTGAAGCGGTTCGTGACCTTGAAGAACAAGTGCAAACGGCTCGGCGTCAGGATCGCCAAGAAGCAGGAGCCTTTATGACCTATCGGCGCCCGCACTGATGATGAGCACCTAAGTGGGGCACACTGCCCGCATGAGCCTCCCGCAGCTTCGCTGCGGGAGATCCTTTTTGAGGGCGTTCCCTCTCTACTCCTTCGATTTTCTCAACATGCGTTCTGACCAATGCTGCTCGAAGAGATGCCACGTTCAGCACGGCGACAAGGGTTATGACAGCGATGCCATCCCTCGGCAGACCGAAGGAAAGAATGCGACGCCCAACATCCTACCCAAAGCGACCGACACTGGAAGAAATTTCTTCTCGCCCGTACTCCATATAAGTCGCAACGCCATCGAGCGCATGTTCTTTCGCCTAAAGGATTTCCGTCGCATCTGACGGTTGCTGCGATGCAGGCGGCAGCCATGAAGTTGACGGCAGGGCCGTCATAGCGGGTTGCGGCACGCTGAAAGTCTTTGAGACTGCTTCCGCAAACTGCGGGGACAACTTCAGCTGATCGCGATGCACGCGTTCGTGCGAGCCATTGCGTAGAAATATGAACTAGCCCAAGTGAATCTGACTCCGCGAGAAATGGATACCCAGCAGCGGATGGCGGAAGGAAAAAAGCGATTGGGAAATCGGTGTCATTCTGAAGGTTTCAGAACATTTCGTCGACAAGATCGCACGTCAACTTCGCACCAAGCTGAACGCTACAAACCTTACCCAGACCGTCGCGATTACGCTCAGATCTGACCTCATCCAATGATTCGCGTACTTGTGCTGCCACTTTCCTCTGCCCTAATTCGGCGGCGGCTCGCTGAGCACACCCACGGAGGCTCGCCATGGCCGAGGATCGGAAGAGAACAGCAGTCGATCATCCCGCGCAAATATATAGCGATGGGAGGAGCATCGGCTGTAGTGTCGCAAATATATCCGCCGCTGGGGCCGCTATCGATATACCGAATCCACACCACGTTCCCGATCGGTTTCAGCTTGTGACCGAGCATGGTCGCGTCGTGCTCAACTGCCGAGTCCTCTGGATCAAGCAGAACCGGATTGGCGTGGCCTTCGAGTAGGTACGGAAATGCGCGGTCGTTGCAGCAGGGCTAACGCTTTTGAAACAGCCTTTTGTTTGCGGTAGTGTCGGCCAGCGTGTGTTTGTTGAGCGAATGCAGGAAGGCCGTATTCGCGTCGGCCAGAAAATGTTTCAGCGTGCAGCTGCTAATCATTGTGCAGGTGTTGGTCGCGCGATTGAAGCATTCGACAATCGTCATGTTGGTTTCCAGGGCCCTGACCAAATCGCCCAGCCGGACGGATTTGGGGTCATGCGCCAAGCGGATGCCCCCGCCCTTGCCCTTGGTGCTACTGACATAGCCAAGTTGGGCCAAACGGTGCACCACCTTCACCAGATGGTTCCGTGAAATCCCGAAATGGTCTGATATTTCACGCACGCTGGAGAACCTGTCCGGCTGGACGGCCAGGTACATCAGGCTTCGCAGGCCGTAATCCGTAAATTGGGTGAGCTGCATGGCGGCTTGAAATAACGGAATGGGGACTGTATGAGTAATATGTATCCATAATACATATTACTGAGGAAGGCCATGCTCGACGAGAGAACCATCGCCATTGTGAAGTCCACGGCTCCCGTGCTGGCTGAGAATGGTGAGGTGCTAACCCGCCATTTCTACAAGCGGATGTTCACGCATAACCCAGAAGTCGCGCCATACTTCAATCAGGCAAACCAGACGGGCAAGCAGCAGCGGGCCTTGGCCAGAGCCATCGTCACCTATGCCGCCAATATTGACAATCTGGAAGTGTTGGGCGGGGCAGTGGAGCTAATCGCCCAAAAACATGCCTCCCTGATGATTAAGCCGGAGCACTACCCGATTGTCGGGGAGAACCTGCTTGCTTCCATCCGAGAGGTTCTAGGTGAAGCGGCGACGGATGACATCATCAACGCCTGGGCGGCAGCCTATGGTTTCTTGGCTGACATCCTGATTGGCCGCGAGCGCCAGATTTACGGGGAGAATGCGAAGAAGCCAGGAGGATGGGAGGGCTTCAAGCTCCTGCGCGTCAGCCGCAAGGAAAAAGAAAGCAGCAATATTACCTCCTTCTACTTGGTCGCGGAGGATGGCTCGCGGCTTCCGGCGTTCAAGCCGGGCCAGTACATCACGGTGCGCGTTAAAACGCCGGATGGTCAGACCACGATGCGGAATTACAGTCTTTCCGACATGTCCGGTCAGCCGCATTTCCGCATCAGTGTGAAGCGTGAAATGCCACCGGAGGCCAACACGCCGCAGGGCTATGTTTCCAACCTGCTGCATGATGCCGTCGAGCCCGGTCACACGCTTCAGATCGCGCCTCCCTGTGGTGAGTTCTTTCTCGATGTGACGGAGAAGCATGAGCGCCCGCTGGTGCTCCTTGCTGCGGGCGTGGGAATCACGCCGATTATGAGCATCCTGCTTTCCGCGCTGGAGGCGTTCCCGAAGCGGGAAATCCTCGTTGTGCACGCGGTACTGAACGAGGACGTTCAGCCGTTCCGCAAGACGGTGAATGAGCTTGCGCGGCAACATGCCAGCCTGCGTGCATATTATCGCTACAGCGAGGGAGGCAGCCCTAGCGACAATGCGAGCGTTGGCTTCGTGACGGCGGAATATCTCGAAGGTCTGCTGTCATCGCGCGATGCGGACTATTACTTCTGCGGTCCGCAGCCGTTCATGGTTTCCATCTACCACGAACTGCTCAAGTGGGGCATTCCGGCTTCGCAGGTGCATTTCGAATTCTTCGGACCACGGCAGGAACTCGAACGGGCGGCCTAAGCGCGAGTTTGAAGCATGTTGGGTTTCACTTCGCTCAAACGAGCGGGGTGAAGCTCATTGAGTTTGTTCTTCACCGCGATTTGTGTGCAGGTGCCGCGCAACGGGTAGGTGCCGGTCACGATCTGGGTTGTGGGCCTTGGCTTAATTCTCATCGGACTGTCTTGGAAGACTCTGGCGCCGCGCCTTTGGACAACATCGAATGAGAGTTCATGAAACAGTCCTGGTGGTTCTCTCTCGGCGAATCGACTTGGGCGATCTTCGTCCGCCTCTCGCTCGCCGGTGTGTTTATAGACCGGCTACAAACCCCACTTCGGGCCATCGGCCGAAAGTTGGATCGCGATGGGATCACCGGCAATCCCGACTGACCGACAGCCGAGTCCGTTCCAGCGAAACAGATTCGCTTGCCCTACGAGGTCTCGGTTGGGAGGATGTCGGGCGCGTCCGGCCAAGGCAGCAGCTCCAGCATCACTCATACCCACCGGTGAGCCCGAGGTGAGATGGTTGAACTCAGGCGACAAGCCGCGCAGCCAGTACCACCAGCACTGCACCTATAACTGCCGTGACAATCCGGCTGGCAAGCGGGTTCCGGATGCCAAGTTCGATGCCCAGGCGATCTAACAGAAGCGTGCCTACGAATGAGCCGACAACTCCAGTGAGCGCGTATCGCAGCAGCCCACTACCGCCGACAATCCAGCTTGCCAGCCAGCCTGCGACGAGGCCGACGCCGAGCTGGGCGGCAAGGGCTTGCTTGTCGAGGGCGGCAAGTGCCTCGCGGTCAATGCTGATCCGGACAACCGAACGGAGACGCGGCGGCTCAGGTGAGTCACCACCATTTGGGCGCAGCTTGGTGCGACCGCCGCTCGAAGGAGTAGTCATGGCGCAGTTACGATGCCCGCTTTACGAAAGCTCTTAAGATCGGCCGTGCGTCGGTATAACGAGCGTTGAGGGTAGCGCCTCTTAGGAGTCACCGCTAGTCGTTTTCTCAAAGTCGCTCTACTCTCTTCAAGCGGACACAGTCATCCGAACGGGAATGGCGAGTCCGATCGCGTCGAGTGGGCCGCTGTCGAACGTTGCACTTCGATAAATGGCGTGACAGGCCGGTGCCTGACTTGAGGCGTTTGCTGTCATGTGCCTTGATCTGCAGCGACAATCGCACGCCTACCACCGTCAAGATTTACCGAAACGCCCCTGCGACGGATTTCTTCATATCGGCTAGATACCGACGGGCAAACTTGCTTATTCGGCGAATGGCCTTCCAGGCCTCAGTGTTTCTCAGCCATTTCTTGGCTTCTCGGAATTTAATGTACACCCAGGCAAAGGCGGAAATTTTCATCAGCTTGTCCCGGGTAAGGCGGAACAGGCGTTCGACCAAAATGAGCTTTACGAGCTCGCCGACGATCAATGTAACGACACTGCTCGTGATCCGACCGGTGGCAGCCAAATAGGCCGCCACCGGTTTGACTGGTTCCAGAATGATCACCGGTACCAGAAACAGCGCCAACGACGGGTAGGGACGTAACGATCTGATCCAGACGCACAATTGCCTCAGCACCACATGCTTCGCAAGCCAGTCCGATATCGGTTTGGCACTGGTCATAAAAGCCGCATCTGCCAAGAAATAGAGGGCGGCCAGTCCATAAATGATCGGTCGCAGGATGCGCTTCACTGCCATACTCCCAGCAAATGCAAACCCCGATGCTCCGAAAGGTTTCACGTGCCAGCGCGACATGCGGCTCCGGTATCCAGTAACACCTGCCTTAGGGCCCAGGAGTGTACTCCCAGCAAGAGCGGCATCAGGTTTGTGCTGACGACCGAAGCGAGTTGCTCGCGGATTTTACTCGGAATGGTTCTGGACGATTTGGTGTCAGCTTTCCAGTCGGAGGCGCAACTTTGACTCTCGACCAAAACGTGGAGTTCGAATTGCAGCTCCTTGGAGGGTGCGATAGCGACTTGGCGAGCATCGTGGTCGTTCACTACGCAAGAGTTGCGGCAAAACTCACTTTTTTGCTTCGACGCACAAGTCTCGGCACCGATATCTCACTTGACAGGCGAGCGCGCGCCATGGTCTCCATTTTGCCAAGTGAATGGTGTTGATCAGGAGCTGAGTCGCGGCGCCCATGTCGCCCGACAGGGACCGCTACATGCTTTTCCGGCGCGTGAAACCGCTCGATGCGATCCTTGCCACCGCCGAGAAGCGATCCCTGCACCGCACGCTCGGTGCATTCCAACTCACGATGCTCGGTATCGGCGCGGTGATTGGCACGGGAATTTTCGTGCTGACATCTGAAGCCGCGCAGAAGGCCGGACCTGGAATGCTGCTCAGCTTCTGCGTCGCGGGCTTCGTGTGCGCGGTTGCAGCACTCTGCTATTCGGAGCTGGCCTCGATGGTCCCGGTCTCGGGATCGGCCTACACCTACACCTACGCGGTAATGGGCGAGCTGCTGGCCTGGATGGTGGGCTGGGGACTTATTCTCGAATATGCGGTGGGCGCGAGCGCGGTCGCGGTCGGCTGGTCTAATCATGCCGTTGGTTTGCTGCGGGGGCTCGGCATCGGTTTCCCATCGCTCATCAGCAATGCCGACGCGCTGATGGCGAAGGTGCAGCTCTCATTCGGCGCTGCGGCGACGCCCGACCTACTCAAGGCCATCCAGGTAGGCGGCTGGATCAATGTGCCCGCCATCATCGTGTCGATCTTAGTAACGTGGCTCCTGATCATCGGCACGACCGAGAGCGCGCGGGTGAACGCGGTGCTCGTCGCGATCAAGATCGCCGCGCTATCGGCCTTCATCGCTCTGACGATCCCGGTCCTTAAGGCGGAGAACTTCGAGCCGTTCATGCCGACCGGAGGCGCGGGCGTATTCGGCGCCGCAGCCTCCATCTTTTTTGCCTATGTCGGCTTCGACGCCGTCTCGACCGCTGCCGAGGAGACCAAGGACCCGCAGCGCAACGTGCCGATCGGCCTGATCGGCGCCCTGCTGATTTGCACGCTTTTCTATCTTCTGGTGGCGATTGGCGCGATCGGGGCGATCGGCGGGCAGCCGGAGTTGAGCGGCGGCGTGCCGCTGGCGCCTGGATCGGCCGAGATCGCTGGTCGGTGCGCGGCAATTGTCTCCGCTGGCGCGGTCGAACCCTTGGTTTGCTCGAGGGAAGCATTGGTGCACGTGCTCGACGCGATCGGATGGCCAAGCGTCGGGCGGCTGGTTGGCCTTGCCGCGGTGCTCGCACTGCCATCGGTCGTGTTGATGATGATGTTCGGCCAGACCCGCGTCTTCTTCACGATGGCACGCGACGGGCTCCTGCCCGAGCGGCTGGCGTCGGTGCACCCACGCTATCGCACGCCGCATGTGGTGACCATGGTTACGGGCGTCGGCGCGACGGTCGCGGCGGCCTTTCTGCCGGTCGGCAAGCTCGCGGACTATTCGAATTCCGGCACTCTGTTCGCCTTCTTCATGGTCGCGATATCTGTAATGGTGCTGCGATGGGTCGACCCGAGCCGCCAGCGTCCGTTTCGCACCCCGGCGCTCTGGGTGATCGCGCCGCTCGCGATCATCGGCTGTGTCGTGCTCTATCTGTCGCTGCCGCTGACCTCGATCCTTGTGCTGCCGATCTGGGGTGCGCTCGGTCTACTGATCTATTTCGGCTACGGCTATCGCCACAGCCATATTGCGCATGGCGTCGTCGAAGCAGTCGGGCCGGGGGCGCCGCCGATGAACGAGATGGTTTGAGCTCACCACGCGCCTCGGGCGGCGGTTCGCCCGCCGCTGCCGCGTCTACGGCGCGGCTCCGCCGGTTACCTCTCGGTTGCAGCTTCTAGAATTCCGAGGAGTTCGCGGCCGTTCACTTGGGTGGACTCGATTAAACCCTCCATGTATGGTCCGACCCTTGAAAAACCTCGTCACGACGAGGATTTGAGAGCACAGGAACGTTAAGGCGTTAATTGCACAGACTCGACGAATTCGCCCTTCGTAATGATGGGGTCGCGTGTTCGAGTCACGCAAGCGGCACCACTCTTTCATCGTTCGATCCCGCAGATATTGGTGCCGACGGTCGCCGTCGATACAGGCAGATGTCACCTTGACTTGATGGAACGCCAATGATCCGTTTCGCCGTCATTTTATCGCTTCTTCCCTTGCTCGCTGGCACCACCGCGGCGTCGGCGCAGACCGCGGCGGAGCACGGCTAGTAACCCAACCGCGGGCTGAGTCTTGTCAACGTGTGTAATCCGGCTACGAGAAACTCTGGCGGATGGCGCATATTTCTCTTCCGTGCGCTTATGAACGCACTCGTGCGACATTCCAAACATTGCGGTAGGCGGACCAATGCTTGATAGATTGCGCCATTTCATCATCGACGTCATATCGCCCGAAGCACCGGACCATCGATCATTCGATGAAACCGGTTGCAAGCTTGCGGCGACCGCGCTGTTCATCCATGTCATCTCGCTCGACGGCGAGCCGTCCGACGTGGAAATCCGCAAACTACACGAGTTGATCGAAACCCGTTTCGGATTAGATCCCGGCACCGCCAACAAGTTGATCACGTCTGCGACGCTGGCGGAAGGCGAGGCGGTCGATCTTTATCAATTCACCAGTGTGCTGATGCGCTCGCTGAATGATGAAGATCGCTTGCGTATCGTCGAAATGATGTGGGAGTTGGTATATGCGGACGGCCGCGTCAGCGAATTCGAGGAGAATGTCGTGTGGCGCGCCGCTGATCTTCTGGCCATTTCATCGCGCGATCGTATCGAACTCAAGCATCGCGTCGGCAGCAAAAGTTCAGCGCCAGATCCTGCGACCTGATCGGCAAACGTGCGAAGCAGAACTGAGGGTAGCGCGATAAGCTGGCAGGCCCCGTCGTCGCGCCGAAGGTTGATCGTGTTATCTTCTAACCATTCAAGAGTGCAGATCGTGACCCATCCGGTGACATTGATAACAGGCGCTTCCTCCGGGATCGGCGCCGAACTGGCACGGGTGTTCTCCGCGCACGGGCACCGGGTGGCCCTGGTCGCCCGGCGTGCCGACCGCCTCCACGCGCTTGCGGCTGAAATCGTCGCATCGGGCCGCATCTCTCCGATCGTGATCCCCTGCGATCTCGGGGAGGCCGATGCGGCAGATCGGATCGCTGCGGCGCTCACCGCCGAGAGCGTCGAGGTCATGTATCTCGTGAACAATGCCGGTTTTGGATTGTTCGGCCGCGCCGCCGAACTGGATCGCGCCGATCAGCTTGCGATGATCGACCTCAATATCCGGGCGCTGACGGATCTGACGTTGCGTTTCGTCGCAAGCGTGATCCGGCTGCGCGGCGGTATTCTCAACGTCGGTTCGATTGGAGGATTCATGCCGGGTCCCGGCATGGCAGTCTATTATGCGTCGAAGGCCTATGTCCTGTCGTTTAGCGAAGCGCTGCGGGGCGAACTCGGTCCCCGCGGCGTCCGTGTCACTGTGATCTGTCCCGGCCCCGTACCATCGGAATTTCAGGCGCGGGCAGGCGTGACGCCCGGTTTCGACTCTGCGATCCTGAATGTTTCCGCCAAGGATGTTGCTCAGGACGGCTACCGCGGCCTCATGGCCAATAAAAGGGCCGTGCTGCCCGGCCTCGGGACCAAGGTGATCCCGTTTCTGCTTCGGTTATTCCCGCGCGACTTCGTCCTGTGGGGGGTGGCCGGATTCCAAATGCGGAGGCGGCGATCATGACGTCCACCGCCAGCGTCGCCTAAGACCTTCACGTTCTCGAAAAATTCGCGCGGGACGACGGCTTTAGCGCCGATCTGTTCGCGGCAACGGTTGTCTTGAAGAACGGTTCTCTTGAAGGAATCGATGGTGGAGCCAGGCGGGATCGAACCGCCGACCTCGTCATTGCGAACGACGCGCTCTCCCAGCTGAGCTATGGCCCCGTCTGCGATCAGCGGCGAATAAATGGGCGCTGCGACCGAAACGCCGCCATTTACAATCCTCGCCAACGGCAAGTCAAGAACGGCCGAAAACAGCGCGAATCGGCTCTTTAATCCTCATTTGCCCTGCGTTCCCTTGTTTAGCGGGAACCGAAACGGTATTTAGGCTCGCGTTCCAAATTCGAAGCTCGTTGCCGTGGCTGCGTAACAAGGCGAATCTTCGAATTCTAGGGGACACGGGAGACCAATACTCCTAGTGTGGCTGCAATTCGGAGGTTCTCTTGACGGACTTTTGGCAAGGTGAAGGAACATCCGAATTGCAGTCACACCAGATACCGGTGGTCAGATCCTGACATTCGCATCCGGTTTCACCGAGCGTTCCTGCGAATGCCAGAATCGAACACCCTGGCAAATAAGTCGCGAACGTCAAATTCACTCCACTGGTCGTATTCACGATCAAACCCGCGAGCCAATCCGCCATGCGAGCCATACTGGATATCGTCCTTATCATCCTCGACCTCTATGTTTGGCTGCTGATTGCCTCGGCGATCCTGTCATGGCTGATTGCATTCAATGTGGTGAATACTCGCAATCAGTTCGTCGGCGCGGTGGCTGAGTTTCTGGAGCGGATCACCGAACCCCTGCTGGCGCCGGTCCGTCGGTTGCTGCCGAATCTCGGCGGGCTCGACATTTCTCCGATCATTCTGATTCTGATCATCCTGTTCATGCAGCGAGTCATCACCTATTACATCTATCCTGCCGTGTTCTGACCGGCGGCCTGATGGAGCCGTGGCGGTATTCTTCGCAGGGCCTCAGCATCGCCCTGCGGGTGACGCCGCGCGGCGACCGCGACGGGATCGACGGCATTGAAATGTTGGCCGACGGCCGGCCGGTGGTGAAGGTTCGCGTCCGCGCCGTTGCCGACGGCGGCGAGGCTAACCGCGCTGTCATGGCGGTGTTGGCGAAGGCGCTGGGTGTGCGGAAAATCGACGTCCGGATACTTGCGGGAGCGACGTCGCGGCTGAAGCAGGTCGCTGTCGACGGCGACCCCGTTCAACTCGGCGACGCCCTGCGTAAATTGACGGCGGCTCAATCGAAATAGCCCGAACTGAGGATCAGCATGGCGGCCAATATCATCGATGGAAAAGTCATCGCCGCCGATTTGCGTGCGCAGGTGGCCGGTGAGGTGACGCGGATGAAGCGTGACCACGGGCTGACGCCGGGTCTCGCCGTGGTGCTGGTCGGCAACGATCCGGCGAGCGAAGTCTACGTCCGCAGCAAGCACAAACAGACCCAGGCCGCCGGCATGGCGTCGTTCGAGCACATGCTGCCTGCGGACGTCGCGCAGGCCGATGTGTTGGCGCTGATCGCTGAATTGAACGCGGATGCCGCCGTTCACGGCATTCTGGTGCAATTGCCGCTCCCCAAGGGGCTTGATACCGAGGCGATCATCGCCGCCATCGATCCGGCGAAGGACGTCGATGGGTTGCATCCCTACAATGCCGGGCGCCTCGCAGGCGGTCTGTCAGCCCTGTCGCCATGCACGCCGCTTGGCTGCATCATCCTGACCAAAAGCGTGCATTCCTCGCTCGAAGGTCTGGACGCCATCGTGATCGGCCGTTCCAATCTCGTAGGACGACCGCTGGTGCAGTTGTTACTCAATGAAAACGCCACGGTGACCATCGCGCATTCGCGCTCCCGCAACCTGCCCGAACTCTGTCGCCGCGCCGATCTGGTTTATGCGGCGGTCGGCAAGGCTGAAATGGTGCGCGGCGACTGGCTTAAGCCGGGCGCGACCGTGATTGATGTCGGCATCACGCGTGTGCCGACAACCGAGGGCAAAACGCGATTGATAGGCGACGTTGCATTCGACGAGGCGATGAAGGTTGCGGGCGCGGTGACGCCGGTTCCCGGCGGCGTCGGGCAGATGACGGTGGCCTGCCTGCTGGTCAATACGCTGCGCGCGGCCTGCGCGATCAGTGGGCTGCCTGCGCCGAAGGTATGAGCGCCAAGGGACCGTCGTTGCCTGACCAGATCGTTTCTGGGTTTACGGATGCGCGTGCGACGCTAGCTGCGCCGTTCTTCGAAGACCTTGCCGGCGGATGACGCTTGATTACGCTCCCCCGGCCCGTGCGATGCCCTCCAGGATCAGTCTGCGGGCGTCGTCCGCGCTGCCCCAGCGCAGCACCTTGACCCATTTGCCGGGTTCGAGATCCTTGTAGTGCTCGAAGAAGTGCTGGATCTGCTGCAACGTAATATCCGGCAGGTCGCTGTAGTTTTTTACCCTGTCATAACGCTGGGTCAGTTTCGACGTCGGGACGGCGATGATTTTCTCGTCGCCTCCGGCCTCGTCCTCCATCAAGAGCACACCGACGGGCCGCACGCACATCACGGCACCCGGCACGATGGCGCGTGTGTTGGCGACGAGGACGTCGCAGGGGTCGCCGTCTTGCGAAAGCGTGTGCGGGATGAAGCCGTAGTTACCGGGATAGCGCATCGCGGTATAGAGAAACCGGTCGACCACCAGCGTGCCGGCATCCTTGTCCAGCTCGTACTTGATCGGCTCACCGCCGACGGGCACCTCAATGATGACATTTACCTCATGCGGCGGATTAGGTCCGATCGAGATCGCGTCGATACGCATTGGGGCTCCGTGATTGAAGAGCGTCGGTCAACACATGGTCGTCATACGCTGGCTTGACGCGCGTATCTATCTATCTTCGAGAAAAGTCTTCCAAAAAACGATGGATAGCCGTCACAGGGGGAGCGCAAGCGATGCCGTTATTCGCCTAGGCGAGCGCAAGCGATGCCGTTATTTCGAATGGCAATGCCCGCCATTGACCGAGAGCTGAAGAATGACGATCAGAGATCGGGCTTCTAACTCGTCCAGGCGAACGCCATCTTGTCGAGCGACTTCGGCCCGAACCTCTCGGAGGAGCGGGCGACCATGCGGCCACCGAGCGCGCGGTAGAATTCCCTCGCCGGCTCGTTGTCGGACAACGCCCAGGTCACCATGCTTTTCAGCCCGCTCTGTATCAAATCGCGCCGCGCCGCGGTGAACAGCCGCCGGCCGAAGCCTAAGCCCTGGAATTCGGGGCGCAGGTAAAGCTCGTAAATTTCGCCTTCGTACTGCAGGCTGCGGGCGCGGTTGCGGCCGTAGTTGGCATAGCCTGCAACCTGCTCGCCGAAAACCAGAACGCTGATACGACTGCCCTTGCGGATCGCGCTGTCCCACCAGTGCGGGCCGCGCCGGTTGATCAGCTTTTCCAGCTCCGCGCCGGGGATGATGCCCTGATAGGCCGAACGCCAGGACTCGTCGTGGGTTGCTGCGATCGCGGATGCATCCGCGACCTTGGCCGGCCGGAGTTCGATCAGGATCGTGCTCATGTCCTGATCAAAGCAAGTCGGCGCGCCGTCTTCAAGGTCCATCGTTAATTAAGGGTTAAAATGTGCATTTCGCACATCACGAGTGCGACGTTTTGTATCGAAAAGGGACAGTCATGGCGCGGGCGCCGCGATCCTTCGATAGAAAACGGTTGGAGGCATCGTGACGTCTGCAAGGGCAGACCCGTTCAGCTCGACCGGTCCAACAAACGCACGACGGTATCGGAGGAAATAACCGGCACGAGAAAGTTGTTGGTCCGCTCCAACGCACCCGCAAGCTGTCCCGATTTCTTCGTGCCGTTCGTATTGCCTTGCCGATGACGCCGGGCAGCGTGTTGGCCGCAGACTTTGACGCTGGGGGGTCAGCGTTTCGCCAAGTCTGCCGCCTTCATCACCTCCCGCGCCGCCCGCTCGCCGCTGTCACGTGCGCCGTGCGCCGTGGAGAAAAAGTTCGGTGAAGTGGCTTCGCCGGCAAAAAACAGCCGGCCGTCAACAGGCGCGGCCAGCGCGGCGCGGTCGCCGGCATGCCCAGGCAGGGCGTGGGAGTAGGCGCCTTGCGCGAAAGGATCGCTGGCCCAATGCGATTCCGCGAGCGGCTTCAGCTTGCTGCGAAAACCGGAACCGAGCAGCGCCGCGATCTCGTCGATCGCCTGCGCGGCGAATGCGCCATCGCCAGCGTCTTCCAGTTCGCGCGCGAAGCTGCCGCCGAAAAATCCCTCGATGCAGGGCTGGCCGAACGGGCGCAAGTGATATGTTCCCATCTTCGTCCGCATGGCGCCGCTCAGGTTGCCGTCCTTTGGCACCATGCCTTCCGGATCGTCGAGGGCCAGTATGACCTTGTCGTCGACGCCAAGCGGCAGGCCGGCCGCGGCGTCCACTTTTGCGGGCAGCTCGGGATGGAAGCGGATCGATTCGTTCGCGAGCAGGTTGGTCGGTACGGTGACGATTACCTGCGTCGCGGACAGCTCGCCTTTCGATGTTTCGATACGGATACGCCGGCCGGAATGATCGATGCGCCAAACCCGCGTGTCCAGCGCCAGCGGGCACGGCTTGGCGTAGGCCGCGATCAGCGTGCCGTAGCCGCGGCGCACCCGCCAGTTTATCCGTGTATCTTCGTAGGTGCTCGTGTCGCGAACCGAGACGCCGTCGAGTTCGCAGCCGTTCACATAGGTCGAGATGGCGTCGATCATCGGATTCCAGCGGTTGCCTTGTTCGAGATAGCGACTGGCGGAGTCATCGGCGTCGTTCTTCGCTGCTTTCTGGAGGCGTTCGTCGAATGCATCCAGCGCCGCGAGGAAGTCCTCGTGCTCGGCCATCGGAAATCCGGCATCAAGGCCGCGCTTGCGCCATGGGGGTGGTGTCTTGTCGATTTCGAAGCCGAGCTTGCCTGCGACCGGAACGAAGGAGTTCCTGTCGGCCGAATGCAGCCAGCCGCAGCCGAGATCGAAGACAATGCCGGGGGCGGGGACAATGGTGTGGGCGCGTCCACCGACCCTGTCGCGGGCTTCGAGCATGACGACGGAGAGGCCAGAGTCTTTCAATGCATCGGCCGCGCCCAGCCCGGCGGCGCCGGCTCCGATAATGGCAACATCGATATTGGAGGGGAGATTTCGCGACATCGCAACACTGATTACTGTTTCGGCAGTTTCGCCTTGAGCGCATAGAGCGCTTCCAGCGCCTCGCGCGGGGACATCTCGTCCGGATGCAGGGATTTCAACGCTTCGATCAATTGAACGGTTTCGCTCGGCGGTGCGGATTCGCCGGCGGCGCGCGCCGGGACCGCAAACAACGGCAGATCGTCCACCAGCGTTCGCACGGTCGATCCGCGATCCTGCGCCTCCAGTTTCGCCAGCACCGCTTTGGCGCGCGCGATGACCGACGGCGGCAGCCCTGCGAGCTTGGCCACCTGGATGCCGTAAGAACGGTCGGCGGCGCCGGGCAGCACCTCATGCAGAAACACCACCTCGCCGTGCCATTCCTTGACCCGCACGGTGGCGTTGAACAGCCGTGGCAGCTTCACTGAGAGCGCGGTGAGTTCGTGATAGTGCGTCGCAAACAGTCCGCGGCACTTGTTGGCCTCATGCAGGTGCTCGATCGTCGCCCATGCGATCGACAGGCCGTCGAATGTCGCGGTGCCGCGACCGATTTCGTCCAGGATAACCAGCGCGCGTTCCGACGCCTGATTGAGGATGATGGCGGTTTCCACCATCTCGACCATGAAAGTCGAACGCCCGCGCGCCAGATCGTCGGCGGCGCCCACGCGTGAGAACAGCCGGTCGATGATGCCGATGCGCGCGCGGCGCGCCGGCACGAAACTGCCGGTCTGCGCCATCAACGCGATCAGCGCGTTCTGGCGCAAGAAGGTGGATTTCCCGGCCATGTTCGGGCCGGTGAGCAGCCAGATCTGCCCCGAAGTCTGGCTTGGGATTGGCGACAGATCACAGGCGTTGGCGATGAACGGATGGCCGGCGCGCTTCAGCGCCTGCTCGACCACCGGATGTCGCCCGCCTTCGACGGCGAAGCTGAGTGAAGTATCAACCTCCGGCCGGGTGTAGTTCTCGTCGATCGCGAGTTTTGCGAGCGATGACGCGACGTCCATCTGCGCAAAGGCGTGCGCAGCGTTGCGTAGCTCGTCGCCATTCTGGATTGCCATCTCGGCAAGCCGGTCGAAAATCTCGAGTTCAAGACCAAGCGCGCGGTCGCCGGCATTGGCGATCCTGGCTTCGATTTCACCGAGCTCCGATGTTGTGAAACGCACCTGACCGGCCAGCGTCTGGCGATGGATGAAGGTGGCGTTGAGCGGCGCGCTCATCAATCGGTCGCCGTGCTGCGCGGTCACCTCGACGAAATAGCCGAGTACGTTGTTGTGGCGGATCTTGAGCGTCTTGACGCCGGTCTCCTCGGCGTAGCGCGCCTGCATCGCAGCGACGACGAGACGTGAATCGTCGCGGAGCTTGCGCGCTTCGTCGAGCGCGCGCTCGTAGCCTTCGCGGACAAACCCACCCTCGCGCTTCATCAGCGGCAGGTTTTCGGACAGCGCATCACCGAGTTCGCGCGCGAGATCGCAGGACGGCTGCTGCAGCGACTGCATCGCCGCGGCGATGTCCGCTGGTGGATCGGAAAACTCCTCAAGCCGCGCGAGCGCCTGGTCCGCCGCCAGCATACCGTCGCGCAGGCCGGCGAGGTCGCGCGGCCCGCCGCGCCCAACCGAGAGTCGCGCCAGCGCCCGCGACATGTCAGGAGCGGTCCGCAAGATGGTGCGGATGTCGTCTCGTGCCGGGCTGTCGGATGTAAATGCGGCGACAGCATCGAGCCGCCGTGTAATCGCGGCCGTGTCGGTTAGCGGGGCCGCCAGCCGTTGTGCCAGGAGGCGCGATCCCGCCGCCGTCATTGTGAGATCGATGGCGTCGAGCAGTGAACCGCGCCGTTCACCGGCGAGCGTGCGCGTCAGTTCGAGGTTGGCGCGGGTGGCGGGATCGACGGCCATGGTGCTGCCGGACGCCTCGCGTGTTGGCGGCGAGAGCGGTGGGCGTTGGCTAATCTGAGTGCGGTCGATATAGGTGACGGCGGCGGCGGCCGCGGTCGCTTCCAGCCGTGACATGGCGCTGAGGCCATCCATGGTGGCGACCGCGAAATAATCGCACAGTCGACGTTCGGCGGTCGCGCTGTCGAACACGTCGCGGGTCAACGGCGTCACCGACGGCAATTCGCGCAGCAGGGCGCTCAAGTCCGGATCGCCATGAAGTGCGTCGGATACGATTACCTCGTTGGGATTGATGCGCGCGAGCGTCGCCCCGAGTTCACCCGCCCCGCATTCGGTGACCATGAACTCGGCGGTCGAGATGTCGATCCAGGCCAGTGCGAAGCGATCGCCGCCGGAGGACGCGTGCGTCCTCGCCAATGCCAGCAGGTAATTGTTGGCCTTGGCGTCGAGCAGCGTATCTTCGGTCAGCGTTCCCGGTGTGACGAGCCGGACCACGTCGCGGCGAACCACGCTCTTGTTGCCGCGCTTGCGCGCTGCAGACGGATCCTCCGTCTGTTCGCACACTGCAACGCGGTGGCCGGCTGCGATCAGCCGGTGCAGGTAATCGTCGGAGCGTTCGACCGGAACGCCGCACATCGGAATATCCGCGCCCTGATGCTTGCCGCGTTTGGTCAGGGTGATGCCGAGCGCGCGCGAGGCGATTTCGGCATCCTCGAAGAACAGCTCGTAGAAATCGCCCATCCGGTAGAACAGCAAGAGGCCGGGATTGGCCGCTTTTATTTCAAGGTACTGTTCCATCATCGGCGTAACCCGCGTCGCCTCAACAGGGGCGGCCGGGTTCGGTGATGGCGGCATGGTGCGCTGGATCGTCATGGCGGCGAAGCTACAAAGTTTCGTCGCCGGCTCCTACGGCATTGCGGCGGTCGTGGGCCTTTTCCACGCATCGCTTCGCGTTTAAAAGCTCTTGGATCAGGGCACGATTGCCCATGCCCCCACAAGTCGCGGGTAGAAAACGCAATATTCGTCGGAAGCGGCCTCCTGCAAAAGCCGCTGGCGTAGCGTATCGATTTCCACGGTTTCCTCGGTCGCTATTCCTAGCTTCACGATCGCCGGCAGCAGGCTGCGCACAGAATCGACCAGGAAGTCTATCCCCGCCTCGTCGTCAGCGGTCGTTATCCGGGTGAGCCCAGCCATCTGCGGTGTCAAACCTGCGGCACGGAACGTACTGAACAGCGCTACCCCCATATCGAGCTGGCGCCCGCTCCGGCGATAAACGTCACCGACCCAGCCGATACACTGTTGGAAAAACGTCAACGGCGGATGGACCGCTGCCGTACTCAGATCAAATTCAATGAACGATAAGATCGCGCCCGTCCGCAACCGGTTCCGCAGAGCGCTCAGCGCCTCCGCTGGGTTTGCAAGATGGATAAGGATGAATCGGCCTATGACCGCATCGAACTGAGAACAGTCTTCAAGGCATTCGAGCGTCCCCGGCGAAAAGCTTGCCCAAGGCTTGCCGTCGGCATCGAGCCGCATCCGCGCAATCGCCAGCGCCTCGGCGGCCGGATCGATTCCCTTTACGGTTCCCTCTTGGGAAACAAGGTCTGCAGCAATCAGGGAAACATCGCCAACGCCGCAACCAATATCAAGAACGTGCATCGCCTTTTTCAAGCCGGCGCGCACGAGAAGATCACGCGTGAGATCGGAGAATAACGCTCCCTGGTGGCGAAGCCTCTCAAGTTCTCGGTCGGAATAACCCAACACATAATCTGTGCGGGTTTCCTGATCTTCGACCGCTGCAGTGCCGGTTTCGGAAGGAGGTGCCGAACAACTCACAATGTCTCCTAAATCTTTAACACCTCTTGCGTCTTATCGTGCCTAAGCTGAGAACAGAGGTAGGCGATGTTGTCGCGCACGATCAGTACATCGCAAGGGCAAATGGCGTTCCTGGAAAGTTCAGGGAGCGGCACGCCTGTTGTTTTTATACATGGAAATTCGACCTGTCGTGACGTATTTCGGCATCAATTCGAAACAACGTGGGCGACGACACAGCATATCATCGCGATCGATCTGCTCGGGCACGGACAATCGGATGACGCGCTGGAGCTGCGACAAGCTTACACCATTCCCGGTTATGCTGCCACGCTGATCGAGGCTTTACGATCATTGAATGTCACGCGCGCGGCGCTTGTTGGCTGGTCGCTGGGTGGGCACATCAGCCTCGAAATGGTCGGGCAGGGATTCGAAGCTTCCGGTGTTATGCTGGTCGGAGCGCCGCCCATCAGGCGTGGTATTCTGGGAATGGTCCGCGGTTTTCGAATCCAGCGCGACCTGCTGCTCGCAACAAAAAGCGTACTGAATGCGCACGAGATCAGCCGATTCGCGCGTGTCTGCGTCGGGGAGAAGCACGCGGCGCAGTTCCACGACACAATCGCTCGTACGGACGGTCGCGCACGTCAGATCCTGAGCCGTGGATTGATAGCTGGGCTAGGCGTCGATCAACGCTGGATCGTCGAAAAGCGGTTAACACCGATTGCCGTCGTCAACGGTTCTGAGGAGCCGTTTGCACGTCTCGACTACGTGGCAAGTATCTCCTACAGGTCACTTTGGGATCATCGCTGCCATATCATCGACGGTGTCGGCCACGCGCCCTTCCTCGAAGCGCCGGAGCGGTTCAATCCGCTGCTATTCCGCTTTCTGAGCGACATCAATTTCAGTCGCATCGACAATACAACGCAGCAACAAAGCTGTAGCGTAGCTTGACGCGGCGCGCCAAGCATCCCGAGCGTCTGAACCCGGCAAGTCCTTCAGGCCGTCCTTCATGCATCCGATACGTCGGTAAACAGGCCTTGTTAAAAGGCTGGCGCAGTACGATGGGCCTTCAGATGCATCGCATCGATCGCGCCAGCGCAGACCGTTCTTGATGACGAAGACGATCGCCCCGTCGATCGTCACTCCTCGTAGTTCCGCGCGGCAGCGGCGTTGCCTGGCTTGGTCCATTATGCTGCGATGCAACAAGAGCCAAAAATTGTCGGGGTGATGCTGCTGAAAGGGGAGCAGAACCGGCTTAAACGGGTTAGATGAGTGAATCGAATGACCGTGACGAGACCGACATTCCCCGTTCCGGGGCACGACCATGACCGCTGCGCGGCGGAGGCGATCAGCCACGCGGAGCAAATCTGCGCGCGGCGTGCCCAGAAATTCACGCCTATCCGTCGCCAGGTGCTGCAGGCGCTGCTGTCGAGCCATCGGCCGCTCGGCGCCTATGAAGTGATAGAGGAACTGGCGAAGTCCATGCCGCGTCCCGCGCCGATCACGGTCTACCGCGCGCTGGATTTTTTGATAGCAAACGGCCTGGTTCACCGTATCGAAAGCCGTAATGCGTTCCTGGCCTGCGGACACGACCACGATGAGAGCGCGATGGTGGCGTTTTTGATCTGCGAGCAGTGCGGCTCGGTCGGCGAAATTCCCGCAAGCCGCGTGGCCCAGAGCTTGAGCGATGCAGCCCGCACCACAGGGTTCACGCCAAAGCTGTCCGTGGTTGAAATTACCGGCACCTGCGCCCATTGCCAGAACGCGCCGTAGTTCGTGCGATTGGGCTCTTGCCGGGGCTATGAGGAACGAGGGTTCTTGACGATGGATGCTTCATGACCCTGCCAGGGGACACTCGTCGCCAACTCGTAGCAACGGAATAAGTGACTATCCGTACATTTTTCGTAAATTTTTCAGTGGTTTAAATGCTTGCCAGCGAATTGTCGGCTTTTGGGTTCATAAGTTCTTTGTTTTGGTGTGGGACTGGCTATCTCATGCTGGGGATGCCTGGCAATATCAGCCCTGGCTCGAAACAGCTCTCTCACTCTTCATTGATCCGTTGCTGGATGTTACGAAAACCTGATATTTGAGCCCCATGAACAAGTTCGAAAGTCCGTCGGAGATCGACGTCGCAGGCCCAAGCCCGCGGCACACAACCACGCAAGTGATGGTCGGCAATGTCGCCGTCGGCGGTGGCGCGCCGATCGTGGTGCAATCGATGACCAACACCGACACCGCCGATGTCGAGGGCACGATCGCCCAGGTCGCAGCCTTGTCGCGCGCCGGTTCGGAAATGGTCCGCATCACGGTGGATCGCGACGAAGCCGCCGCCGCCGTGCCGTATATCCGCGACGGCTTGCGCAAGCGCGGCATCACCACGCCGCTGATCGGCGATTTCCACTATATCGGCCACAAGCTGCTGGCCGAACATCCGGCCTGCGCGGAGGCGCTCGACAAGTATCGCATCAATCCGGGCAACGTCGGCTTCAAGAACAAGCGCGACAGCCAGTTCACCGACATCGTCGAAATGGCGATTAAGTACGGTAAGGCGGTGCGGATCGGCGCCAACTGGGGCTCGCTCGATCAGGAACTGCTTACCAAGCTGATGGAAGAGAACGCCAATTCGGCGGCGCCGCGCGATGCCCGGGCGGTGACGCGCGAGGCGATGGTGCAGTCGGCGCTGTTGTCGGCGAAGCGCGCCGAGGAGATCGGCCTGCCGAAGAACAAAATGGTTCTATCGGCGAAGGTCTCGGCGGTGCAGGATCTGATCGCCGTCTACCAGACGCTGGCGTCGCGTTCGGACTACGCGATCCATCTCGGCCTCACTGAAGCCGGTATGGGCTCGAAAGGCATCGTCGCCTCAAGCGCCGCGCTTGGCATCCTGCTCCAGCAAGGCATCGGCGATACTGTCCGCATCTCGCTGACGCCGGAGCCCGGCGGCGACCGCACGCTGGAAGTTCAGGTCGCGCAGGAACTGTTGCAGACCATGGGCTTCCGGACCTTCGTGCCGCTGGTCGCGGCATGTCCCGGCTGCGGGCGCACCACCTCGACCACGTTCCAGGAACTGGCGCGATCGATCCAGGACTTCATCCGCGACGAGATGCCGAACTGGAAGGCGCAATATCCCGGCGTGGAGCAGCTCAACGTCGCGGTCATGGGCTGCATCGTCAACGGCCCTGGCGAATCGAAGCACGCCGATATCGGCATCTCGTTGCCCGGCACCGGCGAGGCGCCGGCGGCGCCCGTCTTCGTCGACGGCAAGAAGTTCAAGACCTTGCGCGGGCCGGCGATCGCGCAGGACTTCAAGGCGCTGGTGATCGATTACATCGAGCAGCGATACGGTCACGGCGCCAAGGCGCGGGCCGAAGCGGTGAGCGCGGCGGAGTAAGGCCGTCTCCTGAATCGCGTGAGATCAATATGCCGGCTTCTCAGCCGTCATATCGACGGAGCGCTCGTCGTATTCCTCACAGCGGCGTGTTCTTTTCCCGATTGTTGACGACAGCCTCTTCCAGGTCGAGATCGCGTTCGATCCGGCGGCGGGTCTCGTCGGTGATCTTGCCTTCGCGCAGCAGCCTGTGCAGATGCGCGCGCTCGATGGTGATGATTTCTCGCACCATGGATGCTCCCTTCGTCGCCGGCGAATGTTCGTCGCCCTCGCGCGGCGGATCGGGCAACGCCCGCATCCGCGTTTCGTGCCGTGCCTCGAGAAACCTGGCGAGGCCTTCGGGCAGCTTGCGTTCGGCGATGATGGTGTCGAGGGCGCCTCGCGCGGCCTCGATAATGCTGCGCCGCGCCGCGATCTCGGCTTCGCGTTCATTCAGCGCTTCACGGTGGCCGTGCTGCGAGATGCCGAGCAGGTTGACGACAGGCGGTAGCGTCAGACCGATGCCGAACAGCGTCGCGAAGATCACGCCGAAGCTCGTCAGCTGAATGAGGTCGCGGTAGGGGAAAGGCTCGCCGCCCGGAAGTGTCAGCGGCAAAGCGAGGGCGACCGCGAGCGACACCGCGCCGCGAATGCCGGTGAAGCCGATGACGGCGACATAGCGCCACGGCGGCGTCGGATCGCGCCGCCTGACCCGCGCGCTTAGGATGCGGGTCAGGAAGGTGGCCGGAAACACCCAGATGAATCGCGCGACGATCACGATGGCCGAGGTCAATGCGATCGCGACTAGTACCTCGCTGACCGGAACCGCCTTGGCCTTCTCCATCAGCACCCGGACTTCGAATCCCATCAGCAGGAACAGCACGCCCTCGATCAGCCAGATCGCGAGATCCCAGAAGAAGATGCCCTGAAGCCGCGTTGCCGCCGAGATCAGCAGCGGTCCGTTCCAGCTCACGTAAAGTCCCGCGGCGACGGTGGCGATTACGCCGGAGCCGCCGAGATGTTCGGGAACCCAATAGGCGAGATAAGGCGTCAGCAACGACAGCAGGATTTCCACCCGCGCGTCATGGGCCCACTGGCGCAGCCGCAGGCTGAGCCAGCCGACAATGATGCCGAACGCGATTTCGCCGAGCAGGATGAGGATGAACGATCCGGCGGCGGATGGCAGCGAAAACGCGCCGGTCGAGACGGCCAGCACCGCGAAACGATAAAGAATCAGCGCGGTGGCGTCGTTGGCGAGGCCTTCGCCTTCGAGGATGACGAGAATCCTGTGCGGCAGGTGCAGCCGTTTGGCGATGGCGAGCGGCGCCACGACGTCGGGCGGCGAGACGATAGCGCCGAGCACGAAGCCGACGCCCCAGGGCAGCCCGAGCAACCAGTGCGTCGCGGCGGCGACAGCACAGGTTGTGAAAATGACGCAGCCGATGGCGAGCAGGGCGATCGGCCGCAGGTTGGATTTGAACTCGCGCCAGCTCATGGAAACGCCGGCCGAATAGATCAGCGGCGGCAACACCATCAGCAGCACGCTCTCCGGCTGCATTTCGATGGGCGGAAAGCCCGGCACGAAGGCCAGCATGATGCCGACCATTAGAAATACGATGGCCGGCGCCGTCACCAGCCGCCGTGCCAGCGCGGCCGATGCGGCCATCACGGTCAGAACGAGCAGGGATGTCAGGAAGGTTTCGGTCATGCCAGCGGAGGGCTCCTGGGCAGAGAGCGTAATGGACAGAGCTTGACCGCAACCGCAAGGATATTCTGATCGTCCAGCCGCCGGGCGGGATCGCCGGAAACCACCCAGAAGGAACGATTAGACGTGCCTCCATGATCTTGCTTGGTGGCGCGGCAATGTCCAGATCTGCAACTGTTTACCCGCGTGATGCCGGTCAGATTGCGCTCGCCGCGATATTGACCATCAGCGCCAGCAGCGCGGTGTTGTAGAAGAACGAGATCACGCCATGTGCCGTCGCGGTCCGGCGGATGATCTTATCGGTAATGCCGACATCGGACACCTGCGCGGTCATCCCGATGACGAATGAGAAATAGACGAAATCCCAGTAGTCTGCGTCCTCGCGCTGATCGCCGCTCGGAAATTGCAGACCTCCGGGTTTATTCCCGCGATAGTATTCGTGCGCGTAATGCAGAGCGAAGGTGGTGTGCACGGCCGCCCAGGACAGCGCGATAGTCAGCATCGCGAGTGTCAGGTCGAGGGCGCTATGGTTATGCGCGCCAAGCTCGAACACGATCGCTGCAATGCTGGCGAACGCACCGATTGCGGTCATCAGCAAAATCACGAAGCGGCCGTCGTCCTGAATCCGGGCATTTCGACGGATGTGGGCGGCACCGCTGCCGAATACCACGGTGAAGACCAGAAGGAGATAGAACGCGGCGAAGACGTCCCAGCCGATCAGGAGCCGGGGGACGAGCCGCAGCGAATGCGGCAAGAGCAGGCACGCGACAATGCCGATCGCGATGGCCATGAAGGTTCGCCGTCGGGCGTAGATCACGCGCGCCGGCGCGGGCATTTTCCTGAAGCGAAGCAAGAACGGATCGTCATCGTCCTTGCCCGCCAGGGCGGCTTCAGCTCTTGCGATCGGCGACAAAGTGCGCGGCAGCGCGCAGCACGTCGCCGCGTGGACCGAACACCGACAAAGCCTCATCCGCCTTCGCCAGAAGGTCCCGAACGCGATTCTTGGCGCCGTCGATGCCCAGTTGGGTGACGAATGTGGTCTTGCCGAGCGCAGCGTCGGCGCCAGCCGGCTTGCCGAGCGCCGCCGCGTCGCTTTCGACGTCGAGAAGGTCGTCGGCGATCTGGAAGGCTTCGCCCAGCGCGCGACCGTAAGCGTCGAGTGCCTGATAATCTTTTTGCGAGGCCTGGCCGAGCAGCGCGCCGGCGATGCAGCCGAAGCGGAGCAGTGCGCCCGTTTTCATCTGCTGCACGCGCGCCACGTCGACCGGCTCGCGGTCGCCGAAGCGGCCTTCACCGGCGAGATCGAGCAGCTGCCCACCGACCATGCCGCCAATGCCGGCAGCGCGCGCCAGTGCGCGCGTCAGCAACAGGCGAACGGCTGGATCTTTATGGACCTCGTCGCGGGTGATGATGTCGAAGGCAAGCGTCAGCAGACCGTCCCCGGCGAGGATTGCCGTGGCATCGTCGGTGGTCTTATGTAGAGTTGGCCGCCCCCGGCGCAGGTCGCTGTTGTCCATCGCCGGCAGGTCGTCATGAATCAGCGAATAACAATGAATGCATTCGAGCGCTGCGCCGGCCAGCAGCGCGGCGTCGCGCGGAACGCCGAATACAGCCGAACTTTCGACCACGAGAAACGGCCGCAGCCGCTTACCGCCGCCGAGCGAGGAATAACGCATGGCGTCCATCAGCCGTTTCGGGCGCGCGATCTCGTCGGGCAGAGGGCTGTCGGATAGCAATTTTTCCAACAGGGCCTCGGTCTCGTCCGCCGTTGTGTCAAGGCGCTTTGTAAAATCAGCGGATGAAAGTTCTGACGTCATCAAAATGGCTCCAAAGAACAGAAAAGGCACCGAGACTGCAAAGGTTTGGCGAGGTCGATTTTTGCGGGACAATCCTTCATGGTATCGGCTTCGTCAATTCCGGCCGACCGACAATCTGCTGGTCGCGGTGATCCGACAGAAGGAGTTTTCAATGCCTTCTTACGCCGGCTTCGGTGTGATTAACGGTGATTTTGTGAATCTCCTCCATCACGGACGAGGTGAACCCGTTCGCCGATCGGTTGAAGGCGTCGCGGCCTGATGCGGCGGGCGATCCGTATGGTGGTGCTCTCCGTCACTGGCCTGCTGCTGTTGCCTTATTTGCTGACGCCGCTGTATCGGATCGGCCATCCGATCTCGACGCTGATGATATGGCGCACGCTCTCGGGCGCCCCGATGTCGCGGCAATGGATCGATTTTTCTGCGCTTCCTTCGGCGCTGCCGCGCTCCGTGGTCGCGTCGGAAGATGCAAAGTTCTGCAGCCATCACGGCATCGATTGGGATTCGCTACGGGATGTGCTCGACGATGCCGAGGACGGCGAGTTCAGGCGCGGCGGCTCCACCATCACTCAGCAAGTGGCAAAAAATCTGTTTCTCTGGCCCGGACGCAGCATGGTCCGCAAGGCGCTGGAATTTCCGCTGGCGATGTGGATCGATGCGGTGCTGCCCAAGCAGCGGATTCTCGAAATCTATCTGAATATCGCGGAATGGGGGCCGGGCGGCCAGTTCGGTGTCGAAGCAGGGTCCCGCTATGCCTTCGGGCGATCCGCAGCCAGCCTAACGGCGCGGGAAGCGGCGCTCTTGGCTGCGATCCTGCCTAATCCGGTCCGGCGCAGCGCCCGAAGGCCCGGCCCGGGGGTTCGCCGGCTGGCCGGGACCTATATGGTCCGGGCCAGGGCATCCGAACTGCGCAGTTGCTGGCACGGCGATCGTGGCCTATAAGGCCGGGCTTATCAGCATTCAACTCGCGCGTTCGGGACTCGCCGCGCCTGCCCATTGGCGTTTCGAGACGGAACTCGACAACCTCCTGTAAGGACACGGATATGGCCGTTCCAAGAAGAAAGACATCGCCGTCGCGGCGCGGCATGCGCCGTTCGGCGGATGCGCTCAGCAAGCCGACCTACGCTGAGGACAAGGATTCCGGCGAACTGCGCCGTCCCCACCATCTCGACCTGAAAACCGGCATGTACAAGGGTCGGCAGGTTTTGAAGGCCAAGAGCGACTCCTGAGCCCAGGCCTGATCAGGCTTGCGGTCCGGATCAGGCTCGGGGCTGGAATGAAGGGAGCACCAGGCACGGGGGAGTTCGGCACGCGGTTCTCGAACCTCCCGCTTGAATGAAGGAGGCCTTGGTGATGTCCGTGATCGGTTTCCCTCTGCTCCTGATTCCTCTGGCGATCTGCAACATCATCGTCTTCCTGATGCCGGGCGTCCTCTTGACGGAGCCCGTTCTCACCTTGACCTTGATGTCGGGTGTGCCTTGGCCGGTGACGCTCGGGGACACGCTGCTCGCGCTTGGCATCGTCCTGTTGCTGTTCGAAATTATCAAAGGCGTGCGCCCCGGTGGCAAGTATCTCACCGACCATCTGCTGTCGCTGGTGGTGTTCGGGGGCGCCGCTGCGGAATTCGTGATGCTGCCGCAATTCGGCTCGTCGACCTACTTCATGCTGACGCTGCTGGCGCTGGTCGATCTCCTCTCTGGTTTCGTCTTGCGGGCGCGGCGGCCTGCCCGTGCGGTCGCCGGACCGTCACAAGGAGCGGTAGAGGCCGAAGCGCGTGAACCGCGCTTCGATCCGGCACCTGCATCCATGGCACCATCGGTTTCGTCGCTGGAGCCCGCCGACGCACCAGCGGTCGTTGCCGAGCCGGTTCCGGAGAGTGCCTCGCCGATCGTTCATGGCGAGACTGCGGGAGCCGAACGGCATCCGGACGTTCCGGGTCCTCGCATCCAGCCGGGCAGCGAAACGCCGATGTCTTCCGATCAGTCCCGCCGCTAGCGCGTGATGATTCGCCTCACGGGTGTACGGGTTGTTGCCCTGGATTGTCCCTCGCTGTTGGAATCCGACCACGTTGGCGTTTTCGAGCGAAGCATGTCCTCGGGCTTCACCCGAGGATGGATATCGGTTCGCGTGAAGGGAACGCGTCCGATCATGGAGCCCCGCTCCTGATTCCGTCAGAACGGAAAGGCTGGAGGCTCAGATGACGCGCAGTAGCCGCGCACCAGACTGCGCGCCCGCTTGATTCCGCTCGCCCGTTGAATGATAGGCTGCCTGCGCAACCTGCGGTGTCGCGCGGCGGAACATCCGCGTCTGTGGACTATGCTCCGCAGCGGCGATCAGTTGCGTGACAAAGAACGCGTCATGGCGCGCCGTGGAACGCCGAACCAGCCGACGCTCCACAGGCGCGACGGCCGATATCGGCCCTGGGCTCGGAGACTTTGTCGCGCCGCTGCGGTCCCGTCCGGGATTTGCAGCGATTCCAGATATCCGGCCCGTTCCTGCGATCGTCATCGTTCATGCAGCCTGTGTGTTGTTCCGGGACATTGTGCCCGTGCTCGCAACTACCATCGCAAAAGCTGTGCCGGGACCGCTTCCTTGGGAAGGAAACCCCATTCGGGTTGGAAATGGCGATCTTTAGGGTTGTTTTATGAACTTTACCTAGCGTGTCCGGGACAGGACGCTCTATTCTTTAAGACGGGAATCACTTGGCAGCGTCCTAAAATGAGGCGATCGTGACATCCGCCATTTCACCGGCAGGCAATCCCTCGTCCGGCGCTGATGCGTCACAAGCCGCCAGCGCGCCTACGGCCCTGCCCCGAGCGACTCAAGAACCCCGGGTGCCGGCGATTCTTGCGGCGCTGGGTCGGGCCGCGTTTACTTGGGATATTCCAAGCGATTCCCTGACCTGGACCGAGGGAGCGGCGTCGATCTTTCAGGACATCGACCCGCCCTCGCTTGCTACCGGAACCGGGTATGGAGCCCTGATCGAACCGTCGGGATCGATTCGTGTCGATATTTTCTCAGCCACGCCAACCGCCCGGCAGCGCTGCGGGGAGGGAGTGCCCTATCGCATCGAATATGGATTGCGCGCCAGTGCCTCCGCGCCGATGCTGTGGATTGAGGAGTCCGGATGCTGGTTCGCCGACGCCGATGGCAAAGCGGTGCGTGTCGAGGGTATCGTGCGGCTTGAGAATGAGCGGCGGGCGCGGGACGAGCGGCTTATCAGTCTGTCCCGGAACGATGCCCTGACCGGCGAGCTTAATCGCACGTATCTGACGGCGGCTCTCGCCGAAGCGATCGAGGAAGCCTCGCGCTATCGCTCGTCGTTCGCGTTCATGATGGTCGGGATCGATCACCTCGCGCGCATCAACAATGCTTTCGGCTTCGATGTCGCCGACGAGGTGATCGGCGATGTCGCCAGGCGCATCCGGGCGCGATTGCGCGGCGGCGACGTTCTTGGCCGCTTCTCTGGCAACAAGTTCGGAGTGATCCTGAAGAACTGCGGTTTGGACGACGTGAGTGTCGCGGCCGAACGCCTTCTGGCGGGCATCCGCGAAGAGATCGTGATGACCAAATCCGGCCCCGTTTCGGTCACCGCCTCGATCGGCGCCGTTCTGGCTCCGCGTTATGCTCGGACCGCTGATGAAGCGATCAATCGCGCCCAGGAAGTCCTCACGGCTGCGAAAAGTCGCCGTAGCGGTTCGCTCGCAGTGTGGCGACCCGATATTGAGCGCGACGCGCAGCGTCGAATCAACATCAGGGTTACCGACGAGATCGTCACCGCATTGAACGAGCGCCGCATTCTCACTGCTTTTGAGCGGGTGGTCGACGCGCACACGCGCGAAACGGCGTTTTATGAATGCCTGGTCCGGATGCAGCAGCAGAACGGTCAGCTCCTGCTCGCGCCTGATGTCGTGCCGGTAGCGGAGAAGCTCGGCCTAATCCGTCTGGTCGATCATCGCGTGCTGGAGCTTGTCATCGCCGAGCTCGCGGAAGCGCCCCACGTTCGGCTCAGCCTCAATATCTCGCCGGAGACCACCATGGACGTTGATTGGTGGACAGCGATCGAAGCACTGATGGGGGCGCATCCCGGCGTGGCCGAACGCCTGACCGTGGAGATTACCGAAACTGCGGCGATACAGGATATCGACGACGTCCAACGATTCGTCACGCGGTTGAAAGACTTGGGCAGTCGCATCGCGATCGACGATTTCGGAGCCGGCTACACCTCGTTCCGGAACTTGCGCAAGCTCGGCGTGGACATCGTCAAAATCGACGGCGCGTTCGTGCACAACCTCGCGCGCTCTTCCGACGACCGGGCGTTCGTGCAGACGCTGATCGATCTCGCGCGGCGGCTCGATATCAGGACGGTTGCCGAGTGGGTTCAGGATGAGCAATCCGCCATCATGCTGCGCGACTGGGGCTGCGACTACATCCAGGGTAGGCTGATCGGCCTCGCTTCGCCGACGCGGCCATGGAACGTTCCGGCGGCTGTTCCGGCGGCGAACTGAAACCCTTCATTCGCAATGACGCAGATGCTGCCTCTTCGCTTCTGTCGGGAGGATCGGAATGTACCGCGATGATGTGTGACGAAGTGATGCTTACCCAATAGGCACGCTTGAGCGCAACGTCCTCGAGCCTCAGGTGACGTCAACGCGACGGAATCCATTCCACAGGGCGGTCGCCGCGCCCGATGTCAGCACCGGAAGGACGCGGGCAGTCTGATAGTTTCCGTTGAGGGAAATTCGCGGCAGCGCGGTCGGATGCTCCGCATTCTCACCAAAGATCATGCCCGGTCGCGTTGTGACCGCAGTATTGAAACCGGCCGCCTTGGTCATAGCGAACTCGCGCGCTCCCGCGGCGTTACGGTCGCCGTAGGGATAGGCGAGATGGACGACCGCACGCTGCAAGACAGCTTCGATCTGTGTCCGGCTGAAGGTGATCTCCTGAAGGGCCTGCTCCTCGCTTCGCTTTGCGAGGTTGCAGTGACTGACGGTATGAGCGCCGATCGTGACCAGCGGATCGGTAGCGAACGCTTTCAATTCGTCCCAGGATAGACACAGCTCCGCGCTGATGATGGATTCATCGACGCTATAGCGTACGCACAACCCATCGAGTTCGCGCGCGACATCGCGGTCGTCCGGCAGCCCACGCAGCAGATCGTGAATGAGAGAGAACGCTCCCTGCTTTTGTTCGACTGTGCGGGTATCGAGACGTATGACGGTGCCACCGATCGTGCTGTCAATCCGCTCGGTGGAGGCAATGACCCGTTCGAGCGCCACCCACCAGAGGTGACCGGTTCCGCTTGCGAAATCATTCGCGACATAGACGGTGAACGGCGCGTCATATTCGCGCATTGCGGGCAGTGCGAAGTCGCGGTTATCGCGGTAGCCATCGTCGAAGGTGAAGCACGCAAACCGTCGCGAGACGTCGCGTTGGGTCAACCGGCGATGCATCTCGTCCGCGGTCACGATGTCGATTCCGCGCGACCGGACATGGGCCAGGACCATGCGCAGAAACTCCGGAGTCACTTCCAGGTGATGATTGGGTTGGAACGGAGCATTTCGGCGCGGCCGCACATGGTGCAGCATGAAGATCGTTCCAACGCCTGCGAAAATCGGCCGCAGCAGGTGATGAGCGCCGCTGAAATACAGGGCATCCAATCCGGCCCGAATGACGGTGTTGCGGAGCTGCTTCATTTGAAGTGATCGGCCAGTCCCTGCTGTTGACCAAATCTTAGTCGGAAACGGTTGAAGAAACGGTTATCCCTTCGGTCCGTCGCTGATGGGGCCTCCATTTCATTTCGGTTTGACAGCCCGGCAAGGGTTTGTTTTCTCTTCATTTCGTCACGCGCGGCCGACCGAATCGCGTCCGGCTTTACCCGGTGCGCGCTTCAAAAGCTGGAGCGGATTGCATGATCCGGTCCGTCGGCAGCCGGCAGATTTTGCGCGACAGGATATTGAATGCGCGGATTTTTCAGATGGAGCAGCAAGTGGTGGCCGGGTGTCATCCCGCTCACCGTTCTTTGGGGGTTAGCCGCTTGGACGACAACGGGTCCGCTAGAAGCCGATCTGAGCGAGCAGGCCGCCGCCGTACTCAAGGACAGCGTTCTCGATAAAACCACGATCAGCGCTGCCGGACGCGACATTATGTTCTCCGCCGAGGCGTTTTCGGAGCAGGAACGCAGCAACGCGGTGGCCTTAGTAGAGACGGTCCCGGGTGTGCGACGGGTCAACGATCGCACCGCGCTCGTCGCCGAAGCCAAACCGTTTGTCTGGACCATCGAACGGGAGGTCGGAAGGGTAACGCTCGGCGGAAACGCGCCGTTGCCGGTGGTCAAGAACAAACTGCTGGACGCCGCGCGTGCAACGTTTGCCGGCATCGACATCGCTGATCACATGGATTTAAAGCGCGGGGCGCCGCCGAGATTTGAAGCCGCAGCGACACTACTGATCGGTGAGACAGGCAAGCTCAAGACCGGCAAGGCAACGATTTCGGATTTAACGGTGAATCTATCGGGCATGGCGCGTGAACTGGGTGGACGCGAGGCAATCGCCTCGGCGCTGAAGAATTTGCCTGACGGATACTCGGTCGCCAACGATATTCACGCCCCGCCATATGTCTTCGAGGCCAACAAGGATCCGGTCGCCGGGACGCTGATATTGACGGGGTATGTGCCCGACAATGCGATTCATGCCACGATCGTTGCATCCGCTGGCCGCAAATTCGGCGAGAAAATCATTGATAAGCTTAAGGCAAGTCTCGGTGCGCCGTCAGGCTTCGATACCGTCGTCACGCGGGCGCTGCGATCTTTGTCGCGTCTGTCGACAGGGAGACTCGTCGTCTCTGATCGGAGCGTCGATCTCTCCGGCGACGCGCTATATGACCCGGCCGAAAGGCAAATCCGCGCTAATTTGCCCAAGGATCTACCTCGCGGCTGGGAGGCAAAAATGGAAATTTCGGTCAAGCCGCCGGCAGCCCCGGTCGATCCGACGGTGTGTCAGCAACTGTTCGGTGAACTTCTGGAGAAGCGCACCATTCAGTTTGAAACCAGTCAGGCGACGTTGGAGCTCGATTCGATTGGCCTGCTCGATCAATTGACGGAAACCGCGCTGCGTTGCCCGACGGCCACAATCGAGATCGTGGGGCATACCGACAGTGACGGTGATGCGTCATTTAACCAGACACTGTCTGAACGACGCGCGCAGGCGGTTGTGGACTTTCTGGTGAAAGCCGGATTGCCTGCCAGTCGATTCAGGCCGATCGGATTCGGCAGCGCTCAACCAATTGCCACCAATGACACCGACGAGGGCAAAGCGAAGAATCGACGCATTGATTTCATTGTGAGGCAGTAAAGATATGGTCTACCTGGCAGGATTTCACTGGGTTTGGCTCATTGTATCGTTGCTGCTTGGCCTTGCTATGGGTTGGATTGCGGTGGTGCATCGCGGGCGGGGAGTCCCAAAACCAACTGCGCGGTGGCTATCGGCCCTGGTCTTAGCGCTGATTGTGGTGGCTTTCATGCACGTTGTTCCCGGCCGGTTCGGTTATTGGCTTGACCTTGGACTGGTGATGCTCGGAGTCTATCTTGTAGGCTGCGCGGTCGGATCGTGGTTGCGCGATGGGGTAGTCTCGCGTCAGGCGGCGTCCGGTGGATCGACGGAACACTCTGGCGAGACACTCTGATGTGTTCAAATTAAGGGATTTGTTGACGCCGGCTGAATTCCACTAGGAACCAAAACACGCTACGACCATGTCCCGTGAATGAATGCGGAAAGGCACGACGTTGCCGTGGACCGCATTTCGAGGTTCTCGATGCTTGGATCAATACGCAGAGCGATCTCGATTCTGCGCCGGAAACGAATCCTGCACAAGCTCGGTGTGGCGATCAGCGTCACTGTTATCGCGGCCGCTTTCTACGTGCTCTTCCATATTCTCCGGGACATCGATGTCGAGGAGGTGATGGAGGCCATCAAGCGGACCGAGTGGCGCTCGATCGCGTTGGCGGGCCTGTTCGTTGCCGCGGGCTATTTCACGCTGACATTCTATGACCTGTTTGCGGTGCGGACCATCGGGGTCACTCATGTCCCCTACCGCGTCACGGCGTTCGCGGCCTTTACCAGCTATTCGGTCGGCCACAACGTCGGCGCCAGCGTGTTTACTGGCGGGGCGGTGCGCTATCGCATCTATTCCGCCTGGGGGTTGAATGCGGTCGATGTCGCAAAAGTCTGCTTTCTGGCGGGTCTCACCTTCTGGCTCGGCAATGCCGCCGTGCTCGGACTTGGTATCGCCTACCACCCCGAGGCGGCGACGAGCATTGATCAGCTTCCGCCAGTGTTCAATAGGCTGGTCGCAATCGCGATCATTCTTGCACTGATCGGGTATGTGATTTGGGTTGGGGTCCGGCCGCGTCGCGTCGGTAGCGGGGCATGGACGGTGGTTCTGCCCGGCAGTCGGCTGACGCTGCTGCAAATTTTTATCGGAATCGTCGATCTGGGATTTTGCGCACTCGCGATGTACGTGCTGCTTCCCCACCAGCCCAATGTCGGCTTTGTCGTTGTCGCGGTGATTTTCGTGTCCGCGACGTTGCTGGGTTTTGCAAGTCATTCGCCCGGGGGGCTCGGCGTGTTCGACGCTGCCATGCTGATAGGCCTGTGGCAGATGGAGAAGAAGGATCTTCTGGCCGGGATGCTGTTGTTCCGGCTGTTCTATTATGTTTTGCCCTTCACCATTTCCATAATCTTGCTAACGTTTCGGGAAGTTTTTGTCAGCGCGCGAATGAGACGCGTGGGTAAGGCGCCGACCGGATCGAACGCTGGACCCGACAGTAAACTGCCCTATCTGGGGGAGCATGGCGATTCTGGCGCCTGACAGCACTCAATCGGCTGCGGAAGCAAACGCCTCCCGGGTCTCAGGGCCCGGTGCGAGGACCGCATCCTGGCCGGACCGGTTGCGCCGCTCCGCGCTCATCCTGCTCGTTGCCGGGCTTGTTTTGACCGCACTGGTTGTGTTCGGCGGCTTGCAGCCTTTGGGCGCCATCGCCGCCTTTGTCTGCATCACCGGTGCGGCGCTGGTGCCCTGGCAGGTTCAGGATCCGGATGCGTCGCGCGAAACCGAACTCTGGGCCAATCCGGTCGAGACGGAGGTGGCACATGCCATCGTTGCCGGTATGCCGGATCCCAACGTGCTGCTCGATAGGGTCGGCCGCGTCATCCATCTCAATGTCGCGGCGGCGCAGCTCGTACCGGCGTTGCGTCGGAGCGAGCTCGCGCAGTTCGCACTGCGGGCGCCTGAGATCGTCACGGCGTTGCGTGAGGCGATTGCGACCCGGGAATCGCGGCGGACGACCTATCTCAATCCTGTTCCGGTCGATCGGTGGATGGAATTGATCATCACACCGATTCCGGTGCCAACTGCATTCGGCGGCGTCGACTATTGCATGCTTTTGACGTTTCACGATCAGACGCCGTTGCGCCGGGTCGAGGAAATGCGCGCCGATTTCGTCGCCAATGCGAGCCACGAGTTGCGCACGCCTCTCGCGGCGCTCTCAGGGTTCATCGACACGCTGCAAGGTCCTGCGCGCGAGGATGCCCGGGCACGAGAGCGGTTTCTTGGCATCATGCACGCGCAGGCGGCGCGGATGGCACGGCTGATCGACGATCTCTTGTCGCTGTCGCGGGTCGAGCTGTCGGCGCATGTGCGTCCAGAGACGATTGTCGATGTTGTTCCGATCGTACGAGAGGTCGTCGACGGACTTGAGCCGCTGGCGGCGGAGCGTCATGTCGAGATCGAGGTCGCATTGCCCGAGGCCTCGGTGCGGATCTGCGGCGATCGTGAGGAGCTGCTGCGGCTATTCGAGAACCTGATCGAGAACGCGCTGAAATATGGCGCGTCCGGCGGCAGGGTCATGGTGTCGTCGATGCTCGGCGTCTCGCCGGAGGGCGCGCCGGAATTCCGGGTGGTGGTGCGGGATTTTGGTCCTGGCATCGCGCCTGAGCATTTGCCGCGCCTTACCGAACGCTTCTATCGGGTCGACGTCGGCGACAGCCGGGCTCAAGGCGGCACAGGCCTCGGCCTGTCCTTGGTGAAACATATTCTCAACCGTCATCGCGGTCGTCTTTTGATCGAGAGTGTGCCCGGCCATGGCGCGAGCTTTGCCGCTTGTTTTCCACAGGCACAGAACGCGACGGAAGCTGAAAATTAAATAATTTCAGATGCTTGGATGTGTCATGCCCCTGTCGTCGAACTGTCGTAAAAAGCAACATCGGCTGTACCTAGAAGGAGGCGGTGAGCGCATCCGCGCTCTCTGCTCAATGCGAGGGAGATCACGCATGAATTTCTTCCGGGTCGTCGCCGCCGCCGGCCTTGTCGCCACCTCGGCGGCTGCCTTTTCGGTTCCGGCGAAGGCAGCCGATGTCACTGGCGCGGGCGCGACCTTCCCGTTTCCGGTCTATTCCAAATGGGCTGATGCCTACAAGAAAGAGACTGGCAACGGTCTGAACTATCAGTCGATCGGGTCGGGCGCCGGCATCAAGCAAATTCTTGCCAAGACGGTGACCTTCGGCGCGACCGACGCGCCGCTGAAGGCCGACAAGCTCCAGAAGGATGGTCTTGTGCAGTGGCCGATGGTGATGGGAGCGATCGTACCCGTCGTGAATGTCGAGGGCGTGAAGCCTGGTGAAATGGTTCTTTCGGGCGAATTGCTCGGTGATATCTATCTCGGCAAGGTCACGAAGTGGAACGATCCTATGATCGCGAAACTCAATCCGGGCGTCAAGCTGCCTTCGGCTCCGATCGCGGTGGTGCATCGTTCGGACGGGTCAGGCACCTCGTTCAATTTCACCAACTATCTGTCCAAGGTGAACGCGGAGTGGAAGTCTAAGGTCGGCGAGGGCACCGCGGTCGAATGGCCGGCGGGTGTCGGTGCCAAAGGCAATGAAGGGGTTTCCGGCAATGTCGGCCAGACCAAGAACTCGATCGGCTATGTCGAGTACGCCTATGCCAAGCAGAACAAGCTGACTTATGTCGCGCTCGTCAACAAGGCCGGCGAGGCGGTGCAGCCGACCATCGCTTCCTTCCAGGCCGCGGCCGCCAGCGCCGATTGGGCTCACTCGCCGGGATACTACGTTATCCTGACGGATCAGCCGGGCGAGACTTCCTGGCCAATCACAGCCGCGACGTTCATCCTGATGCACAATGAGCCGGCCGACAAGGCGGCCTCCGCTGAAGCTATCAAGTTCTTCAAATGGGCGTTCGAGAAGGGCGGCAGGATGGCCGAGGAACTCGACTACATTCCGATGCCGGACTCGGTCGTCGAGCAAATCAAGAAAACCTGGACCTCCGAGATCAAAAGCTGATCTTGGGGTAGTGGAGGAGCGCCAGAGCGCTCCTCCACTAGTTTTGACGGGTGCAAAAAGCTGTCTCCGTATCCCGGGCATGATGTTTTGCGAGACATACAGGACATAGGAATAGGCGTGACGGAAATAGCCCTTCATGGCAGCGCGGTGGAGTCGGCGGACCGCTATGATCGAACCCGCGCTCTGAACGCATTCAGGTTCGGGGATCGCGCGTTCTACTGGACCACGCGCATCAGCGCGATGCTCGTTCTGATGTTGCTCGGCGGAATTATCATTTCGCTGGTCGTGGGATCTTGGCCTGCGATTGTGGAGTATGGAAGCGGGTTCCTGACGACGCAGCGCTGGGCGCCGTCCGCCGAGCCGCCGGTGCTGGGCGCGCTGAGTCCGGTGTACGGCACCGTCCTGACCTCGGTCATCGCCATGATGATCGCTGTCCCGGTCGGAATCGGAATTGCTGTTTTCCTTACCGAGCTGTGCCCGCTGTGGGCGCGCCGGCCGATCGGCATGGCGATTGAGCTGCTCGCGGGCATTCCTTCGATCATCTACGGCATGTGGGGCTTCTTCATCCTCGGCCCGATCCTCGCCAACACGGTGCAGCCCTTCTTCATAGACCTATTTGAAGGTGTGCCGGTCCTTGGCTCGATCTTCGGCGGTCCGCCGTCCTATTTGAGCCTGTTCAACGCCTCGCTGATCCTCGCCATCATGGTGTTGCCTTTCATCACCGCGATTTCGCGTGACGTGTTCGCAACTGTGCCACCCGTCCTGAAGGAGGCGGCCTATGGCGTCGGCTGCACCACCTGGGAAGTCGTCTGGTACGTTGTGCTGCCCTATACGCGCGTTGGCGTGATTGGCGGCGCCATGCTGGCGCTCGGCCGTGCGCTCGGCGAAACGATGGCGGTGACATTCATTATCGGCAACTCGTTCCGCATCTCGTCGTCGATCTTCGCGCCCGGCACGACGATTTCCGCAGCCATCGCCAGCGAGTTCGCGGAGAGCGACGGCTTGCATCAGTCGAGCCTGATGCTGCTCGGTCTGCTGTTGTTCGTTCTGACGTTCTTTGTGCTCGCCGCAGCGCGGCTGATGCTGTTGCGGTTGGAGAAGAAGGCAGGGAAATAGGCATGGCACGGAAGAACGGAACCCGATTTTTCCCGACAAACGAATTCGTTTGTCCAGCGATTATGCCTGTTCAGGTCAAGCCATGAATCCGATCTATGCGTCCCGCCGCCGTCGAGACGTTATCGTCCGCGCCCTCTGCTTTGTTGCCGCCGCATTCGGTGTCTCTTGGCTCGGGCTCATTCTGTTCACGCTGTTCTATAACGGTCTCGCCGGGATGAGCTGGCAGCTTTTCACCCAGAACACGCCGCCGCCCGGCGCGTCCGAAGGCGGTCTGCTGAACGCTCTCGTCGGCTCCATCATCATGACGGTGATAGGTGTGGGGGTAGGTGCGCCGATCGGGATGTTTGCGGGCACCTACCTTGCGGAATACGGCAAGCACGATCGCCTCGCGCCGGTCATTCGCTTCATCAACGACATCCTTCTCAGTGCGCCTTCAATCATCATCGGTTTGTTCGTATACGGCGCGGTGGTGGTCCCGATGGGAGGATTCTCGGCGCTCGCGGGGTCACTTGCGCTCGCTGTGATCGTCATTCCGATCGTGGTGCGCACCACCGAGGACATGCTGAGCCTGGTACCGAACTCGCTGCGTGAGGCGGCCTCCGCGCTCGGCTTACCGCGCTCGCTCGTCATCAAGCGCATCGCCTATCGCGCCGCGCGAACCGGCCTGATCACCGGCGTGCTGCTTGCCACCGCGCGCGTTGCCGGCGAGACCGCGCCGCTGTTATTTACCGCGCTGAACAACCAATTCTTCAGCATGGACCTGACCAACCCGGTCGCTAACCTTCCTGTCACCATCAACAACTTCGTGCAGAGCCCTTACGTCTACTGGAAAGAACTGGCGTGGAGCGCCGCGCTGTTGATCACCTTGGCGGTATTGGTGCTGAACATCATTGCGAGGTTGATGGGCTCTGAGAGGATCGCAAAATGACCCACGGTTCCGTCGCCGCCTCAGGCTCGGCTGCTCCACCGCCGGTGATTGATCCGGTCATTCCGGTGAAGATCGATGCTCTTAACCTCAATTTCTATTACGGCCAGCATCATGCGCTAAAGAACGTCAACCTGTCGATCGCCGGCAACCGCGTGACGGCCTTCATCGGACCCTCGGGTTGCGGAAAATCGACCCTGCTTCGCATCTTCAACCGCATGTACGACCTGTACCCCGGCCAGCGCGTCGAAGGGCGCGTGTTACTGGACAACAGCAACATCCTGGACCCCAAGCTCGATCTTAATCTTCTGCGGGCTCGGGTGGGCATGGTGTTCCAGAAGCCGACACCGTTTCCGATGACGATCTATGACAACATTGCGTTTGGTATCCGCTTGTACGAGAGGCTGCCGAAATCGGAAATGGACGATCGGGTGGAAAAGGCACTGCGGGACGGCGCCTTGTGGAACGAGGTCAAGGACAAGCTCAATGCGAGCGGACTCAGCCTCTCCGGTGGTCAGCAGCAGCGCCTGTGCATCGCGCGGACCGTTGCGGTGCGGCCCGAGGTGATCCTGTTCGATGAGCCGTGCTCGGCTCTTGACCCGATCTCAACGGCCAAAATCGAAGAGCTGATCGATGAGCTGAAAAGGCACTACACGATTGCGATCGTTACCCATAATATGCAGCAGGCGGCGCGCGTATCGGACTACACCGCGTTCATGTATCTCGGCGAGCTGATCGAATTCGGTCCGACCAACAAGCTGTTCACATCGCCCTTAGATCGCCGCACCCAGGATTACATCACCGGCCGTTTCGGCTGAGGCTGCGTGCGGAGACGCGAGGAGAATTTTGATATGGCTTTCGAACACACCGCCAAGGCGTTCGACGACGACCTCCAGGAACTGACGCGGCTGGTGTCCGAAATGGGCGGACTGGCTGAACGGCAGATCGTGGAATCCTTGGACGCGTTGATCCGCCGCGACGTTGCATTGGGTGCTCGCGTCGTGGCCGCCGATGCCGAAATCGACAAGCTGCAGCGCATGATCGAGGAACGCGCCATGCTGACTATCGCTCGGCGACAACCGATGGCCGTGGATCTGCGCGAGATCGTCGGTGCCATGCGAGTTGCTATCGATCTGGAGCGCATCGGCGATCTCGCCAAGAACATGGGCAAGCGCGTGGTTGCGATCGATAGCGATTTCCGCCCGCTGAAACTGATCCGCGGTCTCGAGCATATGACCGATCTCGTGCGGTCTCAGGTCAAGTCGGTGCTCGACGCTTATGCGGCGCACGATCTGCCTTCGGCGATGGCGGTCTGGAAAGGGGACGAGGAAGTGGATGCTATCTGCACCTCTTTGTTCCGCGAGCTCCTGACTTACATGATGGAGGATCCGCGGAACATCGGGTTCTGCATTCATCTCATGTTCTGCGCCAAGAACATCGAGAGAATCGGCGACCACGCCACCAACATTGCCGAGACGGTGTTCTACATGATCGAGGGTCAGCAGATTCTCGACAAGCGTCCCAAGGGGGATATGACTGGTTTCGCATCGGCGACTCCACAGAACTGAAACGGGATCAGGCGAGATACGATGGGTGCACGCATTCTGGTAGTGGAAGACGAGGAAGCGTTGACGACGCTGCTGCGTTACAATCTTGAAGCCGAAGGTTATGAGGTCGAAACGGTAACGCGGGGCGATGAGGCGGATACGCGGCTGAAAGAGCGCATCCCCGATCTTGTGGTGTTGGACTGGATGCTGCCGGGCCTGTCCGGCATCGAGCTATGCCGCCGGCTGCGGGCGCGTCCCGAAACCAAGCAGCTTCCGATCATCATGCTCACCGCTCGCGGCGAGGAGAGCGAGCGGGTGCGAGGGCTTGCGACCGGCGCCGACGACTACGTGGTCAAGCCGTTCTCGGTGCCGGAGCTCCTGGCGAGGGTGAAAAGCCTGCTGCGGCGCGCGAGTCCGGCGCGGCTGGCATCGATCCTGATCTTTGGCGACCTCGAGCTCGACCGCGACAGGCACCGCGTTACGCGTTCAGGTCGTCCGATCGATCTTGGCCCGACCGAGTATCGGCTGTTGGAGTTTTTTCTCGAGCATCCCGGCCGGGTGTTCAGCCGCGAGCAATTGCTCAACAGTGTCTGGGGTCGTGACGTCTATATCGACGAGCGCACCGTCGACGTTCACATCGGACGACTGCGCAAACTGCTCAGTCCGGGTGGTGAGGCGGATCCGATCCGCACGGTGCGTGGTGCAGGCTACGCGTTGGACGAGCAGTTCGCGAGCGCGACTGAGTAAGCGGGGATAGCTGAAAAGCGTCGATAATCGTCGTGATGCTGCGCTAGAGCATTTTGTTTTTGATTGAATTCTCAACGAAGGTTGAGATGTTGTTTTGACGCGTTTCCTTCACGCGAACCGGCATCGACTTCACTCGAAAACGCTATAAAGCGTCAACCGCGGCTTCCCGCAGATCTACGATCTGCTTGGACGCAAAACGACATGGCCGGCTCAAGCCTGGCTATGACGAGATTTGAAGTTACGCTGTGATTACCGCGCTTTCGGCGCTTGGCGGCGACGGTCGGCGGCGGGCTGATAGGCGATACGCGAGTGGTGCGCGCAATAGGGCAGGCCGGTTAGAGCCTTGCCACCGCAGAAGAAGAATTCCGGACTCGAGGGGTCGCCAACCGGCCAATGGCAAGTGGCTTCGCTGAGTTCGAGTAGCGATAGCCGCTGGCTCATAGGCACGACATTGTCGTAGGCAATCGGGTCTGGCTCGAGTTCAATCTCGAAGGCTTGCGCGAGCGCGGTATTTCCCCGGGAGACAGGGCGGGACACCCGCATCATGTGCTGGGCCGGACGGGCCTTGCGCGGCCGCGGCACCGTGGACGAAGGGCTCTTGGCGCGGCCCGATAGACCCAACCGGTGCACTTTGCCGATCACCGCGTTACGCGTCACGTTGCCGAGTTCGGCGGCGATCTGACTTGCGGAAAGTCCCGCTTCCCAAAGCTTCTTCAGTTGTTCGACACGGTCGTCGGTCCAGGTTATCACCGTCATCGCACATTGTTCCCTTGTTTAATGCGTGCCTCCCGCAAGGCCGCGCACCTGAAGCGCCCCCTGAGAAACTCGTGTCGGCAGAATCCCTTAACCCTCGCCGGGCGGGAAAACGCCCGGGCGCTTACGCTGAGAACAGGGACCGATCGAGGATCAAAACGCCGCACGAGATGTCGTATTCGACAAGCCTAAGGCTACAATATGCCGTGACTCACGCGCAAGAGTCGGGCCTTACGGCGTCCACATGTTCTGCAAGGAAAATGAGAGAATCGGCTCATTCTGCGACTTTCCCGCATCACCGAAGCACAAGTGGAATATTGACAGTAATCGCCGCGCACCTAGAATAACCGTCGCGTGCCGCCTTGAAAGGCGGCACATTTCGTTTCCGGGGCTGACAGTTCGTTGGTCGCGCTACAGCGCAGCCGAGCCGTTCCGCTTCCCATCAACCGGCAAATCGTCATGACTACAGCAGCGGCGTCTCATCTATTACCCGTTTTCGCAAGGGCCGATCTTTCATTCGAGAGCGGCGAGGGAGCTTGGTTGCTTGGCTCCGACGGCGGACGCTATCTCGATTTCACCAGTGGCGTTGCCGTGAATGCGCTTGGCCATTGCCACCCGCATCTCGTCGCCGCGCTTCAGGCGCAGGCGGCAAAGCTCTGGCACGTCTCGAACCTTTTCAAATCGCCTGACGGCGAGCGTCTGGCGGCGCGGCTCTGCGACCAGAGCTTTGCCGATTTCGTCTTCTTCGCCAATTCCGGCGCAGAGGCGGTGGAGTGCGCCATCAAGGTCGCGCGCCGTTATCATGCCCACAGGGGCAATCCGGAACGCTATCGGATGATCACTTTTGAAGGCGCCTTCCATGGCCGTACGCTGGCGATGCTGGCTGCCACCGGCTCGAAAAAATATCTCGAAGGATACGGGCCGGCGGCGGACGGCTTTGACCAAGTGCCGCTTGGCGATATGGAAGCCGTAAAGAAGGCGATCGGTCCTGAGACCGCCGGCATCCTGATCGAGCCGTTGCAAGGCGAAGGCGGCGTGCGCGAGCCGCCCCACGCGTTCTTCCGAGCGCTGCGTCAACTTTGCGACGAGCGCGGCCTGCTGCTGGTTTTTGACGAGGTGCAGACCGGTATGGGGCGCACCGGCGATCTCTTTGCCTACAAGCGCATTGGCGTTGCGCCGGATGTGATGTCATTGGCGAAGGCGCTCGGCGGCGGTTTTCCGATCGGCGCCTGTCTTGCGACTGCGGAAGCCGCTTCCGGCATGACGCCTGGCTCGCACGGTTCGACCTTTGGCGGCAATCCGCTAGCGGTTGCGGCGGCCAATGCCGTGCTCGACGTGATGCTAGAGCCTGGCTTCTTCGAGCGGACCCGAAAGATGTCGCTGCTTTTGAAACAGAAGCTGGCTTCGGTCGTCGATCGATATCCCGATGTACTTAGCGAGGTGCGAGGCGAGGGGCTTCTGATTGGCCTCAAGGCCGTGGTCCCATCGGGCGATCTGGTGAGCGCGTTGCGCGAGGAAAAGCTTTTGACGGTGGGTGCAGGCGACAATGTCGTGCGTTTGCTGCCGCCGCTGATTGTCGGCGAGACGGAGATCGAGGAATCCGTGCGGCGGCTCGAGCAGGCCTGCGCCAGGCTTTCCGGCGCACGCGTAACGAAGGAAGCGGCGCAATGAGCAAGGCGCCACGGCATTTTCTCGATCTGTTCGACGTGCCGATGACGGAACTGCGCGCGATTCTCGACGCCAGCGTCGCGATGAAGAAGCGACGCAAGGAGGGCCGGATCGCCGACAGGTCGCTCGAAGGCAAGACGCTGGCGATGATCTTCGACAAGCCCTCGACACGCACCCGCGTGTCGTTCGACGTCGGCATGCGCCAGCTCGGTGGCGAGGCGATCATGCTGACCGGGGCTGAAATGCAGCTCGGACGCGGCGAGACCATCGCAGATACCGCGAAGGTGCTGTCACGCTTCGTCGATATCATCATGATCCGCATTCTCAGCCACGACGCGCTGACGGAGTTGGCGACGCACGCAACCGTGCCCGTCATCAACGGATTGACGCGGCGATCGCACCCCTGCCAGGTGATGGCTGACGTGATGACTTTCGAGGAGCATCGCGGGCCGATCAAGGGCCGTACCGTGGCGTGGACCGGCGACGACAACAACGTGCTGGCGTCGTGGGCGCACGCGGCGGAGCGCTTCAGCTTTAATCTCAACATCGCGACTCCGCCGGAGCTTGCACCGAACAAGCTGCTGAAGGATTGGATCAGATCGAGCGGCGCGCCGATCAGGCTTGTCACGGATCCGGAAGCGGCGGTGCGCGGCGCAGACTGCATCGTCACCGACACTTGGGTGTCGATGGGCGACAAGGACGGCGAGCACCGTCACAATCTGCTCAAGCCTTACCAGGTCAATTCAAAGCTGATGCGACTCGCAAAGCCGGACGCGCTGTTCATGCACTGCCTGCCGGCGCACCGCGGCGACGAGGTCACCGACGAGGTGATCGACGGGCCGCAGTCGGTGGTGTTCGACGAGGCCGAAAACCGCCTGCACGCACAGAAGGGCATTCTGGCCTGGTGCCTCCACGCGGCTGGATAGCGGAGCGGTTTCGGCCGGTGTTTCCCGGAAGCGGCTAGGTCTCGATCACCGCGCAGCCGTTCCAGCCGCGGCTGACCACAACATATCCGGCAAGGGTACCGACTTCTCGAGCCACAAAAATAACGCGGCCAGTTTGCCCGCACGGCTCGAACAATGCGTCATCCAGTTCGTAGGTTTTCCGCTGCGGTTGCACACGCTCGACATGAAACGGTGAAGAATCGAACGGCGGCACGATCACACTGTCGATCTCAAACGAGAAATCGACTTTTTTGACCGACCTTGGAAGCGCATCAGCACGAGAGATTTTCATACTGGTCAGATATTACATGATCGCAAAGGCCGCGATCGGAGTCGGCTCGAGTCCGCGGTCAATCTGATCGGTTCATATGCTAGCCCGGCCGGCGCCCCGCGCGGGGCGCATGAGATTCCAGAGCGCGGATGCGATCGGCCAGCGTGCTAACCTGAATCGCTCCGTTACCCGCCGAGCCATTGACCGTTTTCGTGGTCTTGGCGGGACTCGTAGCTGCCGCCAGGATAGCTTCGATCGGGGAGTCCGGCCCTTCGATGGTCATGGCCAGCCTCGCGACCTCGGCGGCGATGTCATTAATGTGCTCACGCAATAGCGCGTTTTCCATCTGCTCGACCGTACCGGATTCCGCCTGATGCTGGAGCACGTTGATGTCGCGCTGCAATTTGGCTCGCTCGTCGTGGGCTGCGCGCAGCGCTCGTTCGGTCGCCAGTATTTCGTTGCGCAACCCATCGATCAGCGGAGACTTACCGCCGTTTAGCGACGCAATCTCGTCGCGTAACTCACTGTTGGCGCGTTCCGCGGCAGCTTTGACTCGCCGCAACTCACTGTTCTTCGTATTTCGCTCGGCAAGCGCCGTGGTCTGCGCCGCGAAGTCGGCTTCGAGTTCTCTGACCCGACCGCCGAGCCTTTCCGCGTCCTTGGTCTTGTCGATGAGCTGGCCGTCAACCTTGACGATGCGCTGGCTTAGATTCTCGACGTGTTTGCGTGCCTCGTCGCGCTCCCGGGCAGCGACTGTTGTTTGGCCGCGCTGTTGCTCGAGTAGTGTATTCGTGGCGGCGAGTTCGTTTTCGATATCGTTGAGGCGGCTCTGCAATCGCTCGATCTGCGCGCGTACGACGAACAGTTCGGCTTGCCGGCCTTCGGCAGTCAACGAGCGGTCCGACAAGTCCTGGCGAAGCCGCCCGAGTTCCTTTTGTCGCTCGGCGAGGGTCTGCTCGACGCTCCGCAACACTTCCGCCTTGGCGGCAAGCTCCTGTTCGGCGGACTGCAATCGCTCCCCTGCCGTTTTCCCGCGTCCCTCTAGACTGAATATCCTCGCGTTCTTCTCGCCGAGCTCTACCTTCAGGCGGTTGATTGCGTCGGCCTTTTTGCCGAGCTCAGCGGACTGGCTGGCGACCTTCCTCTTGAGTTGGTCGACACTCATTTCCAGCCGCCGCGCCGACATCGCAAATTCGGCACGCAACTGATCTTTGTCGGCCTGGATTTCGGCCATCGACATCGGGGTAGCGGCTTCCATGCGTTTGATGGTGAGGCGGACTGCGCGGTCGTGCACGAGCGGCATGACCATCAGTCCGCACAGCATCGAAATTAGAAAACCGATCGCCAGATACATGATCGGCTCGACCATGGGCAACGCTCCACAACCCGGATAGGCGCTAGGAATCTGGTTACCATGCCACGGGCGGCCGGTAAAAGGCCAGCGCTACGCCTCAATCGGTTTCCCAACCAAGCGGAATAGCCGCAAGAAAATGCTTTCAATCAGTAACGTGCGCGTATTTTGATGCAAGACCGCATCCTTCTGCGGATATTCGCTGGACGTCAGAACGGGTTCCAGGTCGCTTGGGGCGTATATTTCAAATAGCCGATATTGGCGCCGAGCCTTAGCCCGAGACCCGAGCGGATCGGCACCAGCACGATGTTGTTTGCGGTCAGCGCCGTCATTCCGAAGCCGCCGACGATATAGGCGGAACCGTCGATGCCTGCGAAACGCTGATAGATCGCGCTTGTGGCGGGCAGGTTGTAGACCAGCGTCATGGTGCGGGCGCCGTCGCCGCCCCAGTCGAAGCCGACGGATGGCCCCTGCCAATAGACTTTCAGGTCGCCGGCATTCTTGGTGTAGAGGGTACCCTCGCCGTAGCGCAGCCCCGCCACAAAGGCCCCCGAGCCTTCCTCGCCGAGGATGTAGCCGTTCGGCAGGCCCCATTGGCTCACCGCACGTTCGATGACCGAGGCGAGCCCGCGTGAGACGTTGCCGAAGAACCGGGTTCCGGATGTGAGGAGTTCATCCGACGAATAAGTGCCAGGACCGCTGCTCCGTTGTGCCGGCTGTGCCCGGTAAGGCGCCGATTGCTGGGCAGAGGCCGGCACAGTCCCGAACATCACCGCAGCGAGCGCGACCGCTGCAAGGCGCGAAATAAGAGTCATGAAAAGTACCCCAAGTAGCAACTTGTCACCGCGTCCTTAACCCGATGCTGAGATGCAGGTTCGTAGGATGCGGCGATCGTCCCCCGACTCGCGAGTTATCGGCACCAACTATGACGGCACGGCGGCAGGAAAGATATGGCTTGCGCCTCGGAATAACCGTGATCGCCTCGCTGGGGTGCGTCTTCGCTATCTCGGACATCGATTTCGCGGCTCGGGCCGCCACCTCCGAACGGGTCGTGGTCGACAGGTATACGGGGCTGGCGATCGGCGGGTTCGATCCCGTGGCTTTTTTTACCGACGCACGGCCGGTGCAGGGCGACGCCGACTACGAGGTCTCGCAGGGCGGCGCTATCTGGCGCTTCAGCAATCCCGACAACCGCGCCTTTTTCATCGCCAACCCCGATGTTTATAGTCCACGTTTCGGGGGCTACGATCCGGTGGATATTGCACGGGGTGTGACTTGCGCTGGAACGGCGCGACTCTGGCTGATTTTCGGTCAGCGGCTTTATCTATTCGGTCATGAGGGCAGTCGCGCGGCTTTCGCGGCTAATCCGGCGCACTATCTGCGCGAGGCGACGCGCCGCTGGGCCGTGCTGAAAGAAACCCTCGCGCAGTAGTGCTGCGCTGGCCTAACCTCGGGGTGCGGCAGAAGGGTCACCCCAGGCGATAAACTCCGGGACCAGAAACCCCTCGCGGGCGAGGCCGAAACGCAGCGGCGCACCCAACTCATCCGTGACCTTGCCGCCGGCGGCGGTGACCAGAGCGTGACCTGCCGCAACGTCCCATTCGCCGGTCGGGGCGAGTCGTGGGTAGATATCGGCGCCGCCCTCTGCGATCCGGCAGAACTTGACGGCGGAGCCGAGCGGTTTGCGCACCGCGCCAGGCCGGCGCTCGATGAATGCGTCCGAGCGGTGGTCGGCGTGGGAGCGGCTGACGGCGGCGACCCATTGGGAGCCGGGGGGAGGAAGTGGTCGGGTCGCAATCGGTTTTGCGGCGCCGGACTCACCGCCGTCCGGCGTGACCGCGACGCGCTGGGCGCCGCGTCCGACAAGACCTCGCCAGATCGACCCGAGCGCCGGCGCGCCGATGATGCCGAGTAGCGGCACCCCGTCCGTCACGATTGCAAGGTTCACCGTGTATTCGTCGCGACCCGCGATGAATTCCTTGGTGCCATCCAGCGGATCGATCACGAACAAACTTCCGGAGTAAGGCGGTGTCGCGAGATGCACGCGCTCCTCGGACAGCACCGGAATATCGGGGCGGAGTTGCGCGAGTCCTTCGGCGATCACACGGTCAGAGGCGAGATCCGCGTCCGTGACGGGAGACCCGTCGATTTTGCCGCCGATCATCATGCGGCCGCGATTGACCGAGAGCACGGCGGCGCCGGCTTTTGCGACCAGTTCCGTGAGTGAGTCCATCAGGGCGGCAGCGGAATGAGCGTCGATTACCGGCACGTTCGAGGTGTCCTTACGTAGCACCGGGGAACGGCGGCGACTGCCTCAAGGTGGCAGCACAGGCTCAGGCCGTGTATCAAACCCTGAAGATCGTTTGATTCGCCGTGTCCGCGCGCTGCGGAGTTGCCGAAACTGATCTCAGGAATACATTTTATGTCTGGCACACCGTCTCCCGCTCCCGCTCCCGACGCGCTCGAACTCGCGGCACTGCTCTGTTCACGCGTCTGTCACGACCTCATTAGTCCCGTAGGCGCAATCGTCAACGGACTTGAGGTACTGGACGACGATCCCAAGCCGGACGATCGTGAGTTTGCCCTCGATTTGATTCGCAAGAGCGCCAAAACTGCGTCGGCGCGGTTGCAGTTTTGCCGTCTCGCATTCGGGGCAGCGGGCTCGGCCGGAGCGCAGATCGATCTGGGCGATGCCCAGAACATGGCGAAGGGCCATTTCGAGGACGGCAAGATCACGCTCGCCTGGAATTTGCCGCGCCTTCTGCTGCCGAAGAACAGGGTGAAACTCCTGCTCAACTTGCTGATGATCGCGCAGCAGACGATTCCCCGCGGGGGAGTGCTGACGGTCGACTCGCTCGGGGAGGGTGAGGCCATGGGCTTTCGGATCACCGCCGCCGGGTTGAATGCCCGCGTGTCGCAGCCTGTCGCCGATCTTCTAGCGTCCGGTTCGTCCAACGCCGTCGATGCCCACGCGGTTCAACCCTATTACACCCGTCTGCTGGCAGACGCCTGCGGCATCAGCATCTTGCTTGTCGCCGACGGTGACAAGGTGGTTGCGACTGCCAATTAAAGCCTTCGCCTCACCGACCAGGGTTAACAAATGGTTTCCAGGTTGGGCGCAATGGTTTCGAAGCTCGTTGCGAATGATCGCCTCGGTCGTTTTGTTTACCAGTTTGGCGGGTTCTTTTTGACGTGCTCAACCAATGTTAACGCTTTGCGTTGAAACTGGCCTGGCCGTGAAAGGCGCGACGACGTCGCCTCGGCGTTTCGAAGGCCAGAAGGCATGGATGATCTTCTTTGCGAATTCCTGACCGAGACCAACGAGAGTTTGGACACGGTTGACAACCAGCTCGTCCGATTCGAGCAGGATCCAAACAATGCGAAGATATTGGATAACATCTTCCGGCTGGTCCATACCATCAAGGGAACGTGCGGCTTTCTGGGCCTTCCAAGGCTAGAAGCGCTCGCTCATGCGGCGGAGACGCTGATGGGCAAGTTTCGTGACGGCATGCCGGTGACCGGTGAGGCCGTGACGCTTATTCTCTCCACCATCGATCGCATCAAGGACATCTTGGGCCAGCTCGAGGCGACCGGAACGGAGCCGGAGGGGGCCGATGCCGATCTGATCGATGCATTGCATCATATGGCCGAGGATGGTCCGTCCAACTCCGCTCCCGAGCCGTCCGAGCCCATGTCGGCAGATGAAACGGCAGGGACGCTCACCTACCAGATTCTCGAAAGACCTCTGCGCCCCGGCGAGGTGTCGCTTGATGATCTCGAGCGCGCGTTCCGTGAGACGAATGTCGAGCCGACTGCGCCCGCTTTGCAGCCCGCGCCCGAAGTGTCCGCGGCGCCCGTTGCTTCGAAGCCAGTCGCAAAGGCTGCTCCGAAGAAAGTGGAGGACGCACCGGAAGGCGATCGGATCGCCAACCAATCCATTCGCGTCAACGTGGATACGCTTGAGCACCTGATGACGATGGTGTCCGAGCTCGTGTTAACGCGCAACCAGCTGCTCGAGATCAGCCGCCGCCAAGAAGACAACGAATTCAAGGTGCCGCTGCAACGGCTGTCCAACGTCACCGCGGAGCTGCAGGAGGGCGTCATGAAGACGCGGATGCAGCCTATCGGCAACGCCTGGCAGAAGCTGCCCCGCATCGTGCGAGATCTCTCGAGCGAACTCGGCAAGCAGATCGAACTCGAGATGCATGGCGCTGACACCGAACTCGACCGTCAGGTTCTTGACCTCATCAAGGATCCGCTGACGCACATGGTACGAAATTCCGCCGATCATGGCCTGGAAACACCGGCCGAGCGCATCAAGGCGGGCAAGCCGGAGCAGGGCGCGATCCGTCTTTCGGCGTATCACGAGGGCGGCCACATCATTATCTGCATCGCTGACAACGGCCGCGGCCTCAATACCGAGCGCATCAAGGCCAAGGCCATTCAAAACGGTTTGGCGACCGAGGCCGAAATCGAGAAGATGACCGAGGCGCAGATCCACAAGTTCATCTTCGCACCGGGGTTCTCCACCGCTGCAGCTGTAACCAGCGTCTCCGGTCGCGGTGTCGGTATGGATGTGGTACGGACCAATATCGATCAGATCGGCGGTACAATCGACGTCAAGTCGGTGGCCGGCGAGGGTTCGAGCGTCACTATCAAAATTCCGCTGACGCTGGCGATCGTGTCGGCGCTGATCGTGGAGGCCACGGGTGATCGCTTTGCGATACCGCAGCTTTCGGTGGTCGAGCTGGTGCGCGCGCGCGCCAATTCGGAGCACCGTATCGAGCGGATCAGGGACACTCCGGTCTTGCGGCTGCGCAATAAGCTCTTGCCATTGATGCACTTGAAGACCCTTCTGAAGATCGATGATGGCTCGGCCAGCGATCCCGAGAACGGTTTCATCGTGGTCACGCAGGTCGGCAACCAGACCTTCGGTATCGTCGTGGACGGCGTGTTCCATACGGAGGAAATCGTGGTCAAGCCGATGTCGACCATGCTGCGGCATATCGGCATGTTCTCGGGCAACACCATCCTGGGCGACGGTGCTGTGATCATGATCATCGACCCGAACGGGATCGCCCACGCGCTGGGCGCATCGGTCTTGTCTCAGCAAGAGATCTCCGATGAGAGCGCTGCGCGAGCGAGCGCCGCCGAGCAGACATCACTTCTGGTCTTCCGTGCCGGATCGGATCAACCCAAGGCCGTGCCGCTCGCACTGGTCACGCGACTGGAAGAGATCGCGGTCGACAAGATCGAGATTTCCGACGGCCGCTATATGGTGCAGTACCGCGATCAGCTCATGCCACTGATTCAGATGGATGGCGTTTCGGTTGGAAAAGACGGGTCGCAACCGGTCCTGGTGTTTGCTGATGACGACCGGGCAGCGGGGCTGGTGGTTGACGAGATCATCGACATCGTCGAGGAGCGTCTGAACATCGAGGTGGCGAGCAGTCAGCAGGGCATCCTCGGCTCCGCCGTCATCAAGGGCCGGGCGACGGACGTAATCGATATCGGTCATTTCCTGCCGATGGCCTTCGCCGACTGGTTCAAGCGCAAGGAGATGCGTGCGGCTGCCACTGCGCGGTCGGTGCTGCTGGTGGATGACAGCGCCTTCTTCCGCAACATGCTCGCGCCGGTTCTCAAGGCTGCAGGCTATCAGGTTCGGCTCGCGACCAACGCGCGGGAGGGTCTCGTCGCGCTGCGGTCGGGTCAGGAATTCGACGCGATCCTCACAGACATCGAAATGCCGGACATGAACGGCTTCGAGTTCGCGGAGACGGTGCGCTCCGATAACCGCTTGAACGGCACTCCGATCATTGCGCTGTCGTCGATGATTTCTCCGGCCGCGATCGAACGGGGCCGTCAGGCCGGCTTCCACGACTACGTAGCCAAATTCGACCGGCCTGGCCTGATTGCTGCACTGAAGGAGCAGACCGCCGAAATTTGCCGGGCGGCATGAAGGATCAGATGATGACCACGGTAAATCACGCAAACGAAAGCGCACTCACCGAATACGTCACCGCGACGATCGGCGACCAGTTGTTTGGGCTGCCGATCTCACGCGTGCAGGACGTGTTCAAGCCGGAACGTCTAACCCGCGTGCCGCTGGCCTCGAACGATATCGCGGGCGTCCTGAATCTGCGGGGCCGTATCGTCACCGCAATCGATATGCGCGCCCGGCTCAAACTTCCCAGGGGAGAAGCCGGTCGCCCGCCCATGGCTATCGGCGTCGAACTGCGTGGTGAGTCCTACGGACTTTTGATCGACTCGATCGGCGAGGTCATGAAACTCCCGGATGAAGGCCGCGAGGTCAATCCGGCTAATCTCGACCTGCGGATGGCGGAGCTGTCGGCAGGTGTGTATCGGCTGGATGGGCAGTTAATGGTTGTTCTCGATGTCGATCGTGTTCTGGAGATTGGACCTGACAAGCTTGCAGCTTGACCCCGGCAAATGCCGGCCGAGGGAAAGCGCTGAAAAGACACGGAGACCAAAATGAAAACGTGCCTGATCGTTGACGACTCGAGTGTCATTCGCAAGGTCGCACGACGTATCCTGGAGGGCTTTGATTTCCACATCGTCGAGGCGGAGGATGGCGAGAAGGCGCTGGATGTTTGCAGGCGTGAACTGCCTGACGCCGTGCTTCTGGACTGGAATATGCCGGTCATGGATGGCTACGAATTTCTTCGCAACCTTCGCCGGATGCCTGGCGGCGATCAGCCGAAGGTTGTGTTCTGCACCACCGAGAACGATGTGGCGCACATCGCCCGCGCGCTCCACGCCGGCGCCAACGAATACATCATGAAGCCGTTCGACAAGGACATCGTGACAGCCAAATTTCAGGAAATCGGCCTGATCTGAATCTCGCCGCGATCCGGACGGCTGGACATTTTATTCGTTGCGTGGGGTGGGGCATGAGTACTGCTGTGGCAAGTCCGGTGGCTCAAGATTCGAGAAAGCAGGAGCCGCTGCGCGTCATGGTGGTCGATGACTCCGTCGTTATACGCGGACTGATTTCCCGATGGATCGAGGCTGAGCCAGACATGATAGTTGCGGCCTCGCTGCGCACCGGGCTCGACGCCGTCAAGCAGGTTGAGCGCGCCAACCCCGATGTCGTGGTCCTCGATATCGAAATGCCCGAACTCGACGGCATTTCCGCGCTGCCGCAACTGCTGGCCAAGAAGCGCAACCTCATTGTCATCATGGCCTCGACGTTGACCCGCCGCAATGCGGAGATCAGCTTCAAGGCGCTGTCGCTCGGCGCCGCCGATTATATTCCGAAGCCCGAGAGCACGCGCGAGATCGCCGCGGCTGATATCTTCAAGCATGACCTGATCCAGAAGATCCGGCACCTCGCTGCAAAACGTCGTCGTCCGGCGACGGCCGCCGCACCGCCGCTGGTCCCGCGCGAACAGGAACCGCTTGCCAAAGCCGCTCCTGCGACGAGCCGCCCCCCGCCAACGCTGCGTGCCTTCAGCGCAAACGTCCCGCGTGTGCTGCTGATCGGCTCGTCCACGGGCGGGCCGCAGGCGCTGATGGCGCTGGTGGCCGGAATAGGGCCGGTGATCGACCGCTGTCCGGTGCTGATCACCCAGCACATGCCGCCGACGTTCACCACCATTCTCGCCGAGCATCTGTCGCGGGCCGCAGGGCGACCCGCGCATGAGGGAGTGGATCAGGAGACCGTGAAGCAGGGTCATATCTATCTTGCACCCGGTGGCCGTCACATGCGGGTGGTCCGAAAAGGAGCAGATGCCGTCATCGTTCTGGATGACGGCCCGGCGGTGAATTTCTGCAAACCAGCCGTCGATCCTCTATTCACGTCGGCGATAGACGTCTGGCAGGGCGGCGCTCTCGCCGTGATCCTGACCGGAATGGGATCCGATGGAATGCGTGGCGGCAGGCAGATTGTCGCCGCCGGAGGGAATGTCATCGCGCAGGACGAAGCGAGCAGCGTGGTGTGGGGAATGCCAGGCGCAGCCGTCCAGGACGGAATCTGCGCGGCCGTTCTGCCGCTTCAACAAATCGCCCCAAAGTTGGTTCGGTTATTTGCGGGAGACCGTCTGTGACACCGCTTGATTTTGAGTACTTGCGCAAGTTGCTGAAAGAGCGGTCCGGCCTCGATCTTGCCGCCGACAAGCAATATCTGGTTGAGAGCCGTTTGACTCCGCTCGCACGCAAGGCCGGCTTCTCTGGTATCGGCGACCTCGTGCAGAAAATGAAGAACGGTGCCGCGGCCCTGACGGTCGACGTCGTCGAGGCGATGACCACCAACGAAACCTTCTTCTTTCGCGACAAGACACCGTTCGATCATCTGCGCGAGACCGTGATCCCGGCGCTGCTCGAGGCCCGCGCGGCTCGTCGGAACCTGCGGATCTGGTGCGCCGCAGGTTCGACCGGGCAGGAGCCGTATTCGATCGCGATGTGCCTGAAGGAATGCGGTCCGGTGCTCACGGGCTGGCGCACCGAGATCATCGCTACCGATCTGTCGAACGAGGTGCTCGAAAAATCGCGCGCCGGCCTCTACAGCCAGTTCGAAGTGCAGCGTGGACTGCCCATTCAGTTGCTAATCAAGTATTTCAAGCAGGTTGGCGAACTGTGGCAGATCAACCCCGACATTCGCGCGATGGTTCAGCACCGTCAGCTCAACCTGTTGCAGGATTTTTCCCATCTTGGGACCTTCGACGTGATTTTCTGCCGCAACGTGCTGATCTATTTCAATCAGGAAACCAAAATCGGCGTCTTCACGCGGCTTGCGAAGCAGATGGAAGCTGATGGTTTCCTTGCGCTCGGCGCTGCTGAAACCGTAGTCGGGCTGACCGATGCGTTCAAACCGCATCCCGATAAGCGCGGTCTTTATCGGCCCAATCGCGTTTGCTCGCCCGCGCTGGTGCCGGGCATGCCGTCACCCAAGGCGGCGGCCCGCGCGTAGGTCTGCGCTTCGGGGGCATTCTGGAGCGCGGCTTTGGTGACGACGAATGTGTTGCGCTCGCCGCTTACGCGGCATCCGGAGTGATGCCGCGTCTCACAAGATCGCATGCGGCACAAAGCGAGACGTGTTGCCCGTGATCGGGTTCTCGTCCTCGCGGATCGACAGTCCGCAAGCCTGATCGCCGACGATCCAGCTTCCGATCACCGGATACTGACCATCAAAGGTCGGCAACGGCGCGAAGGCCTGACGCACGAACCCTTCGCGGCCGTAGGGTCCACCCTGCTGATCCAGCGCCGTTCCGCCGCTGACCAGTTCGATGTTGGCGCCTTCGCGTGAGTATATCGGCTTGCGCACATACGAGTTGCCGAGCTTGCTCGCCGCGGCATCGTCCTCGAAATAGGCGGGCAGCAGGTTCGGGTGGTTGGGGAACATCTCCCACAGCAGCGGCAGAATTCCCTTGTTGGAGAGCACGACCTTCCAGGGCGGTTCAACCCATCGCGTCGATGCGGCCTGAACCTTGGAGCCAAAGCTGTCGCGCAGCATCCATTCCCAGGGGTAGAGCTTGAACGCGAGCGCAATGCGACGATTGTCAAGATCGACGAACTGGCCGGCGCCGTCGACGCCGATGCGCTCGATCTCCAGCGATGTCGTTTGAAGGCCGGCCTGCCGGGCGGTGTCCTCGAGATAGTTCAGCGTGACCGCATCCTCGGGGTTGTCGTACAGGCCGGTCAGATGCAGATGGCCATTCGTCGCGATCTCGCGCCAGCGCGCGATCAGTTTGTCGTGGATGGAATTAAACTGATCGACATTCTTGGGAATGATCTGGCGCTCCATTGCCTGTTCGAGCCAGGTCCATTGAAACACCGCGGCCTCGAACAGCGAGGTGGGGGTATCGGCATTGTATTCGAGCAATTTCGCTGGCCCGCGACCGCTGAAGCTGAAGTCGAAGCGGCCGTAAAGCGTGGTATCGCTGCGCCCCCAGCTCTCGGTGAGGATCCGCCAGCAGGCTTGCGGGATTCTGAGGCGGCGTAGCACGCTCTCGTCATTCATCGCACGCTTGACCAGTTCGAGGCACATGGCGTGGATTTCGCCGGTCGGCGCTTCGATCTGCTGCTCGATCTCGTCAAGTGTGAACGCATAATAGGCCCGCTCGTCCCAGTACCGCGCGCCGTCAAGGGTATGAAATGCGAAGCCGGCATTCTCTGCGGTCGATTGCCAGTCGTCGCGTTCGGGGCAGGCGATGCGTTGCATTGGAGGAACTCGCGAGCCGCAGCGTGTCAGCCGCCGGAGAAGTGAGCCGAGATCGCATGGGCGAAACCACCGAAGCCGCCGCGTGTGACGGCACCGCTGCCGGATTCGGATGAGGAGTGGCTCGAGGAGGAATCGCCGCCGCCGTAATAACTCGATCGCGATGACCAGCCGCTGCTCGATGAACCCGAATTGCAGGACGTTCCGGTCTGGCCGGGCGTTGCGGATGCCGCGACGCCGGGGCGGTTGGGCTCGCAGTTGTCGTGAGGCATCAGCAAGTAGGCACCACCGCCGACCGCGAGTGTTCCCATCACCAGCAGCGCGACACGTCCGGAACGTTTCACCGGAGGTGACGATTTGAGCGGCGGCAGCCGTCGTTTTCCGAATTGTTCGGCGGGAGGCTGGGCCATGGTTAGTACACCATCGACGCAGCGTTGATCGCGCCGGCCGCGACCGATGACAGGCCGAGCCAGATCGCCGGCGCGAGTTCGCCGGCGGCGATTCGACCCGACAGGTTCGGCACGGGAATTTTGACGATGTAATAGACCGCGATCTGCACGATCAGCGCGATCACGCTCCAGATCAGACAGTCGATCACGTTGACAGTGTGCATAATGGCGCTGACCACCGGAATGACGAAGCCAACCAGACTGAGCCCGAGCGCGATGGCTGCGGCGGGATGGTTGTCGCAGATCAGCTGGAATTCATCGTGCCGCGTGACGCGCGTATAGACGAACAGATACAGCACGACCGCGATCAGGCCTGTGCAGAAATACAGTAGGAAGGCCGGCAGCCCGGCCAGCGATTGCAGGATCATGTCAGCCCCCCGTGGTGACGTCTCAGCCCGGATAATCAGCCATGTTGTGTCAGTCGAGGCAACCCGGCGACGGGTTCAGGGCAGGATCGGGCCTTCGGGTCGAGTAAAGTGCAGACTTATAAGTCTCACAAACAAAGACCCCGCCATTTGCGGCGGGGTCAGTCTGGGAGAAAAGGTGAAGTCCGGTATCACGCCGGAATGCGAACTTCGTCATCGTGCGGTTCACGGAGCACGTAGCCGCGGCCCCAGACGGTTTCGATGAAATTGCGGCCATCGGATGCATTGGCGAGTTTCTTGCGCAGTTTGCAAATGAAGACGTCGATGATCTTCAACTCGGGCTCATCCATGCCGCCATAGAGATGGTTAAGGAACATTTCCTTGGTCAGCGTGGTACCCTTGCGCAAGCTGAGCAGCTCGAGCATCTGATATTCTTTGCCCGTAAGGTGGACGCGCTGCCCGCCGACTTCCACAGTCTTGGTGTCGAGATTGACTACGAGATCGCCGGTCTGGATCACCGACTGGGCATGACCCTTGGAGCGGCGCACGATCGCATGGATGCGGGCCACCAGCTCGTCCTTGTGGAAGGGCTTTGTCATGTAGTCGTCGGCGCCGACGCCGAGACCCTTGACCTTGTCCTCGATACCGGCAAGGCCGGAAAGGATCAGAATGGGTGTTTTGATTTTGGAGACGCGCAGCTGCTTGAGCACGTCGTAACCCGACATGTCGGGCAGGTTGAGGTCGAGAAGGATAATGTCGTAATCGTATAGCTTGCCGAGATCGACGCCTTCTTCGCCGAGATCCGTCGTATAGACGTTGAAACTCTCGGACTTGAGCATCAGCTCGATCGACTGCGCGACGGCGCTGTCATCCTCAATCAGCAAAACGCGCATGCCAGTCCCCTAATCGTCGCCGCGCCGGGCGTCAGGCCGGCCGCAATACTTGCGGCACTGGAAACGCCTTTAAGCAACTGATTCGGATCCTGACAGCTTATGGTTAACAAAAACTGTTTCTGTTCTGCAAGTCTCTTCGGTGCAATTTTCATCGAATCGCCCTAAGCTGTTGCATTGAAGCAGCTTTCCTTATCCGACCGGCACTCAGGCTCCACATTAAAAGTCAGGCCTAACCGACTCTCGCGACTCGCCTTCGTCCTGAAGACACGTGCGCTCAGTCACCAAAGACAGTGACGCAATGATTAACGATGCGGGTAAACACGAGGTTAAGGAGCTCGGCTAATGCGCGGAAACCTAAGGATTTCACGATGAAGAGCTTGGCCGAGCGGATTGGCGAGATCGAGCGCGTCAATATTTATGGCCGCGTGGTCGGCGTACGTGGGCTGATGGTTGAGATAGCCGGCCCTATCCATGCTATGTCGGTGGGAGCCCGTATCGTGATCGAGACCGGCGTTGGTCGGGCCATCCCGGCGGAGGTGGTTGGCTTCAACGGCGACAATGCCGTTGTCATGCCGTTTGCCGGCCTTGACGGGGTACGACGTGGCTGCCGTGCCTTGATCGCCAATGCCTCCGGCCAGGTGCGGCCGGCAGCCTCATGGCTCGGACGTGTTATCAACGCCATGGGCGAGCCGATTGACGGCAAAGGGCCGCTACCACAGGGGCCGGCGCCGGTGCCGTACCGTAATTTGCCGCCGTCGGCGCATTCGCGCAAACGAGTCGGCAAACCGCTCGATCTCGGCGTCCGCGCCCTGAACACATTCCTGACCTGCTGCCGCGGCCAGCGGCTCGGCATTTTCGCCGGCTCCGGCGTCGGTAAATCGGTGCTGCTGTCGATGTTGGCGCGCAACGCGGATGCCGACATTTCGGTAATCGGACTGGTCGGCGAACGCGGTCGTGAGGTGCAGGAGTTCCTGCAGGATGACCTTGGCGAAGAGGGGCTTGCAAGATCGGTCGTTGTGGTCGCGACTTCTGATGAGCCAGCCTTGATGCGGCGTCAGGCCGCCTATCTGACTCTGGCGGTCGCGGAATATTTCCGCGACGAGGGCAGGGACGTCATGTGCATGATGGACTCGGTGACACGCTTTGCAATGGCGCAGCGTGAAATCGGACTGTCGACCGGCGAGCCGCCGACCACAAAGGGCTACACACCGACAGTGTTCACCGAATTGCCGAGGCTTCTGGAGCGCGCCGGTCCCGGCGCCGACGAGGGAACCATCACCGGCATCTTCACCGTGCTGGTGGACGGTGACGATCATAACGAGCCCGTGGCCGACGCAGTGCGCGGCATTCTCGACGGCCACATCGTGATGGAGCGTGCCATTGCCGAGCGAGGTCGCTACCCCGCGATCAACATTTTGAAGTCGGTGTCCCGCACCATGCCGAAATCGGCTGATCCAGCCTTCCTGCCGATCATTACCCGCGCGCGACAGATGATGGCCACTTATTCCGATATGGAGGAACTCGTCCGGCTCGGCGCCTATCGGACCGGCTCCAACGCGGAGGTCGACGAGGCAATCAAGTTGAATCCGGTTTTAGAGGATTTTCTGCGCCAGGCGAAGGATGAGGTGACCAGCATCGAGGAGGGTTATCGAAGGTTGCAGCAAATCGTTAAGACCTTGGAAACGGAAAGCTAACTTTGTCGGGTCATCATCGGCTTCTCATAAGAGGAGTACGGCGGGATCCGACGGAGGTGCCGCCGTTGTCCCGCGTAGATTGGGACTTCTGGGGAGTACGAGTCGATGAAGTCACGTGAAACGCTGATCCGCCTGAAGAAATTCCAGGTGGAGGAGAAGCGTCGGAGGGTGGCTCAGATCGAGGGCATGATTGCTGATTTCCAGCGCATGTCGGTCGATCTGGAGCGTGAAATCGAAATCGAGCAGGAACGTGCTGGGATCGATGATCCCGCACATTTCGCGTATCCGACCTATGCCAAGGCAGCGATCCAGCGCCGGGAAAACCTGACCCGCTCCGCCGACGAACTCCGCGTCCAGCTCGAAGATGCCAAGATGGGCTTGGCGGAAGCCTTTGAGGAGCTCAAGAAGGTCGAATTGCTGGATGAGCGCGATCAGGCTCGCGAACGCGCAGAAGAGAACGCTCGCGAGCAGGCCGATCTTGATAGTATCGGTTTAATGCGCTCACGCATGGGCGCCGCCACCATCGCGTGACGCGACATCGACCATCGAACCCGGGCATTGTCTGCAAGACAAGCGCGCACTTGACCGCCGTCTTCCTAAGGCGCGGCAAGGGGCGGTCCGCCGAAGAGAAAAATTCCGCATCGGCGTCGACGGCTTCTATCTGGGTGCGCTTATTATTATGGGGGTGTTTATAACGAAAGAAAACGCCCGTGGGGGGCGGGCGTTTTCCATCGTAGTCCACTTGGGGTTAGTGGGTCCTCTACGTACTCACGTGGCGACTTCGGGGGGCAAATGTAAAGAAGCCTCGTGAATTCCTTCAAACTCCTTCAGCGGACGACCATCGCGCCCGAACTCGTAACAGCCATAGGCTTCCCGGCCTTGATGATGCGTGCAGTTTGGGTATAGCCATCGTCAGCGCTCATCCTCGCTGAAATTGCGAAACCCGCTACTGCAATACCTGCAACAAGAGCCACAACCACGATCTTCAGGTGGGTCGTCCGATCCGCGCTGTAAATCGAATGGTTCATTGGAAGCCCTCCTGGCGTAACTTCCTTCTTGAAGATTGGTCTCCGCTGCCTGCGCAGAGGTTCATAGTCTCGCGCCTTTACAACGTAGGAATCGACACCAATGTTCCGAAGGGTTGATCACAAAGTGGTGAAAAGGTGTGAAGATGCGCGACCATTGAACCCGGCTTAATATGGAGAAATTGATAAATTGTGCAAATACATCAGCATTTTAACGTTAAACTGCGCGCGCGGCACGTCCTGACGGGGCCTCGGCACAGGCTGGAGATAAACCAGTTGTCTGGTGCCAAAATGCCGCATTAGGAGCGGCGTGATTCGAGCAGCGTGATCAGATGCTGCCGACCGTCTTGAGCCGGGCCCGGGGATGGATTTCGGCCTGCGATAGAACAGAGGTCTGGGCGCGGAAACGCTCGACCAGCGAGCGGACGAACGGCCGGATTGCGGCCGAGGTTACCAGCACCGGCGCTTCGCCTTCCCGGGCGGCCTGTTCGAAGCGGTCGCGCACCGCGGCCATGAATTCTGATAACTTTGACGGCTGCATCGCAAGGCTGCGTTCCTCGCCCTGGCCGATGATGGAGTCGGCGAAGGCCTGTTCCCATTTGGCCGACAGTGCGACCAGTGGCAGGTAACCGTTGACTGAAGTGTTTTGGGCGCAGATTTGACGCGCAAGGCGGGCACGCACGTGCTCGACCAGCGTCGCCGGGTTGCGTGAGAAGGCCAGCGCTTCGGCGATACCTTCGAGGATAGTGGATAAATCGCGGACGGAAATGCGCTCGGCGAGCAGGAGCTGCAGCACGCGCTGGATGCCGGATATCGTGATCTGGCCTGGAACAATGTCCTTGATCAGCTCGCCCTGTTCCTTCGGTAGATCCTTCAGAAGTTTTTGCACTTCGCCGTAAGAGAGCAGATCCGACATGTTGGTCTTGAGCAGTTCAGTGAGGTGGGTCGAAACTACGGTCGCGGCATCGACCACGGTATAGCCTTTCAGTGAGGCCTCCTCCTTGAGCGAGGCATCCACCCATGTTGCCGGCAGTCCGAAGGTCGGTTCGGTGGTGTGAATGCCGGGAACCCCGACCTGATCGCCGGTAGGATCCATCACCATGTACTGGTTCGGCCAGATACGGCCCGAGCCGGCGTCGACCTCTTTGATCTTGATGATGTAGGTGTTGGCCTCTAGCTGCACGTTGTCGAGAATCCGCACTGCCGGCATCACGAATCCCATCTCGATCGCGAGCGAGCGGCGCAGCGCCTTGATCTGCTCGGTGAGGCGATCCTGGCCATTCGGGCCGTTGACCAGCGGCAACAGCGCATAACCCAGTTCGATCTTCAGATCGTCGATCTTCAGCGCCGCCGAGATCGGCTCTTCCGCGCTCGGGGGGGCGACCGCGGCGTCGGACGCCGCCGCCGCCATGGCTGCCGCAGCCGCGACGCTTTGGCGTTTTCGCGAACTCCAGGCAAGCGCCGCCGCTCCGCCGCCGAGCGCGACAAACGGCAGCATCGGAATGCCGGGTAGCAGACCCAGCACCAGCATGACCCCGGCTGACATGCCAAGCGCTTGCGGATAGCCGGAGAGCTGCTTCATCAGCGCCTTGTCGGCGGCGCCGGTGACGGCAGCCTTGGAGACCAGAAGGCCCGCGGCGGTGGAGACGATGAGTGCGGGAATCTGTGTCACCAGCCCGTCGCCGACGGTGAGCAGCGTGTAGCTGCGCGCGGCGTCGGCGAAGCTCAGGCCCTCCTGCGCAATGCCGATGACCATGCCGCCGATGATGTTGATGAAGACGACGAGCAGGCCGGCGACCGCATCTCCCCGCACGAACTTCGAGGCGCCGTCCATGGCGCCGAAGAAGCCGCTTTCATCTTCCAGCGCCTTGCGGCGTTCCTTGGCGGTCTTTTCGTCGATGAGGCCGGCGGAGAGGTCGGCATCGATCGCCATCTGCTTGCCGGGCATGGAGTCGAGCTGAAAGCGCGCCGCCACCTCGGCGATGCGGCCCGAACCCTTGGTGATGACCACGAAGTTCACGATCACCAGGATCGCGAACACGATGATGCCGATCACGAAGTTGCCGCCCATCACGAAGTTGCCGAAGGCCTCGATGACGTGGCCGGCGGCGGCCGAGCCTTCATGCCCGTGCGACAGGATCAGCCGTGTTGAGGCGAGGTTGAGCGACAGCCGCAGCATGGTCGCAATCAGCAGCACGGTCGGGAAAGAGGAGAATTCCAGCGGCGCTTGGATGAACAGGGACGTCATCAGGATCAGGATTGACAGCGTGATCGAGATCGCCAGAAAGAGGTCGAGGATGATCGACGGTAGCGGAAGAATCAGGACGACAAGGATCGTCAGGATGCCGAAGGCGAGCGCGAGATCGCCGCGCTTCAGCATGATCCCGATTTCCCCAAAACTCGGAAAACCCGAGCCTGGCGAATTTGCGCCCTGATCCGCCGTGATCCCCCTCATCCTCCCCGTCTCCCCCCACGCCCAAGACCGCTGCCGCGCGCCGATCGTCTGCGCGGCGGCTGATGCGCCTCCATTTCGAAGTGAGGCGCCGCCCTGGCGTTCATTGGGGGCGATGCCGTTCTGAGCGGCTGACGACGCGCGGTCCCCTAGGCAAAATTTGCCCCGTGTATGGTTAGCAAAGAGTTAAGACGCCCTCGTTGCGTCTGGTTCTGTCACTTCCGGTGCCGCTAGGTCTCGTGGTCGCTGGTGACCGCTGGAACGATGTGGCCGGCGCCCAGACAGGACGTGTTCTTTCGGCGCCGCGTCCCGGTCCGCATCGGGCCTGTACGCTCGCAACCAGCTAATAAGGTCATCGAAATAAAGGTCATCGAGATGTCCGGTTTGCGGAGCAGCGTCAAAAATCCGCTTGGTAAGACCTACGAACCCGCCTGATGCTTGCCGCAGTCGCACATCTTCTGTGGAACGCGTGCCACTTTTAGCGCGGTGGTCACGGAGAGGAGGAAATGCGCGCTCCGATCTGGCGCGCGTGCTCCGTATCGCGCTCGAAGCCACCCAAAGCCCTGACCGCCAATTGCCGCGCGGCACATGACATTGTAAGGGGATGCCTGCGCCGGCGGTGGTTGCATACGCGACGTCCGGCCGGGGCCTGTAGCTCAATGGTTAGAGCCGGCCGCTCATAACGGTCTGGTTGGGGGTTCGAGTCCCTCCGGGCCCACCAGCAAATCAGGCATCTACACGAGCCTGTGAGACCTTCCGACTCATGTGGCGCCAACGCGTATCAATTTTACGCGAGTGCGACGAAGGCGGCGAGACGATCGGGCCGCGAATTCTCCTGCCCTTGCGCGACCATCTGGCCTGATGCCCACAACATCTTTAAGTGCGAGATGCGGCGGCGCGACTGATATATCTGGACAATGTCACGGCGCAATGCAGGGCACAAAGATGCCGACTTGGTTCGTCCGCGCGAGAAGCTGGTTACAAATCGAATCTGTGAGGTTTGATAGGTAGTTCCGCTGTGACGACTGCAGCCGTCTTACAGAATGCACGCGGAACGCAAGATAGGGAAAGAAAGGATCGACTACATACCATGGCGCCCGTGCTCCGAAGAAGTGATACGCCCGATCGCGGTCCTCGTGGGTATCTCGCCATATGATAGCAATCGGGGATCGAAACATATGGTTTTGGTTTTACGTTGCACTGCAGCTAACACGAAAGGCTAACGTGCGCGGAGCTTGATCATGTGGCGATCGGCTGTCATATATTTATTTGTCTATTTTATCGTTGTGAAGTTGTTCTCAAAATGAGATTTATATTCGGTCTTATTCCCTATCATCGAAGCCGTATCCAGGTAGGAAGATGAAGAAGCATTCGCGGGAGGAAATTCTTTCGAAGCTTGCCCGGGCAGACGAGCTTGCCCGCACGGGCAATTCCCAGGTCGATGTGTGCAAGGCACTTGGTGTGAGTGTCATGACCCTTCATCGGTGGAGGAAACTGCCACTGCCAAGGCAGGAAGCAAATGTTTCTCAGGACAATGCAGGAGAAGGTGTGGTGCCTGCCAGGCCTTTGGCGATGGATCAGATGCGTCACGTTCTGGAGGAGCTTAAACTCGAGAACCAGCGGCTTCGAAAGATCGTCACGGATCTGTTGCTTGAGAAAATGAGGCTTGAGGAAGCCGCGGTTACGGCATCGTCTCGTCCGTCGGAGACGCAAGGTGTGATCCAGGCCCTGCTCGGTCCCGCCAATTCCAGATAGCTGTACTTCGAAGAGAAAGAAGGGCTCCCTCTGCGAGTGCGGAGTTACCTATTCCTCTTGGTCGGTCCGTTCGATTGCGTCCGCTAGTTCTTGGATTTCCCGATCGGCGTTATCTCCGGGCACGAAGCTTGTTACCGATTGACCACTGGTGAAGCAACGAACGAAGGCGGCGCGGCTGGCGATCGGCGGCCCGACTGCTTCACCGAATGTATTTAACTCATCGAGCAGTTGCCTTCCCTCAAGCGTGCGGCGATCGAGCCTGTTCGGCACCAGGATCACCTTGATTCGATCCCGGCGGCGTTCCCGTGCTGCGTTAATGATCGCAAGAGTCTGAAGCGTTGCGTCGAGATCAAGGCCGGACGGGGTGCAGGGTACCAAAATCAGATTGGCTACAGCGATGGAGGCCCCCATTTCTCGAGCGTTGGGAGCGGTGTCGATGACGATCACCCCGGCTTCAATGCTGCGCACTTCCTGCGCCCAGGCGGAGACTGACATTTGCTCCAAGGCCATTTCATAGACCGGGAATTCGAGATTGCCGGGCTCCGCCCACTGTGAGGCGGAACGTTGAGGGTCGCTGTCGACAAGCGCAACGTCATGTCCCCGGCGCGCGAGCGCAGCGGCGACACAGACCGCGATTGTGGTTTTGCCGACACCGCCTTTGCGCTGAGTAACGGTTATAATTCTCCGTCTCAGTCCGGGAGAGCTCATGCGGGCGCCACGATAACAAATTCTCACATTTTCCGGTAAAAGCATCTGTCGACGTTACCATTTCTTGACCGAAAATCACAATTGGCTGTCCGGTTAGGGTTTTAATGCGGTCCATCCTTCTGATTTATGCATGCCTAGTGGGCGAATCCGACCCAGATTTGGTGAAATCGGCTCGGTAAAGCACACAGTTGTCCGGCTGGTGGGCCGACGATCCCTGTCGAATCTAAGTTAAGGGGACGTAATTTGATCCTTGACTTGCGCGGTCTGGTGCCCCTAACATATGCATAACAATCGAGAGGTAACATAACATTTGTATGTTATGCGGGCCTCGGGTCGGCTCAGGACTAGCACATTCGAACTGCAGCATATTGGGGTCGATTGGCGTCGACTGAATATCTGCTTTCGTCATGATTGAAAAATCCAGCCAGAGGGCGCCATGGCCGTTTCCTATTTGACGAAGACCGAGTTGGGTGAGTTTCTCCATAATAACGGGAATATCGAAGCGGGCGTACGATCGGCGTTGATCGATTCGCTCGAGCAAAGCGGTGTGTTTAACGAGGGCGACAATAGTGCGAGGGGATGGTTGGAGTCAGGGCCGTTCGCCGGTGGGGCTGTTCCGCCGGTGGTCCAGATTTTGGACGTATCCAACTCGACGAGCGTCCAGACGAATCCGAATCTGAAAGCGATCGTCCTGGACGACCACAGCGCCAGACTGAACGTGACCGGCGGGGACAACGACATCTTTGTCGCCGCAGGCAGAGGTAATGATACGATCAACCTTCGCGATAGCGGTGACGATACGGTCTACGGTGGCGGCGGCAACGACGTCATCCGCGGAGGCCATGGCGACAGCTCGCTATTCGGCGGTGCCGGTAATGACAGCATTTACGGCGGCACCGGCAATGACACGCTGGACGGCGGTGCCGGCAACGACCTCCTAGTATCTGGTGCGCTGGCCGCTGGCGGCGGCGGCGGTAACGCGCGCGTTGCCAGCGCCGACGACAGCACCTTCGGGGATAATGATCGCGGCCGCGGCCGTGACGGCGGTCGTGGAGATGATCGTGGCGGCGGTCGCGGAGATGACCGTGACGGCGGTCGTGGAGATGACCGTGACGGCGGTCGTGGAGATGACCGTGGCGGTGGTCGCGGAGAAGGCCATGGCGGCGGTCGTGGAGACGACCATGGCGGTGGTCATGGTCATGGCGGCGGTGGCAATAATGGTGGCAATAATGATGTGGAAGGACACAGCACGCTTATAGGCGGCGCTGGGAACGACACACTGGTTGGCGTGCAGGGCGACGTCATGCAAGGCGGTGCGGGCAACGACCATTTCAGGCTGTCCGGTGGTGGAGATGGCAATTCCACGCTGGAAGGCGGAGGTGGCAATGACACCTTCCGGATCGAGTCGCATAGCGGCAGCGATACCATCTTCGGCGGCAACGGTAACGACTCCGCCGAGTTCGCTGGTCGTTCGTTCTTCGATGTCGCCAAGATCGACGTCGATGCGAGCACGTCGACCTACACCCTGCACTTCAACGACGAACAGACCGTTGCGGTCAGTGGAGTTGAGGAGCTGCACTTCAGCGATCAGGTCGTCACGCTGCCGAAACTCTCATAGTTCGGACGGAGGGACAGGATTGTTAAGGCCCCGCTTCGGTGGGGCCTTAACTTTTGTGATGCAAAGACACGCCACGGGGCCGCTCGTGCCTTTGTGAAGCCACATCGATAGGGTCATGGTCGTAGATCGCTGGAGCGGTATTGTTCTAACTTTTTTCCGATAGCTCCGATCGGAACGCCAGGAGCCGATGTTGCCCCGAGGTATCAAGCGCTTGCTCAATGCGGGCTCCGGTCCCGGATCTGCCCGACGAATCGCTCGAATGATTCAGGAGCGAGGACTGGAAGAATTACGCTTTGATATAGACCCGGGTGTCAAACCTCATGTCGTCGGTTCCATCCTCGAACTTGAAACGTCGTTCGAGCCACAATCGTTTGATGTGATATGGTCGTCACACGTCCTTGAGCATCTTTATGCTCACGAGATATTTCCCACGTTGCGCCAGTTCCATCGCGTGCTGCAACCGGACGGCTTTGCCCTGATCATGAGCCCTGACGTCGAAGCGGTGGCTCATTTTATAGTCGAGCAAGGTATTGCGGCCGTCGCCTACAATTCTCCTGCGGGTCCGATCAGGCCGCTCGATATGCTCTACGGCCATTCCCGGGCGATTGAGGAAGGACACCTGCATATGGCCCATCGCACCGGCTTTACCGCAGAGCGGCTCGGCAATCTGCTATTGACGGCCGGCTTCCCTACCGTGTCGGTCTCAATGCAGAACTTCGAGGTTTGCGCGCTGGCGTTGATGCCCGAGGCCGATGATGCAGCCATCAAGACGGCTTTGTTAGAAAGCGGATTCAATTTTCAGGAACTGGCGGCTTAGAGCGTTTTCGAGCGAAGTGGAATCCGGTTCGCGTGAAGAAAACGCGTCAAATCAAAAAGCTAGAGTCTTTCACCGTTTCCGTGAAGCTATGAAAAACTCTATTCCGGCGCGGAGCGGCCATGCACGGACGCCCTTGCATGGTGGTTCAGAAGAACCCGTTGCATTTTCGGCAGTCCAATTTTGAACCGGACCAACCGAAGCATACGATAGCGAACTCCCGGGAAAGGGATGCTGGCGCAGTGCCTTAATACAAAGCGGGACACACTGGAGCCGAGGCGCCGGCCGTTTGATGCCGGGCTCTGCCGCCCGATGAATGCGGGCAATTGCCGCCTCAACGCCGCCGCATCTCTTGAAATGTTCGTGTTTTCGTCACTTTCATTATATGTAATGTTATTAATGAGAGGTCATTATCACTCGCTTGATGGCAGGGATGACCTTATCATGATCTGCAACAAACAGAGCGAGACTTCATGATCGCGCCAGCCGTCGCCGAGGATGCCGATATCGATCCGATGCTGCCGTCCGGGCTCGAATGCCTGGTCATTGTCGCTCGGCAGCACGGGCTGGATCTCACCTCGACGCAGCTCATCAAGGATAATCTTCTTACCGAAGGGGAAGTGTCTTCCAGCCAGTTGGTTCGCTGCGCCGAACAGGCCGGCATGCGATCGAAGCACGTCAAACTCGATTGGGACGGGCTTTCCCATCTGAAAAAGGCGCTTCCGGCCATTGTCGGTCTCCGCAATGGAAGCTTCATGGTGTTGTTGGGCGTAACTGGAGACGCCAACAATACGCGCATCGCGCTGAGGGATCCAAACGCCGCGGAAGACGCGCTGCTCGTGATCGACAGGCTTCGCTTCGAAGACATCTGGTCCGGGGACGTCATTCTCGCCAAGCGAAACTACGAAATCTCGGACGAATCGCAACCGTTCAGTTTCGGTCTCGTGGTCGCATTGATGTTTCGCGAGCGTCGCATTGTTCGGGACGTCGCAATCGCTGCGCTGGTCCTCGGACTTCTGGGCCTCGCGCCTATCATGTTTTGGCGCCTGCTGTCGGACAAGGTGATCTTCTATCACGCGTACAATACCTTCTACGTGCTCTGCGTCGCGATGCTGGTCATCATCGCCTTCGAGGCGACGTTCGCGTTCCTCAGGCAAGTCCTTGTTCATCGCCTGACGACCAGGCTTGACGTCAAGTTGTCCACCTATGTTTTCGAAAAGGTCCTCAATCTTCCCATCGACTATTTCGAGCAGACCGCCGTCGGGCTCGTCGCGCGCGACATCCGCGAGGTGTTCCGCATTCGCTCGTTCCTGATGGGTCAATTATTCGGAACGGTGCTGGACTCAACGACGCTGATCTTCTTCCTGCCGATCATGTTTTTCTTCAGCCCGACGATGACTTTGATAGTCTTGGCGTTCTCGGCGGTGATCGTCGGGTGGCTTATTCTGATGCTGCCGACTTACCGCAAGGCGTCGAACGCCGTCCTGGTCGCGGAAGGCGATCAGGGCGCGTTTCTGGTTCAAACGCTCAACGGCATTCGGACGGTGAAATCGCTGGCGCTCGATTCGCGGCAGCGTCATTTCTGGGACGTGCTGGTGGCACGTGTCGCCAAGGCGCGGCTCGCGGAAGGGATGACCGGAAACGCGATCCAGGCGGTGGTGCGCCCGCTGGAGCGGCTGTCGGTGAGCGGTTCTTATGCGATCGGCGTTTATCTCGCGCTTATCAACGATGATCCGGTTTTCATCGGGGCATTGTTCGCCTTCCTGATGCTGTCGCAGCGGGTATCGGCCCCGTTGATGCAGATGGCGCAGTTGATCAATCAATATGACGAAGCGCGTAGTGCGGTCGCAACGGTCCGCAACCTCGTGAACCAGCCCCCCGAGGAGGGACGTTCCGGGCATGGCGTTCGCTCCGCGATCGAGGGTAAAGTGGAATTTTCCAACGTCACCTTCAGGTATAAAGGCGCTGTCTCGCCAACGCTGAACGGCGTTTCCTTTGAAGTAACCAGGGGAACCACGCTTGGCGTGATGGGCAAGAGCGGTTCCGGCAAGACCACGATCACACGACTCTTGCAACGATTGCATTCCGATTATGACGGGCTGATCAAGATCGACGGAATCGACGTTCGCGAATACGATGTCGATCACCTGCGCAGGAACGTCGGCATCGTGCTGCAGGAAAACTTTCTCTTTAGCGGGACGATTCGCGAAAACATCTGCGCAGCCGTGCCGGATGCCACCTTTGACGACGTCGTCAAGGCGGCGCGATTGGCGGGCGCGGAGGAATTCATCGACAAGTTGCCACGGGGTTATGAAACCCGTGTCTATGAGGGATCGCCCAACCTCTCCGGAGGGCAACGCCAACGGCTTGCGATTGCGCGAGCGCTGATCGTCGATCCGCCGGTTCTCATCCTTGATGAGGCGACGAGCGCGCTCGACGCCGACAGCGAGGCCATCGTGAACAGTAACATCGCGCGGATAGCGAATGGCCGGACGCTGATCATCATCTCCCATCGGCTGTCGTCGCTAACAAAAGCGGATGCCATCCTTGTGCTCAACCGCGGGGTTGTCGACGATCTTGGGCGGCACGCGGAGTTGCTGGAACGGAACGACATCTACAGTTCGCTTTGGTACCAGCAGAACACGCATCTCGCGCCGACGGTCCGCAGTGACAGGCCTAAACTTCGGAGCCCGACCCTTGTCCCATAGCCAGGTTTCGCTGGCGACCGTTCGCCAATTTCAGTCGGAGACCGATGCAATCCGGGAAGCCGCCGAACCCCTGGTCGCGCGCGCCACCTTGTTCGTGCTTTCCGCATTCCTGGTTTCGATTATCGTGATCCTGTGCCTGACGCGGGTCGACCGTGTCATCACCAGCCTTAGCGGCAACATCGTGCCGCTCGGTCATGTCAATGTCTTGCAGGCGCTGGATCCCTCGATCATCAAGACGATCGACGTGCGCGAGGGCGAGCAGGTGGAACAGGGGCAGCTGCTCGCTACGCTCGACTCAACCTTCACATCCGCGGACTTGATGCAGGCGAAGTTGCAGATCGCGAGCCTTGAGACCCAAGTGGCGCGCGATGAGGCCGAGCTGAAGCAGCAGCCGCTCGTTTTTGCCGACAAGTCAGATCCTGATTTCCAGAAATACGCGAGCCTGCAGAAGGCGCTCTACGGTCAGCGCGTGGCTCAATATAACGCCCAGCTCAACAGCTTCGAATCAAAGATCAGGGAGACCAAGGCGACGATTGAAAAACTGCGCGATGACGATGCTCGATATCGGCAGCGCGACGAGATCTTGGCGAAAATTGAAACTATGCGCACCACGCTCGCCGAACGCGGCACCGGATCGCAGCTCAACATGTACATCTCCCAAGACGCCCGGCTGGAATTATTACGGACGCTGGAAAATGCACACAATGGCCTGATTGTGGCGCAGAATTCACTGGGATCGATAACCGCCGATCGCGACGCATTCAAAGAGCAGTGGTTTGCGCAACTGAGTCAGGATTTGGTTACCACGCGCAACAAGCTCGATGAAGCAAGGGCGACCTATGAGAAAGCGCTCAAGCACCAGAATCTCGTGCGCTGGACGGCTGCCGAACCCTCGGTGGTGCTGACGATGGCAAGGCTCTCGGTCGGTTCGGTCCTCAAGCCGGGAGATCCCTTCATCACGCTCATGCCGATCGACATCAAGCTTGAAGCGGAAATCAGGATCGCTTCTCGCGATATTGGGTTCGTTCGGGCTGACGATCCCTGCACCATGAAGGTCGATGCCTTCAATGCGGCGGAGCATGGCACGGCGAGCGGAAAGGTGCGTTGGATTAGCGAGGGCGCGTTCACCACGGACGATGACGGCAAGCCGCTCAACTATACTTATTACAAGGCGCGGTGCTCGGTGGACACCTCCGATTTCAAGGACGTGCCGAGCAATTTTCGTCTGATTCCCGGCATGACCCTTCAGGGGGACGTCAATGTCGGAACCCGCTCAGTCGCGATGTATCTGCTCGGCGGAATGTTGAAGAGCTTCCACGAGGCGATGCGTGAACCATGATGCTTTCATCTAGATCGCTTTTACAGTGGTTGCGCCCGGCTTCTGCATCTTCTCGAGCTGGTGCTTTTGAGTGTGGAATGGCTGCGTATGAGCGTGGCCAATATCTTGAATCAATCAAGCACTGGAAGCTGGCGTCGGAGACAGGCGAGGCCGAGGCCGCCTACCGAATAGGAATGCTTTATGTAAAAGGCGAAGGGGTCGTCAGGAGTGTGCCCGATGCCGCCATCTGGTATGAGCGTGCAGCTCGGCTCGGCAACGTCGAAGCGCAGTTTCAGCTCGGCCTGATCTTTCTACAGGGAGAAAAGCCGCTGCTGGGTCCGCATCGCCACGAAACATGGCGCCAATCCTCGGCCGTACGTCTCGGCGACAAGGCGTCGAATATTCACCAGCTTGTCTTTCCGCATGGAACGAGTGTTGAGCGGAATATTGATGCTGCTTTCCATTGGATATCGGTCGCGGCGGAACGAGGTAAAGCCGAGGCGCAGACGGTCCTTGGCAACATGTATAGCGAGGGGCTCGGCTGTGAGAAGAATCTCCAGATAGCGTTCGCATGGTATGGAGTTGCGGCCGAGCAGAACTGCGCCGCGGCAGAATTCGCTCTCGGCGATATCTATTTCCAAGGCAAAGGGGTTCCCGTCGATTTCGAACAGGCGGCAGCCTGGTATCGCAACGCGGCCGGTCAGGATCATGTAAGGGCGCAGGTTGCGCTCGCGTTCATGAACCTGAAGGGCACGGGGATGCCGGAGAACCCTGCGGAAGCGGCCCGCCTGTTCCAGGGCGCGGCCATGCACGACGATGTCATCGCGCTCTATAACATCGGCCTGTTGCGCTTGAAGGGTCATGGTGTTGCGAAGGATATCGACAGGGCCGAAACCGCGCTGCGCAAGGCGGCGCGCAAGGACTACTTTCCGGCGGTTCAGGCGTTGGCTGAATTCTATTCGCACGGCGCAGGTTTCGCACCCGATCTGAGGGAGGCCGCGGTCTGGTATGAGAAGGCCGCCGAACGGGACGACGTGCAGGCGCAGTTCTTCATGGGCCGTTTCTATGCGACCGGGACCGGTGTCGGCTCGAATATCCGTCAGGCCGCAAGATGGTTTGAGCGCGCAGCCCGCAATGGTCACGCGACTGCCGCTTTCAACATCGCCATCTTCTACCTCAACGGCTCCGGCGTCGAACGCAACGTGGAAAGCGCGATTGAATGGTTTGAGCGCGCGTCCGAAGGCGGCGTCCGCGCCGCGCAGTTGCAGCTCGGAAGACTTTACTCGGCAGGCAATGGGGTTCCGCGCGATCAGAAACGGGCGGAAGAGTGGCTCAGCAAGGCCGCTGTGGGTGGGGACCCGGACTCCAAGACAGCCTATGCGCTTTTCCTGCTCCATCAGGACGGTTCGACCGAGCAGCTTGAGCAAGCATGCGCGCTATTGATCGAGGCGGCTGAGGCAGATCACGCGCCGGCGGCATTCCAACTCGGCGTATTGCATATGGGAAAGTTTGGAGGGGACGCAGACGTCGAAGCCGCTATCACATGGTTCACGCGTGCCGCTGGCGCGGGGCATGTCGATGCGCAATATGCCCTTGGGCTTCTTCATCTCGATCCAAACGGTATGAGCGATGCGAAGACTGCGGCGTCCTGGATGACGAAGGCCGCGCATGCAGGCCATGCCGGAGCGCAGTTTCAACTCGCCGTACTGTATTGCACCGGCGCGGGCTTAGCCCAGGATGTTGCGCAGGGGGCGCAGTGGTACGAGGCCGCCGCGCGACAGGGACACAAGGTTGCGCAGTTCAACCTCGCGGTGATGCTTGGAAAAGGGCAAGGCTGTGAGGTCGATCCCGGGAAGGCAGTTGAATGGTTCGAAAGAGCAGCTCAGCAGGATATGGCGGAAGCGCAGTTTGCGCTCGGCGACGCATTGATGGCAGGAAGTGGCGTTACGAAAGATCAGGACGCGGCGGTGCAATGGTATCGCCGGGCAGCGAATCAAAACCATGAAGGTGCCCGGCGTCGTCTGGATGCGGCCGGCGTGACAACGGTCGATGGCTGAGCATCGCTTGCTATCGGGTTCGATCTTGAGAATTGAATGCGGGGTCACCTTCTTCACGCGAGATCTCGCTGGCGGAATACGAGTGGCTTGTCTTCAGGCCTCGCCCGCGTGTGATGCGGGATCATGAATCTAACAGGTCAGGGCTGTCAGGAGACCCGGGTACGATGAACAAGATTGCGGAGCGCGATGTTAGGAATGCGAAGAATACGCGACCCGTCGCCAGTCCTATTTCACATGAGGAAAATCTTCAAAGCTCGTTCCTGGATCCAGATCTCAGCGATCTGGAGTCAGGCGCGCGTCTGCGCGGGGCAATACTGGAGCATTCCGGCCGGGAAATTTCTGGCTGGATCGTCGATACGCGCGCGCCCACGGTATCTGTTTCTCTTTCTCTCTTTGTCGGCCCCCACGCGATCGAGGAGACGAGAACGGACCGCGCGGCTCCCGCCGGAATCGGTTCGGGAATGGCAATCAGCCGTCCCGGATTTCGTATCGATCTGGCGAACTCTGTCGCGCGTCGACGCCTGGCACGCGCGCTCAGAAACACATTGGCGGACCTGGACCAGCTACAGATCTATCTTCGCGTTCGTCTAGATGATGGAGAGTTTTTCGAGATCCCGCTCTTTGACGCCATCGCGCCCGATGAACTGGTCGTCGCGCTCGGATTTTCGCCCTCCGATTATACCGACCTACTGATTCCCAATAACAACAGGCCTATCACACCTGATCCGGATCCTGCCGGCAAGCAGGTGCGTCATGTTTGTTTCTATCTCCCGCAGTTTCACTCGTTCGACGAGAACGACAGATGGTGGGGACCCGGATTCACCGAATGGACCAATATCGCACGTATGCGCCCTCAGTTTCCTGCACATCAGTCTCCCTGGCTGCCGGCAGATCTAGGCTTTTATGACGTGAGATTGACGGAGACCCGCCGGCAACAGGCCGAGTTGGCTCGCCGCTACGGCATCCATGGCTTCTGTTACTACGTTTACTGGTTCCAGGGTCGCAGGCTGCTCGAACGGCCATTGGAGCTTCTTCTGGAGGATGGAGAGCCAGACCTGCCGTTCTGCATTTGCTGGGCGAATGAGAACTGGTCGCGCCGCTGGGACGGTTCGGATGCCGAGCTCTTGCTCGGACAAAATCACGCGCTGGAAGATGACGTCCGCTTTATCGACGATATGGCGGAGCTCCTGCTAGATGAACGCTATATCACGGTAGATGGTCGCAAGATCATCCTGATCTATCGACCCTCGCTGTTGCCGGACAGGCAGAGCTTGTTTGAAACATGGCGCGCAAGAGCGAAGGAACTAGGTATCGGGGAAATTCTGATCTGTAACGCCATGACGTTCGGAGAGTTTGATCCACGCGATGTGAACTGCGATGCGGCAGTTGAGTTTCCTCCGCACACCGTCTCGACGACGGAGCAGCCGCTGTCCGAGTTGGGCGCGCCGGCGAACTTCACGGGAAAAGTCTACGACTATGTCGATGCCGTCCGCTCGTCTCTGGGTAAGACCTACGATTTTCCCTGCTTCCCGGCCGTCATGCCGCGCTGGGATAATACGCCCCGCAAAGGTTCACGCGGACACATCTTCAACAGATCGAGTCCGGAGGCGTTCGAGGTATGGCTGCGGGATGCTGCAGGGAGAGCAAGAAAGGGCCCGTTTGCGGAGCCGATTGTTTTCATCAACTCTTGGAATGAATGGGCCGAGGGAGCTCACCTGGAACCGGACTCGCGGTACGGTCGGGCGTTTCTGGAGGCGGTGAGAAGGGTGGCATCGTCCGAACCAATCTCGGCTCAGGTCCGTTCGAATCCGGATTTGCTGGATTGCCTAAGTCGGCAAGAGCTCGAGCAAGCGATGAAGGAAGCGAGTACCCACGTTCAACTGCTCGCTAATATTCATCGATCGGAGATGATCTATTCCGGCCTGCAACATATGCGAAGCGGGATTCCGGTTGAAGCCGAGGGCGCGTCGGAAAATCCGGCGGAATCGTTGTTGGTCATCGAAAACATTAATTCTCAAACGAACGAACGGGTGGTGGTGGACCCCCGATCGGTCGTGCTCGTGCGAGGATGGGTTTGTGCGGGCGGTTCCTTTGAGGCAAGCAAACACAGGATTGCCTTCCTCATCCTTCTCTCCACGGACTCCGAAATGCCTGACCGAGACGGTTATTGTCTGGTCGTGGACTGGCATGAGCGGTTTGACGTCAAGGAATATATGAGGACGAAGAGCAGTGATTGCTATTTTGGTTTCCAGCTCTCCTTTCTCGTCCACGATCTTCCTGAAGGAGAGTACCAGATCGCGGTTCTGGAGGTAGGTGAGGGGAGTCGCGCGCTCATCAGATCGAATCATTCGATCATTGTTCGACGCTGAGCTGAGGAATCCGCATGTTGGCCAGCGTCGTCATCGCTTGCTACAAGCATGAAGCGTATATCGAAGAATGCTTGGAGACTGTCTATCGACAGAACTTCCCCGACGTTGAGCTCATTATCGTCGACGATCACTCGCCTGATAAGAGCTTCGAAATCGCGCAACGGGTCTTAAAAAAAAGATCCTTTGCCAAGCGCTTCGCATCCTATTCGCTCCTGAAGAATCCTCTCAACCTCGGAGCGCCCGGCACCTGGAACAGGGCGCTGTCTCTCGCGAAGGGAGACATGATCTTCTTTCTGAATTCGGATGATGCATTTTCGAAAGATCGTATCCGGATATTTGCGAGCCAATATGAGAGAGAAAAGCTGTTTTTCGGCTTTTCGGCCGTTGAGCCAATCGATGAACGCGGCAGGCCGATAACAACCCATCAATTTCCGACGAGCCTTCGATACGCCACTGATCGCGGCCGAATAACGGGTTCTCCGTTATCCTGGATCTTTCTGGATTCACAGGTCGCCGCCTCAAGCGGCAACTTCGTATTGAGCCGGGAACTGCTAAGGAAAATCGGGTTGCTGTCCGATCTGAAATACTGCCATGACTGGGAGTTCGCGCTCCGTGCCGTAACAGTGGTCGAGCCCAAGTATGTCGAATCGGATCGCTATATGTATCGGCTCCATTCAACGAATAGTTTTCGAAGCTTGAGCAACGTGGCCGAACGCGAAACAAGGGCCTGCATGTCGTCGTACTGCACAAACGCGATAGCTCAACGACCGATCAACAGAGCTTGTCTGAGCCCGATAAACTTCGGAGATGCCTTCTACAGTTTTATCAAGCTCCATCCGAACTTCAGCTATTGGTTGAAGCAACTGTATGCTCCATACCATCCTGACCATCGCACCGTGGACTGGAACGAATGGACGATGCCGCTCAAGTGGCGATGACCCAGATCGCGATGATCTTGGGCCGAATGAATCCAAAGCAACATATTAGAGCGTTTTTCGAGCGAAGTAGATAACGGTTCGCGTGAAGAAAACGCGTAAGATCAAAACCATAAAGCCAGGCATCTAGGTCTGTCAGAAGCGAAAAGACTCGAGAGATTTCAACCCAGTTGAAACAGCTTAGCAGAGTTCAGGCTTGCGGCTCGGGACGGCTGTCTTCTTGAGAACTTGGCGCAGCGCATCAAGACGGTCTGTCTGGCAAGGCAACGTCGGCATCAGCCAGCCGCCTTCATCGTTCTCGTTCCAGGCATAGATCAGCACAACGGGGGCTTGCTCGCCCGGTGGCCGAGCGGTGACCCAACCGAGCGCGCGTTCCAGATGATCGGCGAGTTCTTTTTTCGTCGGCGCTGTGAAGAAGTTCTCTATGCCTTCTCCTGGTTTCTGTTTTTTTTCCCATGGGACAGGATGTTCAATGCGAGGGCGTCGATCCCATCCCGTCATCACGGTCGGCACTACAGGCAGGTGACCATTACTGAGTTCGTTCCAACCTCGTTCAGCAACTCGCGTAAGCTCGGCAAAAGATCCTCGGCCATTCCCAATCGTGAGCGCGTATGATCCGGTCGCATCCCCGCCGATATGCTTGGCTTCCCGCATCAAGAAATTCTGATCTCCGGCCAGCACGATGTAGGGATTGGCTAGCCCCGCCTCGGTTGCGCTACTTCTAAACTTTTCGATTTGCTCTTTCAGACCCGCGACTCCTTTCCAGTTTCGTTCTATGGAGGCCGGCGCGATGAAACCCAGAAAATATAAAGGTCGATCACCCGAGACTCGCAGGTAATTCCTGTCAGCCATGAGACCGATATGCTCTTGAGGCAAGGTTGTCGGCTTGTTGCGTGACCCCCACCGGTCAAGTTCGGTAAACAGACAATATCTGAGGCTGTCACGCGCCGCGCTGGCTCTGAACTGATAGAGCGCTTTCGACATCGGATGGTTTGATCCATAGGCAACGAAGGCCCAGTAATCGAGGCCGGCAAAGACGGCTTGACGTATCTCCTTGTCCATTTCCTCCGGCGTGATGGGAGGGAAAGAAAAAGGCTTCGGATCATGGGCGGAGCTTTTGGCGAAAAATGGCGCTCGCCAGCGATATTTCTCGGGCGATAGCGAGTTCTCGACTGCTTCAGTCGGCGCCGAGCCCGGCGAATACCAGGCATCCCAGCGGATTGCTCCCACCAAGGGGCGGGGTTTCATCGCCGTTGCGGCGAAACTCCCGCGCCGGAAGATCGGCGTGATAGGCGGAATCAGGCTTGCCGCCAGCGAAGCGACAATCGTGCGTCGGGTCAACATGCGCGAACGCCTTCCGTCTGTAGTCAATTTCGGCCGTCGAGTGTCAGGCTCGTTCATTCAACCATAACACTGCACAGTGGTATTCGTTAACTGATCTGTTGATTTTCCTCGAAAAGACCTTACAAAAATCTAGAATAGGCTTCACACGTGAATTGAACACGGCTCTGATCTGTTAAGATCATACCGCAATCCGGCAACAAGTCGCTTCGCCGGAATTGGGAGCCGGTGTTAGGGTTTTTCAACAAGCCTGGAGCGCGACAGGGTGGGAATGGAAACTGCGACACTGACAAAATTCGGCTTGGACCTGGACGTCGATGCGCTCACGGCCAACGAGATCGAACCAAGATTGAAAGAGTTCTTTTCCGGCCGGATTGCCAATCCGAATCCGGAAGAACTGATGCAGTCGGTCAAGGAGCTGGAAGAGCAGTTTGGCGGGTACAACGAGTATCAGTTCGCGAGAGCTGCGGTGCTGATGCAGGCTTGCGATTTTGCGCGAGCACGAGAGATTCTGACGCGTCTCACGAGAGAACTGCCGTCCGATTCCCGTATCCTGCATCGACTTGCCGTAACCTATTTGAACATGGGCTCGGCCCAAGCGGCGCAAGATACCTATCTTGCCGCCTTGGCGGCTGCTCCCTCGAGCGAGAATCTCCGCCGGGAATTCGCTGGCCTTCTCCGAGTCATGGAGGCCAAGAAGCTGTATGCCGGCGTGAGCCGCAAGAAGCACAGATTATCTATTGTTTGTGCAATCAAGAACGAAGCGGACGATCTGCTTGAGTGGCTGCATCTCCACAAGCTGGTCGGTGTTGATCATTTCTATTTGTACGACAACGAAAGTACCGACGAAACGCGAGCGATAATTGAATCCTTTCCTTGGCCGGACATGATCACCTACCACCATGTGAAAGGTGAGTTCGGACAAATACGCGCCTTTCATCACGCAATCGACAGCTATCGGAATAGCTCCGAATGGTGCGCGTTTATCGATGCCGACGAGTTTCTTTATCCCGTCGAGGGTAACAGCATCAGGGATGTTCTGGACGATATTCCCTCGGCGCCGGCTGTCGCGGTTCAATGGCTGAATTTCGGTTCCAATGGTCACGAGGCAAAACCACAAGGCCTCTGCATCGAGTCGTTTACGCGACGGGCTCCTGATGATTTTCCGGATCATTATGTGATGAAGTCGATCGTGCGCCCTGATGCGATCGTGGCCTATCTTCACCCCCATCAGTCGCTGGTATTGGGATGTTACGTCCAGGAGGACGGCACCCCCGTTTTCCCGATCGGCGGTCGGTGCTCGGTTCCGAAGCGCAAGAAGCTGGCCATCAATCACTACTATACGAAATCTCGACAGCAGCTTTTGAAGAAACGGGAACGGGGGAGGCCTTTAGCGGAAGGTGACCCCGAGCGCATACGGGCGATGGAGTTCTTCACGCTTCGCGACCGCAATGACGTCGAGGATCTGACGATCCTGAAATTCCTGCCTGAGCTCAAGAAATTGGCTCACCGCTGAAAATTCACTGCAGATGCAGCGCACGGTGCGCGCTGTATGCGAATCCAACCCTCGCCGGTTGCGACGCGGGCATTAGCGAAGCTGTTTAGCTATAGCGCTTTCGAATGAAGTGAATTTCGGTTCGCGTGAAGAAACGCGTCAACGAAAAGCTATTGATTCCATCGGAGCCGGAATAGCTGTTAGGCCGGCTCGGCATGAAATGATTGGAGGAGGGCCTCTGCAATTCTCCTTTCCGGAAGAGGGCGGAAGAACGAGATATCGCCGGCAGTTGCAATCTCGCGCGCGATTTCCCTGACGCAATGATACTTTGGACGTGAAGTGAAATCGTGAATGCCGATAATCGCATTCGGATTACAGTGCAATACGATCTGCGCGAAGCACGCGACCCTGAAACGACCGTCGACGAAATAGAGATCCGCTGCCGCGCTATGCGGCATTTTCCAGATGGCCGAGTGATAGTCCGGCCAGCGCGATTTCGTAGAGGCGTCAGTCGGAAATCCCCATTCGCCAGTCGGACCGATATCGACAAAAATCAGCTCTGGCTTTGTTTGACTCGAGGCGCATGCGGTCCTGACCTGATCGAGCCATTCCCGGGAAGAATCAACAGAAAGTATCGAACTCTGAACGTGCCTTGATGCGACGGCAGTGCTTCCGCCGGTTCCAAATTCCACGTATATGCGGCTGTTTCTGACGAACGACAGGAACAAGGCCGCCTCATCTGAAGACATCCTCGGCAACAACTGTTGCTTCGTGTCGGTTGCGGCCATGTGGGGGGTCAGCAAGGTGTCGCTCCCCGAAATGTTCGTCTTATTGGCGACCAATGCTTTCATACTTGAATCCTGCCGATCGTACGTCTTCCGGCCTGTAGATGTTTCGCAAATCCACGATAACAGGCGTGGCCATGTCGGTTTTGATCCGTTCGAGGTCCAGCGCGCGGAACTGTCGCCACTCGGTCACGATCACCAGCGCGTCGGCGCCGCGGGCGCAGGCGTAGGGGTCGTCGCAGTATTCGATATCGGAGAGCTCTTTCTTCGCTTGCTCCATGCCGACGGGATCGTGCGCTTTTACCTTGGCGCCGAAATCGAGCAGGCCGGCAATCAATGCGATCGACGGCGCTTCACGCATGTCATCGGTGTCGGGTTTGAAGGTCAGGCCCAGTACGGCGATCGTCTTTCCGCGAATATCATGGTCGAGCGCGCCGGCTACCTTTCGCGACATCGTACGCTTGCGGATTTCGTTCACGGTCAGGGTGGCCTCGACGACGCGAAGCTGCACGCCAAAATCGAGCGCGGTTTTCGATAACGCGCGGGTGTCCTTCGGAAAGCACGAGCCGCCATAGCCCGGTCCAGCATGAAGAAATTTGGCGCCGATGCGATTGTCGAGCCCGATGCCCCGCGCAACGTCCTGCACGTTGGCTCCGACGCGTTCCGCAAGATCCGCGATCTCGTTGATGAAGGTGATCTTGGTCGCGAGAAAGGCGTTGGCGGCGTACTTGATCAATTCAGCGGTCCGTCGGCTAGTATAGAGGATGGGCGCCTGGTTGAGATAAAGCGGGCGGTAGATCCGGCCCATCACTTTCCTGGCGCGCTCGTCCTCGGTCCCGACCACGATGCGATCCGGATGCTGGAAGTCACGGATTGCCGCGCCCTCCCGCAGGAACTCCGGGTTCGCAACGACGGCGAAGTCGGCCGCTGGATTTGTCTCCTGAATGATCCGCTCGACCTCGTCGCCCGTTCCGACAGGCACCGTCGATTTCGTGACGATGAGCGTGAAACCCTCCAGAAGGCCAGCTATTTCGCGAGCGGCGGCGTGCACGTAGCTCAAGTCTGCATGCCCATCTCCGCGTCGTGACGGAGTTCCGACCGCGATAAATACGGCATCGGCGTCGCCTATATCGGAGAGATCGACCCCGAATCTCAGCCGGCCCGAATTGATGCCGGACTCGACGAGTTTGTCGAGATCGGGTTCAAAAATCGGAATCCTGTACTGGTTCAGTGCTGCGATCTTGTTTGAATCCTTGTCGACGCAGGTCACGTCATGGCCGAAATCTGCGAAGCAGGCTGCCGATACCAGGCCCACATAGCCGGCGCCGATCATCACGATGCGCATGGTATTATGGACTCCGATTTCACAGAGCGAGTTTTTGAGCGAGCCATCGGCAGGCTACTGCCTGAGTCCCACGCGCTTTGCTGTGTAGCCTCGCTCCAGGATCGCCCGCCACCACGGTTGTTCGTCGACATACCAACGCACCGTCTTCTCAATCCCACTCTCAAAGTTCTCCTCCGCGAGCCAACCGAGTTCGCGCTCAAGCTTGGATGCGTCGATGGCGTAGCGCCGATCATGGCCGGGGCGGTCGGCGACGAAAGTGATGAGGTCACGATGCCGTGCCGCACCCGGCAGGATCTCGTCGAGCAGGTCACAGATGCTCTCGACCACATGCAGGTTGGTGCGCTCGTTACGTCCGCCGACATTGTAGGTTTCGCCGATCGCGCCGTGCTCGAGCGCCAGTGTGAGCGCTTTCGCGTGATCATTGACATAGAGCCAGTCTCGAATGTTCTTGCCGTCGCCATAAACAGGCAGCGGCTCGCCGGCGAGGCCCTTGATGATGATGTGAGGGATGAGCTTTTCAGGAAAGTGATAGGGGCCGTAATTATTCGAGCAATTGGTGACCAGCGTGGGCAATTCATAGGTTTCGCGCCATGCGCGCACCAGATGGTCGGAGGATGCCTTGCTAGCCGAGTATGGTGAGTTCGGCGCGTAGGCGGTGGCCTCCGTAAAAAAGCCATCGTCGCCGAGCGAGCCGAATACCTCGTCGGTTGAGACGTGCAGGAAGCGGAATTTCTTTTGCTTATCGGGCGACAGCGAACGCCAATAACGCAAGGTTTCCTGCAGCAGGGTGAATGTACCGACGATGTTGGTCTGGATGAACTCAGTTGGGCCATCGATTGAGCGGTCTACATGACTCTCTGCGGCGAGGTTCATCACGGCGTCTGGTCGATATTTCTCGAAAAGATGACGCAGCCCGAGGCCATCGCAGATGCATTGCTTCTCGAAGGCATAATTCAGGTTCTCGTTCGTACCAGGCAGTGAGTCGAGGTTCGCTGCGTAGGTGCATTTATCGATGTTGACCACGCGAGCGTGAGTATTGTGCAGGAGGTGGCGAACCACCGCCGAACCGATGAACCCCGCGCCGCCTGTGACAAAAATGGTCGAAGCCTTAAAGCGCATAACCGATCACCTCCGCGAAATTAACACTGGTATGAAATGGCAACGGATCTCAGATATTCGCCGTAGCTGCTTTTTCCATTCTTCTCGGCAGCCTTCTCAAATGCCGGAAGCGAGATGTAGCCTTGCCGCAGCGCGATTTCCTCGGGGCAAGCGATGCGTAAGCCCTGACGCTGCTCCAGGATCTGAACAAAGTGGCTGGCCTCGACCAGCGAGGAATGGGTCCCGGTGTCGAGCCAGGCGAAGCCGCGCCCGAGAACCTCGACGTACAGATCGCCGCGCTCAAGATAGGCGTTGTTGACGTCCGTGATCTCGATCTCGCCACGCGCAGACGGCTTGATTCCAGCTGCAATTTCGACGACGTCGTTGTCATAAAAATACAGCCCGGTCACGGCCACGTTGGATTTCGGCTGCTTTGGCTTCTCTTCGATCGAGCGTGCTCGTCCGGTATCGTCGAGCTCAACGACCCCGTATTGTTCTGGGGTGTTCACGACATAGCCGAACACAGTGGCGCCCTTGTTGCGGGAGGACGCGGCCGATAGCAGTTGGGGCAACCCATGACCGTAGAAAATGTTGTCGCCCAATACGAGCGCGACGGAGTCGGAGCCTATAAAATCGCGGCCGACGATGAAGGCATCCGCCAGCCCGCGCGGGGTTTCCTGCGTCGCATAGGCAAAGCGCATGCCGATTTCGCTGCCGTCGCCGAGTAGCCGATGAAACAACGGCCCGTCCTGCGGTGTCGAAATGATCAAAATCTCGCGAATGCCGCCCAGCATCAACGTGGACAGCGGATAGTAGATCATTGGCTTGTCAAAGACGGGCAGGAGCTGCTTGGAAACGACCGTCGTCACCGGGTAAAGGCGGGAACCCGTCCCCCCGGCAAGAATGATGCCTTTCATGGCCCCTCTCATTTAATCGCTGATAACATAACATATAGCGTTAAGCGTGCAAGTTTGTTATCGATGCGGAGGTATCATACGTTAACAAATATAAAGTGACACGAAATGAATGTTATTCGGACCGAAGTTCCCGACGCAGTGGTCATCGAGCCCAAGCTGTTCGGAGATCAGCGCGGCTTTTTTCTCGAGACGTATCAATTTCCCCGTTACTCCGAGCACGGAGTCACTTGCCCGTTCGTCCAGGACAATCTGTCCCGCTCTGCCCGGGGCGTGCTGCGCGGGTTGCACCTGCAAAACCCTTTTCCGCAAGGGAAGCTGGTGACGGTGCTCCGCGGCAAGGTTCTGGATGTCGCCGTCGACGTCCGCGTTGGCAGCCCGAATTTCGGCCGCCACGTGGCCGTTGAGCTGAGCGAAGACAACAGGCGGCAGCTCTGGGTTCCCCGCGGCTTCGCGCACGGCTTTGTCGTTCTCTCCGAGACCGCCGATTTCTTCTACAAATGCGACGATCTCTACAGTCCGAAGGACGAAGTCTCGATCCGCTGGAACGATCCTGCAATCGGCATCGATTGGGGCGTGGAAACGCCGTCCTTGTCAGCCAAGGATGCGGATGCGCCGCTGCTCGCGGAGATCAAGAACCTTCCTCGCTATGGGCAAGTCTGATGCGGATATTATTGACGGGTACCAGCGGTCAGGTCGGCGGAGCGCTTCGGTCGTTGCTGGACAAAGGCTGTACGGTTATTGCGCCGTCGCGCAGCGCGTTCGACCTTTCGAAGCCCGAAATGCTTGCCGGAGCGCTCGACGGATTCAAGCCCGATCTCATTGTCAATCCCGCAGCCTATACCGCGGTGGATTGCGCAGAGGACGAGCGTGAACTCGCTTTCCTTATCAACGCCAAAGCGCCCGCGGCGATCGCGGAATGGTCGGCAAGGCATCGTGTGCCGTTGATCCATTTCTCGACCGACTATGTTTTCGATGGCTCGGGCAACAAGCCGTGGCGCGAGGACAGTCCCGCCGGCCCGCTCTCGGTCTATGGCGCGAGTAAGCTCGCCGGCGATCTCGCCATCCAGGCGGCCGGTGGGCCGCATCTGATTGCACGCACCTCCTGGGTCTACGCAGCGACCGGCGCCAATTTTCTGCGGACCATCGCGCGGCTGGCTGGTGAACGCGAGGAATTGCGCATTGTCGCCGATCAGACCGGTGCCCCAACCACGGCAAGCACGATCGCTAATGCCATTTCTAACATCGTGTTCTCGAATGGATCGAACGTGAGCGCGTTGTTCGCGCGCCACGGCGGTGTGGTCAATCTCGCCTGTGCCGGCGAAACGAGTTGGCACGGCTTTGCCACCGCCATCGTTGACGGATTGAAGTCTCGCGGTGTGAAGCTCCTGGTGGAAAGGATCACCCCGATAGCCACGGCCGATTTTCCGACCAAGGCCAAGCGACCTGGTAATTCCAGGCTCGACCTGTCGCAATTGCGAGATCGTTTCGGGTTGGCCCCGCCAACCTGGCAGGAAGCGCTGTCGGCCGAACTCGACAGCCTTGTTACCCGTCAAGGCGAGCAGGCGGTCTTGGCAATGAGAGCATGATCCCGGCCTCAGCGCCGCGCCCAAAAAGGCGGACCTTGTTTCGGATAAGATCATGCTCGAAAGGATTACTCTTGGAGCGTATTTCGATTTCTTGAACCAGCTTCCGGCGTTGCGTCAGAATCCAAACAGCAGATCGTGCGAGACCGGCGGACGATTGTATCGGGGAGTTCGTCGTCCCGGCGGCCATGCCAGGCCGCTATAGGGGACACCGTCGCGTGACAATTGCGGATTGTAAGCCGGGTCGTCGTTCAGCCGTTCACCCCAGCGCGCACGAAGCAGATTGAGTTCATGTTCGAATCGGCCTCGCCGGTCGGCGCGATGATCGCTCCCCCGGCTGGCGGACTCGGCGTGAATCAGTTTCGCGTACGGTGTCAAGACGATGCGCTTGCCGGCCTCGCGCAGCCGCAGGCAATAGTCGACATCGTTGAGCGCCACCGCGAAGCGGCCCTCGTCCATTCCGCCGACGGCGAGATAGTCGTTTCGTCGGGTTGCAAGGCAAGCCGCGGTCACCGCGCTGCATTCGTGCGCCACAAGAAGCTGATCGAGAAAGCCCGGGTCATCGCTGAACCGGTCCGTAAAGGCATGCGCGACCGAAAAGTTCATGCCCAACACCACGCCACCGTGCTGGACGACGTCACCGGGCCAGGTCAGCAGCGCGCCGACCGCGCCGACGTCCGGCTCGCCCAGACGCGTGAGCATCTCCTCGAGCCAGTCATCGGAATCCGCTTCGATGTCGTTGTTGAGCAGGCACAGGATGTCGCTGTCGAGTGTTGCGGCGGCTTGATTGTTGAGCCTTGCGAAATTGAATGGCCCCTCGATCCGCAATATTCGAATGCCGCGTCGCGGGAGATCGGAAAGAAAGTCAAGAGTCTGCGGATGCGCGCTGTCGTTGTCGATAACAAGGATATCGGCGCGGCAGCGTTCAACGGCAGGCGCGATGGTCTCAAGGCAACGTTGCAGGAGAGAAACGCGGTCGCGCGTCGGGATGATCACCGTCACGCGTTGTTTGGAGAGCGGTCGCTTGATTCGAACCGCTGGGAAAAAATTTCCGGTCCGTTGGGTCACGTTCGCATGGATTCCGCGCGCCCGCAGGTGCGACGTGCTTGCCGCGGACAGCAGCGCACCAGCTGTGGTTCGGTCGAGCTTTGGCATGGTCGCCAATGCTCCCGGCAAGTGAAGGATATCTGTTCGCAGAGGACCGATTTGATCCAGCAGGCTGTTGAAAAGGCGGTAGAGGTTATTCGGCCGCGCCGCCTCGATGGCCGCAAATAATGCGTTACGCCGGACTGCGAACAGGTGGGCGCAATAGCCTTGTTCCAGTAACCTTTCGTAATCGAACGCTGGAAAAGCAAGCGGCCAGAGGCGACCGTCGTCAGTGAGAAAGTCGAGGTCACCGTACAAAGCTAATGCATCAGGATGGGCGTCGAACGCAGCCGCGATGCGTGCAAGAGCGGTTCGTTCCAGCGATACGCCCGCCATGGTCACGACGATGTAGTCCGCATCGGGCGCGGCGTCCTCGAGAAACTCCAGCATGGCGCCGCTGTCGATCGACAGCGGCTGGCCGTCGATTGCGCCAGCGGTCCAATTCTCGTGGCTTTGCGCTTCGAGGCTGGCGAGCGTCTGCTGGGTGCCGGAGCTTCCAGCGATCACGATGGCCAGCCGAAGCGGGCTTGGCTGAGGCTCCGGTAACGGAAAGCGCTCGCGCCAGTCGGCATAGTCGTGCAACGGCAGCGAGGCTGGAATAAGCCGGTCGTAAAGTTTGCCGCGCAGCCGCTCGGCGGCATAACCGCCGATGACATCAATCATTCCGGCTAGGCCGTCGGGAAACGCCACGAAGGTGGCGGTTGCCGGAATTTGTTCGCCATCCTCTTTCCGCAGCAGGATTCGATGGACTCTTCCGTCGGCGAGACGTTGCGGGACGTGGAAATCGAATGCACGAACGTTGCGGGACGCACCTCCTTCGGCATCGCCACCGATGTGCGTCCAGGCCGTGGCGCGGACCTGTGCGACGGACTCCCCGTCGACGATTGCTTCCAGAGTGACGACGATCTCGCTATCGATCCACCCTTGGAAGTGCAGGCCGCCCAGCCAGCGCAGCTTGCAGGTCGGGCGAAGGTCGGCTCGAAACGTCGTGTCATTCTCAAGGTCTATGGGGTGGCCAACGGGAGTTCCGAGATTGGCGAGTCGCGCCGAAAGATGACGCGCGGCATGGAGCAGATCGATGTCAATGTTCACAGCGAAGCCGCAAGTGTTACTTCGGTCTAGCTCAGAGCATTTCGGCGCGAACGCGTCGGCGTAAGCAGTCTTCAGCACCAGGCCGTCGAGCAGGATATCGATCGTGAAGCGGTGTTCCGGCGCATCCGGATCGAACACAAAGCCGGACACGGTGCCGTCGTCGCCGAGCGAGAGCCGGCTGATCAGCTTTGGCTTGGTGACCTGTGCCTTGCGAGCCCGGATGACGCGCGTCATGTTTAAGACAGTCCGGCCCACGCGATAACGGCATCGATAAATTCCTCCTCGTCCGCGTCTGCCGGGATGGGAAGATCGTCCTTTCGCGGTTTGATCAATCCGGCTGACCAGTCGCGGTAAGCGACGGGTATCGACGCTCGTCTTGCAGTTTCGATCAGAGGATGACCGAATGCCGGTTCGTCGAAATCCGTCAACAGCCAGCCAGGGTTATGCGGCGCCAGCACATCGCCGATCTGGCCGGCTGCGATTTTGCCGGTAACAAAGACATTTGTGTAGGACATCAGGCGCTCATCGTCACAGGTCACGCCGGCAACAACGATCGACCGTCGCAAGTCATCTACCAAACGTCGTATCAAGCGGAATGATACGGGAGAGGGCTCGGACGGTACGATGGCAAGCGATCGACTCGCGCCATGGATCGGCTCCACGGTCAGTGGGCGGGTCGGCCAATCCTGAAGGACGATTTTGCGTTCGGGCCAGCGAGCCCTCGCATACGCCTCGGCCTCCTTTCCGGGAACAAAAAGCTGAGTCTCATCGGGAAACGACGTGATCGCTTCGCTCAAGGTCCCTGACGTAAGCCACGTATGGATCGGAAGGCCAAGATTCCGTATCAGGTCGATCAACTGAGGTAATGGGCTCGGTTCGATAATCTCGACTCGATCGGGGCGCAGCCGTGTGATGATGGCAGCCGCCTCGGTGGCGCCTGTCTCAGTGCCGAAATTCAACTGAATGGCTTGTGGGCTGCTCCCATCTGCGGCTCTGACATGAATGACATCTCGTTCGCGCGACAGGAAAATCGCACGCTCGCCACGCTCGCTGAGATGGCGCGCCCGCTCCTCAGCAACGGCAAATCTCCGTCGATTTCCGAGAATCAGAACGGAAGGCTGGCAGGGCCATGTTATCGCCCGGTCGAGCTTCGCACGCGCCGGTCGCAACGGATCTGCGATCTCGAATGCGCGACATTCCCGCCGATAGTCAGGAAATCGCTGGTCAAGCACCTCCAGATTGCGAAGCACCAAACGTCGCTTTTCGTGCTGGAAGGATTTCGAGCCGTGATGCCCGACATAGACTGACGGCGCGCAGACGTTACGAAAACCCTTGCCGCGCGCGCGCAAGCAGAGATCGACGTCCTCAAGATAGCCTCGTTCGAAGTTTTCCGATAGTGCGCCAATGGCCTTGAGACAGTCGCGCGTGACATAGAGACAGAAGCCAATGCCGCTCGGCACGTCGGTAACATCACCGGCATTGGCGATGCTCGCGATCCGGTCGATCTCAAGAATTCCTTCATAGCTTTGCATCGGATTGACATTGTTCGGTACTGGAAACGAAAAAATGTCACCGTTGTTCGACAAGGGAGTGACTGTTCCAATATCCGGTGCGGAACGCGCTACGTCCGCCAGTCTCTCAACGAAGTCCGGCGGCACAATGGTGTCCGAATTGAGCAGAATGACGTCGCCCTCCAGTACGTTCTCCAGCGCGCGATTGATCGCGCCGACGAAGCCGAGATTGCTCTCGTTCACGAGGAGATCGATCGTCCCTCGGGCGGCAAGCTCGCTGAGATAGCGCCGCAACTTCGGTTCAGGGCTAGTATCGTCGATTGCCAGGATACGAAAGGAAAGTTTCCCAGTCGTATTCGATGCGCGTGCCTTGATGAGACTGTCAAAACAGTCCAGCGTCGCCGCTACGTCCCGGTACACCGGAACGATAACGGTGGGTGGCAAGGTGTCGTATCGTGGCGCGGTTGGGCGGCAAGCTTGGCTTGGCAGGTCAGGTGGTGAAGACAGGTTGGGAGCCAGCCGTCGAACCCGGAAGATCTCGCCGTCGCATGTTAGCGTCAGCGTCTGAGGCGCTCGCGACGTTGGACGCCGAACCAGGAACGCCGCTGCCTGAACGTCCACGCTGGCCAAGGGGTGAAACGGGTCGGGCTCGAGCTGGCTGATCAGTGCGCCGTTTTCGACCCCCACGCTCACTTCTACGGCGTTCGCTGTGGTCCACGCGATCCAGCCGGTCACGTGGTTGTCAAATACCGAATAGGCAGCCCAATGCCGATACCCCGCTTGTCGGAGTTCCTCAATGGCAAGGCGCAGGACTGCCGGATTGCTGTCGCGGCCGATCAGATCGGCGGCTGCGGTGCGCCGTCGATCGTCGGTGGCCCAGGCAAACATTCTGCGGTTGGCGGCAAGATCGGATGGATCGACGAGGAGCGCTTCGGCGAGATCAGCCATGGCCGCTTCCTTGCGTTCGAGTCTCCAGTTCGCCTCCGCGCGGAGAACGAAGCAATGTGCAGCCGATGATGGATCGACCCGGCAACGTCTGTCCGCGTACTTGAATGCAGCAAAATAGTCCTTAGCCGTTAACGCTTGCGCGGCCATGCGTTCGAGCATGACATACGAGGAATATGCAGCACGGTCCTGATTGTCAGTGACGGAGCCGAGAACCATCTGGCGGTGTCCTGACAAGTTGGCGCTTGGCCGGAGCTTCAAATCCGCAGCCGGCCTCCAGCGCGCAATCCGAAAGCGATGATCGGCTTCTATCTGGCGGCGCCCGCCTGACGCTGCTGGCTGCGGAAGACTCGCACCCGTGCTGAACCGGCAGACTTGCGTGGTGCAGACGTTGCAACCACCTCCGCAGGCGCACTACGCTCGATCCCGATGCGAATGCCTACCAGGGGTTCGCGGCTGGTCGGACCCGATAAAACCACGCGCTTGCCAACTGCGCGGAGAGTGGGCGCATTCAAAAAGCCTGCCTCGGCCACAAACTTCAGTTCATCGGTGCCGCTCATCTCGAGAACCACGCCGGTAAGGGGCAGGGCCCGGCCGCGCGTGCCTGCATAGGTGCCGAGCGGCACCATCTTGCCGCTGCCAGTCTGACCATTGGCGAACTGGACCGCGTACCGTATATCGATGCTCGCAGGTTTGTCCGGCCATTCCAGCGCCACGCCTTCCACGCGAGACGGCGCGGCCGGACCAGCGATCCACGCATTCGGACCGACGACAATGTCGCCGCGGCCTGCGACGTGGCCAAGCACCTTCAGACCGTCCGTTGCAACATGCAGCCCCACGCCGTTGCCTGGACCTACCGCGTCGGGAATTCGTCCGGCCTGGATCTGTTCGACGCGCACGATGGCAGATTGCGATCCTCCGGGTCTCGTCGGTCGGACCTGAACCTGCAAAGTCGCGGGTGTGTTAATCCGCACGACCAGTCCAGAATTGGGACTGTATAAAGTCGGCTCGGTCGCATCTGGATGCAGAATGATCTCCATGCGGCGCTCATGCCCCTGGGTCGGCGCGACGATTACGCGAGGTGGCGAGACGGAGTCTTCGGCGCTTTTGTAATTGATGAAGAAAAGTCCCCGGTCGAGACTTAGTTTTTTTTGTTGCTCAGCCTCGTTCGTCATGCCCCGAAACAAATCCACGAGCCATCTCCCTCAATCGTGCCAATTCGTCATGCACCACCGGATGTCTCAGAAAACCCGCTGTCGTGAAATCACGGGAAGACGATCAAACCGAGATGCAACCACTATAGACATCATTTCCGTTCTCAAGTTGTCGATCCCGCGATTGCCGTCTCTCTGAGAAAACGAAGCGGCCGGGATACATCAATTTCTCTCCGAGATACCGATGCGAATCATGTTCCTAGTGGCAGTCGTGCTGAGCACATGGCTCCAGTAAATGATCAGGCCAACAAGGTCGTCGATTTCGTAGACGAAAGAGATCGCCGGATGTCCTCAGCCTCCACACTCAGCGATGCGGCCATCTTGCGCAACTTGTCGTTCTCGTCTTTCAGCAGGATGATGGAGTCTGCGATGCTGTCGACGGAATCCGGAATATCCTCAACGCTGCTCAAATCCGGGTGCGGAATCTGCGGAAGATAATCGGAAACATGTTGTTTAAACTTGAGCCTCATCGCGAATGTCCCGCGCTAGCCATATTTATGGGTGATACGGCGACTTCGTTATCCGTGTCCATCCGGTCTCGACTATTCGACGACTTTTAGGGCAGGAAGATGTCAGACGGAAGTGAAAGCTGAATGAACAAGCCTCGAGTTATTTGGAACTTGTCAATGTGCAAACATTTAGACGAGATTGTCTCGAAGGCATCGACGATGAGAAGGCATCGACGATGGAACGTCTTTCTAAATAGCGGGACGCATGCTGTAGCGCGATCCTAACCAGAGGTATCACGCCGATGAAAATTTTATTCGTGCATAATAATTTCCCGGCACAGTACCGAAATCTCGCGGCGGCGTTAGCGAGTGAGTCAGGATTTGAACTCGCCGCGATTGGTGCATCGAATGCGCAGCCGATGCCTTCGGTCAAGTTGATTAGATATGCTCTGCCTGACGCTGACGTTTCGGGCACGCATCCGTTTGCTAGACGTTTCGATCTTGAATGTCGTCGCGCTGAGCAGGTGCTTTACAGCCTTTCAACACTGGCGTCATCGGGATTTACGCCGGATGTCATCCTTGCCCATCCCGGATGGGGCGAAACGCTGCCGTTGCGCACCATGTTTCCCAAGGCGCGGCAAGTGGTCTATTGCGAGTTCTTCTACGGCGCCGAAGGTCGCGACATCGGCTTCGATCCGGAATTCCCAATCTCGGGCCTGGATGGCCATATCGGGTTGCAACTCAAGAACGCGACGACCTTGCTTGCATTAGCTGATTGCGATGTCGGAATTTCGCCGACAAATTGGCAGCAGTCGACTTTTCCAAGGCATTATCAAAGCAAGATCGAAGTTATTCACGAAGGGATCGATACATCGCGCGTGCGACCTGATCCCCGGGCGCGTCTGATGCTTCCAAACGGCCGTCAAGTCGGTCGCTCGGATGAAATCGTGACATTTGTCGTGCGTAACCTGGAGCCGCTTAGGGGTTACCATATCTTTATGCGCGCGCTTCCGGAAATATTGAGGCGGCGGCCCAACGCACAGATTGTCATTATCGGCAGGGATGGATTGTCGTATGGCCTTCCTCCGCCGGCGGGCAGCAATTGGAAGTCGATTTTTCTGCAGGAGGTACGCGATCGGATCGACATGTCGCGCGTTCATTTCATGGGCGGTGTTCCGTACAGCACTTTTATCGCAGCACTTCAGGTGTCATCGGCGCATGTCTATCTGACGTACCCCTTCGTGCTATCCTGGTCTGCGCTGGAAGCGATGAGCGCCGGCTGTCTGGTGATAGGGTCGGACACGCCACCTGTGCGTGAAGTCATCAGTTCCGGAGACAACGGTCTGTTGGTTCCTTTTTTTGCGGTCGATGAAGTGGCTGCGCGGGTCGTTGAAGCGCTTCAGGAACCTGATCGGTTTTACGCCATCAGAGAGGCTGCCCGGCAATTTGTCGTCGAGCATTTCGACGCGGAGCGGGTATGCCTGCCGCAAATGCGTCAGCTTCTCGACCTCAAGGAATCCCCATCATCGGCGGCTGCCCGACGAAACGTCTGGAGAGGGCGTTCTGCGTCGGAATGGCCTAAAGCCGCCCGACGCTCCCGCAAATCTATATCGCCGCCCAAGGTGGAATGGTCAGACGAAGGTTGTTCCGGCCGGACTTGCTGAGACCATGAATGGAAATAGTTTTGATAGATTTAAAAGAAAAGGCGTTCTGAAAAGAGTCGTTTTGGCGAATGCGCTTTCTTTATTCGTTCTAAAATCCTCGACGAGAGAATCTCTCCGATCACATATCCGAATTATTCTCGGGCATGTCTGAAATGTGAGTGAAGTCATCGATCGTAAAAGCCGCGCCTGAAAAGTCATCGTCGCTGAAATAAGCGCTGCGTGAAATCAGGACAGGAATTCCCGCGGCCGATGCCGAAGCGAGACCATTACCGGAGTCTTCGATGGCGAGGCATTGCGATCCCGGCAGGTCCAGTTGGGAAAGAACCTTGAGATAGACGTCCGGTGCAGGCTTCTTGTTCCGCACCTCGTCCCCGGCTGCAATAGCCACAAACCACTGTGCCCAGTCCTTGCCTAGCGAGACCGTCAGCAACGCATCGATATTGTCGCGCGAGGTCGTGGTCGCAATCGCCAGAGGCTGCGCGCGCTTTCGTGCCGAGGATAACAGGGCGTGAATGCCTGGCCGAAGCGAACAGCCGCCATTAGTCACCAATTCGGCGTATAATCTGGTTTTGGCCTGATGTAATTCCGCGATCTCGCGATCCGACAGCTGTGGAGAAGCTCCATTTCGCGATGCGTCGAATGCGCGGATACGTTCCTTTCCACCTGTCACTCGCAGCAATTCCTTGTAGAGGGTGCGGTCCCAGCACCAATCAAGGCCAGCTTCAGCGAATGCGGTATTGAAGGCCTTGCGATGAGCCTCCTCCGTTTCGGCGAGTGTTCCGTCGACATCGAAGATCAAGGCGCGTGCCTGAACGATCAAGGCTCTTACATCATCCAGCGGAATATTATTGGCAAACGCTTCGCTCATTCCATTTCACCGGAGGCAGATCGCAGAAAATCATGCGATCGATATGTCATCTCCGCAGCCGTCGCCGCGGACTCGTTGCAGACAGCGAAACATCGGCGCCTGATATTACGCCACCATCTCCTTGGTCTTCTCGGCGCGCTTGCGCTCGTTGGGATCGAGATGCTTCTTGCGCAGGCGTATCGACTTCGGCGTTACTTCGACGAGTTCGTCGTCCTCGATATAGGCCAGAGCCTTTTCTAGAGTCATCTTAATCGGCGGTGTCAGCCGCACCGCCTCATCCTTCGATGTGGTGCGGATGTTGGTGAGCTGCTTGCCCTTCAGCACGTTGATCTCGAGGTCGTTATCGCGAGTGTGCTCGCCGACGATCATGCCGCGATAGACCTTCCAGCCGGGCTCGATCATCATCGGGCCACGATCCTCCAGCTTGAACATCGCGTAGGCCACGGCTTCGCCCTGTTCGTTGGAAATCAGCACCCCGTTGCGGCGACCTTGAATGTCACCCTTGTAGGGCGCGTAGCCGTGGAACAGCCGGTTCATGATCGCCGTCCCGCGGGTGTCGGTGAGAAGTTCGCCCTGATAGCCGATCAGGCCGCGCGTCGGTGCGTAGAAAACCAACCGCAGCCGGTTGCCGCCCGATGGCTTCATCTCCGTCATTTCGGCTTTGCGCTCGCTCATCTTCTGCACCACAACGCCGGAATGCTCCTCGTCGACGTCGACCACGACCTCCTCGATCGGCTCCTGCCATTCGCCGCTCGTCTCGTCCTTTTTCAGCACCACGCGCGGCCGCGATACCGATAGCTCGAATCCCTCGCGCCGCATGGTCTCAATCAGGATCGCGAGTTGCAATTCGCCGCGGCCTGATACCTCCATCGAATCTTTGTCCGCAGCCTCCGTCACACGTAGCGCGACATTGCCTTCAGCCTCGCGCAGCAATCGGTCCCGGATCATGCGACTCGTCACCTTGCTGCCCTCGGTGCCAGCCAGCGGCGAATTGTTGACCATGAAGGTCATGGAGACAGTCGGCGGATCGATCGGCTGCGCGGGAAGCGGCTCCTCGACAGCGGGATCGCAAAAGGTGTCGGCCACCGTGCCCTTGGTCAATCCTGCGATGGCGACGATGTCACCAGCCGTTGCTTCCTCGAGCGGCGTGCGCTCGAGACCGCGGAAGGCGAGGATTTTCGAGATGCGGCCCTGCTCGATCAGTTTCCCGTCCCGCGCCAGCACCTTGATGCTCTGGTTCGGCTTGATCATGCCCGAGGAGATTCGGCCAGTGATGACACGGCCTAGATAGGGATTGGCCTCGATGATCGTCCCGATCATGCGGAATGGTCCGTCCTCTACCTGCGGCGGTGGGACATGCCGTACGATCAGGTCGAACAGCGGTTGCATGCCGGCATCCTGGGGTCCCTCCGCGCTATCTGCCATCCAGCCCTGCTTTGCCGAGCCGTAGAGGATCGGAAAGTCGAGCTGTTCGTCGCTGGCCTCGAGCGCAGCAAACAGATCGAACACCTCGTTGATGACCTCGGTCGGACGGGCGTCCGGGCGATCTACTTTGTTGATAACGACGATCGGCTTCAGCCCAACCTTCAGTGCTTTCGAGACCACGAACTTGGTCTGCGGCAGGGGACCCTCGGCCGCATCCACCAGGACCAAGGCGCCATCCACCATGTTAAGGATGCGCTCAACTTCACCGCCGAAATCCGCGTGGCCGGGCGTGTCCACGATATTGATGCGGATGTCGTTCCATTGCACCGAAGCGGCCTTGGCGAGGATGGTGATGCCACGTTCGCGTTCCAGGTCGTTGGAATCCATGGCGCGCTCGACCACACGCTGATTGTCGCGGTAAGTGCCGGACTGCTGGAGCAGGCGATCCACGAGAGTAGTCTTGCCGTGGTCGACGTGAGCGATAATCGCGACGTTACGGAGATTCATGGGTTGATTCTTCTTCATCAAGAAAACCGCGCATCGCCCCGGTTTTGGGCGGCGGTCTTATTTTACGGGGATAAGGTCACGAGAAGGGCGCGGCGTGATCGATTCACGCGGCAAAAGCGGTTAGGGATTCGTCGCTTCCGGCCAGGTCATTGCCACTTCTTGTCTGAAATGCCGAATCAGGTGCGAACAGCCACATTGCGGCTCCGGCGCTTTCGCTGCGACGCTATATAGCCGGAAATCGTCAAAAAACAATGCGTCGTTTGCCGTTTGGCGAACTCATTTTGCTGATGACGGGAACTACTTTGCGGGTTCTGGTGCTTCGGTCGGGTAAACGCCACGCAAAACCTCTTCAAAATGGTTCCTTACGGCTTCGTTGCAGAGACAGGCGCGAGTAGCCAAGGCTGCCCGGTCGCATACCAGAATGGCGCCTCGCCGGGTCGTCAGAACGCCTTCAATCTTGAAGGTCTGGATCACGCGGCTGGTATAGCTGCGCCCGACACCCAGCATGGTCGATAACTGCTCGTGGGTAAGTGGTACGAGATCGCTACCGGTACGCTCCATCGCCGACAGGATCCACTTGGCCGTGCGTTGCTCGATCCGAATGGATGGCGTTGCAGGCGGTGGATTGAAAAACCTGCGCCAGCATGCAGTCGGCATAACGCGCGAAGAGATCTTGCAGCGTGGGGGATTTTGTTTTTGCGGCTTCCAGTTTCGCAACCCGTAACCGCACGAATGGCCCGCCGACCTTGACCATAATGCGTGTATAGGCTGGCAGATGGCCGTGACTAACGATGCCGCCGACCGCCCCCTCCCGTCCGACCAGAATGGTTTCGACATCGCGGCCATCCTCGTTGGGGACGAGATAGGACGCGAGACTAGATCCGCAGGGAAAGTGGACGGTTTCGACATCGTCTCCCGGATTATAGAGCAGGTCGTCGTTTTGACTGCTGACGGCTTCTAGACCGGACTTGATCAGTGTGAAATCGGTATCGCTTAGCCGACGCAGAAGGTTGTTGCTCGGTCGGTCCTGCTGGTTCGTGTCCTGTGCCGCCATGCTGCGCCTTCCTTTTTAGCGCTTCCTAACGCAAGCGCTTATCAAGTTATGTGCAGAAGTGAACAGACAAAGCTTCATCGCTGTGGTCAGTTCCATGCGGGAACCGGATCAGATTGGGTTCCAGCGAGTTCGTCGCCATGGCGTTCGGACGACACCTCATGGAAGTTATGGATTCCGTTGTTCCCGATGATCCAGCTTCGGTGCCGGCCGGCATCCCTCGCGACGTGTTGATCGTTGAGGACGATATCATTATCGCGATCGACGTTGAGCAGACCGTTGCGGAGTTTGGCGTGACGTCAGCCCGGACTGCTTCAAATGTGGCGCAGGCGCTGGCCATGATCGCAGAACGCGCTCCCGATTTCGCGCTTCTTGACGTCGGTCTTTCGGAAGATAAGAGTTTTGCAGTCGCCAATCGGCTGGCCGCGTTGAAGATTCCGTTTGCTTTCATGACTGGCTATAGCGGCGACAAAGCCTTTCCAGCGGAATACTCGGATCGGCCCAGACTTTCGAAACCGTTTTCGCGCGATGAATTGTTCGCGATCTTGTCGAACTGGCGAAGCTGCAACCCGGGCTAATCCGAGCATCGTCTGCGGTGATAGTACGGTTTTTCCGACTCAAAACCTGAGCGTGCAAGCTGTGCCCATCTCATGCGCGAGCATCGAGGATACCATCCAGACCGCGCACTAAACACCGCACTTGCTGATATGGTCGTGCGGAACCATGGGAGGATGGCGCATGGCCATGTCGGAAGTGGAGAGTGCAAGAGCGAGGCCGTTTGCGATCTGGACGATCGGCTTCAGACCGTTCTTCCTGATGGCTGGCGTCTGGTCGGCGGTGGCGCTCGCCGGATGGATCGCCATGCTCGCAATGGGGCTCACGCTGCCCAGTCGCTTCGATCCCCTCACATGGCATATCCATGAAATGCTGTTCGGGTTCGTCCTGGCTGTGATCGCCGGTTTTCTGCTGACCGCGATTCCGAACTGGACCGACCGCGCTCCGATCAGCGGTCTGCCGCTCGCCGCACTGGCGACGTTGTGGCTCACGGGTCGCGTTACGTGTCTTGTTTCAACGTCGATCCCGCTCGGGCTGGCTGCGGCAATCGATCTTGCTTTCCCATTCGTGCTTTGCGGGGTTGTCGCTCGCGAAATCATTGTGGGCCGCAACTGGCGCAACATGGTCATGCCGGTCCCACTTGCCGTGCTCGGCGTCGCAGATCTTCTAATGTATCTGGAACTCGCAGGTTCTTCGGTACCCGCGGGTCTGGGATGGCGCCTGGCGCTGACCGCGATCATCGTCCTGATCTCGGTCGTCGGCGGTCGGATCGTCCCGAGTTTCACGCGTAACTGGCTTGTCAAGAAAAATGCGTCCCGCCTTCCGGCCGAGCACGGACACATCGATAGCCTTGCACTTGTGACGCTCCATGCGGGGATGATCGGATGGGCGATTTTTCCCGGGATCTGGCCTTTCGGGTGGCTATTGCTTCTCGCCGCGGCGCTCAATCTTTGGCGGCTCGGCCGCTGGCGCGGCGTGGCTGCCAGGGCCGAACCGCTATTGACCGTTCTTCACATCGGATATCTGTGGGTCATCGTCGGGGCGGCTTTGCTGGGCGTTTCGATGCTGACCGATCATGTGCCTCAGGTCGCGGCAATCCACGCGCTGACCGCCGGCGCCATCGGAACGATGACGCTTGGTGTCATGACCCGCGTTTCGCTCGGCCACACCGGACGCGCCCTCACAGCGGATCGGATCACCACCTTGATCTACCTGCTCGTGATACTCGCCGCCATCGCGCGGGTGGCAGCTTGGGATAGCGGATCGTCAGCGATGTTGATCGAGGTTTCGGCTGCATTGTGGATCGGTAGCTTCGGCCTGTTCGCGCTCCGATACGGACCGATCTTGGTGGCGCCCCGCGTGCAGCCTGTGGACGTTGAGCGTGGCAAATAACAAAGTTGTTCGCTGGGCGTCGAGTGCTGGCGCGGTGCTGCAACCTCGGAACATTCGTGGCCTTGTTCGATCTAATGGTATTTATCGGTCGACGTTGAGCACCGCGCCCGTTGTGGCATCGACGTCGACTTCCATATACTGGCCGGCTGCGTCGCGGCCTTCGACCTGCCACTCATGACCGGCGAACTCCGCGTCAGAGACAGCGGCAATACCGACTTCAAACGCGAAGCCAAGCGCCTCTTGCATCGAGAGAAGGCCACCGGAGTCATAGGCCATCGCCGGAGTGGCCGCGCCGAGGGAAACCGCAGCAGCCATAGACAGAATGTACTTTCGCATGTGGAACTCCTTGTCGAGGTCATCAAGCTGCGCACATCGCAGCGCAACATCGACTAGAACCGAGAGCTCTGCATTGCGTTCCCGCCTCTCTCGCGGCAAGTTTGAGCGAATGGGCGGGCGGCCGTGGCGTTTTTCTGGCCATGCCTTGGCGAGCCAACATGCGGGTCGGCGCGATCGGATGCCGAGATACCTATGCTGAAGATGCGGCGATCAACTCCTGCATCTGCGCTCCGCCGACGCAGTCGCGCTGCAAGAATTACCGCCCGGATAAACTTCCGCTTTTCTTATCGGCCGGTGGCGGATCGATCCGACATTGCATGATGCAGTGCAGCCCTGTGCCGAGGAACGCGATCTCCGCTTTCCCGTCGAACGCCCGCAGACCGGCATTCAGGAGCTGCGTTCCAAACCCCGGCTTGCCCTGCGCAGTGATCATAGGCCCGCCTGATTCGTCCCAGACGATTGACAGCAGGCCGTTGGTTACAGTCCAAGACACATGGAGCAGGCCATGGGGCGTGGAGAATGCGCCGTATTTGGCGGCGTTGGTGGCGAGTTCGTGAAACATCAGCGCCAAACTGACCGCGAGCTTCGTCGGCAGAAAGAGGGGGCCGCCGTTCAGCGTAAACCGGACGTGGCCGTAGGGGCCGAGCTCCGAGCGTAGCAGATCGATGATATCGCAGCCACGTTCGTCGGTGCGTGCGATCAGGTCATCGGCTGTGGCCAGCGCGCCGAAGCAGCCGTCGATCTTGGCCCGGGCCGCCGGATAATCGTGAAGCGCCTGTCTGGTCACCGCATGAATAGTGGCGAGTTTGTTCTTGAGGCGGTGGCGGAGTTCTTCCACCACGAGTTCGCGATAGCGCTGTTCCTTTTCGAGTTCGGTCGTGAGTTCGCGGTGATGAACGACGAGAGAACGATGGCGTCGCACCCCCAGGATGATGAGCCCCGCGACGACGAAATAGATCGCCATAAGTATTGCCGCGACCATAACCTGCGGCGCCTCGCCGAAATTCAGCATCGCGCCGAGAGCTGCGCCGCCAATCGCGGCGGCAATTCCGGCTCGCTCTCCGCCGAACGCGGCTGCGACAAAAACGCCGGGAAGATAGATGCTGTAGGGCACGTCCGTTCGCAGCAGCGAGATGCCAAAGCGGAACGCGGTGGCGAGCATCAGGCAGGCGGCCGTGAGGCCGAAACCCAGAACCGCCGGAGGCTCGGAGACTCCCTGCCATCCGCGCCGGAATTCCTCGATCCACTTGGCCATCCAGCCCCCACTGCAATGTCACGCCGGCACCGCTGATATTCGCCGGGGCAGATGTCTGCAGGCAGCTTAGCTTAAAGGCACGGCCGGCTAGCATACAATCTTTCTTCTGCAAGGGAATTGACCCCACCGTCCTCGAGGCTCGATGCTTTCGAGACAAACCGATGTGATCCGTTTCCGGTTTGCGGAACGTCCGCAACAGGATGCGTCCTGGCTTGCCTCCCTGGCGCCTAATCCGCCCTTGCCAGTTGCGAACACGCCTGGCGGCGATCTAGCGTCGCGTCCATGGACAAAGGCAGCTTTCCCAAGCGCGTTTTTTGCCGGGATATTGGATAGAATTCGGTATAACCTCCGCTGTCTTCCCTCATAGTTCGCTACGCTTCACATCACGTCAGGAATTTTGGCTGGATTGCCATGGACATATCACATTTAGCCGAACATTTCGGGACCGTCGGCGGCGTGGCCGCTTCGTTCTTTGTAGTCGCCACCTGCACCATGCGGACCATGATCCCGCTCCGTGCTTTCGGCATGCTGGCCAATCTCATGCTGATGATCACTGCGCTTCCGCTCCACAATTTCCTGCAATTGGGGCTCCACGCAGGACTGTTCTGTCTCAACGGCTATCGCTTGCACCAGATGCTTCTGCTCGTGCGCGAGGTGAAGAAGTCCGTCAACAGCGATCTCTCGATGGACTGGCTGAAGCCCTTTATGACCAAGCGCAAGTGCAAGCTCGGAGAAATGCTGTTCTATAAGAACGAAAAGGCGGAGACGATGTTCTACATCGTCAGCGGCCGCTACCGTCTGGTGGAGTCCGGCATTGAGCTCCCGGTCGGCGCAATCGTCGGTGAGCTCGGCATGCTGTCTCCTTACAACGAGCGCACCCAATCGCTGGAGTGCATCGAGAGCGGCACGGTGCTCAGCGTGAGCTACCGCCAAGTCGAGGAGCTTTACGTCCAGAACCCGGAATTTGGTTTCTATTTCCTGCGGCTGGCCAGCGCGCGGCTGTTTCAGAACATCGGCAGGCTCGAAGAGCGGCTCGCTGAACATGCGGCGCCCGCGGTCATGACGCCCAAGCTCGCATGAATTTCGGCAGAAGCAAAGCCGCAGACGTTCTTCCCGCCATCCGTTCGATGTTCGCGACTGTTTCAGGCGAGAACAACCATCTGATTCCAACGCTGCCAGCGGACATGCCTGAAGAAGCGAGGCTTGTGGCGGTCGATGGCGTGAAACACCTGATCGATTATCAAGGAGCAGGTTACGCGCAGTTGTATGTCGCCCGGCTTCGGCGGTTCATCGGCCGGCGCAATGTAGATAACAAAGTGTTTGCCGATATCGCGCGTCTGATGGCCGCGCGTATGGCTTATGACGATCCTATCCGCATGGCGCAGCTCAAGCTTGCTGAATTCCGAATGGGTCTGCATGTTCCGTCCGATATTCGCAAGCTACGTCTCGACGAGCTGGTGTCCGTGCTCCCAAAACGGGGAGCCGATCCTGTATTCTCGCTGCTTGACCGCCTCGGGTGGCGGCACCTGCCGGTCACCATGCGGTTCAGTGCAGCGAGTGGATTGGGGGTTAGATCCCTCAGAATCAAGACGTCGCTCAGGCGATGGCGGCTGTCATCTCTCCGTTATGCCAATGAGCGCGGTTGGGTCGAGCGCTGGCTGCATATGATCGATCGCAGCCTGGCAAAGCAGCCTGCCGCGGTCGCCGCGGTGGTTGCGACGGCCGAAATGGTGCAGGGATACGGGGATGATTACGCTCAGAATCTGCGTAACTGGAATCTGATCATCGACCATCTTGTCAAACCGACCTTCGACGGCGTGATGGTCTGCTCTGATCTGGGTGTCTCAATAGCCGAGGCGCGGGCGGCCGTGGATTGTGATCCCCAGCAGGAATCGTTGAAGCGGGTTATCGCGGGGATAAGGGAGCGGGCCGGTGCCGACACCCGGAGGGTCGATTGAGCGGTGTATCCCGGTCCAGAGATGGCATAATGAAGGTGTTTGAGCCGCTCGATGCGCAGAACGCTCGTTCATGAATATGCGAACTTCAAAAACCGGACATTAGCAGGGGCGTCTGCGTGATACTTCCTTCGTTGTCGTCGTCGATCGCAGTAGGTCCGCTTGTGGGCTGGATGGTCGTGCTGACCATCAAGCATGTGTTGGCCGATTTCGTGTTGCAGAATTCCTGGATGGCGGTCGGCAAGGATCAAAAGACCGGTTGGGCGCTGCCGCTGCTCTCGCACTGTCTCGTGCATCTCGTGTTGGCGCTGGTGCTGATTCTCCTTATCGCACCACGCTTCTGGTTCATCGCCTTTATCGATTTCGCGATTCATATCGTCGTGGATCGCGCCAAGGGTATCTGTGTCTCCACCTTCGACGTGACACATCAGCACCCCTGGTTCTGGACGCTGATAGGCGTCGATCAGACACTGCATCATCTCACCGGATTCGGTCTGGCGATCGTCATGGCATTCAACGCGTGACCTGAAATACGTGATCTGGCGGCGGCACCTGCGAATCGCGAATCATGGCCCGGTTTGATTCGGAACCGGAATGCAAGTCTCCCCGGCCTGACTTTGCCGGCGTGGTTAACTTCTCGTTAGGGAATTGTGTTGCATCCTCAGGACTTGAGGAGAGTTGCGCATGTGCTCTAGCGCCGACGCTTTCGAGAACGACATCTGCCCAGTCAAGGATGATCTGTTGGGCGCCATGTATCGCGCCAGCGAGCATGGGTTGCCTCAGCTCATTGCCAGCGTCGCTCCGGATGTACGAGCGATGCTGGCACTGTTCTGCTACCACCGGAGCCATCTGCACGCACTGGCTTTGTCAATCGCTTCAAGCTGCGCCGAGCGTGATCTGGTCGCAGTCGGTGGCCGCGTCGGTTCTACGCTGTTCGCACTGTCACGCAACGCACGGCAACCCCATGTTCCGTCGCAGCACGGCCAGCGCAAGCCCATTACGTTGTCAACAAAGCCGCTCAGCACGTTCGTGCCGCTCGACGACCTGGCCGACGACGAGGAGGCTGCGTTGGTACCGGCATAACGGTCGCGCAGCTCAAACGCCTATTTCTTTTCCCTGGTGATGATGCCCGGCAATGTGAGATTGCCGGAAGCGACCTTGTAGGTGCCGGTGACGCAAAGAAGCGGTGCCTTTCCGGCTTCGTTGACCTGCAGATGCGCGGCGACGGCATCAAAGTTGACGTTCTCCGCTCCCTTGACTGGCACGGTAATACGCACCGTTTGTCCTTTGAGAATGGGGCTCATGCCTGGGCTGTCCAACGCGAGAGGCAGGCCGGGCGCGGTGGCCGACAATAGATCCTGCCCCGGCGAAATGTCCAGCACCTTGAGGCCGCCGGCGCAGGCCTTGTCGCTGGCCAGCACCACCCAGTGCGAATGCCAGCCCGCGCCGTCATTGGTCGGATCACCATCGCCGTTTTCATCGAACAGCGGTGTGTCGTCAAAGTCCGGATGCGCGGTAATGGCGAGCGCCAGGATGCCGGAACCTTTGGCAAAGCCGACCGTCGCGGGATCGAGCTTGGTAGGCCAGACGTAGGCATCCACCTTGGCACCGGCGAGCTTTCCGACCTTTTGCGGTTTCAGCGAACCGGCATCGCCGCTGACCTCCATGGCGAAGGTGGCAAGCCGGCCGTCGGTCGAGGCGGAGGCGCTGGTAACGTCGAACGCCGGTGGCACCGCCGCATCTGGTTTGGAATGGATATCGTGGGCGAAAGCGGAGGTCGCCAGCGCACCTTGGAGCAGGATGAAAGCTAACATTTCCGTCGAGAGCTTGGGCATGAAGGCAAACATAGAGAACTCCAGTTGTTAATATCGAGTCGATACTATATGTCTGATCGACGATCGGAGTGTCAACTAAAAATAGCGAGTCGCTACTATGCCATTGTCCACGGCCCTTGAGGCGGCTTATCTGATTGACCGCCTGGACCGGTTGACCCGCAGCGGCGGAAACATCGCGGAGCTCAATCCTGCGCAGTGGGAGGCGTTGCGCTACCTGTCGCGCGCTAACCGTTTTTCGCGCACGCCGGCGGCGCTTGCCGGTTACGTTGGCTCGACTCGCGGGACCATTTCACAAACCCTGATTGCGCTGGAGCAGAAGGGGTTGGCGTCGCGGCAGTCCAGCCGGCGCGACGGTCGCTCGGTCGAATTGGCGCTGACCCGGCGCGGTGAGGCCGTATTGAGGAGTGATCCGCTGCGGCGGCTGGCGGACGACATTACGGCCGCCACGGGCGGCGATGCTGGCGAGTTGCTCGCGACATTACATGGCATCCTATCGGCAACGATCGCGAGGAACGACGGACGGGCTTTCGGAATTTGCCGCACATGCAGGCATTTCCGCCGCAATGCCAAACCGGGCAGCGCCTCACCGCATCATTGCAGCTTGCTCGATGAGTCCCTCTCCGACTACGACGGCGATGCGATCTGTCAGGAGCACGAAGCTGCCGCCTGAACAGCAGCTCGATCATGATTCTGGGTCGAGGCGATCCAAAATCACGCACGTGATCGATTCCAGAATTTTGAGAGGTGGGATGCAGGCGGAAAGCCGCTACGCACCTCTTCATCCCGCTCGGGTTAAGCTAATTGCGCAGCGAGAGCGCCAATCAGACGGCATCCACCAGAATGATCCGTATGTCGTTGACGTTGGTGAGCGTCGGTCCTGTGAATAGCAGGTCACCGCTGGCTGCGAAGAAGCCGGTGGCGTCGTTGTTGACGAGATAGACGGCGGGGTCGAGGTTCTGTGAGCGCATCGCCCTGAACGTGCTGGCATCGATCACCGCGCCGGCGGGATCGGAGGCATCGCCCGTTCCGCCGTCGGCACCATCGGTGTCGGCCGCCAGCGCGGAAATGCCGGGCGCGTCCTTAATCTGTGATGCAAGCGCCAGCGCATATTCCTGATTGGGGCCGCCGCGCCCGTTGCCGTGAACTGTTACGGTGAGTTCGCCGCCCGACAAGATGGCGAGCTTACGGCCGTCAGCTCGCGCTCTCAGCGCTAGTTTCGCGTGCTCCACTGCAACGCCGCGAGCTTCTCCTTCGAGATTGGCGCCGAGGTCGAGCACGTCAAAGCCGGCATCGCGTGCGAGTCTGGCGGCGGCGTCGAGCGAAGTCCTTGGCTGTGCGACGATCTCGAAACGGGTGCGGGCGAAGGCGGCGTCGCCGGGCTTGCAGCTTTCGTTGACGGGATCGTTGAGGGCACGGCTAACAGCATCGTCGCATACGATTTTGTATTTTGTGACCAACGCGCGGGCGTCGGCCAGCGTGGTTGGGTCCGGCACCGTGGGGCCGGAGGCAATGGCCGTCGGCTCATCGCGCGGCACGTCCGATATCGCCAGCGTTACGATCTCGGCGCGCCTGCCCGCGCGCGCAAGACGGCCGCCCTTGATCCGCGACAAGTGCTTGCGCACCGTGTTGACTTCGCCGATCGGGGCGCCGGAGCGGAGCAGGGCATGGTTGAGCTGCTGCTTCTGAGCGAACGACACGCCATCCACAGGCGCAATCCAGTTCGCCGAGCCGCCGCCCGAAAGCAATACCAGCAGCAGATCGTCGGCTGTCGCGGTACTCGCGAGGGTCAGACTGACGCCGGCGCTGCGCCAACCCGCTTCATCGGGCACTGGATGGCCGGCCTCGATCACCTTGATTCGACGCGTCGGCACGCTATGGCCGTAACGTGTGGTGGCGAGGCCGGTCAGCCGGGCGGGATCAAGACCGGCAGCGTCGAGATAGTGTCGTTCCACCACTGCGGCCATGGCAGCGGCGGCTTTGCCGGCGGCGAGGCAGATCACGCGGCCTTCCGGCGCGGGTGGCAGATGTGCCTCGAGAATGTTGTCAGGATGCGCGGCGGCGACACTCGCGTCGAAGAGGGCACGCAGCAGCTTGCGATGGTCGGTCATGCTCAGATCTGAAGTCAAACGGGTCGCATGTCCATCGGAAGCGGACAGGAACAGCCATGCTCAAAAAACGTACTTGAAATGTCGGCTCGGGCCATCGCCGTTCGTCTGGAAGAGAGGCACACACTCTGACCGGATGGACGTTCCATGCAGCTATTATCGATATGCTCGAATCTGGATTGTCTCTACCTGATCGTATGCTGGATCAAGTTGCGAATTTCCGCCGCGCTGAGAGATTTTTGCTTGCCTTTACTCTTTCGGCGAACCAACCAGGCTTGTTCCGACTAGGACGTTTCGAGCGAAGTGGATGTCGGTTCGCGCGAAGACAACGCGTCAGATCGCAATCATAGAAGCCACGCGTCTAATCCGCGTCAGAAACGAAAAAGTCTAGCGGTTGGAGACCTGCCGAGGCAGCGGTAGGGCAGGTGAGCCTGCGGCATCCGATACCCTGGCAACGGCGCCGCGGCTATTCATCATCGCCTCGAGCCGGTCGCGTTCCTTCTCAAAGCCGGCCAGGATCATGCCGTCCAGTGATCGCCCCCGCGGAAGCCGGACGCGCATCGGATCGACGAAGCGGTCGTTAACGAGAATTTCATAGTGCACGTGCGCTCCGGTGGAGCGGCCGGTCGAACCGACAAAGCCGATCACCTGCCCTTGCCTGACGCGCTTGCCTGGCTCGAGGCCCTTGGCGAAGGCCGACATGTGGCCGTACGCGGTTTCATAGCCGTTGTTGTGCTTGATACGGACATACTTGCCGTAGCCGCCTTCCCATTCTGCTTTTTCGACGACGCCGTTGCCGGTCGCGAAAATTGGTGTGGCATAAGGTGCCGCCCAATCGACGCCGGTGTGCATTTTCACGTAGCCGAGGATGGGGTGGCGCCGAACGCCGAATCCTGATCGCATGATCGCGCTGGCGACCGGTTTGCGGACCAGGAACTTCTTCGCGCTCTTGCCGGTCTCGTCATAATAATCGACGGCGGCGTCGTCGGGAGTTTGGAAACGATAGTATTTCTTGGTCTCACCACCCACGGTGAGAGAGGCATAAAGCACTTCGTTTTTCTCGGTCGTCGGCGTTCCTTCGTCGTCGCCGGCGTAGAAGACGTCAAATGAATCGCCGGGTTGGACCTTGCGCTGGAAATCGATGTCGTAGGAGTAGATGCGGACCATGTCCTCGATGATCGCTGGCGGCACTTTGTCCCGCAGCGCGGTCTCGTAGATGCTTTGATAAAGTCGGACTCCGCGGTCATCGTCGGTGTCGTTGCTGTCAGCGACATCGGCGATCGAATTCATGCTGGCGACGTCGACAGCGACGTAATTGCCGAGATCCGACAGTGCGGCGACAGCCTCGATGGTGGAATCGTTCGCCACGATCACGCGGTAGGGGACGAGTCGCTGGTCGGAGGCCGCAGGCGCCATCAGGATACGCAACTTCTGGCCTTCCCTGAGTCCACCGTCGTGGCCTCGGGGTCCGAGCGTGCTTGCGATCGCATGGGCTTCTTCCGGCGTCGCGCCCTGGTCCCGCAGCACCGAGGCGATAGTGTCGCCTCTCCTGACCAGATGCACGCGCTCGCCCAGTGGATTGCCGCCAGTAAGTTGTTCGCTGGTTTTCGAAAGCAACGTGACGTTTTCCGGAACGATGCGGGCCTCGAAACCTGCATAGGGGTCCACGCTACCTTCGGCGGCGTAGGCCATTTTGATGCCCGACGTCGGGCCAGCGGTCTCTACCGCAGCCTCGGCCATCGTGTACCGCACGCCGCTGTTGCCGCGCCAGTTCGAGGCTTCGCGTACCCGCATCAGAACTTCATCGATCGGGATGGTTGCTGCGATGGTCGCCTTCGGGAGGATCAGTGCGAGATCACGGGTTACGAAGGAAACTTCGGCGTCTGGTTCGGCCGCTGCGGCGGTGCTTGCATCTTCTTGGGCAGTGCGGGCGTGGCTACCACCATCGGCCAGCAGGCGTTGCGCGTTGAATGGCGGAATCTTTGCGCTGAGATCGCCGGTCGCCATCGACAGGTTGCCGGATACCCGAACGAAGGGCCGGACCCGCATCACGTCGCGATTGCCGGCGCGGGTCACGGTCGAGACGCGAATGACCTGCCTTGCAGCGGCCGCCTCGCTCGGCGGCGGCAGACGATCGCTCTTGTGAAGGCTGGCCTGATGGTCACCGGCTCCGAACGAGCCGCGAAGTCCGCCTTCGACGCGCTCGGCTACCCTCGCAAAGGTGGTTTCACCATCGAGCGATGCAAAAACGGCGCCGCCAATAAGAGCCGCGCCGCACAGGCCTGTAAGAATGGTGCCGCTGAACCACTGCACAGAGATGCGGCGGCGGTCGATGACGGCGGCTTCGGATCCGTCCGCAGAAAGCGGCGGCTCATGACCCAGGTCAATGATCCCCGTCTCGCGTCCTCGATCCCCACTGCGTGCTGCGTTCAATCCGCCGTCCCCCAAATTCCTGCAACCGGCGAAACTCTTGCGTATCCCGGCGTCCGACGCCCTCGGGCGAGAGACGAAAGATTCGCGTGCTTCATGCTCAAGGCTCCCGCCGGTTGGCCTGGGTCACGAACATCAACGGCGTCTGAGCCCTCGATGCATTGCGGCCGCCTGGACAAGGCGATGCGACCGTGGATGACCACCGTCTGCTGAAAGCTACCGGTTCCTGGACATAACGATAATGGCCGCTGCCCCTAGCAATCGGCGATTCAAGACTTATTTCTAGAGAACGTCGCAGGAATGTGGCTCAAGTACGGCGTTTCGCAGGGCTTTTTGGCCTGCGATGTTGTTTTACCCGATGCAACAATTTGTTGACGATGGGCGTTGACAAGCGTCCGAGGGTGGGACTATAAACCGGCCACTGAACGCGGCGCGGCCTTGGGCCTTACCAAGGCCCTTAGCTGCGTCGGTGAAGCTCCTCACTAGGTTGAGTGACTCAACAGCCGATAGCCATCGGTTGTTATTTGTCGTCCGGTGAGCGCTTCGCGGAGCTTCCAGAGATGGAAGGTGGGTCCTTGGACCCGGGCTGTTTGACAAGTGAAGATGAAGAAAGAGAAACGTGGACGGCGGAGTCCTTGCGGGTCTCGATCAATGAAGGCTTCGGCTTTCGTGGATTGAGGCCGGACGAAAGACTTCGGCGGTACACGTTTTAAAGGTTACACCATCGTCATCAGCGATGTGAATCGCGGATGGCTGTTAGCTTCGGCTAACAAAAAATGGTGGGACCTCGTCAAACGTTGTGATCAGCCGGCTCAAAGTTTCAAGTCCAACTTGAGAGTTTGATCCTGGCTCAGAGCGAACGCTGGCGGCAGGCTTAACACATGCAAGTCGAACGGGCGTAGCAATACGTCAGTGGCAGACGGGTGAGTAACGCGTGGGAACGTACCTTTTGGTTCGGAACAACACAGGGAAACTTGTGCTAATACCGGATAAGCCCTTACGGGGAAAGATTTATCGCCGAAAGATCGGCCCGCGTCTGATTAGCTTGTTGGTGAGGTAATGGCTCACCAAGGCGACGATCAGTAGCTGGTCTGAGAGGATGATCAGCCACATTGGGACTGAGACACGGCCCAAACTCCTACGGGAGGCAGCAGTGGGGAATATTGGACAATGGGCGCAAGCCTGATCCAGCCATGCCGCGTGAGTGATGAAGGCCCTAGGGTTGTAAAGCTCTTTTGTGCGGGAAGATAATGACGGTACCGCAAGAATAAGCCCCGGCTAACTTCGTGCCAGCAGCCGCGGTAATACGAAGGGGGCTAGCGTTGCTCGGAATTACTGGGCGTAAAGGGTGCGTAGGCGGGTCTTTAAGTCAGAGGTGAAATCCTGGAGCTCAACTCCAGAACTGCCTTTGATACTGAGGATCTTGAGTTCGGGAGAGGTGAGTGGAACTGCGAGTGTAGAGGTGAAATTCGTAGATATTCGCAAGAACACCAGTGGCGAAGGCGGCTCACTGGCCCGATACTGACGCTGAGGCACGAAAGCGTGGGGAGCAAACAGGATTAGATACCCTGGTAGTCCACGCCGTAAACGATGAATGCCAGCCGTTAGTGGGTTTACTCACTAGTGGCGCAGCTAACGCTTTAAGCATTCCGCCTGGGGAGTACGGTCGCAAGATTAAAACTCAAAGGAATTGACGGGGGCCCGCACAAGCGGTGGAGCATGTGGTTTAATTCGACGCAACGCGCAGAACCTTACCAGCCCTTGACATGTCCATGACCGGTCGCAGAGATGTGACCTTCTCTTCGGAGCATGGAGCACAGGTGCTGCATGGCTGTCGTCAGCTCGTGTCGTGAGATGTTGGGTTAAGTCCCGCAACGAGCGCAACCCCCGTCCTTAGTTGCTACCATTTAGTTGAGCACTCTAAGGAGACTGCCGGTGATAAGCCGCGAGGAAGGTGGGGATGACGTCAAGTCCTCATGGCCCTTACGGGCTGGGCTACACACGTGCTACAATGGCGGTGACAATGGGAAGCAAAGGGGCAACCCCTAGCAAATCTCAAAAAACCGTCTCAGTTCGGATTGGGCTCTGCAACCCGAGCCCATGAAGTTGGAATCGCTAGTAATCGTGGATCAGCATGCCACGGTGAATACGTTCCCGGGCCTTGTACACACCGCCCGTCACACCATGGGAGTTGGTTTTACCTGAAGGCGGTGCGCTAACCCGCAAGGGAGGCAGCCGACCACGGTAGGGTCAGCGACTGGGGTGAAGTCGTAACAAGGTAGCCGTAGGGGAACCTGCGGCTGGATCACCTCCTTTCTAAGGATGGTTCTTCAACAGCTTGCTGTTATCGAACCGTTTTAGAAACATCAGTGGCCAACGATCGTCAGGATCGTTGAGCTGCATTGGCGGGATTTCGCCGTCTTCGTTTCTCTTTCTTCGCGGACGAACACGCGCCAGGGGCGGCGCTTGTGCTCATGATCCGGTTAAGCCGGCGGAGTGCGCTGTCCCTAGTCGTTAGGGGCTTGTAGCTCAGTTGGTTAGAGCGCGCGCTTGATAAGCGTGAGGTCGGAAGTTCAAGTCTTCCCAGGCCCACCATTTGATCAAGTGCAGCATTCGTCTTCTGGTACGGGGCCATAGCTCAGCTGGGAGAGCGCGTGCTTTGCAAGCATGAGGTCGTCGGTTCGATCCCGTCTGGCTCCACCAGATGGTTTGATTGATCGGCATTGTTCGATTGATATCGTCCGCGAAAACAACGCTTCGCATGCCTCATTTGTTATAGATGGACGTGCGGGATTTCTGACATCGTAAAGAGGAGATCGATCCGAGTCTGGATCGCGGGTCGTGCTGTGAAGCACGGTCGGCGCCCATTCACTATCTCCAGGTCATTTCGGCGCTCGGTCATGTCGTAACGCAAGTTGCGAGGTGAGCGGGTTGTAAATGATCCTGTTAGCGAAGCTTGACCGCCTCGCTATCGGTTCGATC